>JBFWOZ010000095.1:0-2904 GCA_050250255.1 Bdellovibrionales bacterium | reverse complement strand
TCAAAAACTCACCATGGTGATGAATTTCAATAATTTCTCGACAAATAGAGAGACCAAGACCTGTGCCTTTATCTCCCTTTGTTGTAAAAAATGGTTGTGAAATTTTATCTGCTATTGCTTCTGGAATTCCTGGGCCGTAATCACGAATGCAGATCACGCCGAATTCACCTTCGTTCGTGATAGAGAAATCAATCTGCCCGCCACCACCCATTGCATGTAAAGCGTTAACGAAGACATTCACTAAAACCTGCACTAAAGATGAAGAGTGAGCAAAGACTTGAAACTTATCTACCTTAATGCGACAGAGCTTTACGTTGTTGGTTGAAAACTGATGTTGCATGAGTTCAACGGCTTCTAAAAATGGAGCAAAAAGCCATATCTGCTTTTTCTCGGCACTCACTGGCTTAGAAAGATTTTTAAAACGATCGAGAACATGGTTGGCCGTATCACACGCTTTTAAAATAACTCGTAAGGCTTCCATTTTGCGCTGTTCGTTCCCACGAGCACCGAGCTCTGCTTGCCCCATAATTTGGGTGAGTAAATTCCCAAACTCATGTCCCACCCCTCGGGCCACCGCCGCAACGGAAAGAAGACGCTCCCCTTCGTGTAGTCGTCGAGCTGTCTCAGACAACTTCTGATCTTGGAGGGACTTGATCTTTTTTAAATTCCATAAGCTGACGGACTGCCGTGCTTTTTGAGTGATTTCACCCTCGGAAAAAGGCTTATTGAGATAGCTCCAGCGATCTGCGTTCTCATGCCCCAAAAATTCATTGATCGAATCTACGCTTCGGTCCTGATAAGCCGTTACAAAGATCGCGTTGAGGTTTGGATCTAGGCCAAAAATATTTCTCACAAGTTCGATGCCGTCCATACCTGAGCCTAAAAGCACATCAAAGAAGCCCATTGCAAAAGGACGATCTTTTTTGATCGATTCGTGAACCGCTGCAAGTGCTTCCTGTGCATTTTTTACGAGCGTGACTTCAAATGGATAGTGCGCAGGCACACTTGCCTGCTCCTGAGAGCGACTACTTTTCCTCAACGGAACGACTGTGCCTGAAGACAAAATCTCTTTGTAGCTTTCAAGAATTTGAGGTTCGTCTTCCACCACAAGGACACGATAGTTCATTTTGTAATCAAGATAAGTTTCGTTATCTTGAGCGACATTCAAATCTTTTTTCTTAAAGGCTTTCATGCAGCCGACTCCTGGGTGTGAACAATTGGTAATTGCACTCGAAAAACTGTGCTAACAAAAGGTTCAGACTCTGTTAATTCAATATCTCCGCCCGCCGCTCTTAAAAAACGACGGCTAATACTCAGACCAAGACCGGTTCCCTCTTCTTTAGATTTTGTTGAGAACTGTGTTTCGAAAAGTTTCGATGTATCCTCTCGATCAATTCCGACTCCGTTATCTTCAATCAAAAGCTCTAGCAGACCTGCTTCTGTCGTGCGTGCAGAGATGCGAATTTGCCCTTCATGCTTTGTGCGCTGAGATTGCGCCATCAAAACGGATTGCTGTGAGTTCCTGAGAAGATTCGTTAAACTTTGAATAAATTCATCCTGATCAATACGAATTTTAATAGAGGGGTGGATCGTCTCCACATCAAACTTTATAGAATGACGATCCATCAAATCTGCCATAATGTCGTGGCACTTTGTCAGAAGATCCATCACTGACTTCGTTTCATGACTTGTACGCACAACGCTCAAAGAGCGCATGCCGCCCACGATTTTATTAATTCGTTGACTCTCGTTCATTAAAAATTGTGTATCTTTAAGCAAGCCATCCATTTCGCTCTTCCATGTCTGTGCACTTGCCTGAAGGTTTCCTAAATCTTCTCTCCACAAATCTGCACCTGGTTGTACTGAAGACGGCTTTTGCCAATTTTCAATGAGCCGCTGAAAACCTCCTTCAGCGTGATCAGTTTCCCAAGCTTTGCAGATGTCGTTAACGATTTGAAATTGAGATTGCTGTTGTTGCGAAATGCGTTTTTGAACCTTCTCTAAACGAGCCATTAAGCTTGTCAATGGATTGAGAACTTCATGAGCCGCACGGCCAGCGATCTCTCCCACCGAAGCAAGTCGCGTTGTCTTTATAAGTGCTTCCTGAGCTTCTTTGACAGCCTGATTTTGCTTTTCTAGTTGGATTGTTCGCTCTTTCACTTTGTCTTCGAGTTCTAAATTGATATCGACAAGCTCTTGTCTCGATTTTTGAAGATCGAGAAGCATGTTATTAAAAGAAGTGGCGAGAAATCCAATTTCATCTTTCGTTTTTAAGATAATTTGTGTCTCTAAATCCCCATCACCCACTCGGCCCATCGCCTCCGTAAGCGTTTCGAGAGGGCGTGTTAGTGTTTTAGAGAATAAAACGGCCGCCAAAAATGCGATCGTCAATACAATCAGAGAAAAAATGAGGGAACGTCTCATTAAATCACGAACAACCGCAAAAGCTTTACGTCCGTCTGACTGGGCTAATATATAGATACGACCGCCGGCAATTTTAGAGAAGGCTCCTAATATTTCTTCGCCTTGAAATTGGGTTTGCACTACACTCGTCTTTAAAGGGCTTTCAAAAGCTTTTTGGTAAATGGGATTTTCTCTAATATTGAAAGCCGAAGCCATTTGGGAAGCATCACGATGAACAAGGATTTCTCCGCTTTGAGAGGTGATAAATACCTGGCTCATTTCGGCGCTCGAAATGGTTTTAAGAATTTTTTCGGCATTAATAAAAGAGATCACCGCAACTCGGTCGACAGGTCGCCCTTCCACATCTTCCAAAAGAACGCTTCGTGCATATCCAACAAGGGGTGGTCCGTTAGGAAGGGTCGCATTCCACATATCTTCGCCTTGACCCAGAATATCCTTCAACCGAATTTGTCGAGCCGAAAATAAGTTTTCCGTGAAATA
>JBFWOZ010000094.1:0-3063 GCA_050250255.1 Bdellovibrionales bacterium | reverse complement strand
GTCTCTGCCAATGTGAGCTCCTTCTCTGCAGATCAAGAAAAGGCGCGTGCACTTATGCACTCCAAATCAACTACGGAGATGTTGAAGCGACTTCATGCTGCAGAAGAGCTGGCGTGGACAGAGAGTCTTTGTCGAAGTCAGTTGGAAAGTAAATCCTTACCCACCAAATGTTACGAATATCTCAATCATCAAAAGAAAACCAAAAGCCATCAATCCTTGCACCAATTAGAACAGATGCTGGATCGCTATTGTGAAGAAGGGGCTCATGACATTCAAAGCCTCAAAGATGTAAGGCTAAAAGCCCTGACAAAATCTCATGTAAGTTCTTTTTGTCGAAACCAAATTCTTGGAATTAAGAAGCGATTGATCTATCAGGCATTCGATAGTGACCGTGCTTCGCTTTTCTTTCGAACTCATTAGGGTTTATTTTTGCAACGTTCATGGTTATGAGCCCAAAAGCCCTCATTTCTCAAAATGAAATTGTCTTGGAAGAACTCATTGGAGAAGGTGCGACCGGAACCGTCTATCGAGCGCAAAGGCGGGATTCTCAGAGCCTCATTTCCCAAACGATCGCATTGAAAATTTTTAAATCTCCCAATCATCTCTCTATCTTCAAAAATGAAGTCGAAAATCTTTTGTGTGTGAAGTCTTCTTATTGTGTTTCTTTGTTTGGATGGGAGTCATTTGCCGAAGGACCGGCCATGCTCATGGAATGGGTAGAGGGTGTGAGTCTTGCCAACATGTCTTTTGGTCTTTCTGAAGAAGAATTATTAGAAATTCAACGTCAGGTGCTGGCAGGTTTACATGACTTAGAGGCGCAAGGTCTTTGTCATGGAGATTTAAGTCTTAACAATATTCTTATCGATACTCAGGGTTGCGTAAGGTTAATAGATTTTGGACTTTCACGCTGGCGAGATTCTTATAGCGAGAATGTGGTTCCTTATGGAACTTTACAGTTTCTTTCCCCAGAAAGATGGAAGGGGAAGCCACCTACGATTGCTGATGATCTCTATGCTCTAGGTCGTATTTTACAAGATCTCAAACAAGGCTTCGTAGGCTTCTCTTTGGGGTCGAGTTACTGGCATGAGCGAGCATTGATGGAGGAGGGACAAGGTCTGCTTCATCGAGATCCCAACCAGCGAAAAGTGAATCCACCCATTAAAAACGAAAAAACCATTCAAGGCCTAGCAAAAAAAGTAGAGCATATAAAGGCGGCGTCTTCATCAAGATCTGTCGTAAGCATGACGAAAATCAATATGCGAGATTGGCTCAGCTGGCAGATGTTTTGTCCCTATTTAGTTCGAGCCCTGTGTTTCTCTCTTTTGCTTCTTTTTTCAACATCAGAGTCTTCAATTATTCAAAGAGGGACGGCCGCTTTAGAAATTCGTAGCCATCGATGGATTCAGGTGGCTTTAGACCATAAACCTCTTGGTTATTCTCCTCTGCATGTTCAAGAACTCAATCCGGGCTTACATATTTTAACGTGGACGACGGCCACCGATCAGGGGCAACTTTCGTTAGAGCTCAAAAACGGCCAGACACTTGTATTAACAGAGGAAAATTTCTTCTAAGTTCCTGCCACAAACACCCTCCCAGGTTGACGCTTTCACCTGTTTGATGATTTATTCAGCCCATCTCTGCGGGAAGGGAACAGTTCCATGACGTCACGCAATAAAATTGAAGATTTGAATCTCTTGGTCGATGAACTCATGAAGGATAAGCCGAATGAGTCTTTGGTGAAAGATTTGATGAGAAATTTGCATCTTCCCTACTCCACAGATCCCATAGAAAGAATCAACAAAGTTCTCTTGAAACTTCATCCTCCTATTGAGGAAAATGCATCACAAAAAGATCAGCAGCCTAAAGGTAAGCCGCAAAAAGACAAAGAGGTGTCGCCGTGAAGAATATCTATAATAACATTTTGGAAACAGTCGGTGAGACGCCACTTGTACGACTCAACCGCTGCGTACCTCAACAAACGCACAATTACTACGCAAAAGTTGAATTTTTTAACCCTGGTGGCAGCGTAAAAGATCGCATCGCAGTGGCTATCATTGATGCTGCAGAAAAACGTGGCCTCCTGAAACCAGGCGGAACAATCATCGAAGCGACTTCGGGAAACACCGGAATGGGACTCGCTATTGTGGCGGCGGTCAGAGGTTACAAAGCTGTTTTTGTTATGCCTGACAAAATGAGTACCGAAAAGATCAACACCCTTCGTGGATTTGGCGCGAAAGTTGTGATCACTCCTACTGCGGTCGAGCCGGAAGATCCGCGCAGTCATTACTCGGTAGCTAAAAAATTAGTGGAGATTACTCCTAATAGTTTTTACGCGAACCAATACCACAATCCAGACAATCCCGAGACGCACTACCGTACGACGGGCCCAGAAATTTGGGAACAAACAGAGGGAAAAGTTGATGTCTTTGTGGCCGGTGCTGGTACGGGAGGAACTCTTTCTGGAACGGCTCGTTTCTTAAAAGAAAAAAATCCCAATATCAAAATTATTGCGATCGACCCTGTCGGCAGCATTCTTTACGATCTTTTTTATCATAAAGAAATTCGTGAGAAACCGCGTCCATATAAGGTGGAAGGAATCGGCGAAGATATGATGCCTGATAACATGCACTTTAAATACTTTGATGAAATCGTACAGGTAGAAGATCGTGAGTCTTTTTTAATGTGTCGTGACCTTTTAAGTAAAGAGGGCCTCTTTGTTGGGCCTTCAGCGGGCTCGGCTCTTGCTGGCGCTGTGAAATACATGGAAAAAATCAAAGAGAAGAAAAATGTTGTCGTTCTCTTGCCAGACAGCGGCTCACGTTATTTAAGCAAAGCTTTCAACGACATTTGGATGAAAGAAGTGGGTTTTTTAAGCTCGCCGATGGATTTGAAAACTGTAGGAAATCTTGTGCGAGACCTTAAAGCTTCGCAGGAAATTATCAGCACTACCAACGCCGCAAGAGTGATTGATGTGATTCGTCTTCTTAAAGACAACAGTGTCTCTCAGGTTCCTGTTTTTGCCGATAGTGCGCAGAAAGAACTGATCGGAGTCGTGGATGAGGG
>JBFWOZ010000093.1:0-3167 GCA_050250255.1 Bdellovibrionales bacterium | reverse complement strand
ACTGTTGCTATACTGAGTGGATACCTTAATGAGCAATTGCAGTTTATGGGCATAGAGCTTGTAGCGAAACGTCGCGACTTACAGCAACTTCAAAATTTGAATCAATTAATTATTGAGAACGTTACATCAGGTTTATTGACGACCGATGCTGAAGGCAAAATTTTGGTCATGAATAAGTCTGCTGAGAACATTTTAGGGCTAACTCATGTTGTAGGGAAAAATATTTTTCAATACTTACCTGAGCTTAAAAGATTTATTCAAGTCGACACAACCGTGGCACGTGTCGATCGATTTGAAATGTCCATGATGAATCAAAGAGACGAAAAGGTTCTTTTAGGTTTTAGTGTCTCGCCTTTACGTTCAGAGAAAAATATTTCAGGCTACATTTTGATTTTTCAAGATTTAACACAGATCAAGCGCCTTGAGCGAAACATGCAAATGTCGGAGAAGATGGCTGCGGTTGGCCAGTTGGCCGCAGGGATTGCCCACGAGATTCGTAATCCTCTCACGGGCATTAGTGGTAGCCTGCAGCTCTTACGTGCAACAACGCATGGAGAGGGCAGTGAAGAGTACCGCCTCATGTCCATTGCTCTAAAAGAAATTGACCGGCTCAATCGTTTAATTACCGATTTCCTTGATTTTGTAAGACCCGAACAGCCTGTGCAAGATAGCGTCAATCTCGATCAACTCTTATCGGAGGTGATTGAGATTGTGCGAATGAACACGACTTCGCTTCCTGAGCGATCGCATATCCAATATCAAAAAAATCTTAATGCAAACAGACCGATTCTTGGTAATCGAGATCAATTGAAACAGGTGTTTTACAATCTCCTCATTAATGCGGGTCATGCGGTTGAAAAAGTGAGCGAACCTAAAATTGTGATTGAGACTAATTACGAAGCAGGACATATCTTTGCGAGAGTTCGTGATAATGGTGTGGGAATGAGCCAAAAAGCATTGAAAAGAATTTTTGAGCCTTTTTACACGACAAAAGCAAAGGGAACAGGTCTCGGGCTAGCGACTGTTCATAAAATAATTGAACATCATGACGCCAGGATCTTTGTCGAGAGCGAAGAGGGTCGAGGTACAGAATTCATCTTAGAATTCACACAACTTGACACTCCTGAGGTCAAAAAGAGAGCCTAAAGATAAGCATTTAAAATGGAGACACCATGAAGTCACGTATCTTGGTAGTTGATGATGAAGAATCAATCCGAGAATTTTTAGATATCATGCTTCGCAAAGAAGGTTATGAAGTAACCTGTGTTGAAGATGGTCAAAAGGCGATTGATATCCTTAAGAAAAAAACTTTTGATATGGTGATCTCCGACATGCAAATGCCGCATGTAACAGGCCTTGAGCTCTTAAAACATGTTCGAGAAAATTATCCTGACCTCCTTTTTATGATTATCACTGCTTTTGGCACTACAGAAACCGCTGTAGAGGCGATGAAAAGCGGTGCCTACGATTATCTGACAAAGCCATTTAAGATTGATGAAGTCAGAATTAACCTTGCGAACGCACTCACGAGCCGAAATTTAGAAATTGAAAACCGTGGTCTTAAGAAAGAACTAAAGAAGGAATACAGTTTTCAAAATTTGGTCGGTAATTCTGAAGCTATGCACCGAATTTATGATTTGATTAAACGCGTAGCTCAATCACCAACTAACGTTCTTGTTGGTGGTGAGAGCGGTACAGGTAAAGAGATGATTGCGAAAGCTATTCACTACAATGGACCTTTAAAAGATCGTCCGTTTGTCACCGTAAACTGTGGTGCGATTCCTGAAACACTTATGGAATCAGAAATGTTTGGCCATAAAAAAGGGTCATTTACAGGCGCGATCGTAGATAAATCCGGCCTTTTTGAAGTTGCTGATGGTGGTTCTTTATTTCTGGATGAAGTTGGGGAGCTCCCGCTTTCCATTCAAGTAAAGCTACTCCGCGCCCTCCAAGAACGCGTGATCCGTAGAGTTGGCGCAACGGATGACCGTAAAGTAGATGTACGAATTATTGCGGCAACCAACCGAAATCTTGAAGACATGGTGAAGCAAGGAACGTTCCGCGAAGACCTTTATTATCGCCTGAATGTGATTGCTATTAAGGCGCCTTCACTTCGAGATCGTAAAGAGGATATCCCTCTTCTTGCAAAACACTTTCTTAAAAAATACTCGGATCGTTTCACTAAAGCGGTGACAGGCATCAGCGATGAAGCCATGGCCATGCTTCAAAAATACGACTATCCAGGAAACGTTCGCGAATTAGAGAATATTATTGAGCGTACGGTGGCTTTAGAGGGTGGCTCTACAATTCTTCCAGAAAGTTTACCTCCATTCGTCAATACTCCTTCGGGTCGCAAGATGGCTTCAAGCCACGAGATTGAAATTTCTGATGAAGGAATTGATCTTGAAAAAATCATTGGCCAAATCGAGAAGGAGCTTCTTATTAAAGCGATTCATAAAGCCAATGGTGTGAAGAAGAGAGCTGCCAAAATCCTCGGCATCACATTTCGTTCTATGAGATACCGAGTGGATAAGTATGGACTAGGTACGCCAGGTGAAGACGACCTCGAAGAGGAAGAGGCTTAAAGAGGTGGGGGACTGCAGGCGGCGAGAAACCATCCGATTTTGCCGAGAGAACCCAAGGTAACGCCTCTGACATCTTTATATTCAACAATTCCGCTATCGTTACTGTCGCCACTCTCATCTGGTGTGGAGATCACGGTGATTGTTTTTACTTTATTACAAAAGAGAGTTTCGGTTTGATTTTCTACCCAAGGGCAAGCTTCTTTTAATTCACTATCGTTTGTCCCGTCCATCTTCGAACCTACTCCTAATTCGACCTCGCCAGATTCGGGTAATTCCCATTTGGCCATACCTTTATATTTTCCATTTGCGAGTGGAGAAAAAATGATGCTGCCTTTAATAAATTCCGACTCTTCCTGAACCTCAACTTTACATACGATGTTGTTTGCCTGCGCAGATAAAGCAAACAAAAAGCTCAATATAAAAACCATTTTCATAAAACCCCCGAGAAAGTTATTTAGGGCCGTTATAGTCAGAGTGGACCATAACGTCACTAAAAAAATGGAGGGACGGAGCTTATCCCATTGAAGTCAGGTGCATTTCGGAGGCTAGCTTTTCAAATTCATTGGCTTTATCGATTCTTTC
>JBFWOZ010000092.1:0-3270 GCA_050250255.1 Bdellovibrionales bacterium | reverse complement strand
CAACCGAACGGCCTGACTTTTAAAGTCATCAGAATATTTCGAGTAAGACCTAAGTGCCATAAAATTCTCCCTTTTCTTGGCTAGTTTTTCTTAAAAACGTGTCCATCCAAAGGGGGGAAGATCAGAGAAAATTAAAACGGGAGTTTTAAATCTTTCCGTCATTAGCAAAGCGCAGACGCACTTTCGTCAGCAAAGACTCGATACAAATTCGAAAAGAGAGATTTTAACTCAATTAGAAAATAAAACTTCTCAAGAATCAGAACGAGTTCTTTTAGCTTTCGCTCCTTTATCTATTCCCGAAGAGAAACTAAGACTACTCGATAAAGAACACACAGAAGTTCGATTTACTTTAGATAAATCGGGCCAAGAAAAATTAAAAAGCCTTCAAGCAAAGTTTTCTCATCAAAACCTTTCAATGTCGCAGATATTTGAAATGGGGCTCGATCTACTCATTCAAAAGCATAACGCACCACTGCCTCCGCAGCGGAGTGAACGCCTTCAAAAAGTTTCGTCAGCTCGTTATATTCCTAAAGCTATTAAAACTACGATCATCCATCGGGATCAAGTCTGTCAGTACAAAAACACTCAGACGGGTCGTATCTGTGGAAGTAGGCACTATCTTCAATTTGATCATATCAAACCGCTAGCGCTAGGTGGAAAGACCGAGTTAAAAAATCTCAGGCTTCTTTGTTCAAACCATAACAAATTAATGTGGGACTTGAAAAATCAGACACTCATGTAGCTTAAATCTGTGCTTGATGCTTATAAACTAGCAGAAAGTGACTAATAACTTTTGTTTAATAATTTAAAGCAGCGATCTCGCCATAGAAGTTTTGAAAGCTTGTCCCGTTAGGGATTGGCTCAGGGATGAGCCAACTTTCAAAAGTCACAGACAGGGATGGATGACTCGCAAGTTAGCAACAGAAAGGATTGCAAAACTCAAAAGAGGTTGTGATCAACTTAACTTATTCGGCTCCGCTGCGGAGGTGGTGAAGTGTTAAAATTTCCTGCGTGTGCAATTGGTTCCACCCGTTAGCGCTCAAGTACAAAGCGATAAGTATAACGAATCCTGACGGCGACAGGATTATTCTGCACTTTTGCGGGCTCAAATTTAAATTGTTTCAGAGCTTCGAGCGCCGCTTCATTGAGTCCGTAACCAGGGCCTTGCACTAATTGAACTTCGCGTACTGAGCCGGTTGCATCGATCAAAAGATTAAGAACCACGGGACCTTGAATGCCTGCTTGTTTCGCCTCAGTCGGGTAGGGGATACGCACTTCTGATTTTAATTTTGGCATATCGGAAACTAAGAATTCATCGGTAGGGATAGGGAGTGCGGTTTCATCTTCGGGATTTAATTTTTCAAGATCGGGAGTTTTCGCAACGGTGTTTCCTGCTTTCAATGCGATGTCTGAAGTGGAATCTGTATGGGATTTTTTTGTGACACCAAAGATGGCTTTACGAGGAGTTTCCTCCTGAAGCTTCGGTTTTGCTTCTTCGATCGTAAGAGGTTGTGTGCTTTGTACGGGAACTTCGAAAACTTCAAGGTCAGTGACGAAACGTGTGCGTGGCTTCCAAAGTAAAATGAGGGCAAGAAGTAACAAAAAACTTCCGTGAATCAAAGTGGAAGTGAGTACGGGCTTTTCGGAAAAAGTCCTTAAGCTCAAGGGTTTTCTCTTTCCACTTGTATGGCGAAACGGTTGAGTCCTACTGATTTGATAAGATCAATCGCTTTGACAACCCGTCCGTAAGGAACATCTGTATCGGCACTGATGATCGCTTGAGCTTCAGGGTCGGCACGCAAGGCTTCTTGAGCTTGAGTTTTCAGAGCCTCATCCGTTGTGAGAGTGCCGTTGACTAAAAACTGGCCCTGTCGATTTACGGCGACTCCTAAGGTCTGAAGTGTTTTGCCATCTCCAGATTCTGTTTTTGGAAGTTTCAAACCAATCGCATCTTTCACAAGAATAGGAGCAGTCACCATGAAAATGACAAGTAACACCAACACCACGTCCACAAATGGGGTGACGTTGATAGAAGACATGAAATCGGATTCTGAATTACTTTGTGGTTCCGCGGCCACTATTGGACTCCGATTTTGTAAGAATACGTGAAATAAAAAGATCTTTGAGTGAATCGGTCTCTGCGTAAATTTCTTTGAGTCGCTTACTAAAATAATTGAAAGCAATCACCGCGGGAATCGCAACAAAAAGTCCCGTTGCTGTAGCGATGAGAGATCGAGAGATCCCTGACATCACAGTTCCGGTACCGGTACTTTCAAATCCTAAAGCGGCGAAGGCCTGAATAATTCCTAGGACCGTACCAAAAAGACCAATAAAGGGAGCGTTCGCACCGAGAGTGGCAAGATTGGCGAGGCCTTTTTCCATTTTTATTTTTTGGCTGTTAATATGGCTACGGTAGGCTCGATCTAATGATTCTACCATGGAAGCCGAGGATTGAAATTCGCCTTTTTGAAAAAGACTGACCAAGAGATGTAGAGAAGAGTCGAGGAGAGTGTTTTTTTGCCCTGTCGACTGTAGAAGTCCGTTCCACTCGTGCTTGAGAACCATTTCACGAATTTTTTCTGAACCTTCACTTGATTTTTGAGAAAGAAAGAACTGTCGCCGCTCAATCATGATGGCTACAGACCATATGGAAAGCCCAAGCATTAACCCAAGAATACCGTATTCGACCCAGCTAAGAAGTATGAGACCTGTTGACATGGCAAAAGGGTGGGGCTTTTTGAGCGTTTAATCAATGCTTGATGTGAATTGACAATCCATTTCACAAAAAAAAGGCGGAGAACCGAAGTTCTCCGCCAGAGTTTCCTGCCTCTAAAGGCATTCAACGACTACGCCGGAGGTGGCGCTAATAAGCGGTCACCTCCGGCGTAAGATTACAACACTGTTTTATTACAGCATTCATCTTACCACCCCCCTCCCAGACCTAAGAAGATCTACTCTTAGATTATCGAAAATGGTGTCCAGGGCCAACTAAAAATTTCTAATGGGTGGGCTGTGTTTAGCTAATCCCTTAGGGTCTCGCGCATTTTATTTTCCTTTCTTCGAGGCGACGAGGAGGAGACATACTGGTTGTTATGTCGACGACGAGCAACAAAGAAGAAAGGAAAATAAAATGCGCCCTCCGGGTTGATTTTGCTTTTGAAATACCAGCGTTGCTTCCTCCACGAATTGGCTTTGCCAGTCCTTCGTCGTCGCGCCTTGATATTTCAATATCAAAATCAACGAAACCCTAAGGGATTAGCTAAACACAGC
>JBFWOZ010000091.1:0-3298 GCA_050250255.1 Bdellovibrionales bacterium | reverse complement strand
AGGCCGAGCGCCTCCATACCGCCCAAATTATGTCCGGGTTCTTTACCACCACTTCTTAGTTTTGACCCAGGCTCGGCATACCATTCGAGACGTCTGGCCTCGATTTTTGGATTTTGCGAGTCACTCGCTACCTCCCATTCAGCAATGGTGGGGAGCCGTTTTCCCTGGGCTGCGCAATACTTTCTAGCGGCAAACCAAGATACGTGTGTGACAGGAAAATTGGCTTCGGATTTTTTAAATGCAGTATCGCTAGTCCAATGCGAAAGATATCCCCCATCGGCATAGAGTGCTGGAATTTTTGATTTTGCGAACTGAGGATGCTTTTTAATAAATGAGAGAAATTCTTGATTCGTAACCGGAGTCTCATCAATGAAGAGCGGTCCAACCGCCACGTCGGTTTCACCAGGATCACGAAACACCGGAACGTAAACTTCCCTCGTTAATTTGACTTCCTTCCCCAGTGCGCTGAGGGAGAAAGCCAAAAATAGAAGGAAGGTTACAGATTTCATTTTACACTTTTCACTTCATCGACCGTAACTGCGTCGCCCTTATTGCCGAAGCTATTTCGAACGAATGTTAAAACGCTAGCAATGTCGTCATCCGACAAACCTAGGGCTGGCATAGTGCTGTTATAGGTCTTCTCATTGACGGTAATTGCACCTTCAAGTCCATGCTTTACGATTTTAATGGAGCGCTTTTTATCCGCCATTAAATAATCAGACTTAGCAATGGGCGGGAATGCATTGGGAATACCCTGACCGTTCTCTTGATGGCAGGCTGCGCAGTTTGTTTTGTAGACAATAGCTCCGGCCTTCATGCGCTCCTCGAAATTTGTCGGTGCTGGAGCTTTTTTCTGATCCATTGAGATGGGCTGAATCGCTTGGCCTTCCGGAAGGTAAATCGCATCTACTGTTTTTCCCGTATAGATTCTTGGATTGTTTTCTCCTTCAACTTTTAACATGCCAATTGCGCCTTTGTTGAAAGCGCGAAAGAGAGAGTGGTCCACCAGAATTAGATTTCCAGGACCGTCCACTTTGAAATCAACCGTTGCGGCGCCGCCTGCCGGTACAATAGTAGTTTGGACATTTTTTTGATTCGGGATGATGCCGCCCTCTTGATAGACGTGATCAAAAATTTCTCCAATGACATGGAAAGAGGAAATAAGACCGGGGCCACCGTTACCGACAAAAAGCCTCACTGTTTGTCCTATGTCCGCTTTTAGAGATTGCTCTCCTGCAATTGCGCCAACCGCACCATTAAAAACGACATATTCGGGCTGCTCGCGAATCGCTTTTTCCATATCAAACGATTGAAGGCCTCTCTCGCCAAATTTGCCTTTGGTGTAGAACTCGCCCTGAACGACGTAGTACTCGCGGTCGACTTTTGGCAGTCCCTCTTCGGGCTCAACAAGAATTAAGCCGTACATGCCATTGCCCACATGCATACCGACAGGAGCGGTCGCGCAGTGGTAAATATAAAGTCCGGGGTTTAGCGCTCTAAAAGAGAAAGTGGATTTGTGTCCCGGAGCCGTGAATGATCCCTCGGCGCCGCCTCCCTGACCCGTGACTGCGTGAAGATCGATATTGTGCGGAACTTTATTAGAAGGGTGATTCGCCAAAGTAAAGTCGACGTAATCGCCGACCCGGATTCTGAGCATCGGCCCTGGAACAGTTCCGCCGAAAGTCCAAAAAGTGTAATCCACACCATCAGAAAGCTTCATTATCGTTTCACGAACTTCAACTTCGATAGCAACACGTGCGGGCGTTTTTCTGGTAATTGGTGGTGGAACTTGAGGTGGTGGAAGGAGCTTGAATGTTTCTTTAGGAAGCTTATCGAGATCGATATCGTCGGCAGCAACCTTGGCAGAAGAGGCTTCCCACTTACCACCAGTGCTTCTGTCGAAACAAGAAACCAAAGCAACGGTTGCGAAAACGCCAATTGCTACAGCCACCAATGTTATTAAAGATTTTTTTTTCATTCTTAAGCTCCCCCTACCTCATCGTAGAAATTATTTTACAGTTAAAATGCCCTTCATCGTCATCGCATGGCCTGGAAATGTACAAACAAATGGATAATCACCAGGTTTTGTAGGAGCCACGAACTCAATCGTGTCGCTTTTTTTGGGATCTACGAGTTTTGTATGGGCAAGTACATTCGGTCCGAGTGCAAGCCAACCTTTTGCAGCGCCAGCAGTGATACTATCTTGCGCAATTTTATCAGCGGTGCCCGGCATAACTAATACCCAGTTATGCTGCATTCCCGAAGTGTTGTTGAGAGTGAGCTTTACTTTCTCTCCCGCTTTCACAGTGAGAGCTGTTTTATCGAACAACAGCTGCTCACCTTTTGGAGCAATAGTTAAACTTGCTGCTTCAGCAGCGGATGCCATCAACAGCGTGAAAAACACGCTAGCTGCAATAGCCATAAGTTTGTGTGATTTTGATTTCATAGGATCTCCTTCAGGTTGTTGTTAATATTAGTTTTATTTGAAATAGGTGTCACATCGTTTAGCGTTGTCTGAGACAGAGAATTCAGAAATGCATGCAACGCATCAGAAAGGCTCCTTTTTAGCGAGCAACGGCTTCGATAGAGACATTCACAATTCTGACCAGAAAAGCATTGGGCGATATAAAAAGAAGGCTCTGTCTTCATTATGATGTCCTTAAGACTTCGGCGCCCCGTTTCATCCTTGATCACTAGGCCGCCGGTTCTCCCTCGGGATGTCTCAATAAAATCTAATTTAGCGAGTTGGTTCGAGACTTTGATTAGGTTATTTTTCGACACCCCAACTTTTTCCGAAAGCTCATTCAAAGTGACGAGCCTTTTCTGCTCATTTAAGTACATGAGCACTCTTAGCGAATAATCAGTATGATCTGTTAAGCGCATTTTGCATGTCCTTTAACAAGAGGGTTTAGCTTGCGGGCCTGGTTTAAAAATCCTCGGCAAAAACGTCCAACACCAGCTTCCGACAGCGAGAATCCAGAAGGTCGCAGCCAAATGGAGATAGCTCGTTTTCCATAGGCCATCAGAAAAGCCATACAAAACTCTAGAGACAATCCCCAAAACTAGAAATGTTACGAGGCACCACAAAGCTGGTGATTTCATCTCAAGATCAATGGAGTAAGATCCATGCGCTAACGTCACACGAGTGGCGACAGCGAAAGTGATCATGCCGAAGCAGCCAATAAAGAGCAGATGAAACCAAGTGACGAACATAAGGGGTTGAAACCAAATTAGAAAAAAGCTTATTGGAATCATGGCGGCAACAATGCGAACACCGTATTTTAGAGCTGACGGTCTA
>JBFWOZ010000090.1:0-3677 GCA_050250255.1 Bdellovibrionales bacterium | reverse complement strand
AGGGCGTTAAGGCCGCCTTTGGTATGGTACCAAATCTTGCCGCTGTTATGGCAGAGAACCCAGAAGTCGTGAAAAGTTATTTCGCACTTTCTGATGCATTTGGTAGAAGTGGTTTAACAGTAACAGAGCAGCAAATTGTCCTACTCACTGTTAGTTCTGAAAATAAATGCGAATACTGTCTAGCTGCACACACGGCAATTGCAAAAATGCAGCAAGTCAGTCCCGAAATCGTAGCAAGCGTTAAAAGTGGCCAATCATTGACCGACTCGAAACTCCAGACTCTACGAGAATTGACTGCCGCAATGGTGAAAGAGCGTGGCTGGGTGCCAGAAGTGCTTCGACAAAAATTCTTTGATGCCGGCTATAACCAATCTCAACTTTTAGCGGTCATTTTGGGAGTTACTCAAAAGACGCTAAGCAATTATGTGAATCATATTGCGGGTACGCCAATTGACGAGGCTTTCAAGGGGGCGTAATTTGGATTTTGATTTTATATTCGGACTTATACATAAAGAGCGTGGCGGAGTGGCCAAGATCCACTCAGCATTCGAACTTTTCCCTCAAGGGATTCTCGCTCACTACACCTTTTATAAACAAATTATTCTAGCTGATAAATTGCCGTTGAATCGATTCGAACGTGAATACTTGGCAGTGCAAACCAGCAAAGCAAATCGGTGCCCCTACTGCATCGGTCATCATGAGGCTGCCTTAAAAAACAGTGATCTGACACAAGTATCTACAGTCCGTCAAAAAGCAATGGACCAATTAAGTGAAGTGCTTACAAGAGAGCCTTGGAAGGCGAATCCTATTCATAAGGTATTTCTTGAGGCTGGGTTTACTGAGCCTCAATGGCAACATGCAGTCATGGTCGTCGCCTATTTCAACTTTGTAAATCGCTGTGCTCATGCGATGGGCCTTGAGATCGAGGAAAACTACGAAGAAACGTGTAAGTGATGCAATATGATATCTAGGCTACTTACATTTTTTGGACAATGGATTGCAAGATACTTGAGCATGCCCATTTCAGGACATGTTGCCACAGTAATCTACACGGAAAAGGAACTTGCCGAAATCCTTTTGCCCGGGGACATTTTGTTAGTAGAGGGAAATTTGCGTATTAGCGTTGCTATCAAATATATAACTCAATCTACATGGTCGCACGCTGCTATTTTTGTCGGTAACAACCCGAAAAACGGTAATGAGACGGCTGAGCCACTGACATTAATTGAGGCAGACGTACAAAGGGGCGTTGTGACGGTTCCGTTAAGTAAATATTGTACTCTTCAAACTAGAATCTGCCGCCCTGTTGGTTTATCAACTGATGATTGCAGGAAGGTCGTAGATTTTATGATGTCTCGTTTAGGCAACTCATATGATTTGAAAAACGTCATTGATTTAGCTCGTTATTTGCTACCAACGCCGCCAGTTCCTACGCGATGGCGAAGACGATTGCTTGCCCTTGGCAGTGGAAAACCCACGCGGTCCATTTGTTCCACTTTAATCGCCGAGGCTTTTCAATCGGTTCGTTATCCAATTCTTCCAATTGTTATTCATAAGAATTCACCAAGTTCTGACATTACAGAAGCCTTACACATTCGACATCATAGCCTTTTTGCACCACGTGATTTTGACCTCTCGCCCTATTTTCAAATTGTTAAACCTGCCCTTAACGCCAATTTTAAATATAAGAACTTAAAGTGGGAGGAATGAAACATTAGTTGAAGCTCTTTACCAAATGGCTGTCCATCCTGGCGGCACCAAATTCCATTTTTTGCCAAATACATGAACAGATTTGCTCACTCCGCTTTTGTTTATTAAGCCTCGCCCACTGTGAATCCAAAGTAGAATGCCACCTTTTAGATTGTATGCATCCATTCCGGCGTTCTTTAGGTCATTTGCCAACCTTCCGCTCCGATATCCAATGGTACAGTAAACTAGAATTTTATTTTTTTTATAAGCAGACCTCTTTTGGTCGAACTCGGCTTTGGAAATGGAGTCCGGAATATATGAAACTTCTCGTTCATAACTCTCTCGAGCATCCACGATTACGAACTCTTTGAAATTTAAAGCTGGATCTGCGGGATCTACGGTTGTGACCGACTTAAAACTCTTTTGATAATTTTCAAACATCGAATTTATCGCGCTTAGATTTTGTGATTTGCCAAAACTACCTGATGTAAAAAGCAAAACTACACAGAAACAGAAATTTTTAATCATATAAACCCCGCGTACTGCGCTGTTTTTTTAAATACCACCACGTATATATTCCAAAAAACATCCCATATTCTGCCAATCTAAAATACGGGGCTAGCTCCCTAGAGTGAAACCATGAATAGCTTGCCACAACGAGATATGAAAACAAGATCCATGGTGTATGCGAAGTGAGTACTGCAAATGGTAATACCCAAAGAACGTACCAAGCATCAACCACTGGGGAAACTACTAGAAGAGCGCCGATTATATTTAGCGAGGCCAAGGGCATCTCGGAATACAGACGTGTTATTGTCGTCTGCCAAACGGCGAAAAGAATAAAGAAAGCTCCGATCAACAACCTTGGTGCAGATTTAGGAAGGTCGAATGATTCAAAGATGAAATTTACTATATGATAAAAGCTGGCATTGAATTGCCAGTAGGCAGCGTAAGCCTTTGTTCCGCCGAACAACAACTTTCCCCCGGAAAAAGGCAGATAGAAACTCAGAATTAATAGCAGAAATAATAGAATGTTTAACTTCCTCTGGCGATCGAATTTAAAAAATAAAGGTATGAGTACGATTGGGAACAACTTCGTAAGTGTTGCGAGTGCAAGTGCGAGCCAGGCGCTTCGAAACATTTTCTTTTGGCTCATCAGATAAACACTTAGCAGAGTGAAAAAGACGACGACACTGTCAAGATGAGCCGAATTCGAAATCTCTTTTAATACAAGTGGGTTGAGAAAATATAAAAAACTAAGTTTTGTATTTTGCCCTAAGACTGAGAGCCAACAAAACAAGACCCACCAGATTCCGAAATCAAATAACAAAAATATAATTTTGAGCCCAATAATTGAATCTCCGAAGGTGATGTGGGCCAGTCCAAAGAGGAGTTGAGCAAATGGAGGATATATCGTCGAAAGCTCTGGCCATCCGATTTGGCTGCGATAGCTTGTACTTAAACCATCCAGAGCCGAATCATTGGGAGCAAAATCGTAAGGATTTATCCCGTTTGAAATGACTCTACCGTCCCACATGTAACGCCAAAAGTCGTTTTCAAGAATTGGTGTCGATGGAAGTAAAATAGCCCGACATAAGAGGCCAGTAATCAGCAAATATTTAAACGAATCAGGCAAATCTATTTTTATTATTAGCCGATAAACTAGATAGAAGATAAAAAATTGAACAGAGTAGACCGCTAGCAATCCCCAATAGTCATGGGACCACGTATGAATAAAATAATATCCAAAACAAGAGATACTGAGCAGCAGGAGAGGCCAGTAAAGTCTGAGTGATGTCAAAAATCGTTTCGCGACTGTAATATTCAGCCCTCCATTTACACTTATGTATGTGGCTAGATTCTTTAATTTATTACGATAAATTTCGTAAAATTGGCGGAATGATTGCCTTCGATGGAGTGAAGCTGAAAATATCAATTATTATACCTCTTTATAACGAAGTAGATTTAGTCGAGCCGTTTTTAGCGCG
>JBFWOZ010000089.1:0-3754 GCA_050250255.1 Bdellovibrionales bacterium | reverse complement strand
ACTCCGAACCTTTTAGTACTTACGCATCCCACAAGTTTTTTTGACAAAGACTTATCTGCTAAGACCGGTATTACCGCTATAGAACTTTGGGCAAAACAAATGAGTGTGCCATCCTTGCTGTTGCATGACGATGGCGAGCAAGAGCTGTACTACTACACGAACTGCAGGCCAGATTATGCACTCTATTCAAAAAACGGAGCTTTCAAGACTCCTGTGAACTCTAAAAATATTTACGTTGTTGGTGGCTATTTTCATGCATGTCTTACTCATGCGATTGCATCGTTACTTCAGAGACAGAAAAAAGAAGCTTTTGAAATAACCTTAGTAACAGATGGAATTTATGTAAGTGGTACGCTTTTGCAGAGACCTAACGCTGCCTACTTCGGAAATATTAAAAATTATATGGAACAGAGAAATCAAAAATACATCCCACTCTCGGTAATTATAAAGTCCCTCATGCAAGATAGGTATTCGTCAGAGGGTTTTGATTATTTGAAAGATTATCTGAACCTTTCGTTTGGTCAATTTAGGGAACATCTCGAAAATTACCATACGACTGTGACAGTAGGAGGTAAAGAAGTGTTTATTTTAGAATCCAATAATCCAAATTCGCCAGAGCTGAGACTTCATTTGCTCACAAGCCAAGAAATTGTGAGCCAGTGAGCCTCATTGGATTTTTATTTAAAGATGAATCCGTTTTCGTCGTCAAAATAGATCACGCTTGCAACACTCACATAGCTAAAAGCTTCGTTGAGGTTTAACCCCATTTCCACCATGAAGTGAACTTTCTCGAGACCATCAGGTTTCCAGTCAGAACCCACCGCAAGCTGCATCGGGTAGGTGTTACGACTAGGGCCTGCGGTGATTCCAAAAGGCAGGGCTGCAAAAGGTGTGAGTAAGCCAATATTGGTATCAAAAGCTTTGCTCACGATGGGATGAAATCGAACGCTGGGATAATTTTCGCTTTTATAGCGAGCCCAAGTTCCACCCACCATAAGGCCAACCGCCGGCTGATTTTGATAATCAGGAATTGGAACCCATTTATAAAAAAGACCCGTGTTGAAACTGACCGAGCCGACTCCCGCGACCACACGAATGTTGGAGCTTTCGGTTACACCTGCATCAAAAAACGAGTTGAGATTCAAACCGCTCGGATCACTCACATACTGAGGCTCAACGCCCAGTTTGTATTGGCCACTTGGCAAAATATCACCTGTGTCCATCGTCGAAAAATAAGCATAGGCATTGTTAGTAAATGGAAGGGCACACAAAAATGCTAGCAGGATGAAAAAACGAGAAAATGTCATAGAAACTCCTTCTTACTGACTTCCACGCTAGCGCTGCGGTTTCTTTCTGTCAAATCGATCCTCCCACGAGAGAATTTGACTTCCGCTCGCCTTCTTGGGACTTTGGAGGAATGGAAAAGCTGCCTGTTTCTTTGGTCGTTATCACTCTTAATGAAGAGCACAACATCGAACGCTGTTTACGTTCGGCTCCATGGGTCAGTGAGATGATTGTGGTGGACTCAGGTAGCACGGATAAAACGGCAGCACTGGCGCAAGCGCTGGGTGCAAAAGTCGTTGTTGAACCTTTTCGTGGATTCCGCGCGCAAAAAGAATTTGCCACAAGCCTCGCAAAAAATGATTGGGTTTTATCTTTAGATGCCGACGAAGCTTTAAGTCCAGAACTCAGCCTAAAACTTCAAGAATTTTTTAAAACTCAAAGCTCGCAATTTGACGGAGTTGAAACCACGCGCCTGAGCTATCACATGGGCCGCTGGATTCATCACGGTGGCTGGTACCCCGATTGGCAGTTAAGATTTTTCAACCGAAAACAAGCCAAGTGGGTAGGCGGGCATGTGCACGAGCGAGTAGAGGGCTCTCGAGTGAAGCGGCTACAAGAGCCTCTTCATCACTGGGTTTTTAAAGATCTCTCCGATCAAGTAGATACAAATAACGATTACTCATCGCGTGGTGCGAAGGATCTCTTTGACCTGGAGAAACGTTTTTCTATGATGAAACTTGTTTTCAAGCCCTATTCGAAGTTTCTTGAGACCTATTTTTGGAAGCGCGGCTTCTTGGATGGCCTCCCAGGCTTCATTATAGCCGTAGGCGCTGCTTACTCGGTCTTTTTAAAGTACTCCAAGCTCTGGGAGCTTGAGAAATCCCGCAAGAACCCATAGAACCTATCTATGACATCAGAAATCATTGCATGGTCCCTTTCCGTTATCGGAATTTTGAGTTCTCTATTTCTCTGGATGCGTTCTTCTAAGATCGCGATGGATCTCGATTTCCATAAAAAAATCATTCTTGAAAAAGATGTGCAGATTCAAGGCAAAGATAAACTTTTGCTCGAAGCTCGTGAGTCGCAAAAAAATCTAAAAGATTCCGTCGAAAATACTTTTAAAGCTCTCGCGCAAGATACGCTCTCTGCTCAGACCGAAAGTTTTTTAAAACTTGCAAGCGAACGTCTCGATCGCAAAACCGTTGAAGCGAAAAATGTTTTGGACGAAAGAACTGCGATTTTTCATAAATTAGTGGAACCCATCGAAAAAACACTCACTCAAGTGCGCAGCGAGATCTCCGACTTTGAGAAAAAGCGTGGCGAGCAGTTTGGACATATCTCCGAGCAACTTAAGAACGTGGTATTGAGTAGCGAAGGACTTCAGAAAGAAGCTCAGTCTCTCTCAACGGCGCTTCGTCGACCTGAAGTGCGTGGAAGTTGGGGAGAGATGCAGCTTAAGCGAGTGGTGGAGATGGCCGGAATGTCCTCTCACTGTGACTTTGAAGAACAAGTGTCGGTAAAAACGGAAACCAGCTCGCTTCGTCCCGACATGGTGATCAATCTTCCAAACAAGCGTATTTTGGCGGTGGATTCAAAGGCGGTTTTGACGGCTTATTTGGAGTCACTAGAGGTTGAGAGCGTTGAACAAAAGAAAATTTTACGTTTAAAACACGCTCAAAACATTCGTAATCACGTGAAGCTTCTTTCGCGAAAAGATTATTGGGATCAATTTGAAAATTCGCCGGATTTCTTAGTGCTCTTTATTCCTAACGAAGGTTTTTTGGATGCCGCTTTAGAAGTTGATCGTGATCTCTTCGAAAGCGCTTGGGCGCAAAAGGTGATTATCGCGACTCCCACGACGTTAATTGCACTTTTAAAAGCCGTTGCCTACGGGTGGCAGCAAAGCGAGATGGCAGATAATGCGAACCGTGTGATCGAATCCGCGAAGGAGTTTTACGATCGGTTACTCCCATGGCTTTCGCATTTGGATAAAGTAGGGACGAAGCTCAATGATTCGGTCGCTTCTTTCAATTCGGCGGTGGGGTCGCTAGAAACTCGCGTTCTTCCCTCTGCAAAGCGCTTAAAGGATCTCGGTTTAGTCGCCAAAGGGGAGATTGATGCTCCTGGTCAAATTGATGTTTCTCCTCGAAAGTTAGCCCCTCCCGAATCAGAAACCGAAGTTTAGCTTTTACTCGTTACAGCCTAATTCCTTGCCAGCTACTTGGTCTCTCGTTATAACTTGAAATTCCTTTTTCTGGTGGCCGTAGCTCAGCTGGTAGAGCGCCGGATTGTGATTCCGGCTGTCGCGGGTTCGAGCCCCGTCGGTCACCCCAGTTTTCCCGTGGTCCGTACCGGACACATGGGTAACAGTTTATTCCGATGACATAGGTAACACTTTCGAGAGGAACGGGTTTTGTCCCGCTTCGACTCGATCTGATTCATCATCAAAGTATCCTAAGTCGTAATTCAT
>JBFWOZ010000088.1:0-3798 GCA_050250255.1 Bdellovibrionales bacterium | reverse complement strand
TGGCCCAGCTCCAGTGGCAATTATGATGGACTTCGTGGTTAAGAGCTGGCCGTTAACTTCAACTCTATAGGGGTCAATAATTTTTGCATGACCCTCAAAACACTCAACGCCTAAACTCGTATATCTCGAAACTGAATCATGTGGCTCAATTTTTTTAATGACTCTCTGAACACGCTCCATAACATCTTTAAATTCGAACTCAACTTTCGCTGATTTGAAGCCAAATTCTTTGGCCCTCTGGGAGTAAGAAAGCATTTTTGCAGACCTGATAAAGGCCTTGCTTGGAACGCACCCGGTATTAAGGCAATCGCCACCCATTTTGTGCTTTTCGATTAAAGCCACTTTGGCTTTTACCGCAGAGGCGATATAAGAAGAGACAAGGCCTGCCGAACCGCCACCAATTACAACTAAATTGTAATCATAATTTTTGGGCCTCAAGTCCTTACTTAAAGCTTTCTTAGTTTTGATAAAGCTCAACACCTTTTTAGAAACCACTGGAAGTACACCGATAAAAATAAATGAAATGATAATTTCAGGAGAAAGAATGCCTTTGAGACTCGTGATCTGACTCAATTGAGTGCCCGCGTTCACAAAAACTGCTGTTCCAGCAAGCATTCCGATTTGACTGACCCAGAAAAAGTTGAATGTGCTAATTGCAGTTAGACCTATGGCGAGATTGATAAGAAAGAACGGAAAGACCGGCACTAGCCTCAACGTAAAAAGATAAAAGACTCCCTCGTTACGAATGCCTTCATCAAAGTTTTTAAGCTTTTCTCCAAATCTAGCTCTTACATTATCGCGCAGAAGATACCTTGCACCCAAAAATGCAAGTGTCGCCCCAATGGTACTCGCAATTGAAACGATGAGAGTACCCCACCAAAATCCAAAAATTACTCCGGCGGCTAAAGTGAGAACTGTTGCACCTGGAACAGAAAATGCCGTCGCAGCTACATATATTAAAAAATAGAGCCCTGCGATTTGAAAAGGAGATTGTTGAAAGGCACTTTCGAGCATGGTTTGTTTTGATTTTAGCGTTTCGAGGGTGAGATACTGAGCTAAATCATAGTGATTAAAAATCATAATTCCTGCTAGAATCACCAAACAGGCCAATATTCTTCCAACAAATTTACTCATTTACGAGGCCCCCACTAGGGATTTAAGTTTGTCATGCTTGTCTAACTCGGCTAACTCCATAAAACCGCCGATGAGCTTTTCACCATAAAATATCTGAGGGACAGTTCTCATTCCTGACCGTTTACAAAGTTGCTTAAATGCTGCTTCATCATTTTCGTGGATGAGTACCTCTTTAAAGGGGATGTTTCTTTGCGAAAGTAGCGCTTTTGCAGACTTGCAGTACGGACAATAGTCTTTTGAGTAAATAACGACTTTAGTCATAGAGACCTCCTGGCCACGTAAGTAAGTGATTAAACCGAGCTAATTATTACAACCAAAACAAATATTTTAGGTTCGTCCTGTAATAAATTGGGACCTCGAATCACTTACTTAAAATAATAAGGGAGGTGTTCTTGGTATTTAGATTTCTACCTCATACGATTTTGAGCTTAGTTATTATGGTTTTGTTTTCGCAAATGGAGATGGCCGTAGGGAGCGGTACCGAATCAGCGCCTCCGCAACCGCCGGTCACACAGTTTCGACACGATCATGAACGTTGGAATAGGTTTCTCAAGAAGTATGTTTCTCTTAAAGATGGAATAAATGTTGTCGACTATGAGGCTATCAAGAAAAATAGGCGCGAAATTGATTCCTACACAGAAAATTTTCAGACAATTGCTGGGTCAGAATTTTCAGGATTAACTGAAAACGAAAGACTCGCCTTTCTCATCAATGCTTACAATGCCTTCACGATTCAGCTCATAGTCGAAAACTTTCCAGGTATAAAATCGATAAAGGATATTAAACCTTCGTTTTCACTTTCAAACCCAACCCGTAGCCCTTGGAAGGTTAAGTTTTTTAAGCTTTTTATGGAGGACCATAGTCTAGATGATATTGAGCACGAGATGATCCGAAAGCGTTTTAAGGAGCCTCGTATTCACTTTGCCGTAGTCTGCGCCTCTAAGGGCTGCCCCCCGTTAAGGGACGAAGTCTATGTCGCCGAAAAATTGGAGGAGCAGTTGGCCGACGCCACAAAAACGTTTTTAAGAAACAGTCTCTATAACAAATATGATGCCGCAGAAAATACACTTTATTTGTCATCTATTTTCAAATGGTATGGCGATGATTTTGTACGTACACACGGCTCAGTTAAGGCCTTCGTAGCACCGTACATTGCGAAAACGCCTGAAGAGGCTCGCCTCATACAAAGTGACAAGACAAAAATCAAATACTTGGACTACGACTGGTCATTAAATTCGAAATGATCGCATGTACTTTTCATCTATCCAGTTTTTAGTTTTTAATGAAAATGAGCTTTCAAGACAAGTGCTCCCATAAATCAAAGTGGCCTTCGACCTTCCACTCACTAAAATATTGAGTTGTCTTTTAGAGGGACGGAATGGAAACATTTCTTTCCCACATAGAACTGAACTTAGAATTTCTGCTAAATATTGACCCTGGCGAACTGCGTTCACGCCTGATCTTGCTAGATCTGGATAGAAATTCAATTTCGCACAATCGCCAGCAGCGTAGATATTCGGTTTACACCTAAGATAATCATCCACATTGAAATATCCATGGTGGTCAACTTCGAGGGACTGATTAAAATTCCACTTTGGCGGCGTGACTGGAAGAGAAGCAAACAAATAATCAAATGGGAGGCGTAAACCGCTCCCGAGAAGGAGTTCATTTTTCGGGATTTTTGATACCAGCTCACTAAAGTGAAGATCTATGCCTAGCGAAGTGAGAGATTTTTCAAGTTGATTCGAAATCTGAGGCGCGTAGTTTTCGCAAACACGATTACCATTTGTAACAATAGTGACCTGGCTGTGAGCAGACTGATTGCTCATCAGCCGCAGCTTTAAGGCGACAGCCAATTCAACCGAAGCAGCGCCGCCACCGATTACGACAAAGTTCAATTTTTGACACGCACTGCAAATCCTTTGAATCTCCCTCCATTTCTCAATAAAAACATTAAGCGGTTTTATGAAAACCGTTCGATATGGATTTTCAGTTTCAATGTGTTTTGTTACACCACCCGTGTTGATAACAAGATAGTCATATTCAATCGGGGTTCCGTCTCTCAATTGAACCCGATTAAGATTCGGCTCGATAAGCTCCGCTGAGTCACAAATCAAGCGAACATTTTTAATTTTACAGAATTTCTCAAGGTCAATCGTCAATTCGCTCTCTTGAATTTCACCTAAAACAAGTCGAGGTAACAACCCGCTGTAATAAGTTGTTCTCGACTCCGAAATAAGTGTGACTTCGCATTTGTCCCTCGAGGCAAGGCTGAGGTGCTTTATGATTTCGAGATTCGCATGACCGGCGCCAAGTAAAACAATATTTTTCATGCAATGCTCCAGGCCCACTTCAGCTAGTGAAGTGAATCAATATGTGACGAACGGGGCCGCTTTATTACAAGTTTATTTACATATTTATAGTTGTAAGAAAGCTCTGCTCGACCTCACTCATCAAGAAAAAGGAGAGTGTTATGTCAAAGTCATTTAAGTTACACACAATAGAGAGTGCGCCCCAAGAGTCTCGCAAAGTTCTTGAGGGCGTTAAGGCCGCCTTTGGTATGGTACCAAATCTTGCCGCTGTTATGGCAGAGAACCCAGAAGTCGTGAAAAGTTATTTCGCACTTTCTGATGCATTTGGTAGAAGTGGTTTAACAGTAACAGA
>JBFWOZ010000087.1:0-3989 GCA_050250255.1 Bdellovibrionales bacterium | reverse complement strand
ATTGAGCTTCTTCCGTTAACTCTTTAGCGATTTCTCGACTGAAGGGGTGTTCGATATTGAAATAGCGAGCCCCTTTTTTCAAAGTAAGAACTGTTAAAACCCAATTTGTACTTGAGGCGTTGCCACCATAATTTCGGCTCACCAAAGGATCTATGGCGAAATAAAGTCCAGATCCTGCGAAATTACCATTGTCTGGCTCAACAAAAAAGCGACCGGCGATTTTTCCTAGTGTTGCTATATGATCAGGGGAGGTAACGGGAATATTCCCCACATTCTCTTTTGAGTGATAATTAAAGATGGTTGTTTCATGTTCAAGAGTTCTGACAGAGTTCTTCACCCATTGGTCAAATTTAGGAGTGAGGCTTGCTTCTTGGGCAAAGGCTGCCTGGGAAACCAGCAAAAGTAACAATAATTGTCTCAGCAAAAGGCTTTTCATTGCTTCACTCACGTTCTATAGCTCTTTAAAAAGAGTTTACATTCCTTATTCAATTCTTATTCCAAATCCCTAAGAACGGGTCTATCTTGCGACTCTATGAAAACCATCCCCCTTTTACTAGAAACCAAAGACTTTTTTGCTGTCGACAAGCCCGCGGGTGTTTCGGTCCATAATAATGAGGATCCTCAGAACCTTTTAAGTCTTATGAGCCAGGTCTATCCCTCGCTGAAGTTTTATCCAGCTCATCGCCTTGATAAAGAAACGAGCGGGATTCAACTTCTAGCTTTGAACCCAGTGATGGCTAAAACTCTCGCACAGGAATTTGAGAAACGATCAGTTGTGAAAATTTATAAGGGTGTTTTACGGGGACAAGTGAAAGAGCAAAAAGGTGTGTGGAACGAATCTCTTTCGGATAAAGCAGAAGGACGAAAAGATCCTCGCGGCATTACGAGAGAGCGTGTGGCCTGTGAAACACGATATGAAGTTTTAAAATCTAACCAGTATTTTTCTTTTTGTGAATTTCAATTGATGACGGGCCGCCAGCACCAAATTCGTAAACACTGCGCTTTACATAATCATGCCATAGTGGGGGATGCTCGTTACGGCGACAAAAAATATAACGAGAAGATGGCGCAGTTTTATAAAACGAACCGCATGCATCTTCATTCCTCTCGACTTGAAATCTTAGATTACAAAATCGAGAGTCCACTTCCAGTGGATTTTATTCCAGTCTAATTTACTTCTTTTTAGGATCTAGTTTTGGCTTCACGTCTAGATTTTTAGTGCCTGTTGTTGGCATCGGATTGTCGTTGATGCAAGGAGCGCAGGCGAGATCACAATCGGCCTTTGTTTTTCCTTCAGGAAGTTTCTTCGCGCATTTGGATCGGCAGTCATATTCATCTTGGCAGCGATATTCAAATTCGCTGCTGAAAGCTTTGCATTTACAAATGTCGGCAGCAGAGAGTGGGAAAGCGATAAAGAGAAGGGCGAGCGCGATGAGAAATTTCATAAGGACCTCCGCTTTTGATTTTACTCCTACGGCTTGGGGCCGCAAGCAAAAAAAAGCCCCCTTTACTCAGGGGGCGACAACTTCCGCATACGTACAACATCAGCATTGGAAAAGTTAAGGGTTTAGTTTTGAAGGTTCAGCCGCAGGAGCTTTTGATTCCTCCGGCTTTTCTTTGGACGCGACGGGCTTTGCCGATTGAGGTTTGGTAGGCTTCGTCGGTTTTTTAGGAGTTACTTTTGGATCTTCAGATTTTTTATTATCCTCTGATTTTTTAGCTTCTTCAGAAGAAGTTGAGGACTCCTCTTTCTTAGGCTCATCGGCTTTAGTGTCTTCAGGCTTTTTGGTCTCAGACTCTTCGGTAACCACTGAAGGCTCAACCGGTTTCTCTTCTTTTTTCTCTACCGGTAGAAGATCTTCAAGAGACACACCTTCTGGGAGTTGGATTTTCGCGAGAGTATTGCGGTAATGACTTTTTTGACCATCGGACGTGGTTGAATGTTGCAAAGTTGAGATTGTCGCGCCACACATGCCAGCGCCTTGAAGATCAGGAAGACCTACCGATATGTTTTCGGTACTTTCAGTGACGATAACGCTAGGGTTCTCGCCGCATTTTTTTGAAAATTTACTAACAGATCGTGTTTTTAAAGCTTTTGTTTTTAGACCACCAGGCAATTCTATTTCACCGACTTCGTATGTTGAGTCAGAATATTCTGTAGTTTGCCACTTACAATTTGACGATGGGTCATCGGGAGGAGTTGGGTCAATAGAGACTTGCTCATCAGAATTTTTAGTACTTTCTATTCCGCCATCTTTTTTATAGATCACAGTCTGTAGATGGGAGTATTTAATAGTATATGTAATGCCCTTACCACTGCCCTGATAATGAGTGTCATGAAATTTCACAAGTTTTTCTGGTGAGGCTTCACTAACGGTAATTGTACTGGCTCCAGAATAGCTGGATGGGATAAAGTCATTGGTACCACCTAAATTAAAATGGTAGCTCATTCCTGCTTTAATTCTAGGATCTGATTTAGGTAGAACTTCACAGTTAAAGCCAGCAGCGGCTCGGGCAGCTCCCAGCTCGTCTTTGCTAAATGTTTTAAGGGTTTTGTAGGTGCTAGTGTTGATCGTATCTGGATCTACATGAACTTTGTAAGGTCCATCGTTCTTCTGACAGGCAGCTAAAGTGAGTGTGAGTACGGTCAAAGTTCCGGTAATCCAAGATTTGGTCATTTCATTCCTCCAAGTTTCGAGCGATGAACCCTAGAGCAATTTTGCTCCCATGTGCGAGGACGCACTGGATGGGGATCGAGCTGCAAGTGCATGAACTTTTGTAAATTTGAGGGACGTTAAGGGGCACTTATTTGGAGATGTGCAACTTGATACGAGAGGGATGCACCTATGAATCGTATTTCAAGTTCGTCTGTGAACGGTATTAAAAATTTAATGATTATAAAAGGAACTTTGGACTCGGTAGAAGTAAATTTTAGTTGCACGGTAAAGCTTTTTTACATCACTCAGAGCCATGATTTGATAAGCCGATGGACGGTATCCGTTTTTCGTAAGAATCATGCGCTCACCCGTCTCTTTATCAGTGCCAAGATACGTAGCCGTGTGAATGACAAGTAGTCTATAATCAGTGAGTTGACTTCTAGCAGCTAAACCAACCACATCGCCCCAATGTAAATCGTCACTTGTTGGAAGAACCTCAAAATTATTTTTAAGCCAATATAAATTCCCGTCACCTAATGATCCCGGCGTTCCTCTTTTACTTAAAGTGGCAAAAGTAGTAGAGTGACAGTTCTCGCCGTTCATCGCCATTGTATCTACAAGTGATCTCATGTCGGGTTGGAGCAATAACTTGGCATCAATTGTAGACTCAAAATCAAGATTGATTCTTTGCTCTTGGAGCACAATGGACTTACGAAGATTTACTTTTTGATCTGTATCAATAGTTAAAGAATAATAAGGATAGTCGTTATCCCATCCAATTTGTTTTTTTGATACAAATACATCGGCCTGAATACTGGAGAGTGCCAAAAAATGACATAAAATTACAACCAAACGGCTCACTGGATTTCCATATTCTATATAAAAGGTGTCATCTATCAGAGCGTGCACCTCTGCAAGATCTGAACCTGTTGTTTTTTATCTTCATCCGAGTACTTATATCTAATGGCTATTCAAAAAACGCATCGAATAAATGCGAAATAAAATTTGACAAGGTTTTCGTGCGGAATCGTACGCGCGACTTATTAAAAGTAACATCGTTTAAGCGCCTGTTGGTTGTGTCTTAACGGTCGGCTGAGCTCTTTATTTTAAAATCACCAGTCGCTTCTCGTGTTTTGTTTTTGCAATCACTGGTAGGGCATTTAAAGCCAAATTTTTCGTTTAAAAATATCATGTTACAACTTCTTCAGAGCGTGTCCGAAAAGTTTCGTAACCCTTGATAGATAGTGTTTTTAAAGAGTGTATAGGTCGGCTATTGATTGAAGCGGGAATCCCCCTGAGAATATTTCTGCGAAGAAAAAAACAAAGGGGGAT
>JBFWOZ010000086.1:0-4573 GCA_050250255.1 Bdellovibrionales bacterium | reverse complement strand
AGGTCATGCTGCTGTTTTACTATTTGTGTACCATTAAAAGTGAATTCAAAGATCTGCATGATCAAATTCGAGTCTCAGGCGCTGAGCGGATTCAATTTATTTTAACTAACAAGTTGAAAAAACCCTTAGAGTATAACCGCGCAAAATTCTTATCAAAAATAATTCAAAACTCAATATCTGGCCAAATACTTGATAGTGCGACCACTCATGGACGCACCTTGGAAATGGCCCTTACCGAATTAAAAACTTATGTGTTATCAATGTTTAATTCTCAAGGAGAGAAGTTATGAAAAGCGTCATCATCACACTCTGCGGATTCCTATTCGCAACGATTGCTCAGTCAGCTCAATTGCAAGAGATGACACAATTTGGATCAAATCCAGGCAAGCTTAAAATGTTTAAGTATGTTCCAAGCAATGTGAAATCAAATGCAGCAGTAGTTGTTTTACTTCATGGTTGTACACAGTCAGCAAGTGATTTTGATGATGAAACAGGTTGGTCAAAAATTGCTGATCAAACAGGCTCTATCCTTCTTCTTCCTCAACAAGAACGCGCCAACAACGGTCTCACATGTTTTAATTGGTTCCTTCCAGAACACAATACTCGTGGAAAAGGTGAAGTTGCTTCGATGATCGAAGGCTTAAAAACTCTCGCCTCTCAACATTCTATCAATTCTAAAAAAGTTTTTGTAACAGGTCTCTCTGCTGGTGCAGCGATGACTTCTGCACTCCTTGCCAACTATCCTGAAGTTTTCAAAGGTGGCGCCATCGTTGCTGGGCTTCCTTATGGATGTGCGACAGACGTGATGAGTGGAATTATGTGTATGAACGGAATTAACAATTCTAGATCAAGTGATCAATGGGGAAATGCTGTTCGCAATGCCACTAACTTTAGAGGAGTTCGCCCAACGGTACAAGTTTGGCAAGGATCACAAGACCCATTTGTAAAACCATCCAATGCAGTTGAACTAGAAAAGCAATGGAGTAACGTACTAGATGCTTCTGCTGATGAAGCGACAACTGAAGAATTCAATGGTCTTACAAAAACAACATTTGTAAACAACCGTGGAGATGTGGTTCTTGAATCGTTTAAAGTTCAAGGCGCCGGTCATGGATATCCAGTTTCACAATCTGAAGGTTGTGGACGTCCTGGACCTTACGTGATTGAAACAGGAATTTGTGCGGCAGAAATGATGGCACAGTTCTGGAAGCTCTAAAAGTCACCAGGATCAAATCGTTTAAGCAGTGCTTAAACGATTTGATCCAGGTGCAAAATGGATTCGGCGACTTTGACACCATCAACAGCGGCGGAAGTGATTCCGCCGGCGTAACCCGCACCTTCACCACACGGATATAAACCAAAATGCGAAACTGACATCAGCGTTTCGCGATCCCGCTCTATCGTGACGGGAGCAGAAGTTCGGGTTTCAGGAGCAAGTAATAACGCTTCTTTCGTGACAAAACCTTTAATCATGCGATCAAATTCTCTCAAGGCACGTTTGAGATGAGTTCCGACAAAACTTGGTAGCAGCGAATTGATATCAGCAGAAACGAGTCCTGATGGACAAGAACTCTTGGGCATATTTTCTTTTTTAGTCAGACTACCATCTAAAAAATCAAAGAGTGATTGCGATGGAACTTCTCTTCCTGAAGCGAACTCAACAGAGTGTTGGTAAGCACGAGTTTCTATTGATCGTTGAAAATTTAATCCACTTAGAGCATTTTCGATTGTAAAGTCCTCTCCAGACTTAACACTGACCACCAGAGCAGAGTTACTCCACGGGGAATTACGGGCGTAATTACTCATTCCATTGACGACAATACCATCTGCATCAGTACCGCTCGATAGAACATAGCCTCCTGGACACATACAAAATGAATAAGTTCCTTTGTGCGACTCGGGATTTTCCCAACTCAAACGATAACGAGCAGAACCCAATTCAGGATTAGTACACCACTCTCCGTGTTGCAATCTATCCATCAAACGCCTGGGATGCTCAATACGAACGCCGACAGCGAAATCTTTCGGTTTCATTTTAATATTATTTTTAAGACAGAAATCATAAATCTCATGGGCCGAGTGACCGGTCGCTAAGACGACATTCTCACCATCAATGATTTTCCCATCATGGAGTTTAACGCCAACAATTTTTTCTTTTTGTTGCGGATCAAAGAGCAGCTCATCGACCCGAGCGTTGTAATGGATCTCACAGCCTTTGGAACGCAGGAAATCCGTCATGCTCGAAATGAGAGCGCGAATTTTGTTTGAACCCAAATGGGGATTTGAAATATAGGCCGTTTCTGGAGGAGCTCCAAAATCAACAAAACGTTGCATGACATAGTCGACGTGAGGAGATTTTATCCGGGTGATCAGTTTGCCATCACTAAACAAACCTGCTCCGCCTTCTCCATAACAAACATTATTATCGGGATCAAACTCACCGTAACGCCAAAAACGTGCGATGTGTTTCATGCGAGCATGGGCACGATCCCCTCGCTCAAAGAGAATGCAAGGAACTCCGTATTCGGCCAAGCGAAGAGCACAAAAAAGTCCCGCCGGTCCGGCTCCAATAATAATAGGTTTTTGTTTGAGTGGCCCACGATGGGGAAAAGTTTGGGTGAAAGCAGCGAATTTTTCACCAGCGACAATCACTTCGCAGGTGTAATGCCAACGGGGAGTCGAGCCTCTTTGAGCCCCACGGGCATCGAGTGCCTGAGAAATGACGCGAAAGTCTACCATCTGTGGGCATTCTTTCTTTAACGCAGCCTCGACATCGTCGCCTAGAGTAATTGTCACTTGAATCCGTTTGCTCATACGATATTATAAAGCAAATTCAACCAGGTTTCGATCATGAAAAAGCAATTAAAAGGCCATCTTTTACTGATTGGCGACGAACTCCTCTCCGGCCGTATCGGCGATAGCAACGGCCAAGTGGTAGCAAAACTCTTTCGCGAAGCTGGTATCCTCTTAACCGGTATTACCACAATCCCCGATCAAGTCGATATCATGAAAAAAGAGTTTTTGGCGAAGTGGTCCGAGAACGACGTAGTGGTGACTTCAGGTGGGATCGGCCCAACCAGAGATGATCTCACCAAAGAAGTGCTGGCCACTGCTTTTAATAAAAGAATTATTCCTCGCGATGACGTGGCAGCCTCTGTGACCGATAATTATCTACGTTTCGGTCGAGAATGGACTCCCACACTCAATCAGTATCATCACTTCCCTGAAGATTTTATTGCGCTTAAAAATGCCAAAGGTTTGGCCCCTGGTCTCGCTTATTTAAATCTTGGAAAATTGATCTGCGCTCTCCCCGGAGTTCCTCGAGAACTGGCCGTCATGATGGAGGAAGAAGTTCTTCCCTTGATCACAAAAAACTTAGTGCTCAATGAAAGCAAAGACTACGGACTTACCTGCCGCACTTTCGGTATTCCTGAAGAGCGCATTTTTAATCAATTAGTTCCCGATCTTTGGGACCGCTTGCTCAAAGTTGGCTCAGTGGCCAGTTATCCTCAAATCGTTGGTGTGGATATTGTCGTCACTGTGCATGGAACAGAAAATGATCGCGATAAAGCTTATGCTGAAATGAAAAAAATTATTCTCTCAACACCGCTGGTAGCGCATATATGGCAATGGGGAAATACCTCACTCCCTGAATTTGTTCTCGAATGCGCTCGAGAGAAAAAGCTAACCATCGCTCTCGCAGAATCGTGTACTGGAGGACTCACGGCTTCACGCTTAACAGATATTTCAGGTTCATCTCATTCTTTTCTGGGTTCGATAGTTTGTTACGCCAATGAAGTTAAACAACAAGTTTTAGGTGTTCGTTCTGAAACTTTAGAAAAGCATGGTGCAGTCAGTGAAGAGTGTGCAAGGGAGATGGTCTTAGGATTAAAACAAAGTTTAAAAGCTGATCTTAATGTTAGCTTCACTGGAATTGCTGGTCCGACTGGCGGAAGCAGTGAAAAACCTGTAGGCACTGTTTGTTTCGGTGTTTCTTGTGGAGGCAATACCTTCACAGAAAAACATCTTTTCCCTGGAGATCGCGTGCGCTTAAAGCAACGTTTTTCAGAGTATGGATTGCTATTAATGTTGAAAGCGATGGAGATTATTTAAAGTCACTGAGATTAAACTGACTTGGTTTTCTCTCTGGTTCTTCTTCTTTTTTATCAGGCGAACTTTCTTTTTTATCAACGGGATGATCACTCAACTTAGCCGCTTGCGCTTCCTTCGGAATTTCACCTTTACCTACTTTTTCGGCAGCAGCATTCTTGAGGTTATTAATATCTTTGTCACTCATTTTCCCCAATTGGGCCCGAGCTTTTTCGGCCTCATCTTTTTTAATAATTCCCTGACTCTCTAATTGTTGTAATGCCGATTCGATTTGTGCTTTGTTGATATTCATCCCTTGCAACATTTTCATCATGTCTTGATCTCCGGCCATCGCTTTTGAAAAGAGCAATCCGAGACTGAGAAGACCGAGTAAAACTGTTTGCTTAATTGTGGGATGCATGGAACCTCCAAAGCTAGACAATTACCTGAGCTTATTATTCGGCTATTGTGGGTAATTGCCTAA
>JBFWOZ010000085.1:0-4836 GCA_050250255.1 Bdellovibrionales bacterium | reverse complement strand
AGCGCGATTGGTTTTTCTGATTCTGTATTCATGCTTCAATACCCCTTTCTCTTTTTTGGTAAAGCATTCGCAATTGTCTTAGTCCCTCGTCAATTAAACGGTCGGCCTGATCCCAACTGAGCCGAAATTTGAGCGCAACTCCTTGAATCGAATTTTGAAAAATGAATCTCTCCCAAAGGAGAAGTTGTACTGAAAGAGGTAGATCGGTAAATGATTCACGAATGAGCCTCCTCTGTTTTTCGTCAAACATGCGGGAATTTGAAGTCCTCCAAAGACTTCCGAGTAGGCTTGATTCCGTATTCGATTCGGTAATAGTCCTCGACCGTTTCTCTTGGCTTAAGGGCATCACCGATAACCTTCTTTATGAATCTTGCAATTTTTTTCACTATTCTCTCCATCCAAATAATTTTCGTTTTCAATTCATCTACTGCTTCGACTCAAGCCACTGAATCTAGGTCCTCTTCATCTGCTTCTTCCTCATTCAACGCATCCTGCTCTTGAGCGACATAGTCTTCGGCGGCTTTCATGGCCTGGTGATAAGATTTTTCTGAGTCGTCCCAGTAGTCTTCTACGTTCAAACAATTCGGGCAGTGAGCGTAGGTGCTCATTACCTCGAATGATCGTTCCCCGCATCGCGGGCACAGCTTTATGTGCGACATCGTTCTCCCTCTGAGAGGTTTGGTTTGTTGGTCCTCTCACCAATATAAATTGCAAGAAAACGTGAGGTTTGTGCCAAACGGCTAAAGCGCTGGAATGTTGGTGGATTTTAAAATTGAAAAAATTAGTGAATTCAAAAAAGTCTACGTGAATAGACTTCGAGTCTACTCAGAGATACTCGGAGGGGTGACGCTAAGAATAGTAGGAGGAATGAGAAGGCCTATATGCCCTATATGTCAGAAAAGATTGCGGAGGAAAAACGAAAGGACCGAACAGAATGCAGGTGAGTAGAACGCTTTCATCCGCGTTTATACACAACACGATGGATCGTCAGCGGATACTTTACCTACAAGAATGTCTTTATAAGATTTGTATGCTTTGATCGCCCACATTTCTCCCACACATCCACCCATTGTCGAAGCAACAGCCAAAAAGTCGCCAAGTTCCTGTTCAGTAGTTCCATGAGAAACCGCTTTATTCACGTAAAACTTAATGCAAGGTTCACATTTGGCATTGATTGCCCACAAAAGCGCACCAAGAGTTTTGAATTTCGCTGGGACTGTACTGTCCTTAAAAATAACCGATTCACGCATTTTGTTGATCTGGGCGACCGTACCATGTGTGAGCTTTGCAAATTCGCCCATCAACTCCAAGGCCGGATCAATTGTTTTTAGTTCCATAAGATTCTCCTCATCCTTCGACGGCTTTGCACTCTCTAACAGTGGCTTTGAAACCAGTCTCATCTATAACTTTCTCGATTGCCTCAACACTCGTTTGGTTGGGATCGAATTGGACAATTGCATTTTTCTTTTCGACCGAGGCCTTGGCCTCCTGAATACCATTTAGTTTCTTTATAGCTGACTTAACCGTGATACCACATGTAGCACAGGTCATTCCCTGAACCTCATAACAGGCCTTGTCGGCGCGCGCGAGATTCGGCAGACCACTTATTGCTACAACCGCGACGAAACTTGCGATGCTCATTTCACTCCTCAATCTATGAAAAAAACCAGACTATCCACTGTGGGGATGTGATTCCCAATAATGCGACGAATAGACCTAGCCAATAAAAAACAATCATTTTCTTAAATTTCTTTGGATCGGCACATATCGAACCCGGCTCACAACTATTTCTTTTCCGATAAAGTGTAAACCCAGCAAATCCAAAGATTGCTGCGACCAATATGATCATTGGTATTCGAAGGACGTCAAGTTTAGCTAGAGCAGCGCCTCCGGAAATGCCAACAACAGTTAAAATAAGTGGTCCCACACAACAAAGAGAGGCGGTAATTGAGGCGAGAATTCCACCCCCAATAAGCCAGCTCGATTTGTTTTCAATTTGTTTGGTCTTCATAACTCAAGTTCAGTCTAAACCCTATACTTAGGTATAAGGTCAACAGGGATCTCTAATACGTATTGTAGATGTTAACAGGATGTGCCATTTCGAGATGGCGCGAACCCTTGACCCTATAGTCACGTATAAGGTTATAATAAAATTTATGAAAAGTGATGCATCGGGTTCGTTTACGATTGGCCAACTGGCGAAGGCCGCAGGCGTAAACATCCAAACAGTTCGTTTTTATGAGAGAGAGGGTATTTTAAAACCAATTACCCGAATGGAATCCGGTTATCGAATTTATAACGGAGAAAGCTTGAAGAAGCTTCATTTTATTCGGCAGGCGAAAGATCTCGGATTTAGCCTTGAGGAAATTCAAAGTCTTCTTAATTTACGAATTCGAACTGTTGAACGATGCAATCAAGTCAGGTCTAAAGCTGAAAATAAATTGAATGATGTTCATCAAAAAATTCTGCATCTCAAAAAATTGGAGCGTGTTTTAAAGAGGCTGATTTTGGACTGCAAAAATCGTGTTGTTTCGGACTGCTGTCCAGTCATTGAAAAAATGGAGACCTGAAAGGGTCGCCTCAAACAAAAAATGATTTCATGATATCACGAATATAACAATGGCGGCTCAAGCCATAACCGACAAGATCCAGGAGTAAGGCCGGAGCAAAATCCCAATAACAAAGTGTGCATTGTCTTAAGTTCAATGACTATTTGTAGACTCTTTTGAAATGTCTCTGGCTACTGCAAAAACCACATCGGAAGACGGCCTCATTTTGTAATTTGGATTTACATATGAAAACGCAATCGTGCCATCTCGTGCAATGGCGAAAAGACTTGGCACTGGCAGTCCATGATGATTCTGGCCTGACGAGGCTTCTAGATCGATTTTATAATTTTTGTATTTCTCAACGGTTTCATCATCGACCCGATAGGCGATGCCAAATGCCTTCGCAGCATTCATGTCGCTGTCAGAAATCAAAATATAATTGAGCACATGCTTTGCCACACTTTTAATTAGCTCCTCCGGACGATCAGGAGACACCGCAATAATCTGTACTCCGAGTTTTCTAATATCTTTTTCTATTTTTTGTAAAGAGCTCAACTGAAGATTACAATAGGGACACCAGCCTCCTCGGTAAAAAATCAGTAACGAAGGTCTGCCTGCCAAGACCTTGCTAAGGTCAACTTCCTCACCACTCGGGTTTCTTACTTTTATATCGGGAGACATTGTGCCTACCAGGACGGGCCTAACTGCGTCCGCTGAAAGTGGTAACTGAATCTTTGTAACTTCGCTCATAGATGCGCTTGTATTTTTTGAAGCAGAAGAACATCCACTAATAACCACGGCTACCGTGAATATTGTTAAATTCAAAACTCTCAATAACATGATGTTATCCTTTACTAGTTGGTTTGATTTCTAAAACTCCAAGTCCACCAATAGCAGAAAACAGATCTTGAACTGCTAATGGGCTGATCTCGGCCTTCAGTGACAATTGTTCGATCGACTGAGTAATCGTAAGCCCATTCGCCAGGCTGCTGACTACTAAGAATTCATTAACACTCAAATGTTTAACGAATACTTGAGACTGTTTTTTGTAAATTACAATTTTTTCAGATTTTGAAAATGAGATTTCAGTTAAGTCTTCGATCTTTTCACGACGTAGCTTCCAAATTTCGTAAATAGAATGTTCACTTTCAAAAAGCCTAGCAGAAGTCGAAAGTTGGAATTGAGCATCGGAATTTTGTGCAATCTCATTTCTTAGGTGCTGGGAATCGATTAAAATATTTGATTGATGAAATACTTCTTTGAATGCCCATTCGAACCTGGCAAGATCCCCAATAAAGGGGGCCTCACTAGCTTGTTCTAAGCTTGCAATAAATTTCGGAAACTCTATGCCGTAGTCAGAAAGATCATAGCTATTGGATTCAAACGAACGAATAAATTCGTGACACAGCCTAAAAAAGTCTTCATCGCCGAGTACCCACCATGTCGCCTCGAACGTTTCACCTAATGATTCAGTAAGCCGAGCGATATAGCCGCGACGATAAATTTCGAGGCAATTATCTATATCGACAAGTCTCATGGGTACAAGGCTTGATGTCTCCATCGCCTGACCACGTAAAAAACTATAAAACGTCCCCTGAGTATCACGGAGCATGAGTCACGCTCCCTGCCTCATGCGGCATAGTTAAGTATTGTAGAACCTCTTTTATTTCACTCTCGAGAACCTGAAATGCTGGGATATCTTGATCCCATTCTATAATAACGGGAGCCTTCAAATTCTTTTTCGTTAAATACTGAAAAAGTGACCAAACCTCTTTTGGTACCGGTGTTGAATGAGTATCGAAGAGATAGCCCTCCTCTTGAGAAGGTCCCGCCAGGTGAAGTTGTTTCACTTTTTCAAGTGGCAAACGGTCCAAAAATAACCTTGCTTCAAATCCGTGATTCACTGAATTTACATAGACATTGTTCACATCGAGCAGAAGATCACAGCCCGAGCGCCTACAAACTTCTGTTATGAAATCAGCTTCCTCAAAATCGCTGTTTTTGTATTGAAAGTAGTACGAGATATTTTCTAAAAGAATATTTCTGCCCAAACACGTTTGCACCACATCAAGATTTTCTACGATTCGCTTTAGTGACTCGTGAGTCATAGGCAAGGGTAAAAGGTCGTGTGAACTACCTTGAGGGGCCTGAGACCAGCAAAGATGATCAGAAACAATCAAGGGGTCAACGCGATCAACGAGTTTTTTAAGTTTTTTGAGATAATCTAAATTGAGCCCCTGATCAGAGCCGATTGATAGCGCTACTCCATGCAGTGCCACTGGGTATT
>JBFWOZ010000084.1:0-5093 GCA_050250255.1 Bdellovibrionales bacterium | reverse complement strand
ACAAAACATCTCTCACCTTCAATGAAGATGTAGAGGTAAGTTTCAAGTTCCATAACAATTAGTAGTGGAGAAAGTTGATAAGAATAGTCTATTTTGCTACGGCCGAGCGACCCATCAGCGAACGCGAGAGCACTCCGGCGAGAATAATTCCCCCACCGAGGATCGATACGAGACTTGGTTTCTCCCCAATCATGAGAAGAACCCAGATAGGATTCAAGATTGGTTCAAGCATGGAGACCATGATGGCCTCAAGAGCCGTCACATGAGGCACCGCTTTAGAATAAAACAGATAGGCTGTACCCAATTGGAAAATTCCGAGAATAAATAAATTCAGTAAAGCGGGCATCTCAAGCGTTGGTGCTTGGAAAATAAAGGGCGCAAGAACCACCGCCGCAATGATATTCCCTAAAACGATGGAACGCATGGGCTCTGCGGCTTTTTGTGCTCTTAGTTGCACTGTCATCATCGCAAAGGTCATCCCACTTAAGATCGCACAAATATTTCCCCAAAAGCCTTCGAGCGACATCTTCTCGTAGAAAAATAAAATCATCCCAAAGAAGATAATGCTTAAAGAAGTCAGATCTTTTTTTGTTGGTGTCTCTTTAAGAAAGAAATGCGCTAAAATCACCACGTAGATGGGTGCCGTATACTGCAGAAAAATCGCATTCGCGGCGGTCGTGAGCTTTGTGGCCGTTACAAAAAGGCTCACCGTTAAAAAATAAGAAATCGCGGTGAAAACTTCGGCTTTAGAAAACTTAAAATTTTTCTGAGGTAAAAAACAAAATAAAAAAATAGCAGCTATGAAACTTCTCGCCCCCGCAATCGCAAGCGGACTCCAGGGAATGATCTTAATAAAAAGACCCCCGATACTCCAAAATGTCGCTGCCATGACGAGGAAAAAGACGGCTCGCGTATGGGTCATAGAAGAGATTGACCTAACTTCGTAGGTCCTGCACTTAACTGTATGGTCGGAGCTTTCGCCGACACACAAAGAATCACGGTACTTCCCATATGAAAAGTTCCAAGCTCATCTCCCGTTCTTAAAAGAAGCGGTGGAGAATAATTATTTGTGCTCACCGAAGAAAAAAATCGATTCGTAATAACGGACTTATCAAACGCGAGAGACATTTGGCCCACATTGGTCGCACCAACAAGCACAAGGGATGCCGCGAACTTCTTACCATCCACTTCCGCCTGACCATGTACGATGACTCGTTCATTCACACCAAAGAGTTCACTCACTCGATCGACACTCATGTTGTTCACAGGCCAAAGTTGACCTGGAATATGTATCGTTTTCTCCACAAAAAAGTTAAAGGGCGAATGAATGCGGTGATAGTCTGTGGGACACAAATAGTAGGTCATATAAGTGCCGCCGTGAAAAACGGCTTGAGCCTTAGGGTCTGCCAAAAAGCGATTGAGTGAGTAATTGCGACCTTTTGCCTGAATCAATTGATCGGAAGTGATAGACCCAAAACTCGTGAGCCTCGCATCCACAGGATGAACCCAGGAACCTTGAATCGGTATTAAACCGGGTCTCAATTTTCGAGTAAAGAGCTGACCAATGCTTTTATAATCCCTAATAGGCTTTTCGGCTTCATCGAGAGCAATCCTATAACGTCTCGCAAACCAAATCATCGTCATAAGAGACAAAGGATAAGGAAGAGGCAAGTGTACAAGAAAACCCACTAGCCTAGAAAGTAATCGTTTAGGAACAAATTTCAGCAAGAGCCAAGTCATATTTAAATTCACAGTACTCTTTGGTAACATCCTCCAAGTCATGAGTCAAAAAATTGAGGGACTAAAAGTCCTCCTTGACGAAGACCTGAAGGAACGATTGGAACGCCTCGTTCCACACAATTCTGGTTATCATCTTCTCAAGGAATCCATTGATGCCCGTAGACGCCACGATATCCATCGCGTGGTGAGTGTCGAAGTGTTTGGTCCAGATGAGAAAATTCCCGTTCGTGACATCAAACTCCCCAAAATCAACTACTCTGGAGAAAAACCTCTCATCATTGGTGCAGGTCCTGCAGGGCTCTTTGCGGCTCTTCGATTTGTGGAGCGTGGAATTCCCTGCAAACTTTTTGAGCGGGGTTCCACCGCCGAGAAACGCCTCATCGCGATCAATCGTTTTTGGCGTTACGGCGAACTCAATCCTGAAGACAACGTCTGTTTTGGAGAAGGTGGCGCGGGTCTTTACTCTGACGGAAAGCTCATGACGCGCATTAAGTCACCACACATTCCTTACATCATGCGACGACTGGTTGAGTTTGGTGCTCCAGAAGAAATTGAATATCTCGCGAATCCGCATGTGGGTTCTGATCGCATTCGTCGTATTATCCCGGTCTTGCGAAAATATTTGATCGCAAATGGCTGCGAATTCTTTTTTAACACCAAGGTGGAAGATCTTTTGATGGAAGAAAAGCAGATCACGGGTCTTAAAACTTCTGACGGAACTCTTCATCACTCCCCGCACGTGATTTTAGCCACCGGTCACTCCGCGAAAGACATCTTCCACATGCTCCACAAAAATGGTGTGGAACTTGTCGGAAAATCCTTTGCGCTCGGTCTTCGTGTAGAACATCCACAAAAACTCATCAATTCGATTCAGTACCGCGGACACGCCGATCATCCCAAGTTGGGATCTGCCAACTATAAACTCACACATTTCGATGAAAAAACCAAAGTGGGAACTTACAGTTTTTGCATGTGCCCTGGAGGTTACATTCTTTCGAGCGGAACCGATGCCGACGGCATCGTTTGTAACGGAATGAGCAACTATCACCGCAACTCCCCATTCGCAAATTCGGGAATTGTCGTGAGTATCGATTATGAGAAAAATTTTGGTAAAGATATTTTTGCAGGCCTTGAGTTTCAACACTCACTTGAAAAAGCATGTAAGGATGCCGTGACTCGAGTGGGCGGCACGAAACAACTTCCGGCGCAGAAGACGATGGATTTTTTAAATTCTAAGACGAGTGACGAACTTCTCAAGAGCTCCACGCCTTCAGGGATTTCATCGGTCGACTTTAATAAAATTCTTCCGCCGTTTTTGGTGAAAGCACTAAAAGAAGGTTTGGCTAATTTTGCTCAGAAAATGCCAGGTTTTGATGGTGCGACTTCTCAACTTCACGGAATTGAATCACGCACATCTTCGCCACTGAGAGTGCCTCGCAATCCCGAGACCTTCGAATCCACAAGCCATCAGGGACTTTATCCCGTAGGAGAAGGAGCGGGTTACGCCGGTGGAATTACGAGCGCAGCGGCTGACGGAATCAACGCGGCCGAAGCCATCATGCAGGTTTTAAGTTCTCAGACAGCTGAGAGAGAAAATACCAAACCACTCCCAGAGAAATCAGTGTAAGAACACCGATGGCCACGGCACCGTGACCTCCCGCGATCACGAGTGGTAAAGTAATAAAGCCCGCGACGGTAATTCCTACTTTTTGTAGAATGAGCGAAACGCTGTAAAGCGCTCCTCTTTGGCGACTGTTCGGAGTGAGTTGTAGCAATGTGAACTGAGCCATGCTCGTGAAAATGATTTCACCAAAAGTCATAAAAAGCGCGCCTAGAAAAAGATCTATGCGTGAAGGGCTTCCGTGAAGACTGATCGCCCCACCGATCCCCACCATCAGTAACCCCCATACCAAAACCTTCGAAAGGCTTTTAAAGTATTTCGAAGCTGGCACTGCCAAAATCGCACATAAAATTGTATTGATGACCATGAACTGAGCGAAAAGTTTCAAACCATCTTCTTCGAAAATAATTTTTGATTTGGCGGCAACTCCAATGATCATCATTTCATAAATCAAAGAAAAGAGCGCAATCACGATGGAGCATAGAAGAAAAAGACGGATTTTTTTGTTCTTTAAACCTTTTTTTGTGAGTAATTCTCGCACCGAAACATGGTGATCGTTCGCAGGTAGTTGTTCGCTAGGGTTCGGCGTCGCTCTCGAACGAGGAAGCATTTTATAACCGAGAATCGCCGCTAACACTGAGGTCAATGCATCCATATAGAAAAAGGCCACGGTTCCAAGAGTTGCAAACGCCGCTCCCAAGGAGTAGCTCACAATTTGGCCGGCGTTATTGGCAGATCTTAACCAACCAATGCCTTCTTGCAAACGCCTCGGCGGCAAAGTTTCGGTCAGCATCAGGCGCGCGGCACTTGGAAAAATCGCATGACCTGCTTGAGCAATGATTCCAAAAACAAGAATTCCTAGGAGGCTTGGAAACAAGGGCAAGGCTCCTAGCCCTACAGCAGTTAGGAGAAAAGACAAAATCAGGGTGTAGCGAAGTCCAATGCGATCACAACACCAGCCACCCAAATAAGTCCCCACAAAAGCAGAAGCTTTAATGATACCCAATGCAAGTGCACCATCCTCTGCAGAGATTTTTTGCTCAATGATAAAAATGGGTAAAAGACTCGTGCCTATTTGGCCACACTTATTCACAAAGGATGTGAATACGAGCGGAAAACTTTCGCGCAAGGCCTCAGGTTTTTTCATAAATAATTCGTCTCTTACAATAACGGAACGCGAGTGCGGTAACATTCTTCTAACGATTTGTTACGCTCCACTCCACCGGGCGTGTTTGCGCTTTGAAAAACCGGAGGCTTCTCACCATTTTCGGCAAACAATTCACTCACACGTACGACGAGCATCTCGGCGGCCACGATACTCACGGCCGAAGAAAGAGGTGCTACTTTTAAATCATGTCCTTGAATTGGAACGCAGGCATCTCCCACGGGAGTGCCCGTATCAATCACGGCATCACAAACTTCATAAAGTTTTTTGTCTCCACGACTTGGAACAGACTTAGAATGCGTGAGCGAAGTGATCGCTACCGTAAAGAGGCCCGCATTACGTGCGAGCTGCGCGAGTTCCACGGTCGAGGGATTAATCCCAGAATTCGAAATGAGAATCAAAACTTCGCCCTTACGAAAATCACTACATTTAAAAATGATTTCCCCAATGCCCTTTAATCTTTCAAGAGGACCCACGCGACGAGGACCCGAATGAGGCATGAGGTGCGCTTCAAAAATAGGATTGATCGGCGCTAAGCCGCCAGCATGATGAAACAATTCTTCAGTG
>JBFWOZ010000083.1:0-5749 GCA_050250255.1 Bdellovibrionales bacterium | reverse complement strand
TTCATTTCAGAGGAATTTAAATAATGCTCTTTATTATGGCAGCGCCAAAATTGATGAACCAGTCCTTGGGTTGGAAAGAGTTGAATGGACCTAGGGATTCTCATAGGAACGCAAAGCTTTGCGAAATAAGGACCTAGGTAGGTGTGGGTTAATGGGGAAACCTTCACTCCAGCAAACCTAAAACCGGATAAGGCGCGGACTCCGTCCCTTAAAAGGGGTGGGTGAGCTGATGCGAGAATAAAAAAAGCCTGAATCGTTTTTGATGCAGACTTTTTTTATTTTGTAGAACTAAAACTTAATTCACGTCTTTATAATCAGCATCCACTACATCATCGCCACTAGCAGCCTGGCCCGACGTTGGTCCTTGCTGTTGTTGCTGGGCTCCTGCCGCAGCACCATCAGCTCCTGGAGCACCCGCATTTTTATAAAGAGCGGTGCTGATCTTATGATTCACGTTGGTTAAGCGCTCATATACGCCCTGAAGCTCTGTAAGAGACTCAGAGGCTGCCAGCTTCTTCGCATCGGCCACAGCTTCCTCGGCAGTTTTCTTGTCGTCTGCCGCGATTTTATCGGCGTTCTCTTTAAGAGTTTTTTCTGTCTGGTAAACCATGGTGTCGAGGTTGTTACGAAGAGTAATTTTCTCACGCTTTTGCTTATCTTCGTCTGCATGAACTTCTGCATCCGTAACCATCTTTTTAATCTCGGCCTCAGACAATCCTGACTTCGCTGTGATTTTGATCGCCTGTTCTTTACCTGTACCTAAGTCTTTCGCAGTCACATGTAAAATCCCGTTGGCATCAATATCGAAAGTCACTTCGATTTGCGGAACTCCTCGCGGAGCCGTTGGAATTCCAACGAGTTCAAATCGACCAAGCGTTTTATTGTCTCCAGCCATTTCGCGTTCACCTTGAAGAACATGAATGTCCACGCTTGGTTGATTGTCTGCCGCCGTTGAGAAAACTTGCGACTTACGAGATGGAATCGTGGTGTTGCGTTCGATGAGTTTTGTCATCACGCCACCCAAAGTTTCAATCCCGAGAGAAAGAGGAGTCACATCAAGAAGGAGAACGTCTTTTACTTCCCCGCCAAGAACGCCGGCTTGTACTGCAGCACCCACCGCAACCACTTCATCAGGGTTCACCGAGCGGTTTGGTTCTTTACCAAAAAACTCTTTCACGGCTTTTTGGATCGCCGGAATACGAGTCGATCCACCCACGAGAACAACTTCATCAATATCTTTTGTTGTGAAACCTGCATCTTCGAGGCACTTGCGACAAGGCTCGAGAGAACGTTTTACGAGGGCTTCAGTGATCTGGTCAAATTTAGCTCGCGAAAGCTTAATCGCTAAGTGTTTAGGGCCAGAAGCATCTGCCGTAATAAACGGAAGATTGATTTCTGTTTCCATCACGGTACTTAATTCTACCTTAGCTTTTTCAGAAGACTCTCTCAAACGTTGAAGAGCCATTTTGTCTTTTCCTAAATCAATGCCTTGGTCTTTTTTGAATTCTTCGATGAGCCAATCCATAACAACTTGGTCAAAGTTATCACCACCAAGGTGTGTATCACCGTTTGTGGCTTTTACTTCAACGACGTTATCACCCACTTCAAGAGCCGAGATATCAAAAGTACCGCCCCCGAAGTCATAAATAACAATTTTTTGATCTTTCTTTTTGTCGATACCGTAAGCGAGAGCGGCAGCTGTTGGCTCATTGATAATACGTTTTACATCAAGACCTGCAATGCGCCCGGCGTCTTTTGTGGCTTGTCTTTGAGCATCGTTAAAGTAGGCGGGAACAGTGATCACGGCTTCCGTCACTTCTTCACCAAGATAATCTTCGGCGGTCTTTTTCATCTTCATCAAAATGAAAGCAGAGATTTGTTCTGGTGTGTATTGTTGCCCTTGAACCGCAAACACACACTCGCCATTGCCTTTTTTTTCTACCTTATATGGAACGCGTTTCGTTTCGTCAGCGATTTCACCAAATTGACGACCGATAAAACGTTTTGCAGAATAAATAGTATTTTCTGGATTTGTAACGGCTTGGCGTTTTGCGACTTGGCCGACAAGACGTTCACCATCTTTTGTGAAAGCCACGACAGAAGGAGTGGTACGACCACCTTCTTCGTTCACAAGAACTTTAGGTTCGCCGTTTTCCATGATGGCGACACAAGAGTTTGTTGTTCCTAAATCGATACCAATAATTTTACCCATACTCTAAATTCCTTTTTGTTTGACTGAAAATGTACAACCTTAAATGTGGGATTGATTGATGAATCGTCAAGCGTCTTTGATGAAAAAGTCTTAAATTGAGACAGAAAAATGACTTTATTTATTGATTAAAGAAGGAGCCTTTACCTTTGCCCTTAGGTTTACCGAAAAAACCGGTCACTTCTTTTACGCTTTCCATCTTTTGCTGGGCTATTTCGCGGAGCATCTTCTCTTCGTCTTTATTGAGCTTTTTAGGGATCATAACCTTCACGAGGAAATATAGGTCTCCACGATTGTACCCCCTGAGAGAAGGGATACCGCCGCCGCCAATTAGGATCTTATCACCTGGCTGAGTCCCGGCAGGGATTTCGATGGTGTGTTGGCCAGTCACGGTTTCTACTTGAAGGGAAGTCCCAAGGATCGCCTGAAGATAGGAAATTTCGACTTCGCTGTAGAGGTCGTTTTCTTCTCTTACAAAACGATCGTCTTCTTCGACCCGTATTTCGACAAACAAATCCCCGGCGGGGCCTCCGCGATAGCCGCCTTCACCCTCACCCGAGAGTCGAAGTTGCGTGCCCGTGTGGACGCCTGGAGGGATTTTGACTTTGATTTTTGTTTTGATCTGTTCGCGGCCTTGCCCCTTACATTTTTTGCAGGGAGTTTTGATGATTTTACCAGCGCCTCGGCAAGTTGGACAAGTCGTTGCTACCGAGAAGAAACCTTGAGCTCTTACAATTTGACCGCGACCCTTACAGTCCTTACAGGTTTCACTGCTTGTGCCGGGTTCAGCTCCAGAGCCTCCACAAGGTGAACAGGATTGTTCTTTGGAGTATTCAATTTCCTTCTCTACGCCCTCAATGACTTCTTTTAATGAGACGTCCACATAATAACGGAGATGAGAACCGCGAGCAGCTCCTCGAGGTTGACCACCGCCGCCACCGCCAGCTCCACCGAAAATATCACCGAAGATATCCGAGAAGCTGGAGAAGATGTCATTCATGTCTTGGAAACCGCGGTGCTGACCACCTGTACCGGCATGACCAAATTGATCGTAGCGGGATCGTTTTTCGGGAGAACTTAAAATTTCGTAGGCTTGAGAAGCCTCTTTGAATTTGTCCTCGGCTTCTTTGTTGCCCGGATTGCGATCCGGATGGAACTGCATAGCCAATTTACGATAGGCTTTTTTAATCGTATCGGCGTCAGCGTTCTTTTGAACGCCTAATATTTCGTAATAGTCTCGAGGCATAGAATAACTATGAGCTGCAGACCCGGATAGTCAAGGCCGGACATGTGGGATTTTATGAAATGGAATTTATTCGTTCTCTTCGGGGAGCATTGGCTTTCCCAGCTTCTGGGCGATCTCTTTTAAGCGCATGCGGGCTCGGTCTGCTCCGTCCCCGCTGGGGTTCATTTCTAAATAGTCTTGGAGGACGGTGTATCCAAGTTCGCCTTGGCCCTGAATGGTAAAAAGGCGCGCGGCAAGAGACACGAGAAAGCTCGGGGACCCTGGAAGCTTGGAGGAGGCGAGCATAAGTTCAGCCGCTTTTTTTGGATCCTGCACCTCAAAGAGATAGTGGTAGGACGCATTGTAAAGAAGATTCCAATCGTTTGGAAATTGGGCGATCGCTTTTTCATAAAGAAGTCGGGCGCCTTCGCGGTCATCCACACCTATACTTAAAAAGACGGCTCCTGCTTTATAGGCGATTCGAAATCGTTCATCGAGATCCGTGATCTTATCGAGAGTTTGGTAGATCAAGCCTTTATTACAACGAGAAGGTTTCATTTTGTAAGATAGAACTTCTTCTAATTTAATACCAGCATTGTAAGCTCTTTCTCCAGAATTTGACTCGCAGTAATCAGAATTTTGAATTACCCGTAGCCAAAGGCTGTCAGCAAGAGGAAGTTGATAACCGAGAGTGAAGTGCTCGATATTCTCCGGAGGAGCCAAAACAATACTGCTCTCTATGTAAGAATATTTTTGCATATATCTCTGAGTGGAGACACCACAGGTTAGGAGAAGTAAAAATGCAAATAGAAACGAAATAGCGTCTCTCATAAAGGTTTTTTCGACAATTCATATGGAGAGCTAAACGGGCCTGCCTCAGAGTGAAACATCAATATGAAACAAAAGATGGTGACGCTTTTGCGCCTCGAGATGTGTTTTGGTACAAAATTCGAAAATGACATTTTTCATTGAAGTTTCATAGAATTAGCACGGTCTCAAATGTAGATTGTCACCAGGGCGGACTTTTGTCCGACACCGTCTCAAAATGATGTTTAAGAGCGAGAAAATTTTGTGAAAGTGTCTCATGACAAAACAAAGTTTGAATCATTTAAAAACGTCTCAGTATTGAGTCGTCGGCATGACCCTTGCTCTTAAGTAATTGTGAATCACGTCCGAACTTATATATGTGATTAATAATCCTTAAGGGGGAATGAATGAACTCATTAGTACGTAAAAGCTCAAAAGGTTTCTCACTGATCGAATTGATGATTGTGGTGGCGATCATCGGTATTTTAGCTGCGATTGCGATTCCAAACTTTACGAAATTCCAACGTAAAGCTCGCCAATCAGAAGCAAAAGGGTTGCTTGGTTCTTACCACACAGCTCTTAAAGCAAGTGCTGCTGAAGTTGGCTGTTTTGCAGGTAACTTCGTGGCGATCGGCTATCAGCCAGAAGGTGAACTTTACTACCGGATCACAACTGATGATAACGTAGGTGCTGCTGCAGGCGAGTGTGCATTACCAACCGCAACTGCTGCTATCACAGAAGCTGCTTGTATCAATACAGCTGCTGCTTGTGCAGCTGTCGCTTCTTACACTAAGACGTGGACAGAGCGTCCATCAGGTCCTACTGCTGTAGCAGTAGCGGCAATGACCAACAACACTTACCAAGCTTCTGCTGGTGGTGAACTTGGTTCTGGTACAGCTGATCAATGGACGATCAACGAACAAAAAGCGTTGGCGAATACTGTGAGCGGTTTATAATCGCAAAACTGTAAATGAACTTCGAAGAGGGTCGCTGAAAAGCGACCCTTTTTTTATGCTTAAAAGGTACGCCGCTCCTTTTTGTAGCAATATTGCGCGCGTTGTAAACTGGCCTCATGCTTGCATTTACTCGAGGTATGGCCACACAAATCATTCTCACTGCATTTATTTTAGCGCTCTTCCAATTTAATGATGTTGTTTTGTCTAAGAAGTTGGCAGTTGCAGATACAAAAATGACTGTTTCGAGTTCTATAAACGCATGTCCGGCGCCCTTGCTTAACCGTCAGTTAGAGTCGGCGATTTCAACTCCGAACCTTTTAGTACTTACGCATCCCACAAGTTTTTTTGACAAAGACTTATCTGCTAAGACCGGTATTACCGCTATAGAACTTTGGGCAAAACAAATGAGTGTGCCATCCTTGCTGCTGCATGACGATGGCGAGCAAGAGCTGTACTACTACACGAACTGCAGGCCAGATTATGCACTCTATTCAAAAAACGGAGCTTTCAAGACTCCTGTGAACTCTAAAAATATTTACGTTGTTGGTGGCT
>JBFWOZ010000082.1:0-6143 GCA_050250255.1 Bdellovibrionales bacterium | reverse complement strand
TTTTCAATGTCTCCTTCTAAAAACCCAGCGCCTACAACCACTGAATCTTTATTTGGGAGTTTAAGAGAAGAAATTTGAAGTGAATTTCTTTCGAGAATGATGTGTGTTTCGATGCCAAAGTTAGAAATTTTAATTTTTTGAGCAGAGCGTGCTTCTTCTACTTTTTCTGTTCGCTTAATACGTACATGTGGAGTCTTGACGTGAAGAGTGAAAGATTTAGGAGTGAACTCCGCATCGAGATCTAAATTATTAATTTCGGAAGCAAAGCCGTAGTTATCGCCACGTAGACGTATTTGTGAGTTGTTGAGTTTTACGAGATGCAATGGGATGGCAAAAATTTCGCTAATAGGAAGTCGCAGGTCTTCTAACTTCACGGGAGCAGTTGGGGCCGCTGAGCCTTTAATGACCAGCGTGATTTGCGCTTCATTGAGGTCGGCTTCGTAAATATTCTTTCTACCGGTAAATAAACTGAAAAGGTGAATGCCGAGCGCAGCGGATTTTACTTCTACCGGCGCAAGCTTTGTGGCTAATTCACCACGAGGAACGATCTTCACGTCATCAAGGGAGATACCGAGAGGAAAGAGGCTTACGGAAACATCCTTCACAAAAATACGTAGAGGAAAATTCTTTTCTGAATAAAGCGTGACCTGGTTTTTAATCCAATTTTTTATTTGCGGAATGTGATAGGCATTAAAAAAACCTGCCACCATAAAAAAAGCTGCAAAAACTGCGACTTGAAAAAGAGTGCGCTTCATTTTGACAACTCTTTCCAGTCGTAAAGAATGCTGGAGGCTGACTTGTAATCAGGTTGAAGGTGCACAACTTTTTTTATGAGTTCTAAGGCGAGTGCGTGCTGCTTTAAACCTTTCGCAACAAATGCTTTAAGATAGAGGACGGGCACTTCGATGATTGTAAAATCTTTGACGGTCTTTTCGAGGTATTCTATTTTTTCAAGAGCTTCTAAATATTTTTTGCATTCAATGAGTAATTCGATTTCAAACCACGCGAGTGAGTCTTCTGGCTGGCAGAGTGGCAAAAGGAGCAAAGCCTCTTCGGAGAGTCCCATAAGATATAGGCTCACGGCCATCTCGTAAGCCTGCTGGGGAGTCTGTTTGGCTTTTTCGAGAAAGAGTTGAGCAATGCGTTCGCGCTCTTCGGAGGATTCGTTTCTTCGAAACTGGCGTGTGATAGAGGAATTTTCGACGCGAGGGCTTTTTTTAGGTTGGGAGCGTGATTTTGAGAGTTCACCAGAATTATTTAACGAGGTACGAATTTTTGCGAAGCGAGGATCTAACGAATCCAGAGCCCAAGAGCGAACGAGAGAGGGGAGCGCTTCTTCTTCAGCGGCACCAAGAAGAAGATCGTCGATGTCTTCTTTGGTGAGCGTAACTTTGAGACGACCAAGAGCTTCCGCGAAACTGCCCCAGGGAATTCTTTGTCGGTTTTTCGAAAGTTTTAAAATTTGCTCAAACAGCGCGCGGTAAAATCCTGTTTGAATCAAAAAAAATCCCGCACTCTCTTGATCTCGCCAAGAGAGTTGGCCGTTATTCCAATCTTTCAAAACTTGGTCTGCAACACGAAGCGCGTCGCTGTGTTCCACGAACAATTTATGGAGGCGAAACTCGAAGCTGTGAACCATCGAGTCATTATCACCTAAATCTGCGAATTAAGGCAGGTTTTGTGCGGTTAGTTAAGGAAATTAGGACGAGACTCTTTCGATGTATTTTCCGGTCCCAGTATCGACACGAATCACATCACCTTCGTTGAGATGAAGAGGTACGCTGACCACATGACCAGTCTCTAAAGTGGCGGGTTTTCCACCGCCAGAAACAGTATTGCCCTTTAGTCCAGGGTCTGTGCGCGTGATCTTCAAATTTACAGACCTAGGTACGTCCGCACCAATGGCTTTGCCGTTAAAAAAGAGCACGGTGCATTCCAAGTTTTCGGTGAGATAGAGAGTCGCGTCACCAAGTTCGCTGCCTTCGATACCAATTTGATCGTAGCTTGTTTTATCCATGAACATGAACGCGGTGCCTTCTTTGTAGAGGAAGGTCATATCGCGGTTTACTACGTCAGGAATTTCAAATTTTTCACCAGATTTAAATGTGCGCTCAAGATTAGAACCAGTGAGCAAATTTTTAAGTTTTGTACGAGTGAATTGATTTCCTTTACCAGGCTTCACGTGCTGAAAATCCACAACAACCCAAGGAACACCTTCGATCAAAACTTTTGTACCTTTACGAAAATCACTTAATTCAACCATTTGCGGCCTCTTTGTATTGGTTTTTGATGACGTAAAGTTTATGGCCCAAGCGGCGGAAGATGTCAATTCCCACCCTCATCCTAAGAGGCATTTCAATCTCCTCTGTTATACTTCACACATAGAATTTGATTAAAGGTGGGACCTACTCGATAGCGGTCTATTTCCCCTCTACCCTTTAACTGTATACTGGGTTCATGAATAATTTCACCAAGTTCATTCATCTTTACGAACCAGCTATTTGCAATTGCGTAATCAAATCCCAAGTAATAACAAATAGGGTCAATATAATCTCCCATTGCTGATATAGGTAATTGAGTTTCTCTATGTGTGGGATTGTTAAACTTTGCAACTATTGGGGTGCTTGTTTCAGGTAGCTTCTCGACACAAATAATCTGGCGGATCTTTTTTTCTGCCTTGAGAGTTCTATCGACATCTACATAGTAAGAAAAAAAGTTGCCCTGCAGAAGAACTACTCCTTCGCCGCTTGTTTGTTCCGAATAGAGTACGCTGTCTTTCACGAAGTTTTCATAACCTAAATAGTTGCACAGACCCTTGGGACTTGTTGGCTTAATGAAGGTCATTTGCGTGCCATTCACAGTAGGGTTTATAATGTTATAAGTGATTTCTCCTGGTTGAGGCACAACACCTGCCTCGGTCTCATTGTATCCACCACGGACACCTTCGCGTGCGGAAGCAGACATGCGAGATCGTGGCAAATAATCGTTAGCAATAGAGGTTGTTGTGCTTAGAACAAGCACTAAAAAAATAATTTTTTTCACGGCGACTCCTTGTCGGTTAAATTAAAAGCTTGAACACCTAAATGGTAAACATCGGTTTTGTTTTTTGATTTTTTGGTCAGTTCGATGACTTGATTTAAAAATTGTTCCATCAGTTTATTGACCTCTTTAAGATCGCTTTTAGACATGGCAATCACTTCAGACGCAGTAATACGATCTTTGGGTGGTTGAGTTTCGAGGCTTAAGGATGCTTTTTCAAGAAGCTGTCTATGGTATTTTCTGAAAGCTAAATTCATGTCGTTAGACTGAACGATAATATCGCCTTTTATGCGGCGATATTGACCTTCTTTGACTTTTTCTAAGAGACCTAGTTTTTGCAGGCGTTCAATCGCAGTTTCTGCAACAAATTTGTTTAAAGAGAGTCGTCTTGCCACGTTCGCGACTGTAAATTTAAAGGAGTGAACCTCTGTGAGCATGAGGATCGCGTAATGACACCAATCTGAAATCAACTCAAATTGATCAATAGCGATATGTTCAGCGGATCTACTATTCCCTGTATCGCGCATTTGATTGAGCACTTGTTTTTTGGATTCAATACTACTGCTACCTTTAAGATAAACAAGCTGCGAAAAATAAACTTGTTCTTTGGAATTGAGATCTAGTCTCTCAGCTACCTGTAAAGAGCGATTGAAAGAAAGATTTTTTTTACCAGAAAGTATCATTGATAGAGTGGCAGGTGCGAGGCCTAGGTGCTTAGCAAATGTACGAAGAGAATATCTTGGGTTCTTTGCTATACGTATTGCTAAACTAGCCTTCAAATAATTTCGATAGTCGTTATATTCATAAATCATGGCGTTTAAATTAAGTCATTATTTACGCCTCTACAAGATTCGGGTGAACATTGTGTTTAATTTTGGTGAACACTAAGAATTTTTTTCAGGAATGTCATCTTACCATAGCAGTGATCTCACAGAGCTATGAGAGCGTGAGTGATTTAGAGATGAATGAAGGAGCTTATACAACTATCTCGACTTCTGCAGACGAAGGATCCCTACTCGTAGGAAATCAGAGCCTACCTCGGTTCCCTTTTCATAAACGATCCCAGAAAGCTCACTGAGATTGGAAAAGTAATAGAGTTGGATAATCATATCTCCACCAAAGGCATCTATTAAAATGGAGCCATCAGATCCCATACGGAAATTTTTAAGTTCTGAATTGGGACCCGACGTCGTTCGACTAATTCGTTTCCCTTTTTCGTTCCAAATGTAATGTCTAATTTCTCCAAGATAGGTATCATTTGCGTTCTTAATCTGAGTCTCGAAACGTACCTTCCAAGGTTCTTTCCGATAGTTGTTCCTGACACCTTTTGGGAGGGGTTGATCAAAAATGATTTCTCCCTCAAAAATGCCACTAACCATTTGTGCACCTTCGGAATTGAGTCCTTTTCCAATTCTCCAAGCATTTGTTGGAGACTCTAATTGAGCAGTTTTAAAAAAATCTTTTAATTCATTCTCGGAATGTACATCATTGGTATTGACCCTTAGCTGGCTTTCACCTGCCGCGCTAGGCGCCTGCTGTGAATTACTCTGTGTTATTTGGGTATTTACTGCTTGTGCAAGCACCGTTCCCTTTTCAGTGAGTTCAGGGGAATTACTTTTGGTAACTGAACTTGCTTGCTCTTTTAAAAGTTTCAACTGTCCTTGAGCCACGCGAATCCCTAAGTCGGCCAAGAAGATGGTCATGATCTTGCCAAGTATCTCATCCGCCTTCTCGTACCGAGCTTTCGCCTCTTTCAATTCTAGATATTCTTGAATATCGACCTTTGAGAGCCCTTCAAATTTTGATCGAAGAATTTCCATTTGCTCACTACAAAGATTGGAATCTTCAGTTGAAGGTTGATTGAGAAATAAAGCTGTGAGTAGACCCGTAGTGAGTGCAACGGCTATTAGAAAAAAAGTCTTTGTTGTCATGGACGCGTTTTAATTAAATTTTTAAAACAGGTCACTAAGGGAATGATTTTTGAGCATTTTTGTTACGAAAGCAGTGACTTGATGGATTAATTTGAAAAACAATTTGACGTGTTTCTTTCATCTTATAAGGCCAGTTTATCGAAGAAACGATAAATTTCTTTTATTTCGATTCGTCTTGGTAATGCATTCGGCATGAATAAACAAATGCAAATTCATGAAAAAGCTCTCGAAGTCGCCAGTCGCTTTCGAAGAGCGGAAAGCGATTTAGTAGATATTCTCCAACAAGTTGATGAGCATCGCGTGTACTTACATCTTCAATGTAAAAGTCTTTATGAATATGCGACCTCGGTTTTGAAACTCAGCGAAAGCACGGCCTACAACTTCATCACCGTCGCAAGGAAAGCGAAAGAAGTTCCAGCGCTCAAACAAGCGATTCGGTTAGGAGAACTTACAGTTTCAAATGCGAGAAAGATCACGCCAGTTCTTAATAAATCGAATCAAGAAGAATGGCTTAAAATGGCCATTGAACTTCCGCAGAAAAAACTCGAACAACAGGTTGCTAAAGTCTTACCGAAAGAAGCTACTCCTGAACGATTGAAGTATATAAGTGGAGATAGACTTGAGTTAACATTTGGATTTTCTGAGATAGTTCACCAAAAATTAAAAAGAGCTCAAGATCTAGAGTCCCAACGCCAACAGAAAAATATAAAATTTGAAGAAGTTTTAGAGGCATTGTTGGATACCTATTTAGAGAAGAAAGATCCCGTGCAAAAAGCAGAAAAATTGATGCACAGAGTCCGCCAGCCTGTCTTAAGACAGGTTCAGCGGCGTGACCAAGGTCAATGCACATATAAAAACCAACAAGGTGTACGTTGTGCAGAAAGAAAATGGCTGCACACACATCACATCATTCAAAGGAGCAAAGGCGGGCAAGATACCATCGAAAATCTAACAACGCTTTGTTCGGGTCACCACAGATTAACGCATACTCATTAGAACTTTTGAAAGCTTGTCCCGTTAGGGATTGGCGCACGGATGCGCCAACTTTCAAAAGTCACAGACACGGTAAATTGAAGAAGTAGGGTCTCCAACGGTTGAATAATCTCGGATTAGGAGATTATTAATTGGACTCTGAAGGAGACCCTTAAAATGAAATACAAACATTATATCGCC
>JBFWOZ010000081.1:0-6320 GCA_050250255.1 Bdellovibrionales bacterium | reverse complement strand
GATTTGTGTGACGAGTGCCAAAATAAAAAGAGTAAATGAAATAAATTTTCTCATCACTTCTTATCGGTACAAACATCCAGATAATTTACTTATTGTCTCAATGAGAGAAGAACTTTGGAGATTTCCACGAAACCATGACCGCCCTCTGTTTTTGAGACATATTGTGGTAGCGTTTTGATGCGGTTTTTAAAGCTATGAATATTCGCCACAGCAAAGGAATTTTCAAAAAATTCAAACATGGGTTCGTCGTTGGGGGAGTCACCGCAAAAAGCAAATTGGAGGCGGTCTTTCGGAAGATCTAAGTTGAGATTTAGTTCTCTCGATACAAACTCTTTGCACATGCTGAGCTTATCATAAGCTCCAAACCAACCATTCACATGAATGGAACTCACTTTCGCTTGCGCCCCATATTTTGTAAACAAAGACACAATTTTATCCACGTCTGTGTTGGGAAGTGCGGGTACATCTTCACAAAAGTCGATGGCGAGATCAAAGAGCCTGCAGAATTGGTCTGATGCGAGGGCCGAACCCTTCACAGTTTTAAGAATCTCGGGAGCTACAATCTGGTCGAGTTTGTTTCGGTTTTCTGTCAATTGTTGTTCTGCGATGGCGTAATGACGAATCATTTTTTTTTGGTGATAACGATAGTAGAGGCCGCCGTTTTCTCCCACAACACCGATGACGGGCCAAACGCGCGCAATCATTTCGCACCAACCAGCAGGCCGACCGGTGACCGGAATGACCGAGACTCCGGCCTTTTCTAGTTTCCACAGAGCTTCGTAAGCCTCTGCACCTAAACGTCCTTCGTCGGTGAGAGTGTCGTCGATATCTGTGAATAGATATTGAACACCAGGATTGTGGAACTCTTTTAATGTCTTCATGTCTTTCGACTAGTTTACGATTTTTCCCCTCTGATTACTTATAATTATAAATTTTTTTGCGCATAGGGTTATTTTTTGAGCTTGCGCGAGTCAGTCAAAACACTCATTTTGAACAGAGATGGCGAAAACTGCGTCGGGCAAAGTTCTTGTGATTGTGGAATCACCCACGAAAGCCAAGACGATCCGAAAATTCTTAGGCAAAGATTTTATGGTGGAGTCCTGTATGGGACACGTGCGCGATTTGCCTCAATCCGCCAAAGATATTCCCGAAAAAATAAAAAAAGAGAAATGGTCTCACCTTGGTGTGAACGTGGATAAGGATTTCGACCCAGTCTACACGATTCCAAAAAATAAAACCAAAATTGTCAGTCAGTTAAAAACGAAACTTCAAGATGCCTCAGAGCTCATCCTCGCGACGGACGAAGACCGCGAAGGGGAAAGTATCTCGTGGCATCTCCTCGAAACGTTGAAGCCCAAAGTTCCCGTAAAGCGCATGGTGTTTCACGAGATCACCAAAGAGGCGATTGAAAAAGCTCAGAAAAATTTTCGAGATATCGATTATCATCTCGTACGCGCTCAAGAGGCGCGACGTATTTTAGATCGTCTGGTGGGTTACACGATTTCTCCTTTAATTTGGAAGAAAGTGGCCTACGGTTTATCCGCAGGTCGTGTGCAATCCGTAGCGGTGAGATTGATTGCCGAGCGTGAATTCAAACGCATGGCTTTTAAGAAGGCCGAGTACTGGTCCGTTTCCGCTCAGTGTGAAAAAAGTGAAATTGAATTTGAAACAAAAATTCACTCTTACAAAAAACAGCGTATCGCTTTTGGTAAAGACTTTGATGGTGAGACGGGGCAACTGCTGCAGGATAAAAGCGGCCAGCTTCTTGTACTCAATCATGTAAAGGCCGAAGAAATTAAGAAAAATCTTGCGAAAGAAAAATGGACCGTTTCGGAAGTGGAAGAAAAACCCCTTTCTAGGAAACCCGCTCCTCCTTTTATTACGTCGACTCTCCAACAGGAATCGAACCGTAAATTAGGTCTCGGCGCTCGTGAGGCGATGCGAGTAGCGCAGTCTCTGTACGAGCAAGGGTTTATCACTTATATGAGAACAGATTCGACCTTCTTGTCGGATCAAGCGATTCAAGCTGCACGTACAGAAATCACAGAGCTTTATGGGAAAGAATATTTACCCGCTCAACCTCGCACCTATGTTCATAAAAAAGCCAAAGGGGCACAAGAAGCACACGAAGCGATTCGTCCTGCGGGAACACGCTTTGTGAGCCCTGAAGAATCGGGGTTGAGAGGTGCTGAGCGTGAAATGTACGAGATGATTTGGAAGCGCACGATGGCTTCGCAAATGGTGGATTCTCAGCAGCGCCAAGTGCTTGTGAAATTTGATGTAGGGGAAGCTCTCTTCTCGGCTTCGGGAATGACAATTATTTTCCCGGGATTTTTAAAAGCCTACGAAGAGGGAACTGACGAAGAAAAAGAGAACGAAAACGACAATCGTCTGCCAGTTCTTAAAGAAGGTGAGACGGTAAAATGTCAGCGTTTTGAAACTCATCAACATGAAACAAAGCCGCCGGCGAGATTTACGGAAGCCAGTCTCATCCAAACGATGGAAAGAGAAGGCATTGGTCGTCCTTCTACGTACGCACCAACGATTGCGACAATTATGGATCGCGGTTACGTGCGAAAATCCGGTTCCGCACTCGTGCCGACTTTTACCGCTTTAGTGGTGAATAAGCTTTTGAGTCAGCATCTACCTCAATATGTCGATCTCGCGTTCACTTCGAAGATGGAAGACAGCCTCGATGAAATTGCGGCGGGCGAATTAGATTCTATCGATTATTTAAAGCAAGTTTACTTCGGAAAAACGGGCCTCAACGAGCTCGTGAAAAAACAAGAGAAATCGATTGATGCCGATGAAGCTCGTTCGATCAAATTTGATAACTTAAAAGGTTATGACATTCGTGTAGGTCGTTACGGGGCTTACATTTGTCGCATGGACGGCAAAGAAGAAATTTGCGCCTCACTTCCTGATGCACAAAATCCTGCAGAAATTGACAAAGAAGCTGTCGAAAAACTCATCGAGCAAAAAATCAATGGTGTCGACTCCATCGGAAAAGATCCCCTGACTGGAAAACCTGTTTACGTTTTGACCGGTCGTTATGGACCTTACGTACAGCTCGGCGACATCGAAGATGGAAAAGAAAAACTTAAGCGCGTTTCTATTCCACCGACCATTCCGTTAGAAACGGTCGACTTCGCAAAAGCGCAGCAGCTTTTAGCTCTTCCAAAAACTTTGGGGCAACACACGGGTAACGAAAAAGACATTAAGTTAGGAATCGGTCGTTTTGGTCCATACGTTGTATGTGACGGAGACTATCGTTCTATTCCAAAAGGTGAAGATTTCCTTGAAGTGACCTTTGAAAGAGCGATGGAGCTTTTTGCGCAACCTAAAAAAGGACGCGGTAAAGCGGCTCCTTTAAAAGATTTAGGAAAATATCCTGAAACGGAAGATGCAGTTCAAATTTTCGATGGAAAATACGGTCTTTACATTAAGTGCGGAAAAGTGAACGCCTCTCTTCCAGAGGGTAAAACGCCAGAAACCATCACTCTTGAGGAAGCGATAGAGCTTCTTGCAGGTAAGATGGATAAAAAACCTAAAAAAGCGGCGAAAAAGGCGAAGGCTGAAAAGCCAGAGGCAGCTGCCGAAACGGCAAGGCCTGCCACAAAAACAAAAGTGGTTGTGAAAGCTCTGAAGAAGTCAAAAAATGAGTCCTCTCCAAAGGGAAAACCAAAATCTAAAGGTTCTCCCAGCAAACGCGTTTCCTAAAATTAAGGTGCTTTTCGACAAGAAGATTGGCGAACCAGTTCGAGGTTCGCAGAGTTTGGGATTCTAAGGATATTATAAGTAAGAGTTTTATCATTTTTTAAGGCTTCATCGGTCATTGGAATGCCGTATTCCTTAAATCCAAGAGTGGGATCTTGAAGAATCAATTGGCCATGTTGAAACTTCTCGGCAATGTGGGGCCCACTGCTATTGAAGCTTTTTGGTTGAAAAGCATAATCCCCATTTTTAAAAATGCCGATAATTTTTCCGAAAAAATATTTGTATCCTGGAACAGCGTATTTTTGGCTTTCAACCGCTACGCTATCTCCTACATGAAAAGTTCCAGCTGGGCTTTTATGGCAAAAATCCGTAACAGCATAGTCTGTTTTAAGTCGCTGTAAGCTAATAGATTTATGATTTTTCGCCACTACGGGTGCTCCATCGACCGTGCGGTAGCGAGTATTGACAGTCGTATAGGTTGATGGATGAGTTGTCGGAACTAGGAGCTTTGAGAGGGTTCCGTCCGTGGTGATGGCCAAGTGCGGAGCATCTTTGGGAACTCTCTGAATTTTAGAACCTCGTTCCCCTATAACTCCCAAATCACCATTAGGAAAAAGACCCACAACATCGTGTACAAAAAAATAATCCGTTTCAGGTTGTTCTATGGCCACCGTCCTTAAGCGGAGCGGGATATCGCGATTGAGGCTTGTCCAAACAGCATGCATTTCTGCCATTTCTTTTTGTTTCGGCGTAAGCAATGGCGGTTCGCTTCTCCTTCTTTGCGCGAAAGAAGGGATGGAAAATGCGAAAATGGTAATGGCTAAAAGAAGCGCTTTGGAAAACATGTCATTACTAATGAGCAAGGAAGGGGCCGACTTGTTCTACCAATGGAGGGTTTAAGGAAGAATGGGTGGGAGAGATTTACAAAGCAGTGCCGCTTTTGGGCTCGAAAAGGTACGGACACACTTTTGGGACGCACCAAGTCCCAAAAGTGTGTCCGTACCTTTGACAATAGGCGCCATAGCTGGCAATATCCTCCCACGATGGCTTCACGGGCAGATTTAAAACCTAAAAATCTTTCGCAATTGGAGCTTGAGATTCAGCGATCTCAAGAACCTGATCGTAATCATCAAAAGGGTGGGCGAAGCTTTTACTTTTTTGATTTCGACGACAACGTCGCTTTTCTTTCCACAAAAATTTATCTCTTTCATCAAGACAGTGGTGAACAAATCGCGGTCTCAACAGCGGACTACGCACAAAACGGGAAGTTAGTCGGGAAGCAGGGCCTCTTCAAAGATTACAACATTCGGCTTTGTGATGAGACGGGAAGCTTTCGTCGTTTCAGAGATTTTGATCCTAGAAAAATGGAAGCAGTTTTGAGAAGCGCACAACCTTTCGTGGAAGATTTGATGGAGGCGCTCGGGCGCCCTGATCTCCAATGGAAGGGACCGAGCTGGAGTTGCTTTTATCATGCGGCTTTCAATCAGCGCCCGATCTCAGTGATCACGGCTCGTGGCCATCATCCCGAGACGATTCGCTTAGGAATTGAATCCTTTGTTCAGCAAGGACACTTACCCGTTTCCCCTAATTACTTAGGAATTTATCCGGTCAGCCACCGAGAGACTCGACAAAAGTTGGGGGATCACGAAGAGAAAATGAGTGTTGCTCAGCTTAAAAGAAAAGCGATTCGCCAATCGGTTGAGCAGGCTTTTGAAATTTATGGTTTTAATGAACATCACCGTTTTGGAATGAGTGACGACGACCCGCACAACGTAGAACTGATCATTGAAGAGATGGTTCAGCTCAAAAAGGATTATCCTACTATGTCCTTTTTCGTTATTGAGGCCTTTGGGGATCGTCACACGAAGATTGAAATTCTCGAAGATCACCTCAATCGCCAGCCGCTTCTTTCTAAGGAAAGCCAACTTTCCTTCTTTTAGACCCCTATCTGACGCTGGACGCCTATCGCAACCCCTCCGTTAGACACCGTATAAACTCGACGAAAATGATGTGCTCATTTCAAGACAAAGGTTGTAACATTATATGGCTTAAAAGCTCCGATATAGTTTCTGAGAGTTCAACCATTCTAGCTGTGAGGAACAGATGACTATTTTCCAACCCTTTATGATTCTCCTAACCGGTCTTATGATCAGCGTAACCAGTTTGCAAGTGCGAGCCGACGCGCTTTTGTGCAGTCATCTTCCGCACATTCAACGAGGATTTTTAAATCACCATATCTCGTTTAAATCGTACAACCCGGCTCTCGAGAACCGCGTGATTCAACAGTACATCGAGAAACTTGATCCTTCTAAAATCTATCTTCTCCAAGAAGATGTCACAAAAATTACAGAAATGATGAAAGACATCTACGGAAAAACTCAGAAGGAAAAATGTAATCCTCTCGTAGAGGCTCATGATTTATTTGTTCAGAGAGTGAAAGAGCGCACAAAGTTTACCGAAGCCTACCTCAAGGCTAAATATAAGCTTAGCAAAGACACAGAACTTGTTCTTGATCCTAAAAAACGTCAGTTCTTAAAAACAAAATCGGAGGCGGATGAATTTCATATCAAATACATTCACTTTCAAGTCGCGAACAACTTAGA
>JBFWOZ010000080.1:0-6578 GCA_050250255.1 Bdellovibrionales bacterium | reverse complement strand
CACTACAGGAACTGTAATGGAGCAAATTTGGGATAGAATAAAAAAAGCTTCTGTGTTGGTTGCGGAACTTACTGGAAAAAATCCAAATGTTTTCTATGAATTAGGCTTGGCCCATTCTCATGGTAAACCTGTTATATTAATAGCGGGTAGTTTGGATGATGTTCCCTTTGATCTTAGACATGTAAGAATAATTACTTATGATGTTAAAAGGCCAAAATGGGGTGAAGAAATTCGGAGAGACCTTGTGCGCTATCTTCGTAGTGCTAAGGAAGATCCAAAAGGTTCAATTCCTAAAATGTTTATGAAAACTGATGAAGAGTAGACGTTAAACCAACTTTCCTGGGAATTGCCTAATCAGGTGTAGCAAGCTCGTACATAAACTTTAAGAGCATCGCTAAAAATCTAAGTACTTGTTCAGCATCTTCTTTGCTCATTATTTGCAGCTCATGGTTGGCATCATTTCCTTTTTTGCGGATCTGGTCGACCCATTTTTTTCCATTAGGAGGGACCCAGCCATTACTTGCAAGATAGTTCACATATTCGATAAAATTAAGGTTTTCTTCAGCACCATGTTGAACAGCAAGGTTCATTAGAATTTTTCGAGCAACCATTACTGAGCCAGTGTATGAGTGTGCAGCGAAACATTTTCGAGCTTCATCGTACAGGGCTTTAACGTTTGTATCAGTTATACCGCTGACAATTTCGCCATACTGGGGGCCTGGTATTTGACCAGCGATAGTCAGGGACGTTGGGAGGGTGCACTTGGGACAAATCATAATAAGACCTTGATATCCATTGCTTTGATGACGACCGATAAACCCAATCGAAGGGCCTACGTGTGATCCACAATGACCACAATCAAAACTCTTCTCGCCTACGGAATTAACTCCTTGCCATTGTAACTCCGTCACCATCAAAATTAATACTACAAACAATAAGCTACGTAAGCCGTTGTGATATAGAAAAAAGACTGAGGGAGCAAGAGCTGAGCGCAGAAATTGGGCGTCGAGCTTGATTTTAGGTGCTTACCATCTAGAGTGACACTGCAACTTGTCGGCTTCGCCGACGGGACTTCTCACTCCGCCTAAAGGCTTCGTTCGGCGTCCATGCTCCACACCAAAATGTGCCACTGGCACATTTTAGCGCGGGCACAACTTCGAGTTATGAGCAGGGCTTCAACGAAGACCCGAAGGTCGTAGGTTCAAATCCTGCCCCCACCGAAAGCTCGTTAAAAACAGATAGAAAAGCCAACCCTGTCTCTCGGCATGCTCGCGGATGAGGATGATGAAAGCGAAGGCCCACGGATGGGCCGGCTGCCGAGAGACAGGGTTGGCTTTTCTTTCTGTTGTAAGGAAATTGGTTGCGGGGGCAGGATTTGAGTTAAGTCCTTGATTCCCCACAATTCCGATAGCTGCAAGAAGCAAAAAGAAGCAATTGGGTCTAACGGATAAGACGAAGTATCTGGCCGCCCGCGTTGTTGGGAACTTCGTATCCAAGCCGGTCGCAACCTCCTTGAACATCCACTCCCGCCTTTCTCAGGTATCCATTGGTCGTCTTAAGCTGACTATGTCCTACCATCGACATCACTCGCGCCAGCGATTCTCCACGCGCTAAGAGGTTCGTAATGAACGTAGCTCTTAGGTCATGAAACTTAACTTGAGTAACACCGACCACTTCGCAGAACTCTCGTGTGATCCTGGCTTGTTCGCCGTTGTCCCATTCCACTAGTCGCGGAAGAACAAAATCAATCTCTGACCTAATCTTCTGCTCCTTGAGGTAGGTACTTAAGCTTGTAGCAATCGGCACAATTCGAGTCCGGCCGGTCTTTGTAGGTCCCAATCCATTTCGAGAAGACCACTGTTTGCTCACCGAAATAGTCCGGTTGTCCAAATCAATATCTGTCCACTTTAGTGCGTGCAGTTCGCCGGATCTCATTCCCGTCATTAAAGCCATAAGCCAATGAGGGTAAAGCCGGTGGTTGGTGATTTGGGCTTCCTTCAAAAAGATTTCGACCTCTTTATTGGTCAAAACTTTTTGTTCGACTTCGGGAACTTTAACAGAGACTCCAGTGCAAGGGTTACGATCAATGACTCCATCTTCAACTGCCATTTGAAAAAGCCGTTTGAGCATTTTCAAAATCGTTTTGCGGTTATTGGGAGACACGATGTCTTTGCACTGTTCGAAGACCACCTCAAACACTTGAGCCTTGGTGATCGTCTGAATCTCTTTTCCCTTCCAATGGGGATGAATCCATTTAGAAATCTGGGTTTCGTAGTTGTAGACCGTTGAAGGTTTGTACTCGATCTTCATACGCTTCAAGCAGACTGCAAACCATTCTTCCCAGCGGTAAGGGACAGCTTCTTCTCTTTTTTGAGCAAGCTCTCGTTTGAGTTCAAATTCAATGGTTTCGGCCTTTCGCAAAGTCTCAATGTTCGTTCGCTTTCGCTGAACACGGGTACCTCGTGAGTCGAATCCATTAACGTAAACTTCAAACATTTTCTTTTCGTTTTCGATATAGGTTCTGATTGCCATATTAGGCTCCTTTCGTTTTGAAAAGGGCCTGACAATCCTTCACCCGGAATCGCAATCTTCGGCCAAATTTAAACACTGGAATCTGGTTTCGATAAACCATGATCCTAAGTGCATTGTCCGAGACTGACAAAAAGTGAGCTGCTTCTTCTGTTGAAAGCCACTCGCATGCTATTTTATTTCGAAAGAACAATTTTTCTGATTCTGAATTTAGCCCATGTACAAGTTGACTGCTAGTATTGGCACCTGAAGTTATTAAGTATTTCTCTTCTCCCTCTCTTTTCATTTTCTATTCCTTCCTAATTCATTTTATTTTTTCATATCTCTGACTCCCTGCTCGCACCTCTTATCGATCGTAAGCGCTGACCCCTTCCCATGTTATGTGGTTGGGGAGGGGTCAGCGGTGTAGGGCGATTGTCTTTCAAGTGCGAGCAGGGAGGTTTTTGTCCGGATCTCGAACACTTACAGTTGGTGAATGAGTCGAAAATAATATCGCTTGCCTGCTCATGCCCTGAGCAACGGTATGAGCGGATTTTTGAGCTCTAAGTTGGAAAACGTCTCGAACCAGCATTGGTTTTGGCTGATGGAGCAATTGCATGTTGTAAGGATCATTTATTGAGTCATCGACAAGGCTCCAGATCAGTTGCGGTTTGATTGAACGATGCGAACTCGCCTTTTCATACATCTCGAAAATCATTTCCCCTAGCGATTTGGAGCGCACAAAGTACCAGACGGCGAAGATAGTTTTCATGTGGTAATAGCGTTGTAGTATCTTCTCGTAACGTATTTTGGATTTTGGCTGAATCTCCAATTCAATGGCGACCGACACTGCTCTGTTTTTTATTATTGTGGCTAACAAACCGTCTGGAACCGCTTTGGGTTCATCGAAATTATGTTTGGCACCGATGCGTTTGGCCTTCAAAACATGTTCGGCGATCCAATTTTCAACAAGGCCAATGCGGTTTAGGGAAAGCCGCAATTCGTTCAAAAGTATATCGTGCTCAAGTGAATTGCGATTCAAATATTTAGGAGGAAGTGTTGAACCGATTCTTTTTAAACCGTCGGTCGTTAAGGTCCAGGCGAGTTCACCTTCCGCTAAACCGATGGCACGCCGAATGAGATTGTCTTCTTCAAGTATGCGCAATCTTCGAAGCAAAGTGGTTTTGGCGACGCCTTCGAAAAACATTTTAGAAATTTGTCGAGTGGATAAAACTCCAAATCCCGCCATCTGATCGAGAATCAATTTGTCACGCTCAGTGATTCTCATAATCAATTTTCCACAAATTCTTGTAAGGATTCGATAGTGACCTGAGTTGGCTCAATGAGTTGCTGTTCCTGTTTTTTCAGCTTTTCATTTATGCTGTTGATTTGCTTTTGATAGTCTTTCTCCATTTCTCGGAAGCGGTCTTCGATCTTCTCAAGCTTGCCCTCAATCCAATTCCGTTCAGGATTTTTAGGCCGCTTTTCCAGCTCGGCGAATCTCCCGTTGTAATAGCCAATGAGTTCGTTAATGCTTTTTTTCCACCTCAATAGCGGCGCATATTCTAGATACAAATGGATCACGGCGAACACTGCGAGTAAGTCCAAAATATCCTGGATAACTGACATAGCATTTCCTCCTTCTACTATTTATAGGTGCAAGATTGGAGACGGAAAATGCCAAGAAAGTGTCCGGCGGTATGTTTGTGGAATATTTGAGAAGTTTGAAATGAGTCTCAGAAATGAGACTTTTTAGCTTTCAAAAAGTCTCATTTTTGATGAAAAACCATGAGACTTTCGAGTCTCAAATTTGAGACTTTAGGTTCAGAGGGCCAAGTCGTCGAAGTCCAATTGTCAGTTCCGTGACAAGAGCCCCAGCAATAAAGGCCCCATCAGGCAAATGCTGGCAAGATTGAAGGCAATCTCCACACCAACCGCGGATAATATGAAAGATGATCTGGATCATAAGCAAGGGGCGCCTTATCGATTAAGGTAAGCTCATGAAATTGTTTATAGCCACGGCCATGCTCTTTTCTCCCTTCTTGTGTAACGCAAATGACGAAATTCCCGCTTTTGGAGCACAGGACCTCCTCACCCAAGAAGTCGTAAGCATTGATCCTGCGGCACAAAATGGAATAGTAGTGGTATTTTTGTCAGCGCACTGCCCTTGTTCCAACAGTCATACGGCTGAGATTGCGCGACTCGCAAAAGAGTACCCCAATTACTTTTTTGTAGGCGTTCATTCCAACCAGGACGAGACACTGCAAGATTCGCAAAATTACTTCAAAAAAATAGGACTACCTTTTCGCGTGCTGGAAGACAAAGGCGCAAAGATTGCCAATATCTTCGGAGCGCTCAAAACGCCGCACAGTTATGTTTTAGACCGGCAGGGCAAAATCCAGTACCAAGGCGGCGTTTCTTCCAGTCAAAATATTGAGAAAGCAGAACATAAATTTTTGAGAGAGGCACTGGAGGATATCAGTGCCGGGCGCGCACTTCACCAAACGGAGGGGCGCACCCTCGGCTGCGCCATCGCTAGAGAAGCTAATTAGACGGGACCAGTATGAAATTAACTTATGTGTTTTTTATTTTGTGCTTTGGAATTGTTGGTTGTGCCGATCGTAAATATGGGAACCCTCAAGATTCAACTTCAGGAACCTTTGGTTTTCACAACTTCGATTGTAAATTGCAATTTTCAAATAAAATTTGCCTCAGTTGGAGCTGGGAAAAAAAGCCGACAATGGAAGAGGCGGGCAGCTTGTGGATACGCACCTACCGTCAGTCCGAAATCGATGGTTTCCCGGAGCTCGTTGAACTTTCTAGCGGGTTACAAGTAAAGTTGTGGATGCCTGACATGGGTCACGGCTCAAGCCCCGTCAAAACTGAGGCGATGAGTCCCGGCAGTTTCCATTCCACCAACGTATTTTTTTCGATGCCAGGGTCTTGGCAAATCAGATTTCAAATAAAATCAGAAGGCCATGAGCTTGACGAAGTTATTGCTGATTATTCTTTTTAGTATTTTTACCCATTCGAGTGCGCAGGCCTCGGCTTGTTGTGGAGGGGCTTCTTCTTCCGCCAATCTGATCTCAGGTGACAATAAAGCACAATTGAGTGCCGCAACTTCGCATGCGGAAATTACCGACGATGTGCGTGCTGATGGAACTTGGAGTCGGCGCACGGCGCCCGAATATATAGATTCATTTAAGATTGAAGGCGCTCATTTGCTTTCGGACAGACTACAAGCGGGCTTTTCAATTCCTGTGATTAGGCGCTCACGCGAGCAGCATTCCTCGTCTGGCTTAAGTGATATTACATCGCACTTGGGTTATGAATATCTCACTGATTGGGATTATCATCCCTGGCGCCCGAAGGGCATCGGTTACTTGCGGGCGATTTTTCCAACGGGAAAATCCATTTACGAAACCGATGATAATTTTGGTCTCGATTCCCGCGGCCGCGGTTTTTGGTCGCTCGGCATAGGAACTTTGCTCACCAAAGTATTTAAAAAATGGGACGGTTTTATAAATCTCGAATTTCAACGCTCTTTTTCGAAAACTGTGGCTGCCTCGCAATTCAAAGGGGCCGCGGTCCCTGGTTGGGGCGGCGCCGCCGGGTTCGGCCTCGGTTACAACTGGCTCGATTGGCGTTTGGGCGGCAACCTCAACTGGATGTATGAGGACGGAGTTGAACTGCAAAGTTCTGAAAATTTGAACGGCAACATGAAGGCCCAGGCCCAGCGCTTGACCGAGGCCACGTTAGTGTTGAGTTACTTAATTCAATCGGATTGGACAGCTTCAGTCAGCTATAGCGATCAGACTCTTTTCGGTGCTCCGTCAAATACGGCGCTCACCCAATCAGCGGCACTGTCTATTCAAAAAAGATGGGAGCGCTGACAAATCGTTAGTGCTGTGAGTTTTCTGGAAGCAGCAAATCTTCAAGAAAAAAGGCGGACAATTCTGAGCGGCCTGAGAGGCCGGCTTTGGAGTAAATGGCAGTTGATTGAACTCTGGCCGTCTTTTCAGTGGTGTTTCTAACACCCGCAATTTCCTTGAGGCTCAGGCCTTTGAGAA
>JBFWOZ010000079.1:0-6852 GCA_050250255.1 Bdellovibrionales bacterium | reverse complement strand
CGGAGATAAAACTTTATGATCCTCGCAAAAGTTTTAGGGCCTGTCGTGAGCTCTCAAAAACACAAAAGTTTTGTAGGTCGTCGAATTTTTGTCGTGAAGTCTGTTGATCAAAAATTAAAAGAAAACGGTACGACTTTTTTGGCTTTTGACGACGAAATACGCGCCGGTGAAGGCGACATTGTTCTTGTTTGTCGTGAAGGTGGCGGTTGTCGTCAAATCTGGAATGAAAAACTTGCACCCGTGAATTCTGTCATCGTGGGAATCGTTGATACTGTAACAAATAGTTTATAAAACCTAAAGACCCTGGAGGAAGCATGGAGCTACGAGAAACGAAGCTTGTAACTTTAATTTTTACGACCATTGCGGCTTTGATTTTTATTCTTTCCATTTCGGCTCAAGCAAAAACGGAAGATGCATTTGTTCGAGTAAGCGGCACACAATTCACTCTTCAAGGAAAACCCTATCAATTTTTAGGAACAAACTTCTGGTACGGAATGAATCTCGGCATGAACAACATGGCGTCTCGCGCTCGTCTTGTGCGAGAACTTGATCGTTTAAAAATCCTAGGGGTTACGAATTTACGAATTCTTGGTATGAGCGAAGGGCCATCTAACGAACCTTGGAGAATTATTCCCGCCGCTCAAAATACTCCAGGTCAATTTTCAGAGCCTGTGCTTGAAGGATTAGATTTTCTCTTAACCGAAATGGCGAAACGAAACATGCACGCCGTTGTTTGCCTTTCAAATTTTTGGCCCTGGTCTGGCGGAATGGCTCAATACGTAAAGTGGAATTTAAAAAATTCCATTCCCTATCCTCCTCCACATCCAGGCGGCAGCTGGGACACTTACCAGATCTACACAGCGCAGTTTTATTCTAACGAAGCGGCCTTGAGACAATATGAAGCCGCGATTACCAAAGTTATTACTCGTACAAATACCATCACGAAAAAGCCTTACAAAGAAGACCCTACAATTATGGCTTGGCAATTAGCCAATGAACCTCGCGGAATCCAAAACGTTTTATATTTTAATCGTTGGATCAACACCTCTGCCGGCCTTATCAAATCGATGGATCCTAATCATTTAGTCACAACAGGTGTAGAGGGCGAAACACCTAATCCTCAAAGCGCAGGCCTTGATCTCATTGAAAATCATAGTTCACGAAATATTGACTATGTGACTGTACACATTTGGGCCCAAAATTGGGGCTGGTACGATCCAATGAATGCGTCGGGCACTTATGAAAATGCCGCTCGAAAGATGAAAGAGTACCTCTTAGTTCATGTTCAAAAAGCAAAGACACTTGGTAAGCCTCTTGTCCTCGAAGAGTTTGGGATTTCTCGAGACTTGAACTCTCATGATCCCGCTTCGCCTACCACTATTCGTGACCGTTACTACCGTGAAGTTTTTGAAACCGTGCTTAACGAAATCAAAAAAGATTCTCCTCTACGGGGTGTAAATTTCTGGGCATGGAGTGGCGAAGGTTTTCCTGCCAAACCTTACGGGGGCTTTTGGAAAGCCGGCGATCCCTTCACAGGTGATCCTCCTCACGAAACGCAAGGCTGGTACAGCGTTTATCATACTGACAAAAGCACGCTCGATGTCATCAGCGAATTCGCCCGAAAGATTTCACTTTAAACTATTGAGGCCAACTCTTAAATAAAGGCGAGACGGCTTTGTACCAAGCTCGCCCCAGCTTTTCGTAGCCAATTGCCGATGGATGAACTCCATCGATCAAATCGATGCGATGAGCTTGAATATCTGATTCTTTATACCCATCAAACCAAAAAAGATTGGGATTAGTTTTCATTTCTTGTTTGATTAGTTGCTCAATACTTTCATTATAAAAAATAATTCTTTGATTAAATAAGAAATTATCGGTTGTGAGAACTGAGCTCACAATCACTCTCATGTAAGATTTTGCAGCAAAAAGTTTACGAACTAATTCCAAAAGTCGCCGAGGCGCCATTTCAATTTCTTGATTTTTAATCATGTCATTGGAACCAATCATAAGAAGCACAATTTCTGGATTGTATTTACGAATGGTCTCATCAACAATCGTTGAAAGTTGAACGATACCCCATCCCGAACGACCCTCATGATCACGGTCGGAACCTACGGGCCCATCCATCTGGCTTCCCACGATGTCAAAATAGCGAACGTCCATTTTCAAAAGTTGCTGGAGGTGCAAACGATAACCCCCGCCCACTTTCCATTGGCCATTTTCGTTGCATCCACCGGCCGTGAGGGAATCTCCCAAAGGAAGAATGCGGATCACATTCGCCTCCGCAAAATTGATAGAGGTTAACAGCAGCAAATTCACAAAAAGCATACGAACAAAACTCATATTCTCTCCTTAACTTTCACGTGAAGCGATATCCACCCAAACGGCGACCACCAACACAAGACCTTTATTGATAAACTGCCAGTACGGTTCCATATTCGCCAAACTCATCCCGTTGTTGAGGCTTTCAATCAAAAGCGCTCCCAAAATCGCACCAAAGACACTTCCTTTACCGCCGATGAGACTCGTTCCACCGATCACGCAAGCGGCAATGGCATCTAACTCCAAGAGTTGTCCTGCATCAGGAGAAGCACTTCCTACTCGTGCGGTCATGACTGCACCACCAATGGCCGAAATCAAACCCATCAGTCCAAATACCGAAAGAGTTCTCATCTTGACCGGAACACCCGATAATAGAGCGGCCTCTCGGTTTCCACCGATGGCATAAATATGTCGTCCCCATACAGTGCGCAAAGAGAGAAAATGAATAAATAAAATAAGAGCCATCATGAGAAGCACCGGATAAGGCACTCCATCATGACTTTGGAAAATCAACATCGCACCCACGGTGAGGGCAACGACGGTTAAAGAGTTGAGTATCCAATTTCTGAGAGGGTAGGCTTCGGCACTCACGCGTGCTTGGCGCTTCCAAGCTAAAAAGGAAAAAACTAACATCATTGTGAGACCCAAAATAGCCACTGCCCACCCTGTGGAAGCTTGAAGATATTTTGTTCCTAAATCCTGAACCCAACTTTCATTAATGGGAATCGTTGAATTGCCCGTAATCCACATGGCACCTCCGCGAAACGCCATCATCCCTCCTAGGGTCACGATGAAGGAAGGTACAAATCTGTAGGCGACGAGATAACCCTGGCCCAAACCAATGATTCCACCGACCATGAGCGTGACAATAAAAGCCGTTGTTGGATCGTACTGTGCGCTGATCACAGCAAGTACACCGCCAAGAAACGCGGCCGTTGAGCCTATAGATAAATCAATTTGGGATGAAACAATGATCAGCACCATTCCACCAGCCAAAATACCTGTCACCGCCATTTGGCGTAGCAGATTCGAAAGGTTTCTCGCTTGAAGAAATGCCCCGTCGGTTGCGTAGTTAAAAACGACACCAATCAAAATAATAGCGGCCACCATGGTGTAGGTACGAAGGGCTTTCAAGCGGTGACCTCCACAGGAGTAGTCGTAACAGAAAGAAAGTGCGTCGCGGAAGTCATAATTTTTTCTTCGGAAGCTTCACCGCGATTATATTCACCAGTTAAACGGCCCTGACAAAGTACAAGAATACGATCGCAGATTCCTAAGAGCTCTGGGAGTTCTGATGAAACGACGACAACAGCCATACCCTGAGCAGCGAGCTCATGAATAGTTTTATAAATTTCAACTTTTGCACCGACATCAATCCCACGTGTTGGTTCGTCAAGAAACAGTATCTTTGGCTGTGTAAGTAGGCATTTGGAAAGAACCACTTTTTGCTGGTTTCCACCGCTCAATGTTTTCACAATAGTTTTCAAAGAAGTCGTTTTCACTTTCATCTTCTTCACAAACTCTGAACAGGTTTCGGCCTCACGAGATGAGGAAACAAGACCAAATGTCGAAAATTGACTCAGTGAAGAGAGAGCCATGTTTTCAGAAACGCTAAAATCGAGATGTAGACCCAATTTTTTACGATCTTCTGTTGCAAAACTTAAACCTAATTGAATCGCTTGTTCTGGGCTCGAAATATTTTGTTTTTTCCCATCCACTAAAATTTCACCTTGGCCGCGAAGTGCACCAAAAATCGACATCAACATTTCGGTGCGTCCTGAACCCATCAGGCCGGCAATTCCAAGAATCTCTCCGCGTCGCACACTCCATGACACGTCTTGAACCATCTTTCGATCTTTGTAGCGCGGGTGAGGGAGATTCCAGTTTTTAATTTCAAAAACGACTTCTCCCGTTTGTCTTTCGCTGTGCGGATAGAAGTCTTCGATATCACGACCCACCATGGAAGAGACTAATTGGCCAGGAGTCATTTGAGAAGCGTCCCAAGTTCCCACTTTCGCTCCATCACGGAAAACCGTAATGCGATCAGAAAGCGAAAAGATTTCATCCAGCTTATGGGTGATCAAAATGATTCCCATGCCTTCAGCTTTGAGCTGACGGATAATTCTTTTAAGTGTTTCAATTTCTGTCTGGGAAAGAGCTGAAGTGGGCTCATCCAAAATTAAGATCTTTGGTTTATGACTGAGAGCCTTCGCAATCTCTACAAGTTGCTGCTGACCAATGCCTAGCTCTGAAGGTTTTTGATTCGGAGAAATAGAGAGGCCCATACGGTCGAGCAATTCTTTGGAATCACAAAAAAGTTTTTGGTGGGCAATCACCCCACTACTATGGGGTTCACGGCCTAAATAAATATTTTCAGCGACAGTCATTTCAGGTACTAACGAAAGCTCTTGATAAACCGTCGCGATACCAGCTGAAAAACTATCCGATGGTCCTTTAAAAGAAACCGTCGTTCCTAAAATATTAAGTTCACCATCATAACTTTCGCCAGTATAGAGACCGGACATGATTTTCATGAGCGTGGATTTGCCCGCGCCATTTTCGCCGCAAAGTGAATGCACCTCTCCCGGGCGAAGATCAAAATCGACTTCGCGAAGAGCTTTTACGCCCGGAAAAGATTTACTGACTTTTACAGCCTGAACAAGAAGTTGAGACATTCGTTTTAGATATTCTTATAGACGTCTGCTTTTTTGTGGTAACCGTCTTTAATCACAGTTTGATCCATGTTGGATTTATCCACAAGAATCGGTTTTACCAAAATTGCAGGAACATCTTTTTTTCCGTTATTGATAGAATTTTTAGTGGCTGGAAGCGTTTCGCCCTTTGCCAGTGCTACAGCAACTTCCGCGGCGTTTTTTGCCAGAGCTTCGATAGGTTTATACACAGTCATAGACTGAGATCCTTCTACCACTCGCTGACAAGCCGCTAAGTCAGCATCTTGTCCTGTCACGATCACTTTGCCCGCTAACTTTTGTTGTTTAAGTGCCGAGATAACTCCGCCCGCCGTGCCGTCATTGGGAGCTACAATGGCCTGAATATTATCTTTATTTTTGCTCAAAGCATTTTCAGTGTGCTTCAACGCTTCTGAAGCCAACCATTCACGAGCCCAAGGATCTGCGACAATTTTTATTTTTCCAGAATCTACTGCGGGCTTCAAAACTTCCATTTGGCCTTGGCGATATAATTTTGCATTGTGATCAGTTGGTGCGCCACCAATAACCATGTAGTTTCCTTGAGGTGCTTTCGAAAGTGCGTAACGTGCTTGCATCCGCCCTACTTCAAGGTTGTCGAAAGAGAGATATAAATCAACATCACTGTTTTCAATCATGCGGTCATACGCAATGACTTTCTTCCCGGCTTTTTTCGCTGCTGTTACAATAGCACTTGCGACAACACCGTTATGCGGTACCACCACCAAAATATCGACCCCTTGAGTAAGCAGATTTTCTGACTGGCTTAACTGTAAAGCATCGTTGCCGTTTGCCGCTTGTACTAAAACTTCAGCTCCAAGCTCTTTCGCTCTTTTCACAAAAAGATCGCGATCTTTTTGCCAGCGTTCTTCTTTTAAAGTGTCCATGGAAAGGCCAATTTTCACTTTTCCGGGAGCTGCTAAAGCGCCCAGGCTAAAAAGGATCATCACAAGGCCAGAAACAAGACGAAATAAAGTCATAAAAAAACCCCCTGGAATACTTGCTGCAAATTGGGAATTTACGCTGTTTTTGTCAATCAAAAAGGAAGGAAAAACCCTCTGAAAACACCCTAAAGTTGTGTGTCACAGCCTGGTCTGGCTAGGATTGCCCTGAGGCCATTTATCCCTCTAAAATAGAGCTATGAAAACTTCTTTAAAAGTCCTTGGCATCATGAATGGCACCAGCTTAGACGGGGTCGATTTTGTCCTTACCCACATCAAAAAAAGCCCTCTCCAGGTCACTTTTTCCAACCATACAAGCTGTACGTTTCCCCCAACCCTTCGAGAAAAACTCAAATTAGCGACTCGCCACGAACTGAAAGTCGCAGAACTTGCGAGACTTCACCACGAACTAGGTCGTTTTTATGCCTATCAGACCGAAAAATTGGGCCTCAAGAAAAAATGGAAGTTTGACCTCATCGGCCTTCATGGCCAAACCGTTTTTCACGAAGGTGGAAACAGCACTCTACAAATTGGAGAGCCTTCCTACCTTGCGGCGACTACGGAAACTCCCGTGATCGCTGATTTTCGTGCCGCTGATTTAGCCGTCGGAGGACAAGGTGCCCCTCTTGCCACATTTTTTCATCTGATTGCGTTTCAAAAATTCATCAAACAACATCCTGTTTGCGTACACAATCTTGGTGGCATCAGCAATGTGAGTTACTTTCGAAAAGGAAGTGTTTCTTTATTTCTAAATTCTCGTAAGAAAGATATTTTCTCTTTTGATACGGGCCCTGCCAATATGCTGATCGATCTCTTGGCTCAAAAACTCTCTAACGGGATAAAGTAACGCGATGAAAACGGCGCTTGGGCCGCGAGCG
>JBFWOZ010000078.1:0-6941 GCA_050250255.1 Bdellovibrionales bacterium | reverse complement strand
TTTTTTGTTCTTAAGCCTTTGCTTGGGCAGTTAAACAGTCATGCGACAGTTCCCATTCTAAGAAGAAAGGCCGGTCTGAAGCAGGTTAAGATGGTCTATTCGGGACACGGCAGTCGCACGACAAAAAACATTGAAGTCTCGCGTGCAGACCAAGAGAAACTGTCGATTTCAGATGCTGATGTTATTAGGCTTGCACAGTGGGCTTTGGCTATTGAGCAATACTATACAAAATTGAATGGCCGCGATACGCCCATGGATATTGAGTGGGGAAAAGACGGACGAACTGGCGAGCTTTTTATTCTACAAGCAAGGCCAGAAACTGTTCACTCCCTAGAGTCCACACTTCAACAAAGTTCATTTGTTTTAAATGAACGCTCAAAGGTATTGGCTGCTGGACGAGCAGTAGGTGCCAAAATTGGTGCTGGACCTGTTCGAATTATCAATGATGTTTCTGAACTTGATCAATTTGAAAATGGAGAAATATTAGTCGCGGACATGACTGATCCTGATTGGGAACCTGTGATGAAAAAAGCTTCGGCGATCATTACCAATCGCGGTGGACGAACTTGCCACGCGGCGATTGTAAGTCGTGAGCATGGAGTGCCTTGTATTGTTGGAACAGGTGATGCCACAGAAGTGCTCAAGGAAGGACAACTTGTGACCGTATCCTGCGCTGAGGGAGATGAGGGATTTGTCTATGAGGGCCGCCTTTCTTTCAAAGAAGAGAAAGTGAATTGGTCTGCTTTAGGTAGTCCTCAAACTAAAATTATGGTGAACCTAGGTAACCCTGCTCAGGCTCTAAAAACCTCTCTTTTGCCCGTCGATGGCGTGGGTCTTGCGCGGATCGAATTTATCATTAGCGAATACGTCAAAATTCATCCGATGGCACTAGCCCACCTTGATAAAATCAATGACACCGAGATAAAAGAGAGAATCGAAAAACTACTGGGGCCTCAAGTAAGTAACCCCGCTCAGTATTTTGTCGATAGGCTTTCGGAAGGAGTGGGCCTCATTGCTGGCGCATTTTTTCCAAGGCCAGTGATTATTCGATTTTCAGATTTTAAGACCAACGAATATGCAAGTCTCCTGGGCGGAAAACAATTTGAACCAATCGAAGAAAATCCAATGATCGGGTTTCGAGGAGCTTCGCGCTACTATGATCCCCGCTACAAAGATGGATTTGCACTTGAGTGTCAAGCCATCAAACATCTTCGAGAAAACGTTGGTTTAACGAATATCAAAGTGATGATTCCATTTTGTCGCTCGCCAGAAGAAGGTGAAAAAGTTCTGACGGAGATGAAAAAGCATGGGCTTGTTCGTGGAGAAAATGGACTCGAAATCTACGTCATGTCCGAGCTTCCCTCAAATGTTCTGCGTGCTGAGGACTTTGGCAAGATATTCGACGGATTTTCGATCGGCTCAAACGATTTAACACAGATGGTTTTAGGTGTGGATCGGGATTCCTCTGTCATCAGCCATCTTTTTGACGAACGTGATCCCGCTGTCTTAAAGATGCTGAGAATGGCGATTGAGGGTGCGAAGAAGTCAAATCGTCCCATTGGAATTTGCGGGCAGGCTCCAAGCGATTATCCGGAAATATCAAAACTATTAGTTCAGGCCGAAATCAGTTCAATTTCTGTGACTCCAGATGCCGTATTGAAAACGATCCATGTCGTTTTAGATGCTGAAAAATCCTGTGACAAGATTTCGGCTCAGCCACAAGGAAGTCACTCGTGAAAATCGCATTCTTCGACACGCATGGATTCGAAAGAGCCATTTTTCAGAAAGCAAACGAAAGCTCTCAAAACGAGATTACTTTTTTTGAAACGAGATTAACTGAACAAACCGCAAATTTAGCTTCAGGCTACCCTTGCGTGTGCGCGTTTGTGAACGACCGCTTGGATAAAAAAACTCTGCAATCTCTTGCGGGCGGTGGAGCTCGGTTAATTGCTCTCAGATCTGCCGGATTCAATCATGTGGACTTAGATTCAGCTCAGACTCTAGGGCTTCGGATCGTAAGAGTTCCAGAGTATTCACCGCATGCGGTGGCTGAACATGCTGTTGCGCTTATCCTTTCGCTCAACAGAAAGATACATCGCGCTTATAATCGCGTCAGGGAAGGTAACTTTTCTTTGGATGGCTTAGTCGGATTTGATTTGTACAAAAAGACTGTGGGAGTCATCGGCACAGGGCGAATTGGCTTCGTGATGGCAAAAATATTGAGTGGGTTTGGTTGTAATGTGATCGCTCACGATTTTGTGCAGAGTCCTAAGCTTGTCGCGATGGGCGTACGATATGTCACTATTGATGAGTTATTGCAAAAGTCTGACATCATTTCTTTGCATGTGCCACTTACGCCTCAGACGCGATACTTAATCAATGAGCGCGCACTTGCGCTTACAAAATCCGGCGTCATGCTCATCAACACAGGTCGCGGCGCCCTCATCGATACACGGGCGTTGATAAAGTCTCTAAAGTCAGGACATGTTGGTTACGCAGGACTTGATGTCTACGAAGAAGAGGAAGGACTTTTTTTTGAGAATTTATCTGAGCAGATTCTTCAAGATGATAAACTCGCGCGCTTGCTGACATTTCCCAATGTGATTCTGACTTCCCATCAAGCATTTTTGACGGAAGAGGCTTTAGGAAACATTGCTCAAGTGACGCTCCAAAATATTTCTGAGTTTGAAAGTGGAAAAAATCTGAAAAATGAAGTTTGTGCGAAAAAGCATTTAGTAAAGTGAGAACTATCGTGAGTGATACGAAAAAGAAACATCGGTACAAACATGCAGAAGGAAAACGCTGGATTGAAGTTCGAGTGAGAACGGCTCAGCAGCTGTTTGATGCAAAAGATCCCGCTCCATTTCGCGAACGCGACTTAGATGATGATTTTGTAGAGTACATCGTGTCCTCTGTCAGGGAATTTCCGATTTCGAACCCGCTCAAGCTCGTAATTTATGTAGAAGAGAACGAAACCAAGGACCTGCCCAAGGATTCTATCCGTGAAGCGATACGTAGTTACTTTGGATATCGAATAGACATCCAAAGAGGTGATCTAAAGACCTTTATAAAGAGAGCGCAGTTGTTTCTAGTCATCGGGCTGGTGATCTTGGGTAGTTGCATTGGCGTCGCACAGAGCTTAACCCTACCAAGCCCGCCTGGGGCTCTAGGCATTTTGCGTGAGGGAATTGTCATTTTCGGGTGGGTGTCAATTTGGAAGCCGATTGAACTGGTTTTGTTCGATTGGTATCCGTTGTTTGAAAAACTTCGCTTTTATAAAAAAATATTAGGAACAGAGATTGACGTCCGGTTTACAACAACCCAGGGAAAACAATGAGTTTAATAATACTTCAATTCATTTTATCCGCCCTCGCCATCATTACGGCAGGTTCATTTCTGACAAAATTTGCAGATAAAATTGCAGATGAAACGGGCTGGGGAAAAATGTTCGTTGGAGGTTTGCTTTTGGCTGGTGCCACCTCCCTTCCTGAACTCATGGTGGATCTCAAAGCCGTGGAGCTGGATCTTCCGGACCTTGCAGTAGGTGACCTTTTAGGAAGCAGTCTCTTCAATCTATTAATTCTTGCCACACTTGATTTTGCGTTTCCCTCGACCTTCAGACGAACGGCTTTTTCACCAGCGTTTTTACACCACTCACTCGCTGCCGTGCTTACAATCATTCTTACGTCTATCGTAGGTATCGGAATTGCTTCACGCCTTGAGATATCATTTTTGGGAGTGAGCGTATTTTCGTGGGCGGTTGTGTGTGTTTACCTATATGGTTTAAGACTCATTTTTCTTGAGGGAAACTTGCAGCCCGCTGAAGCGGCAATCGGCGACCAGCAGCTTCCGACAAGCCTCTCGAAATATAAACCTCTTCTATTTGCATTTTCAGGGTATGCCCTCTCGGTGTTGGTTATTTTAGCTGCGGCACCATACCTTGTGCACGCCGCCGATGGAATGTCCAAACAATCCGGCATGGGGCATACATTTATTGGTACAACCTTAGTGGCACTTGCAACTTCATTGCCCGAACTCGTAGCTACCATTGCTGCATTTCGCATGGGCGCACCCGACTTAGCCTTGGGAAATATCTTTGGTAGCAATGCCTTCAATATGATTTTGTTTGTCCCACTCGATTTCATGTACCCCAAGGTGTTGTTCAGTTCTGTAAGAGGCGTACATGCAGTGACGGCACTCAGTGTCGTGGCGGCAACTGGAATTGCAGTCATGGGACAACTCTATAGAAAAAAAGAGCGATCACGATTTACTGAGCCCAGCTCTGAGATTGTGGTCGTCGTCATTATACTGTTTTTGTTTTTGCTTTATTGGCTGAAACCAATTTAATTTTTAGAACGAGATCAGGAGAGTGTTTATATGATTGATAGTCCGAGCCAACTTAGCTAATCGATGAAAAACAGCATCGGTATTATTTCTTAAATTTGAATTGAAAACGTGAAACCTCTAAAAAGGAGAACAATAATGAATAAGTTAAATTTGCCAGTGGAAGAGTTCACAACGCCGGATCCCATCACCGCGAAGGAAGATACTACAATCGACGACTTGACACGCGTAATGAAAGATCATGGTATACGCCACATTCCGATATTGAGAGACAAGCAGGTGGTTGGAATCATCAGTGATCGAGATATCAAGGTGGCCTCGGGATTGAGCGCCCGAGAAAAAATGCTTATTCAAGCCAGCGATATCATGGCCACTGACCCCGTGACTGTAAGATCACAGGCTAGTCTTGATGAAGTTGCTTTCATAATGTCGAAAAACAAAATTGGTAGCGTTATCGTAAATGATGAAAATGAAGAATTTCTTGGAATTTTCACAGCCACAGACGCGCTGAACGCACTTATAGAGATCACGAGAGATTTGCAGAAGTTATCATGACAGAGTTTTTGGACTATTGGAAGTTTGTCGCGGGCCTTGGATTATTTCTTTACGGAATGATGAGACTTGAAGACTCCCTCAAGGAGCTCGCAGGAAAGCGCTTTAAGCTTTTTCTTAGAAAATACACCACCAACCGATTTCTCGCCATTTTGAACGGGGCCTTTGCGGCAGCCATTCTCCAGAGTAGCTCCATAGTATTACTAATGGTCATAGCGTTTGCAGGCGCGGGAATTCTCAGCCTTTCGAATTCACTGAGCATTATATTGGGCGCCAACCTAGGTACAACTATGACCGGGTGGCTGGTCAGCACATTTGGGTTTAGTACAAAAGTAGAGTCTTTTGTTTTTCCTATGATCGCAATCGGAAGCTTGGGTTTGATTTTCGTCAATCGTCGTATTTATATTTACCATCTCTTTGGATTTGTGATTGCAATAGGGCTTCTACTTATGGGTCTCGGCTTTATGAAAGAGGGAATGAACCACCTTGCAAGCAGTGTGGATGTTCAAGAACTCAGTAAGTATGGCGTTTGGACATTTTTTCTATTTGGATTTTTGGTGACCGCCGTCATTCAATCGAGCTCCGCAATGATGACTATCACGTTAAGCGCACTTTACGCAAATGTGATTACGCTAGGCACGGCTGCTTTTATTATAATTGGCGCGGACCTTGGCACTACCATGACCGCACTTCTCGCGTCATTCCGTGGCACTGCTGTTAAAAAAAGAGTCGGGCTGGCACATTTCTTCTTTAATGTGGGTACGGCAGCATTTGCGCTTGCTGCTGTAGCTCCCTTGCTCGAAGTGATTCATCATTATCTGAACATAACTGATCCTCTTTTTGCCTTGGTGGCATTTCACAGTGGATTTAACGCGTTTGGAATCATTCTGTTTTTTCCGCTCTTAGGCATTTTTGAGAAATTTTTAAATCGTTTTTTTCTCGCTAGTAATGATCGAGCATGCATTTTTATTCACAAGGTAAGTACCGAAATACCCGAAGCATCGATTGAGGCAATACGACGCGAACTCCATAACTTCGAACGCAGAGTATTCCAATTTAATTCACAAATTGTTGGCTTAGCAGTTGATGAAGGAAAGAGTCAGGACGTTGAAGGGCTATTGTTTTTGAAAAATTTGTTGAGCGAAGATGATGCGTTGAGAGACTATGAGCTAATTAAGAAGACTGAAGGCGAGCTCCTCGAATACTTTGTTGCTCTTCAAAAGGAAAAGCTTGAGCAGGAAGAGTCGGCGGCCCTTAATCAATATATAATGGCTTTGCGCAATGGCGTTCAATCAGCAAAGTCCATTAAGGATATCCAGCATAACTTAAGAGATTTTCGACAGTCAGTCATTGAGGTCGATGAACGTTTTACGGAAGAAATTCACAGGGATTATTTTCCAGTACAAAATCGTATTGCACGACTACTAGAAAATCAGAAGATTCAAATTTTGTTTGAAGAATTGGCCGGGATTCTTTCGCAAAACGAGTCGGCCTATCGTAGCGTGAATGAGTGGGTTTATAGAGCTACTCGTACTGCCAAAGACATGGGACCACAGATAGCAACCCTTCTGAATGTAAATCGAGAAATTTACAACTCCAACCGCTACTTGATGGAAGCACTAGAAGATACCTTGTTATCAACAAGTGAATCACAAAACTTATCTAGTGTGCCGAAGAGAGCTTAGTGAGCTTTCGGAATTCTTCAGCAGACACGATTTTATGCTGATACGTTGTATGACATGCGGTGCATGTTTGAAGAGTTGTACCAAGTGCCTTAATTGAACCCGTGATATCCTTAAGCTTTAATCGTCCGACCATTTCATCAGCTTTTTGGTGAAGACTCATGCCGAGGCTTGAAAAACCCGGCGCCGTGGCTCCCATAGCATCACATTGAGCAGGAGGATGGGTTTGTTGTGCATCACTGCTGTCCGGTTTAATTAGATATTCATAACCATCTGTAATTCGCGCGGGTGGCGGGTTACACGGGGCAGACGGCCTAGAAGGCGCGACAGTGGCTCACGAAGAAGCAAAAGCACCCCAATAAC
>JBFWOZ010000077.1:0-7600 GCA_050250255.1 Bdellovibrionales bacterium | reverse complement strand
AAGGTCGTGTGAACTACCTTGAGGGGCCTGAGACCAGCAAAGATGATCAGAAACAATCAAGGGGTCAACGCGATCAACGAGTTTTTTAAGTTTTTTGAGATAATCTAAATTGAGCCCCTGATCAGAACCGATTGATAGCGCTACTCCATGAAGTGCCACTGGGTATTGAGAACGAACTTTTAATAGCATCTCCAAGGGTCTGCCCTCAGAATTCATATAGTTTTCTGAAATAGCCTCAAAGAAATTACTCGAAATCTTCGGCTTGTTTTCTAGGTAAGGGTAATGAGTGGGGCGAAGCCCCACTCCGACTAACGGCTTATTCATCATTACATCTTTGCTTCTTCGAACTTTCCGCCTTTTTTACCACAGTCTTTTTTGCTCAACTTCACAAAACCTTTTCCTTTGCAGGAATTTTTTCCTGCACATTCGTGATCAGCACCTCCGCAAGCACCTTTGCCCTTGCAGGCATTGACACCGTGGCATTCACCCAAGGCAGCCTTTGGTTTTTCATTATCACTCGCCTTTACTGGCGATGAACTCATGATCAGCCCCGCTATAGCCGAAGCAATCAATAACGATTTATTCGTATTCATAATGTTTCTCCTCTTTTTAAACGTTGTTACATTGATGCTTTAAATTTTCCGTTTTTACTTTCACAATCTGTTTTTGACATTTTAAGCCAACCTTTGCCTTTGCACGAGTTTTTGCCTGCGCAAGAGTAACCTGCTCCGCCACAATCTCCAGTGCCCTTGCAGGAATTAATACCGTGACACTCTCCCTCTGCGGCCGCACTTGCTCCAGAGGTGGAAGTGGGATTTGAAGCACATCCTGCCATTATCAGTCCCGTGACCGCCGCTGCTAATATTGCTGATTTATTCATTGTCGTCTCCTTTAGTTAGATCGTTATTTGTATGCATTCTATTTGATTTCTGTTTTTTGGAGAATAGCTTCGCCTTCAATATGGATTTTTACATCGTCGGCGATCATCACACCGCCTTTGTCGAGGCTCTTGTTCCATTTTAAACCAAAATCTTTACGATTCACTTTTGTTGAAGCTTCGAAAGCGATTCTTTCATTCCCCCAAGGATCAACGGTTGAACCATTGTACTCGACATCAAGTACGACAGACTTTGTGATACCATGAATCGTTAGGTCGCCTTCTAGCTGGGTTGGTTTTCCATTTTTAGAAATGGTTTTTTTTGAAACGAAAATAAGTTTAGGAAATTTTTCCACATCAAAAAAGTCGGCACTCTTAAGGTGCTTGTCCCGATCCGGTTCGTTCGTATCAATCGAACTCGCTTCAATTTCAACTTTTAGAGACTTGATCTCGCCCTTCTTTGAGTCGAACTCAAAGTTGCCTGAAAATTTATTGAATCGTCCAGAGACAGTTGAAATGACTAAATGCTTAACTTTGAAGCCAACCTGTGTGTGGGATTCATCCAATTTGTAATTGAGCGCGTATGCAGGCAATGCAGTAAGTAATAGTGTAGCACCAGTAACTAGCCAGTTTTTCATAAAGACATTTCCTCCTACTTTGATTTCTATTAGTAAGTGAAGTCAGAGTTACTTTTATTACAGAATGTTTTAAAATGGTACGGCGCAACTAAATCAAAAATCCTATTAATGTACCCGTCATAAGTACAACTAGATTTCCCGTCAAAAGGCTTCTCAATGTCAGTTGGATGATCTCTGACTTTCTTTGGGGCAAAATCGTGCTTAGTCCCCCAATGACGATGCCCACGCTCGCAATATTGGCGAAACCACATAAATTATACGTCATTATTAACTTAGAGGATTCAGACATTTGCCCAGAATATTTCTGTAGATCCATGTAGGCGACAAACTCATTCAACACAATTTTTGTGCCCATCAGTTCACTGGCAAAGGACGTCTCTGACCAGGGGATACCAGTTAAAAATAAAAGCGGACGAAATAGAATTCCAATAATGCTTTGAAGTGTGTGTTCTATACCTGCACCATGTAGCCCTTTATTAACAAGAAATATTAGTGCAAAAAAACAAACGATTATTCCTGCGATATTAATTGTCATTTGTATGCCTTCAAATGTTCCTCGCATAAGTGCTTCGACAAAAGTTTCTTCGCTGTCTGAAACTGTAAGTTTCGTATTGGTAGAACTTGTGGCGGGCACTTCGCTCTCAGGAATTGTAATATGAGCCAAAATCATAGCGGCAGGTACGCTGACAAGAGACGCCACCAATAAGTGAAGTGTTGCGTTTGGAACAACAGAGTCCAACACGCTGGCGTATAACACCATAACTGTCCCCGAGACCGTACTCATTGTGCATGTGATGAGGGCAAAAAGTTGCGAACGGGTAAGTTGAGACAAGTATGGTTTGATCAGTAGCGGCGCCTCGATCGTTCCTAAAAAAATAGTGGAGGATGCTCCAAACGCCAATACGCTAGATATTTTGAACGTCTTACTTAAAATTCTGGCAATCCCACGAATCAACAAAGGAAGAATTTTGAGATGGAACAAAATAGCTGAGAGGGCGCTGACCACAACGATCATAGGTAGAACTCGAAATGCGATGATGAATTCGGCACTAGCATTTTTGACTTCAAAAGGAGTTGGCCCTCCTGCAAGATAGCCAAACATAAATCGGGCGCCCTCGAGACTAGACTCCTGGACCAAACTGACCAAATAATTTATCGGCGAAAGCAGTTCAACCAGGAAAGGAATTTTAACGAAAACAATTAATACAAGAACTTGAAGTATCAAGCCTCCGGCTACGTACCTTTTTGAAAAGGCTTTTCTATTTTCACTGGTCAACCAAGCTAAAAAAAGAAGAACCGTAATAGAGGCAATCACTCTTAGAATGATCATGCCAGTTTCCTCCGGGCGAGAATCAAACGAGCCACAACTGTAACGGCCAAAATTGCAATCCAAAGCCAGAGAGAAAATGGCATGAGGCGAGGAAACAACAAAAATATTGAGTAAGCTATGCCAGTTTCGCCTCCCTCCGCTAACCCAGACGCTAATTTGAGGCCACGATTGTCACTATCCGTCTTGTTAATTTCTCTCTCGAATGCCCCTAGCGACAGAGCGCCGGTTATACACAACACATATAAAAATAAAATGGTATTCCACTCGACTTGAAATTCTGGATAAACAATTGAAAACGCCAATACGACTAAAGAATAGGATGCCATATCTAACAGAATATCAAGATAGGCTCCTAGTTTAGATGTTTGCTCCGTTGCTCTGGCGTAAATTCCATCAGTTCCGTCGAGAAGTCGGCCCAGCCACCATAAAATAAGAGCGAGAATATTTTGGCTTCGAACTATTGCAACGCACGCAAAAACTGAAATTATAAACGCGAACCAAGTAATGGTATTAGGCGTGAGTTTAAAATAGGAGTAGAGGCGGACGATTTTTTTACTGTATAGCGGGAGGAGTTGTCTAAATGGCCCGTCAATCATTTGATTTTTTTTGATATCTTTTCGATTACGGCCTTTTCAAGACTTTCGAGGTCGTCAGGCCTTACTTCGGTCTTTTTCTTAAACAATTTGATAAACGAATCTTTCATCATATGAAGTTGCTTTGCGTAGACCGAACAGTGTTCGCACATGGCAAGATGCATTCGAATTTCCATTCGCTTTAAAAAAGAAATGGGTTCGCCAGAGCTAAGAATTTTAACTATGTCCTTACAAGGAGTCATGGTGTTAAATACGCCTCATTTTTGCTTTGCCTTCAATACACTCTCTGAGCCCATTTTTAGCTCGATACAGTAATACTCCTAGGTTAGTGGTGGTAACGCTCAAAATATTACAAATATCTGAGCTTCCATGTTCATCAATTTCTTTCAAGCAAAAAGCCATACGTTGGTTCACAGGAAGCTTATCCAGGCACTTTTCGATCAACTCCATCGTTTCGCTTGCTAGTAAGAACTGTTCCGGGTCAATAGGTGGTTTCTTCCAGTGCCCCCTTTCATCAAAGCGATTCTCCAAGACCTCTTCTACGGGATCTTTTGAATCAAATTTTTTATTTTCACGTCTTAATTCAGACGCTTTGTTGTAGAGAATTCCGAAAATAAAGGTCCGAACATGAGAGCGACCTTCAAAGCCTGAGACCACATCAAAGAACGTAACCCACACGCTTTGAACGACTTCACCAGCCTGAGTAGGATCAAAACCCAAGCCAAGCGCGCCACGATAGAGCTGTTCCGTGTAAGCTTTGACAACTATTTCAACTGTTTCATGATCCCTGTTTTTGAGTTTCTCGAGAAAAGCTGAAGAACTAAAATTATCCTCGGTTTGACGACCCATGTAGTACCCCTATGGCTAATGTTAACATGTAAACATTAGCCATCCAGACTCACTATAAGCAAGATAGAAATCACTGAACTGCCGACGTAATGTCTTTTAAAACTTTAAGAGTCTCGGCAGGAAGCCTTGGCATGAGCTTCTTAACTCTCTTGATATGCCTCGGAAACAGATCTTCAAATCGTTCATTTCCTAGACTGGTAAGGCTATAAAGGGGCCGCGTCTTCGATTTCGATTGGCTCGAAATGCAAACCAGGTCGTCACTCATGAGCCGTTTCAGGAACATAGACATATTGCCTCTTGTCACCAGTAATCGACGCGAAATGTCAACGGCCGATAGCGGACCTTCAAAATACAGCATTAGTAATACTTGAAATCTCGAGATTGAAAACCCGTCCGATGTCATTCCCTTTTCAAGCTGAGTGAAGATCGTTTGAAATGCCACCATTAACTGTCGCCAGCTCTTCACCTCAGGCTCAAGAAATAGTCTTCTAAGATGATTTTCTTTTGAACGATGCTCAATTTTTCTATTTTCTTTAGTTTCGTTCTCGTACATGAAAAAAAACATATCCTACCTGTTGTAAATTGTCTTTAGGTTCTGAGGTTTCATAATTCGCATTCTGAAAAATGTCATGATGAATAGGTTGGTAAAAATCTGTGACAACGTGCCGTTGCGTAAATACCGTCTTGGTGACACCTCAATTGTGCCTTCGATAATTTTCAACTCATATTTCTTTTTAAGCCGGTCTGACAAAAGAACGTCTTCCAAAAAACCTAAGTTAGGGATTGGGTTTTTGTCGATCAGGGATTTTGAGATACAGATCCCATTCGTCCACACAACATGGCGCAGGAGTTTTAATCTCACACTATTTTGAAAAAATTCGTAAATTTTCAAGACTGCGCTAGTTGGCTTATATGATTTTGCAAATGCGCTATATTTGAAACTCTCGCCAATGGCCTTTGCGCACAAAGCTTTAAATGACGCCACAGAAACGTGGGTGTCGACCGGAAGTATCCACACATAATCTCCCGAGGCCGCCTCAACACCTTGGTTAATAGTTTTTCCGACGGATGGATCTTTGATTCCCGACTTTATAAGCTTCCAACCAGATTGAGGCAAAAAATCAATCACTCGCTCAAAAGTTCCGTCGGAACTACCTGCGTCGGAAATCACAATTTCCCAGTCACCGCAACTTTGCCGACCCAACTCCTCTATTGTGTCTGCTAATCGCGCTAAAAACGGCTCGACTAAATCTACTTCGTTATAAAGAGGTATAATAATTGATATTTTCAGCTTCACTCCATCGAAGGCAATCATTCCGCCAATTTTACGAAATTTATCGTAATAAATTAAAGGATCTAGCCACATACATAAGTGTAAATGGAGGGCTGAATATTACAGTCGCGAAACGATTTTTGACATCACTCAGAATTTACTGGCCGCTCCTACTGCTCAGCACCTCTTGTTTTGGATATTATTTTATTCATACGTGGTCCCATGACTATTGGGGATTGCTAGCGGTCTACTCTGTTCAATTTTTTATCTTCTATCAAGTTTATCGGCTAATAATAAAAATAGATTTGCCTGATTCGTTTAAGTATTTGCTGATTACCGGCCTCTTATGTCGGGCTATTTTACTTCCATCGACACCAATTCTTGAAAACGACTTTTGGCGTTATATGTGGGACGGTAGAGTCATTTCAAACGGAATAAATCCTTACGATTTTGCTCCCAATGATTCGGCTCTGGATGGTTTAAGTACAAACTATCGCAGCCAAATCGGGTGGCCAGAGCTTTCGACGATATATCCTCCATTTGCTCAACTCCTCTTTGGACTGGCCCACATCACCTTCGGAGATTCAGTTATTGGGCTCAAAATTATATTTTTGTTATTTGATTTCGGAATCTGGTTGCTCTTGTTTTGTTGGCTCTCAGTCTTAGGGCAAAATACAAAACTTAGTTTTTTATATTTTCTCAACCCACTTGTATTAAAAGAGATTTCGAATTCAGCTCATCTTGACAGTGTCGTCGTCTTTTTCACTCTGCTAAGTGTTTATCTGATGAGCCAAAAGAAAATGTTTCGAAGCGCCTGGCTCGCGCTTGCACTCGCAACGCTTACGAAGTTGTTCCCAGTCGTACTCATACCTTTATTTTTTAAATTCGATCGCCAGAGGAAGTTAAACATTCTATTATTTCTGCTATTAATTCTGAGTTTCTATCTGCCGTTTGCCGAGGGGAAGTTGTTGTTCGGCGGCACAAAGGCTTACGCTGCCTACTGGCAATTCAATGCCAGCTTTTATCAAATAGTAAATTTCATTTTTGAATCATTCGACGTTCCTAAATCTGCTCCAAGGTTGTTGATCGGAGCTTTCTTTATTATTTTCGCCGTTTGGCAGACGACAATAACACGTTTGTATTCCGAGATGCCCTTGGCCTCGCTAAATATAATCGGCGCTCTTCTAGTAGCTTCCCCTGTGGTTGATGCTTGGTACGTTCTTTGGGTATTACCATTTGCAGTACTCACGTCGCATACACCATGGATCTTGTTTTCATATCTCGTTGTGGCAAGCTATTCATGGTTTCACTCTAGGGAGCTAGCCCCGTATTTTAGATTGGCAGAATATGGGATGTTTTTTGGAATATATACGTGGTGGTATTTAAAAAAACAGCGCAGTCTGCGGGGTTTAAATGATTAAAAATTTCTGTTTCTATATAGTTTTGCTTTTAACATCAGATAGTTTTGGCAAATCACAAAATCTAAGCGCAATAAATTCGATGTTTGAAAATTATCAAAAGAGTTTTAAGTCGGTCACAACCGTAGATCCCTCAGATCCAGCTTTAAATTTCAAAGAGTTCGTAATCGTGGATGCTCGAGAGAGTTATGAACGAGAAGTTTCATATATTCCAGACTCCATTTCCAAAGCCGAGTTCGACCAAAAGAAGTCCGCTTATAAGAAAAATAAAATTCTAGTCTACTGTACCATTGGATATCGGAGCGGAAAGTTGGCAAATGACCTAAAGAACGCCGGAATGGATGCATACAACCTAAAAGGTGGCATTCTACTTTGGATTCACAGTGGGCGAGGCTTAATAAACAAAAGCGGAGCGACCAAATCTGTTCATGTATTTGGCAAAAAATGGAATTTGGTGCCGCCAGGATGGACAGCCATTTGGTAAAGAGCTTCAAATAATGTTTCATTCCTCCCACTTTAAGTTCTTATATTTAAAATTGGCGTTAAGGGCAGGTTTAACAATTTGAAAATAGGGCGAGAGGTCAAAATCACGTGGTGCAAAAAGGCTATGATGTCGAATGTG
>JBFWOZ010000076.1:0-7634 GCA_050250255.1 Bdellovibrionales bacterium | reverse complement strand
CCGCTTCGCGTTTCAGTAGATCTACAATTTTATCACTCAAGGCATAGAGCCGATCTTTGTCGTCTTGATTTACGCGAAAGATCATTTGTGGGTAGTCGGCTGGTTTTTTTTGTTGTCGTTCTTTAATTCGCATATAAACGATATAATATGCACTACACCTATTGTATTGCAATTGGTTTTTTAACTTGAATATTAGAAAGGAACTGATATAAGTAATGAATAAATGCGAGCTGGTTGAAGGCTCGTCGCTCTTTGAAATAACGAATAGTAAGTGGTTAACTTCCCGCGAAGCTGTTGTGTATTTGAGGCTTCCGTCTTTAGGGGCTCTTCGGCAGTTGGTTTACCGCAGGCGAATTCCCTACTCTAAGTTGGGTCGCAGTCTGCGGTTCAATCGCCAAGACCTCGATTTGTTCCTTGAGTCCGGCGCAATTCCGAAACGGAGAAGCGCATGATTCAAGAGTATGAGAAAGATGGAAAAGTATTTTATAAAGTTCGCGTTTACGTCAGATCTACCGAGAACTCGGATCTTCGAGTCACCAAACAAGCCGGAGGATTTTCTAGCCTTGTTGATGCGAAGAAAGAAGAGGCTCGGCTTAGAAAAGAATGTGAGCGAGAACTGCATCAAGTAGAAGTTCGCGGGATCTTGTGGGGCGATCTTTTAGGTGAGTGGCATGACCACTGCCTGAAAACAAAAGTCGCCACGGGACAGAGGTCAAAGCTTAACCAAGATGATTATTTGGGCTCCCTCAATAAGTGGTTTGGGACATATACGAATAAACCCGTGAATGAACTGAACCCTTTTGTGATGGCTCAGATTTTCGAGAAGATGAAGTCTACGGGGCTCTGTTATGGACACCGAAAGAAGATCAAGCAGTTCGTAAAGTCTGTTTTTGATTTTGGTATTCAATCGGGACTCGTAAAGGGACTTCAGCGGTCTCCAACATTTGATGTTGTTCTTGGTCGAGACGGAGAGAAGAAACCTGAAATTCTCACGATCGTTGAGATTCAAAAGCTGATTCGGCTTGCCTATGAATTCAGTCATCCGTGGAGAAGAGTGTGGACAGTCGCACTCATGACTGGGATGAGATCGGGAGAACTTCTGGCATTAACCTGGAAAGACGTGGACTTTGAGAATCGGATGATGAATGTGAACAAGTCACATAATTGTCGGCTCAAGACGATCAAATCCACCAAAGCCGGTTACTGGAGGCAAGTGCCAATCTCTGAGGATCTTGAAAGAGTGCTCCGAGAGCAATTTGAGGAAACTCAAAGCGAGGAGCATGTTTTTCCGAGATTCTGGGAGTGGGAAAAGGGCCTTCAGGCCAAGATTCTTCGGGCATTCTGTTTTATTCATGGTCTTCCAAGCATCAAGTTCCATACGCTTCGAGCCTGCTTTGCAACGCAGATGCTTAGAATGGGCGTGGAACCCGCGAAGGTTATGAAAATCTGTGGTTGGAAGGAACTTAAAACCATGCAGCATTATGTGAGGCTGGCTGGTATTGAAGTTCAAGGGGCGACCGAGGCCATGAAGGTCTTTCCGCTCAAGATACGCCCACAAGAAGCAAGTGAAGAGGTGTTGCCAAGCCTGGTTGAAACGAAAGTTGCAGCTAGTGGAGGCACACCGTAAGGGAGTCGAACACCGGGGTTGACGTTACTCAATGTCTCCCCACGTTGACACACTTCTGGCACACGATTTTATACTACTCTGAATTTGTTATGGATTTCGGCTTCCGCGCCGTATCCGCCATTTTGTCATTGAAACAATTCTGATATCAGCTAGTTAGGTTTTCTCTCAAAATTCAACCCACAACTGCATCCACAGTTTATCATGAAACAGTATGAAACTCCATGGAACACTTTCCGTTGGTTGTTTTGTATTCGCTTTAATTTGTTTAGCTCAAGATATTTTTTGAAGAGTTAGCCGAAGTTTAAGAGCGACTGCGATTTTTAATATCATAACAAGGCTTGGAAGCCTTCGACCTTGTTCGATGTACTTCACCGTATTAACCGAAATATCGAGTTTTTCAGCGAGAGCTTCTTGAGTTAAGCCCATTTTCTTTCTTTGAGCCTGTAAAACGGATGAGAACTCTCGAACGTGTTCAAGAATCACCTTTCTCGTCTTTGGATCAATTCGTCCCAGCCCTTTGTTTAGCATTGTTCATTTTTACGCAGGGACACTGACAGTAACAGACACTAGTAGTAATCTTTTATAGTCTGGTAATAGTGGAGTTCGGTCTTACACTTTTTAGCTGAGGGGTGGGGACAAAAATTCTCCCTACAACCCAAAGCTATAAAGATCCTATAAAAAACTTGTGTAATTTTTTTTGGAGATTTTTTTGGAAAATAAAAATAAGGAATTTAGAAAAAAAGCCTGGTGCCACTCCTGTGACGAAAATCACGAGATTGGGCGAGGCTGTCTTCGTAGAGTAGGAGCAATAGGCCTAAGTCGTATCGAGCGACTACACTCGTTATATTTCATTGGTTTTTTAATTGCTATTGGCATTGTCTTGTCTTGGATCGCGGGAGTTGCAGAGGTAATACTACTCCATCTAAGTCTCACACAGGCGACTCTTGGAATTATTATTCTTCCCATTTTTTACTATTTTGGGAAGAGGTGTAGGATCAATGAATCGTTTAATTTTCTGTACGGATGGCACGACACCAGTGGGCTTAAGCGATTTAGTAGATATATGTTGATAGTGTGTGCTCTGACACTTCCCTTTTTCAAAAGTGTGTTTACTACTTACCTAAGTGAGTTTATTTCATTTGAAACATATAAATACGTTGCGCCCGTACTTATCTTTTTTATTTCGCTCATTTTCTTTTCCGCCCTTGCGCCATTAAAAGAAAACTACCAATATGTCATCAGATCTATAAAAAATGCTCTCGAAGCATTGGGCGCACACTATGCTGGATGTAAATACTTTCCGTTGATTAAAAAAATAGTCTTGGAGGATTTAAGTAATTCAGAATATTTGTATTTTGAATTACGATGGGATGAACTTCCTGAAGTAAGACTACCTCTCGGAAATGATCCGACAGGCGAGTGGAAAGTTTTTGTACTAGGAAAAATTAATAAAATATTGAATTCAAATTTTCCACCTCATAACTATGGTGATGATGCCTTCGCTTCAGCTCAGAGCAAGGCCGAAATTGATCTTCTTAAGCGAAGGACTCGTGAAGGATTGATTTAACTTCTGCACAACGAAGACCCTCGGACTAAAATTGTTGCCTCCGAGTGGCGCGATGCAATGTATTCTGGAAACCGTTCAAGCCGAAGTGACAGATTTCGAATTGTGGCCAGATGAATCGTTGAACTATTCTGACAGAGGTCTTAGCCTTTTTCCTATGGGAACATCCTTATTAGCGATCACACTGTCCTTGCTTGAAAAGAATGCCGACTACGATGACTTGACTACAGCCTGTAAGCCAATTTGGAAGGCCATTAATGCTGTAACGGAATCTAGTAACAAGCGCCTCGCCGAATACGCTGAGTGGATCGGAGAGGCTGAGAAAATGCAAAGTACTGGAAAAGATTTGAATGAGGTCGAAGAAATATATGTCGATCGGGTAGATTCATTTCTTCATGACGAAAGTTTCATTTTCCACACTTCACGTGGTGGGCTGGCATGGTCATTGATTTTAGTGGTTTCGAAACTGATGTCAAAAGACTTCCAGTTGGCAGCAGACACGCTCAACAAGCTTAGTCCCACATTTGGGAAATTGAAATGGAAACAAAAAGTCGTAGAAATTTATTCTTTAGGACCGAAAGTTGCAAACGAACCGTGGGCGATGTGTGTTAGAGCAGCATCTAACTATGTACGACATTCAAACGAATGGCGTGTAAAAACAGTGGAGAAAAAAACTGTAAACGGAAAAGAGGAGTTAGTGAAAATCACTGACCCTCTTGTCAATCAGCTACCCACTGATCAAAGACCAAGTGCTGCTACGATAATTTCAATCGGGATTTCAGAAGAAGACTTGCTAACACGTTCGGGGGATCAGAGTTATAAGGTTTGTGAGATCCTTCATTTGTTGGATGAAAATGCTCTTAGAGACTTCTTCTGTGATTGGAATGATGCCCTCGTAAACTATATGAAAAAAATGAATGGAAATTAAATGCCGTCATTAATAGCACGGATGGATTAGCTTAATATTCGACCATAAGAGCAGAGGATCAAACAAATCAAATCCATATTTCTGAGAAGTTTTATTTTTAGGTTTAGAATAGCTTAAGCGTTAACAGCCCCTACTAGGGCTGCATAAGCCTACAATCTATTCTATCAGAGAAATATCTAGATGTCATTCACCTCAGGACCTAAGAAAAATTAAATAACAAATTCGTTCAACACTGTTATTTCATGGGTTTCATAAATCAACATTGTTATTTTATAATTACTAATGGAATCTAACACCTTCACCGACCTCAGTTTTTAAAGTCAGTTTTGTCGGCCAACTTAAAAAATAAATTCAGCTTTAATAAACATTATATTTTTTCGCTTCTAAAGGAATTAGTTTTTCCAAATCTTTTCGAAATTGGTCGTCAAAAATTCCCAGCAACGCACGAACGACCTTAAACCGAGGCTTCATTTTGGAGTCCTCATTTTCAATTTCTGTTATTGTTCGATGGGAAATTTTAGTTAGCTTCGCAACGTCTTTTTGCAGTAGTTCTTTCTTGATTCGATGAGATACAACTAACCTTGCCACCTGTGGATGAACCTTTAAATATTCACTAGATCTTAACTTCGCCTTTTTTACCGCCTCAGCATCGGCCAGGAGAGATAGTAGGTCAGCTTCAGGAACCAACCGAAATCGCCCAGGGGAATCGATGTTAACTAAAGGGTAGTTTTTTACGCTCACCTAATATCTATCGGTAGTAGCAACTTTAAAGTTGCTACTCGCAACTATAATTTTGCGCATTTATCTCAATTCTGGTAGGTTATGGCTATGAGTTCGACTATAGCCAGGCTTGTTGCAATGCGGTATAATACGAGGTACGGTGAAGTACGTCGAACCTTGGTTCATAAAGGTCCGATATGCTATGACTTTAGGTCAGCTAGTTTCCCATCTTTGTTAAATCAACAGATATTATTTAATACGAACGAAGTGCTTATCCTTCGTAATTTTTTTAAAGAGCAATTATGAAAGATCTTTTAAATTTAACTCATCAAGATCGAAGAAAGTTTCCACGACACTTTCTAGTGAGTGTGCACGCGGAGATTAAGTTTGATGGTAATTTCACCGATCTGATAATCAACAATCGTCAAAAGTTGGACCAACAATTTAAAACACTTGGTTTTACACAAAACCGCAAGGTAATTCGTGGTCAGATCAACATGAACGTTGCAAAAAATGAGGAATCCACTCACATTCAGCAAAGCGCCGTACCCCTCGGGATTGTTTTTCTTTCACAAAATCCAAGACGAGAACTTCAAATCCTAGGAGATAAAATTATTCTCTCCGACTTTTCCTATGATGGGTTTGAAAATTTCAAAGATCGTCTCTCGTCTTATGCAAAAATTGTTCAAGGGTTTTTGGAAATCAAAAAAGTTAGCAAACTGGGTTTTCGTAAGATAAATGCAATCAAGATTGAACCAGCCACATCTTTACAGGAAGCGTGTGCAGTATTTAACCCTGTAATGTTCGCAAGGCTGCGCTCAGGTTTGGTTAATGATGAATCCTTAAATGTATCCGAAGAAGTCATGGTTTTAGAGAGAAACAATCATATCTGCGTACTAAGAAATTCACTTAAAAAATTGCCACAGCCAAATGCCTATGAGGCCAATTTGGATTTTGATCTCATAGATAAATCAACGGCTAGTTTAGAAGATACATTAGGCACAAAGCTGAAAGACCTGAACTCAGCACACTTTGATTTGTTCATGTGGTCGGTAACCGATGAACTCATTAAATTAATGGAGGCTCCATGAGAGCATTAACTTTACCTGCGCCCACAGGGGGCATTGATGAGGATTTCCTTCGCAAACCTTTGGCAAAACTTGATCTATCTAAACATGCACTGTTAACACCTACAGAATATATTCACGTTACAACAGGAACAGCCCTTCGAGATTTATTTGAAACTATTGAAATTATCGGTGAATACGTGACGAACTCGGAAAGGTGTGCCACTCTTAAAAGCGCTATACAATTGGTAGCTCTTGAGGGCACCGCAGTTATGTTAGATAAACCAATGTGGAGGGATCTACCCACGATCAGCAACTATGTTGATGTGGATACCTTAGAAGATGATGAAGAGACTAGGGAATTGGTTTTCAAATCGTTACGCCGCCAAGGCTGGTAGTTCTACACCAGCGGTTCGAACTGCAATTAATCAATATTATTCTGAAAAAGACCCTGTAAACCGATGGCAAGGCGATGTGTATCATTTTAGTTCTTTTGCAGCGGGATCACTTCCTACTGATGAAATACCTTATTGGATACTAGCAAATCGAACTTGCCATCTGGTCGAAGAAGGTGGCCGTACCGTCAAACCACCTCAACTCACATTTTTTGCAGCACGAAAACTTTGCGATGTTATCGAGGTCGGAACAAAAACCAAGACAACAAAAAATCAAATTAAGTATTTCATAAAGGAATGCGAAAGTACTCTATTTTTACCAGCATATCCGGAACAAAGAATAGAGGAACCGTTAGTCGGAATGTTTGATCTTATTTACTCTGCAAGTTTAAACAAATGTCCAAAAGCATCTGACAAAGCATTACAACTTTCTTCTCCCTTTGCCGAACACGCTTTTCAAAAATTTGCGAATTACTTTTATACAGTTGGTTTTGACGACAGAGCCATAAAAACTGAGGAGTATTTTGATTCTTTAACAAAAGAAGTAGAGGCATCCAAAGCGGCGAAGCCGTAATGCCCTAATCCTCTCTGACAAAAGTATAAATTGCCAAGCTATTTAATAAATTCCATTTCATTCTTATATTTTATGTCTAAATATTTCGCTACCATATTAGTCTTCAAAATTTCCTGCGTCGCACGCGTCGCTCGGGTCTTTGTATTTAGCTATATGAATGCGCCGCTTTGAATTACTTCCTGGGGTTTTATCAAAAGTAATCTGAATTCCATCAAGCCGAAGTGCCGGAGCCAACCTACGCAAACGATCAGAAAGAGTCTTTGGGTTATTTGGAAAGAATCTTAACTCCCAAGGAGGAACGTTAAATATACTCGCTTCTAATTTGATTTTTGATAGTAGTTCCTGAGGAGTTCCAGTAAAACCATTTTGAGCAAATGACTGAATGAAGGGGTACAAACGTGAACTATGCAATACTACCTCATTTGCCTTTCTCTGATTGTTTTTAAATGCGGTCAGACATGAACCCTGTTCCCATCCTAAAGCTGTTTCTGCTGCTGCAATAAAATGCCAAGCATCTGCCATTCTTGGATTCTCAGAGTGAACAACGCTAGAAATATTTTTTAGTCCCACCGAAACTGCCGATAGCAAGGCCCCAAATACCAAACCTTTTGAATCAGCAAATAATTTCCAAAAATCTCTTTCCGATTTTCTCGCGTAGCCTTCAATGAGAGGCAAGCTTAAAAAAATGGATCTACTTGCGAGATCACCTCTAGCGACGAACTCATCAATGCCATTTGCAATTATTGGTCTCTTTGCGTC
>JBFWOZ010000075.1:0-8099 GCA_050250255.1 Bdellovibrionales bacterium | reverse complement strand
GCTCAAACGCTTCATTTCTTCCACTGCGGCTACACGATTACGAGTCAGCTCGTAGTTGTTAATCAACTCGTGATGGGCCTTAGGGCGCTCTTTTGAGTCGGGTAACTTCTGGATGTATTCATTAAGAACAATTTGTAGATCTGCATGTTTGCTATGGTGAGAATACAGACCGGCCAATTTTAATAAAAGTGGACCCATTTCTTCTCTGTCTGCATGATCAGCAAAGTAAGAAACTGCTTTTTGCGATGGATAAAGCTCGGAAAAGAACAAAACCATATCGCTTAAAGCTTCTCGACGTAAATCCAATTTCTGGTGTGATTCACGTTCCCTTTTGCGGTTAAAGGCCACAGTCTCTTCTAAGTTTTTAAGAGCTTGTGCTGTATTCTGATTATTGTAGTAAGCCCAAGCCGCTTTATAAAGGCCGTAGGCATACACATTCGAATCTGGAAATTGTCGAATCGCATTTAAATACTCTAAAGACTTTTTGTAATTCTGCTCTTCGTAGTACATTTCGCCTAATGCTAAGTTTGTATCCGCGGCCAAATACGAAGTTGGATGTTTTTCTAGTAATGTTTTATAAAGTTGCTTCGCTTTTTCGTTTTCGTTTACTTGTTGGCGAGCAAAGGCGTTGTTAAAGAGCACAAGATCCATATCGCGGAAATCTTTAAATTCTCTTTGGATCTTCTCGTAAATTCCAATACCTTCATTGATATATTTCTTGGAAGAGGAGTTCTTCACCACCGCTGGTGCAAAACGCACAATCGAATCTGTTTCGCGATTCATTTCAAAAAAACGGGTGGTTTTTGCGCGACGAATGCTTAACTCCGCCATACGGAACCATAAACCCACTTCGAGGTGCCCACCTTTATGGAGCTTGATCAGCTTTTTTAATTGGGACATGGCTCGTTCTTCGCTGGCCGTAATAAGTAACTCACCTTTGAGTTCCTTCGTTTGGCCAGAACCCGTGAGCACATCATCCAATGCACCCTTTTTTGCTGGAACTTGATCGCTAGTACGCGCTGGAGAGACACTCAGAAGAGCCGCAAAAAAGATGAGGATTGCAAGCAAAAGCATGCGAGGACCATTGTCCACCACTTGCGCCTTGCTTAACGCTCTTCTCTTATTATTTCTTCTTTGATCTTCAACACACGTTCTTCTCACAAGATCTCCTCAATAATCGCTTGTCTAATCGACAGCGACCGCCGCCATTTTGACGTCGTTAAAACCAGCAATCGTGGCGGTGTACATGACCTTTTTTAATAATGCATAGTTAATATCGCGATCGGCCTGAAGAATAATTTTTCCATCAAACTTTAAACTTTCGTTCACAGCTGCGATGTCTCGGCTCTTCTGGGCTTGCTTATCAAGTTCATTAAAGAGCGCGCGTAAGAATTGTGGATCTTTGGAATCCATTTCTTTTTTATCTAGACGACCTTCCGCTAATTCGATCACTTTCACGTCATCTACGTAGATCCCGTGTTTACCCACAATCATCTTCAGCGCTTCCACCGGATGAGAAGACGTGTAAGAGGCTGGTAAACTTAATCGATCTGCCGGCGTTAATTGCACGGCACTGGTAGAGTAGCTACGAAGTAGAAAAATTAAAATAATTGTGAACATGTCCACCATGGCGGTCAGGTTCAACTCATAGACTGAACTTTCTGTTCGTGTACTTAAATACTTCGACTTCATATATTAACCTTCAACCACGTTAGCAAAAACGACATCTGGAAAAAGTAAGTTGGTTTCCGCGGTCTCACCCGTTTTTGGGTCTTTGACTCGAATTTTGGGATCTGTGGCCTGAGTCGTGCGCACACGGTCCATCACTTGAACGATGTCATTATAAGTGGCTTCTTCTGAGGGCATGAGTTCAATTCGGAAAGTATCTGTATGTTGTAGCTTAAGCTGTACTAATTGATTGTGAAGCTTTGTAAAATCGAACTTCCCATCAACGTTTGCGATCGTGTGCTTATTTTCTTTACCGTTTTCTTTAACCGTAACTACAAACCCGCTCTTCGGAGAAACACTCACCGCAACAGAAAAAGTACGTTCGGTTTTCTTTCGATCTTCTTCTACGGCGTTCGCGATCGGTTGGGGAATCAAACCGTCCAGGACGCCAAGGCGAATAGAAGTGAAAGAAACAAGTAGCACCGTGATAAGAACAACGAGCATATCTAGCATCGGAGCTAGATTGAGCTCGAAAGTTGAATCATGCAGTCTTTCTTTTACGTGCGAGTGTCTCATAAACTCCAGCTTCCTTTAATTAAGCGACCTTTTTAGGAGGCGCAGGAGGCATTTTTTTGTTATCCATTGGCATATCTGAAGTGGCGTAAACTTTTGATTTATCAAACGCTTCGTAATTGCGTGAGCAGAGAAGATCCATGACCTTGCTTGTGTGCTCGACGATTTCGTTCATCAAACGACCTTGTCTTGCGTGCAAGAAGGCGTAAGCGAACATGATAGGAATCGCGACCCCTAAACCCAAAGCAGTTGCCGACATATACATCGCGATACCTTGGGTCAGAATCGTTTGCTTTTGCGCAGGGTCAGCGAAGCTCACGGCTTCGAAAGAGATCATAAGACCGTGAATCGTTCCCAAAAGTCCCATGAGCGTCGCAACGTTAGAAAGCATCATGAGGTAACCAAAGCGACGACTGAGCTTTGGAAGAACTTCGGAGTACCGAATGTCCATTACTTGTTGCATGGCTTGGTCGTCACGATCAGAGCGCTCCAAAATGCCTTTGATGATATAAGCAAGAGGCGACTTTGGATTTGCACTGCAAAGAGCGATCGCCTCTTCAATTTTATTTCCTAAAACATAAGATTGAACTTTCTGACTGAATTCAGAAGCGTTCATATTATATTCAAAATAGAGAACCTTGATTCTCTCGATAATCAAAGCGGCACCAAAACAACCCAGACCAACAATGATCCAAGCGACCGTTCCTCCGTCATTGACGAATTTAAAAAAATCACCCATGTAATCCCCCTACTGTTTAATACCGACTGGCTGGTAATCGACTTTAATTAAAGCATCTGGTCCAGGAATCGCTGTTCCGTAGAATCGAATCGCGCGACCTTCTGAAGAGTATTGCCATCCATTGACAGAACTTTCTGGAACAACCGCGCCATTAATTCTCACGACGATGGTGTTCAAAATTGGATCTCGCTCGAGGCGATATTCCGTGGCTCTTTCTACAATGCGTTTTTGCACGCTTGTGAGGGCGCGGCTGAGATCTGAGGTACAAATAGACTCGTTTACACCCTTAGAGTAGTTCACCAAATCCATGTAACGAGTACCGGGACTCGCGTGTGGACCATAGCTTGTACATTCAGGGCTCAAGCTTAAAGCACCAATGAAGTGTGCGGTCCAAGCTTTACCACCCTGTGGGAAGTTCGGTTTTAATTGATCCAAAAATTGAATGTAACTTGCAGTGGTATCCGCACTCTCGTCGTTCTCATCTGTTAAGAAAATGATCACGAGTTGAGCGTCCTTTCTTAAAAAGCCTAAATTATCTCCCGCTAATTTCGCAGGCGACAAAGCTTCTTTCATAGAGAGGAGACCACGTTCTACTGGTGAACCTGTCGTACCCAAACGTACGTTGTTTCCAAAAGCCACTTTAGGATTTGGTGTACGTGAGGTGATGATTTTTGGGTTACCAAGGATTCTACCCTGATATTGACCACGATCGGTGCTGATCACCGATAGTTGATAATTTAGCTTCGTACGCGTAAGTGAATCCATAAAATAATCAAACTGGCTCGCTAAGTTGGATTGGTGATCTCCCATCGTTTCGGAATCATCAACCACCCAAAGAATATCGACTTCATCATTATATTTAACGTTCTGGTTAAAATTTTCTGAAGCTGCTGCTAGAGAGAAATCCGCTGGTTGTCCACAACCAACGAATAATAAGCTCAATCCTAGAGCCAGAATTTTTTTACTATGAACCATCATGGTCATACCCCTTCTCCTTAGAGAGTTACGCAACCTGTTTCGACTCGCCGACAAATGTTCGGAGAGACTTTCTTACTTCTTCTTGGATTTTTAAAAATCGTACGCCATAGTTAATAGGCGCTTCAGGAGTACTTGCTCCCTGAACGTATTTCTTACTTACTACTTCTACGAGAGCATTGAACGCCGGCACTTGAGCATTTGGTCTAAAGTGTAAATAAAGTGTGTGCCCTGGAAGAATCATGGCATTTTGCATAATGATTCCCGCTCCACCTTCAGAGACTTCCATCCCGTGACCGTGCCAAACTTTTTTATTATCGTGAATGATGAGCGTTCCACCCCACGACTTACGTTTAAAACGTCGGCGAAAGAACACATTCTTAAGCATGCCCGCGCCGGTTTCTTTCATTCGACGGATAGTGTCTGCAGAAAAATCAGTAATTTCCGCAATTCTTTTCCAGCTTTCCATACCCGGCTTCCAAACGTAATCGTATTCAAACACCATCTTCTCTTGAAGCATTCTTAAAATGTCTGGGTAAGGGAAAGGACCCGTTTGGTTTTCACCACGAAGAATAAACCATTCTCCTGGCTCGATTTGGCCTAATTCCAAAATTGGATCTGCGTGAGTACGAGCTTGTGCATGGAAGTTTTCTTTTTCGAGTAAGGTTTGCATGAGTGGGTAATCTGCAAGAAGAACCCAGTCTGCTTTTTCTTCGTCATAAAGATAGTCGGTGATTTCAAAGTCACCGGCCTTAATTTTTCGAATGATGTCTTGTGGTGAATAAGACCCTATGATCTTTCCATTGTGTGAGACATAAAATTGGCGATTCATTTGAACCTCTTTATGATGTTTTTTGCTTCCACATGTGAAGCTAACTATGGAACTTATCGGACCTAAGTACCTATGACTTAAGGTGGTGCGCACATAAAAGACGCGTCTCAAAAAGAGATTTTCCCTCGAGAAATACGATTTTTTGGAATGTGCTAGGGATTGAAGAAGTTTTGTTCGAAAACTTCTTCAACGATTTTTTAAAATTGGTTCTCTGATTGAGAAAAGGGGACCGGATTTATGGATTAGGACTGATGTTGAGGCTTTCGTTGATATCCTCATTCACATACACCGTGATTCGCTGCTGGATATAGCCATTAGCGCGGATATCCACGAGGTAGTTCTTATGAGGAACCATACCGAAATTCACAAAGCCATTTCCGTCGGTCGTCTCTGAACGCCCGTCTATTGTTATAATGGCTCCAGGCACTCCTACACGGGTGACACGATTACGAATCACGAGGCTTAAATTCGCACTTTCCTGAGATGGTGGAGAGCGATCCGTCATGATCGGTATCTCCTGGGACATATCACTTCTTAATTCAAGAAACGATGCGTGTGTCACATAGCTTGGTACGATGACCACAACCGTATATTCCCCTCGAGGAATCTGACCTGTTGAAATAGAGCCTGAGCCATCGGCGCGATAGGTTCTCACTCCAAAACCACCTACGATTTGCACTTCGGCTCCACTCACAGGGGCACGCGTTTCTAGATCAATAACTCGTAAGTTAATATTACTTGTCGTTGTTTGCGCACCAGGAGCGCCATAGAGATCACGCATGAATTGAGCATCCCCTTCGGAAATGACAAAAGTTCTTCCCATTGAGTATTTATAGTTAGCATGTTGAGACAGAGGAGAAATTGTATCTAAGCTATATTCATCACGGCTGTAGGCACTGCTGTCATAGTGCATGATGGATAAGAAGTCGTAGGGGCCGTGATTTTCCTCCCCACGTCCGAGCAGATGAAATGCGTGCTCCATCCCAGGTTTTACCGCTTGCCAATTGATTTGAATATAATTGTCTCTATCACTTCTCTGATGTTCATGCATAAGACCAAAAAGATGACCCAATTCGTGCATTAATATACGTTGTATCTTGTGTTCTGCACCCGCAAAACAACCTCTCGGTAACTACATTTCCGACTTATTCCCGCTAGCATAAGCACCAACATTCGAAAAGCAAGAAAGACCTCTATTCTCATTGTCTTGGTCGTAGTCACTCAGATTAATATAGGCATAAGGTACGGCCCCCTGAGTTCGGGTCACGCAGGTAACATGAGCTTTTTCTGACCACCCTCTACAAGCTTTAAACAAATGATCCTTTTGGGCCTGAGGGGTCCCAGGCTCAAACTCCAAAGGAACAACACCATTGGGCCATAATCTGCCCTGATAATAGTCTAAGTTTGTTCCGGCTTGAGTAGAAAGCCTCGATTTCGCAATGCTAGATTTGGCAATGACCATATCCCCATAAACAGCGAAATCTTGATTTGAGACAGCCTTATCGGTCACGGATCCGTCTTTTCCAATCTTGAATTCACTGCAGGCTACCGCCAAAAAAGTAAGGCTCAAAAAAGCAGCAAATAGACGTTTATTCATAAAGCTCTCCCGTCACGGTTGAGTGACACACCTCTTTCCTATCCAAAGCTTATGCCGTTCATAAAAGTATTTTAAGAATGAAAGAAGAGTCACAACGAGGGCTTAGCTTTCGCGAGGCCGTTCGCCAAAGCCGATAAAAGTGGGGTGCGCTAGAATGTCACTTGGCTGTTTAATGGGCAGACAATTTACAAGATTTGCCCGTATACACGAGGATACAAAGGCATAGCATCTGCAGAAGATGTCTCCATGGCAAAACAGCTCCTTTTTTTATCCCTTCTTTTAGTTCTGGGAGGATGCTCAAAAGGAGGCGATTCAGGTGCACCTCACAATCCTCAGATCGAAGTACTTCGCGAACCAAAGCCTTCTGGCAGTTATCAGAAAGATGTAGAGAAAATAAAGAACGGTTATCAATGGGAAAAATGCGATGAAGATCTCCAAAGCTTGCGCATGGAAGTAGCAATAGCGTTGGACCAAAAACAAGACCCTAACGCCCCACCTATTTCCAAAGAACAAGCGCATAAGAGTGCAACTACTGTTCAAATAGGAAGTTTTAGTTTTAGAAAATCCAATACAACGCTTGAAGATTTGTATTGGGAAAAAGAGATAGATAACTGGGAAAGTATAAAAACGCTCTACAAAAAATCGACTGAAGAAAATAATCCTGCTGACTGGGCATTGCTCGAGTCTACTTTTTCTTACGTGCTAAGTAACGATTACTACCGACTCGTTAACGAAATAAACTTCGGTTTTCTACCTTCTGATGAAGAAAAAGCCTTAGCTCTCGTTGCTCAATTAGAAAAATGCCAAGAAACCAATCTTCTCACCTGCCTACAAAGACATCACTTGGATTTTATAGAAACCGTGACTTTTTTTAGACGATGGTGGAATGACGTACTCTCAAAAGAAGATGCCATCTCTCAATGGAAACGTTTTTTAACTTTCCGACGAGACGTTAATACAGATGTTCAATTTAAATTTCTGCCTGAGTTAAATAAAGGAATACGTCGTGTAGGGAATACATTCATTGTACCTTTAAAGACGAAAGACTTTAAGAGCATCCAAGCCGAGCTTAAAGATATTATCGAAGCCTATTGGAAGTTTGAAACTTTTAAAGTCCTCGTTGAGTGGTCAGATTCTCCTGATGCTTTTGAAATCCAACTTGGCGCTAAGTATAATGCTCGGCCCTACGTGAATACGTATAAGAAAATCATGGTGATTCATGAGGGCAATCGATTGGGCGGTATTGCTCATGAGCTTGGACATATCTTAGGAATTCCCGATCAATACTTTGATGTTTTTAACTCCTCAACCTGTGGTTACGAATATCATTGGGAAGTAGGAAATATTATGTCCGATACCACTACTGGACGTGTTCTCAAAAAACACTTTGAAATGTTGAACAAACTTTATCCCGATTCCTCGGGATCTAAAATTTCCAAAAATCTTAAAAAAGATTAGGCGAATCTGCTGCACAACCAGTAGCTACTTCTACTCAAAGAGCAATTAAGGGACGGAGTCCGCGCCTTATCCGGTTTTAGGTTTGCTGGAGTGAAGGTTTCCCTACTAACCCACACCTACCTAGGTCCTCATTTCGCAAAGCTTTGCGTTCCTATGAGAATCCCTAGGTCCATTCAACTCTTTCCAACCCAAGGACTGGTTCATCAATTTTGGCGCTGCCATAATAAAGAGCATTATTTAAATTCCTCTGAAATGAA
>JBFWOZ010000074.1:0-9262 GCA_050250255.1 Bdellovibrionales bacterium | reverse complement strand
AACAAGTCGCAAAGGCTTCACCGAGAGAGGCGACGCCTGAACGAATGAAATTTGTCAGCGAAGAAAGACTTAATCTTCAAATGGGGATCTCAGAGCAACTTCAACAGAAATTAAAACGCGCTCAAGAACTAGAGTCTCAACGCCAGCAAAAGCATGTGAGTCTTGAGGAAACGCTTGAGGCTTTACTGAATGTGTATTTAGAAAAGAAAGATCCGGTTCAGAAGGCTCAGAAATTACAATATCGAGCCAATTTTTCCGTCCCGAGTTGCACTGCGTGATCAAGGACAATGCACATATCACAATCACCAAGGCGAACGCTGCACAGAAAGAAAATGGATTGATACTCATCACATCATTCCTAAAAGTAAGGGTGGGCAAGCTGCTCATGGATGGCCGCAGACTCAAGTCTCTTCTGACAGCTGCACGGAGACTTGCTGAATTTAAAATAAAAAAGACGTAGTCACTTAACTACGTCTTTTTGAAATTGGATACATCCTTCGTTCCGCTCAGAACGAGATTATCGACCGCGAGCAATTTTACGAAGGTAACGTTCGTGCTCTTCTTGGTCTTGGCGAGAAGCTTCTAACTCTACCGCACGTTCGTCAGTGATTTGCTCGAGATATTCCTTAGAGAAATCTTTTACTCCAGAAATTTCACGTGGTGCTGATGAAGACTCCATGGAATTTTCTTCAGCGTTTACTTCTGAGACAGAAACTAAAGCGAGCGCTGCGACTATAAAGATAATTTTTCTCATTCCGAACCTCTCTCGTTTAGTTCATGTGTTATTCATGAACTCTTATTGTTAAGACAACTGAAGAGAGGCGAAGAGTTAGTGCGGAAATAAATTCAATGTTGAAAATTATTTACTTTTCGAATCCCTTACCTGATCTTTCGGCGGGGCCGACTCAAGTCTAGAGGGTTCGGAGAGAAGATTTTTTAATTTCTGAGTAAGATCACGTTTCAAAATGAGATACTGAGCAAATTTTTTGTCCCCAAAGAGTTTTCTAAAAGTTTGTACCTCTTCAACCTGCACACCGTTATAGGTGGCGAGTGCGTTTTTATATTTTTCAATCGCTCCAGAAATCGATGGTGCGTCTTTTTGAAGTTCGAATTGCTTGAGGAGCGCTTCCATCTCTTGAGAATTTTTTGAACGTTTCTCATTGAGACGTTTGAAAGCCTCTTTAAATTTTTCCTCTTGAGCCGTGTCGAGCTCCAACATATCGCTCACCTTCCACAAAAAGAGATCTTCTAAGCGCGAACGCGCTTTTTCAGATTCCGTCGCGGACCAGGCAGGATTGGAAATCAAAAAAAGGCAAAGCATGAGAATGGTTGGCAAGTAAAAGCGGTTCATTGTTCCCCCGTCAAAGCTGCATAACTCTTGTTGTGAAGCCTACTCCATGAACTCATTGTAGAATTCATTCGCATCTTCATTTTTTAAACGTACAACCTTTTGCGCGGCTGCATCTAAGTAAAAATCGATTTCATTCTTTTCAGAAAGCAGTGAATCCGCAAATGCTTCCGGCACTTCGACAGAAATCGCTAGCATCAAGTCAGTATTTTGATTTTCTGAATCTTTCGCGACCTGTTGAATCGAAACACGTGGCCCTAACACTTGCCATAACGCAAGCCCGCTTAACAATAAAACAGCTATCACAGCGGAAGCCATTAGAGATGAGCGAAATACAACAGACCCAAATATAAAGCGCGTAGGCGTCTCTTGCTTCACATCTTTAATCGCACTCATAATCTGGGAGTGCAGACGAGCCTGCATAGCTTCCGACATATCGGGCACAAGCCCTTCCGATTTTTTTATAAAACTCTTCGTTTTTTGAAGAGCTTCGAGCTCTGCCATGCTTGCAGGTGAGTTCTGCACATAGCGACGCATGTCTTGTTTATGAGACTTCTCAAGTTCGTTCTCCATAAGATCGATGAGAAGATCCGTTGTCTTTTTCATGAATCAGCCTCCGAGAGAATTTCTTTTAAGCGGATGACGGACTCGTCCTCAAGTTCTTTTAAGCTCTTCACCCAGTCTTGTTTTTCTAAAGATGCTTTTACCTTCAGCAGTCCATGGCGATAGTTCGCCTTTGCTGTATCGTACGGGCATTCCATAATGACAGCGATTTCTTGAAAACTCAGGTCTTCAAAAATTCGAAGCATCAATGCGGTCTTTTGTCGGTCTGGTAATTTCTCTAGCTCTTTGGCCACAAGGATTTGTAGATCTCTATAGACAAGATCTCGTTCACCCGTTGCAGCAGTCGAGATATGAACATCATCAATATTATAAGTGTCGCTTTTTCGTGAACGTAGAGAATTCGTGGCCGTATTGATTCCAATACGGAAAAGCCAACTTTTAAACGAAGAACGCTCCTCGAAGAGTTGAATTTTTTGATAAGCTTTTATAAACGTTTCTTGTACCACGTCTTCCGCCATTGTCTGATCACGCGTCACCCTCCATAACAATCGAAAGAGGCCTTTTTGATGACGCAAAACGAGCTCCGAAAACGCATTGGAATTGCCCTGTTTGACAGCCCAAACAAGTTCCAAATCCGACTTCATGGAGCTCCAGCCTCCGGTTTGACACCGGCTTTTTGATTCTGGGTTAATAAAAGTTTTATCTTCCATAAAATTGTCTGATAGCCTTGTTAGAAGTTCAATTTATCGGGTGTTTTCAACAATTTAGCCTGGTCCAAAGGCCAGTCACTTTTTTTGGATTTTTAAAAAGAGCCAGAATAATACGCATGCTCCGTCCCCTATCTTGAGCGAAAGAGCGATGCTCCGTCCCCCTAGTTTATATTCGACGTATCAAAGTGAGATTCAGGTCAATGGTCTAGTGAGAATTCTTGCTTTGAGAAGATTATCCAAACTCTAGGCATCTGCTAGAATCTCGTGTCTCACTTTATGAGAGATGGCTCCCTATTCTTTTAAAGGCCTTTCGTTTAGGCATGATTCCTGAACTCTCTAATAGGTGTAAGAAACAAAATGAGACGGGGGTCTTATGAAAACTCAACTCTTTATAATTATGCTCTCCCTATTTATGACGTCCTTTGCGCTAGCTAAGCAGGATCCACCTGCACGTTCACGCTATTGGAAGAGCGATGCTGTGATTCGCCCGCAGATTCAAAGAGCACTTGAAGAATCAGAAGGTGCTGCGGAATCAATGAAAATTGTAAATTTCGAAATTGCGACCGAAGACACAGAAGCCTACGTTGCCGTTGTAGAGACGGAGCTAGAGATCTGTCGAGTTTCTATTCCCACAGAAACAAGAAAGCGAAATGCCGCTAATAAACTTTGGGCAGACAAAATACGCCAAGACGAAAAAATGATAGCTCGCGATCAGCAGAAAGCTCAAAGAGTGGTCAATGCACAATCACAAAGAGAACGAACTATACAACGTATTAGGACTTGTCAGGCAAACCAGCGTGAGCAAGTTCGCATGAGCGGAGGAAACACTTTCGGCATGGGTTACAGTTGCGGAACCATAGAAGATTATGACAATGACGTAAGAGAGAACGAATTAATACGCCAGCAAGCTGAACAAGAACACGAACAACAGATGAACGAAGCAAGAGAAGGGCTCTCTGGAAAACAACATGTCGATAGTTCAGGTCTTCCCATTGCATACGTACTTAATTGTTCGCCAAAGTCTGAAGAACAGAGTGATGCCACCTCTCTCCAAGAAGCTGTTAACGAAGCTAAAGAAGATCTCGGATCCTCTTCAGGAATGGGAACTGGCGGAGGCGGCTACGGTATGGGCATGGGTTATCCTGGCGTGGGAATGGGAGAGGGTATGTATCCTCAAGTTTCTCCTAAGGAGCCCACCGTATACAGACCTAAACCTCGACGTCCCCCTAGCGAAATCAAGAGATTACAGCGCAATACTGGCCGCCGCTAATCAATAATCGATATATAAAGGAAGCAAACATGAAAGCACCCTACCTCTTTGTCACAACGCTCGTTAACTTCGGGCTTGTCGCGAGCTGTGCGATGACCACACCACGCAACACAGCATCGTTTTCTTCTCAAGCGATGGTTTCTCCCGAAGCAAAGGTCGCCGAGTGGGTGAGGCATGACTGCGTGGGATGCTTCGTGCTATCCATCAACGCCTATGACGGAATCGTTTTTGCGAAAGACATGGGATTAGGTAGAAAGCTGCAAAAAATAAATATAAAAATACATGATTAAAGTTTTTCTTCTTCTTATTTTTACACTTTTCATCGGCCAGTCGCTACTTGCCGATGAAAACGTTTTTGATTCCGATTGCCAATGTTTTAGTCCATTTCTCAACAAAAATGCTGAGGACACGGTGTCCTGCGTTTTAGAACCGCAGACTCCTAATAACCAAAGCTACATCACAAAAAAAGATGAGCCCGAAGCTCAGGAAATACGATTCACACTAAAGGTCACAAACGATAACAACTGGGCCGGAATAAAATTTAATCCTCTGCCATCAGATCAAGGACGGACTCACACTTTACAAATGGAACTTTTTAAAGCGTATTCTGATCACCAGACGATCGCAGAATTTGATACTTCACTTTATTCCACGCAAATAGGATTTGCAGAGCCTCATAAACTAAGAAGTGCCACTTATGCTCAAGATTTCCAAGAAGTGACACAGGTACTTTTTCGCCGAAACAACATTCCACTTCATATCTCAAGTCCAATTTCATTTAGAGAGTTTCGAGCAGGCGCTGGTCTCACAAACCAAAATCATTTGATTCCAGGTTTGGCGGCCTCTCAACAAGATATCTTTCATAGGATCACGCCCTCCTACAATTTTGAACATGGAACTTCTGGTAAAATCCAACCTTTTGCTGTTGCGGGCGTGAGCCAAGGCATGATCCAACCTCTGTCATTTGCAAAAGGCAAATGCCGCTCCGAATTCAAAGGCGAAGTAGGCGTGAATCTTGTGACCTATCAAGGAACCTCAAACGTCTTCATCGTCCTCGAAGCCGACACAACTCTTATTTCCACAAAAAAATCCCCTGGTGAAAAATTGCTCGATGCATATTTCAAGTACCGTAACAACTCTTATGTATCAGGACAAAAAGGATCCCATTCAAAGGTGGGCACAAAAGTGCGTCTCAATCGACGTCTCTCGGCGGGCGCTGAATTGTCTTGGTATAAAGGTGAACCCGAAGGTCCTTTGAACCCCTACGCAAAAAAGTGGGATAGTCGAAACAGAACTTCTTCCGTTTACTTTGTTATATCGAGCAAGAAATAGTCACATTTGAAAAAACTATCCTTTGCTCCCAGATTGGGAGCACTTTGATCCCAAATTAATTGTCTGTCTTCATATGCGCGGCTATGTTGCCCCACATGTTAAGAGAGATTTTAATTTCAGAATTCAAAAGACGAAAAAGGACGAACGGCAGTTATTCGATCCGAGCCTTTGCGGAAAGCTTGGAGCTCCCCTCAGGTCGACTTTCTGAATTTATGTCAGGGAAACGTCAGATCTCAAAAAAAATGTCTGACAAGCTTTCTGCAAGACTCGGAGTTACGGGACTCATGCCTGCATCCCCCAGCACTCCACCTTCACAATTTAATTTAAAAGATGACTATTACTTTATTAATGATCAAACCTTTGAAGTGATTGCAGATCCCAACTGTTTCGCCATCCTATCGCTCATGGATATTAAAGGATTTAAGAGTGATGTAAAGTGGGTTGCCTCACGACTCAATATCAGTCCTTTTGATGCAAAAAAATGTATCGAATCACTTTTGCAAGTGGGTCTTCTACAGACCGATAAAAAAAATCAATGGGTTAAAACTAAAAAATCCATTCAGACAAGTACTGATTTGGAATCTTTAGCGCTAAAGATTTCACATCGAGAAACCCTTAAACAGGCCTCACGATGTATTGATGAAATATCTGTCGATTTAAGAGATATCACTTCCATCACGCTCACAATGGACATGGAAAAGTTAACACTCGTAAAGAAATTAATTAAAAATTTTAGAAGAAGTGTCGCCAAGCTTGTTGAAAACGCGCACTCATCTGAAGTCTACAACTTAAACATACAATTAGTACCAGTTACAAATTTAAAAGGAGATACGTAATGAAAACGAAATTACTTATGGGCGCTATGATGGCGCTTCTTTATTCCCTACCAACATTCGCAGGGAACGAACGCGGCAATGGAGGTGATGCATACGTATGCGAATTAGCAAACGGAAGAAAGATAGTTGAGGTCTGGGACTACTTTGAAGGAGTTCAAACAAGAGGACTCGTTCCCGAACTTGGAAACAGTGGCTCATACATTGAGAGGGCAAAGTTTGCCTTAGCCAGACTACGCACCATCGATCTCTCTGCGTACAACCAATATATTCAATGGGTCAATCAATTCACAAATGATATGCAACTCGCCGACAGAAGCATCATCAAAGAAATCGACGACTCTACTGAACTCATTATCCCAACGGGAAACTGCACAAAAGCTTACAAAACTCAATTTGCGGTTCAACTCAAGAACCCAAAGGATTTTGAGAAACGCTACGTGATAGACGAAGCGCTTTGGAGTTTGGCAGATGAAACTCAAAAAGCAGGCCTACTTCTACATGAAATTTTTTACCGTGAAGCCATTAATTCTTCACCAGTCCCAAAAAACTCTGATGGGGTCAGATATTTCAACACCGTTGTTTCCTCAAAGAAAGCTAACGAACTAACATTCGTAAGTTATGGGAAGTTGTTAGAGCAATCGGGCTTGATCAACTCAAAAGTTGTCAAACATACAACTCTTATCAACGGTTTAAGATTTTATTATGGATCGATTTCATTTCATTCTGATGGCAAGGTAAGCACAGGAGAGCTTTATGGCTCACAGTCAAGATTACTTAAAACCCAACCCAATCTCTTCTTCGAACATACTGTCAAATTTTATGAAAATGGTACACTTTATAAAGGAAATCCTGCCGATCCTCAAATGATCAATGGCCATTTAAGTCGGATCTACTCCGCTCACTACACACGCGAAGAAATACTAACTTCCGCCTCCGTCATCTCTGAGTTCAATATAAAACCAAAGCATTTAACTGGCCAACCTAAGCTTATGAGCGCTGGCAGTCTCTCTTTTTTTCCAACAGGAGAAATAAAATCTATACATGGGATAAATTCAATACCAGTTTTCTTGAATACACAACCAGAACCGATTGGTGAAGTACCACCTCAATTTACAGTTGAACTTTATGAGTCAGGCTATCCAAAACAAATAATTGTCAATTCACAAACCTGCAGTTCTCGAGGAACACGGTGCTTGCTCCAAATTCCATACCAGTCAAAACCAGGCGTCAGTCGAAAAGTTGAAGTGACAGTGACTCATCCTTTTCAACTCAGTATCGGCGAAGAAGGAAGCCTCCTCAGTTTAAAGGGTGTAAATGTTGGCCTTCTTACTTTCTTTGTAGGTGAAACTAAAGCGGAGCTACAAGACGCTGTATCCTTTTATCCAAGTGGCGTTGTTAAGAGCGCCTTTTTAAGAACCAATGCGCGATTTCTTTGTAACGATCATAAAACTTGGAAAACCGTAAAGCCCAGCCGTCAAAAGGAAGTGCAGTTTGATCAAAATGGCTTACTAATTTGTAGATATTGATGTTCACGTACTTAACTATTTACAGATAAAAAATTATTTTTAATAAGGAGATATAAATGAAAACACTACTATTACTTTTAACAAGTTTAATGACCCTCGGAAACACAGCCTTTGCCGCTACACCTCCTGTCGTCTTATGTGGTATAGCCCATTCGTCATATATATTTAACAAGGGTTTTGAAGAGGCAGCGGAGGATCTTAATAAAAAGATTGTGACATTGGACAGTAACACGCAGCAGACTCTAGTCATATCAAAGCCCGATATTTCACAATCAGAAACGAAGAATGGACCCGAACAACTTTACTCCTATTCCATTTGTGTATCGGTTTCGTTTAAATAAAACCGCTAATGTTTTTTAGGCGGCGGATATCTCAACTCGTTCGAGACGTTTTGGACATCCATGGGGATATCAATGATTTCCCCCCTCTTACTTGTGGGCTCTTCGGTAAAATCTTTTTTCAACCAAGATAAAAACTCTCTATGTTCCGCCCGACAAATCATCTGACGATACTTTCCATTTTCATCTAGCAGATCTCCCACGACGCGAGCCGCTGAGTCCGCAGGAAATGGTGGCTCCGTTTTTCGCAGTAACAAGTAAGAAAAAGTGATCGTTTTATTTTTCATAGGAAGAAAAGCTTCAATTTTTTGAAACCATTCTGGCTGATTAAAGAAAATACGATCATGACACCAGTCTTTTTTAGAATGCTCGAGCAGTGGGCACTCTAATTGGTGAAGACAAGGCGCCCAAACGCTGTAGCCTTCGTCCATAAAAAATTCTCGAAGCTCCATGAGATGACGGCCATCATCGCGCGTGGATGGCTCAACAATCACGAGAGATTCCATTCTTAAACACCACTTTGGAAGCTTCTCTAACTCTGTAAATACGTAGGAAAAAATACCGACTTCCGTGTTGGAATCCACCACACCGTTAAAAGCCTCATACCATCTGATCGAAGTGGGTTTTGAAAAACGCTTCATCAAATCTTCATGCAAGTGTAAAGCATCCACACTGTGATCAATGCAGACTCCTTTTGATAGACCCATCTCGGCAAGTAAAAATGAATAAGCACCCAAACCAGAACCAAAATCCAAATAACTTTTCATTCCCTCAAAAAAGTTAAAACGATTTCCTTCTCGTAAAACAGCCTCCGCACGCAACCAGTTGAGTGGAAAAAAATAAGCGAGATACGCGGCTTGCGCCCACTTTTGATGCCACGGAGTTGCCTTTTTTGGATTCTCGATAAAAAAATCAGAAAGTTGCTTGATAGCGTCGGCCAGCGGCTTCGGCTTTTCAAGACTATAGCCAAGAGCCAGCAATTGCGGCTCAATAAGACTTGGGAAATAATCAGGAAGACTAAATTGTCGAGACTCGGTTTTTACCAGATTTTTTTGAGACATAGCAAGCTTGATCCGCCTTTTCAAAAAGCAAGTTAGAAGTCACCATATCCGACTCCAAAGTTGCTACACCTACAGAAATTGTAACAACGAGCTTTGTACCTTCGAATATGAAGTTATGTTTTTCGATCGTCGATCGAATACGCTCGGCAATCTCTACCGCGCGCTTCAACGGACAACCCGCCATTAGTAACACAAATTCTTCGCCGCCAAAACGTGCAAAAAAATCTCCGGTACGAATGAGCTGAGTTTGTATCACCGTTGCGAGTTCTTTTAAAAC
>JBFWOZ010000073.1:0-9564 GCA_050250255.1 Bdellovibrionales bacterium | reverse complement strand
GGTGTTTCCACCCGATAAGTGCCTGCATTCAAAAATTCCGCGATAGGTGCCGTGTCGATGGTCGCCGACATCACGATGATTTTTAAATCAGAACGAATGCTCTCTTGGATCGCTCTTAGGGTCGAGAGAGCAACATCTGTATGTAAATGTCTTTCGTGAAATTCGTCTAAGATGACAACCGACACACCTTTAAGATTTTGATCGTTGAGGAGGAGACGAGTAAAGGTGCCCTCGGTCATAAATTTAATACGAGTCATTTTTGAGGAGACATTTTCAAAACGAAATTGGTAACCGACCTGTTGGCCAATAGGCTCTCCGAGTTCTTCAGCCACTCTTTGTGCGCTCAATTTGGCGGCCACTCGACGTGGTTGCAAAACTAAAATTTCGCCACTGACATGTTCTAAAAGAGCGCGCGGAATTCGCGTGGTTTTACCCGTACCTGGCGGTGATAAAATCACACACGCCGCATGAGAATTGATCAGCTCAAGGACGGCTGGAATATGTGAATCTATTGGTAGTGATTGCATCAAGTTTATTAAAGATGCTTGTTAACAATTTGTCCACTGACTACAGATACACTTTTAGGAGGCGTCTCCTAAGGGTGTCTGCAACGCTGATCTCTCTTTTGGCTCATCATAAATGAGATATCGAGCCAAATTGGCAAAAACTGATCTCAAGTCAAATATAACAGCTATTTATATTGGCAGGGCATTTGAAGGTATGCCTCTTAACAATTCAAGGAGGTTGTATGGAGCTTCTGTCAAAAAATATAATGTCTTCAGATTTGATTGTCACGCATGTTGAAGAATTAATGTCGGATGCATATGTGAAACTGTTGAAGAACGATATTCGACACTTGCCGGTTGTGGATGATGCCGAGAAGATTGTTGGTATAATTTCTGACCGCGACTTTAAGAAAGCAATGTGGAGATTTTCTGATAATGAACAGCGGGCGACATTCGATGATGAGGATGTTGTAGGAGATTTTATGAGCTGGCCGGTTAAAACAATCACGCCAGACATGGGAGTTATCACCGTAGCAAAACGAATGGTGAACGAGAAAGTGTCTGCCTATTTGGTTGTGGATAACAATAGGCTAGTAGGAATTGTAACCCATGAAGATCTACTTCAGGCTTTCATATCGCAAGCTGAAGAAAATGTAGATCGAAAAGAAGAGTTTTTATACGCAGGTGTGAAGGACAGAGGTTTCGCATTTAGATGGGTTTACAATCCTCAGCTAGGAAGATTTGTTTCTAGCCACATCTGAAGTTCTGATTCCACTTGCCCGGATTTTTTTATAATCATGAGTCAACAAGGTTTTGTGTCATGATTTGAGCTCGGCATTCTTAGAAATCTGTCCTTTATATTAAGGACAGATTTCTCCTCCGCCTACCTCAGCGCCACTGCAACATCCGTTGACGTTATTGCGAGCGTGGCCAGGTGGCCAACAGCTATTGCCTGAGCAAATGCCCCAATTATAGCAAATATTGTCGCCGCAGCACGGTCCACCATAACTTCCAGCTCCACACCCTGCTCCGGCTCCTTGCGAGGTCGAACAGCTAGAAGCTGTATAGGAACCTGATAATGACCCGTTGCTACATGTGCGTGTTTGTGCGGAACAAGGGCTTCCACAAGTTCCCGAACCAGCCCACGCTGTCACTGAAGAGCCATGGCCAATGGAACCGCCCCATGGAAGCGAACAACTCGCGCATGCATTTACGCTGCAACTTGAATTTGTATAACTACCGGAAAGAACTCCTGCCGTACATGTTCTAGTTTGGCTTGTACAGGATGAGCCACAAGCTACAGTTGCGGATAAATAGGCAGTTGCAGAGGCTCCTTCGGCGATATTTCCTCCCCATGGTGGCGTGCAGCCGCAGTCAGAAAGGGTCACGCCAGGTGGGACGTTTGTACGGAAGGTTGACCATTCGGTGGCTGTCTTTGTAGGCACAAAGATCGCTTTGGCACTCGCGTGATTATTTGTAACTCGTTTACAGACACCATGCTCGGTAATTGTAGATGTTGCTGTATGATTGACTTGATAAGAATCGGCCGCAAATGAAAAATTTTGTAAAAATAGAAATAAAATAAATATCATTCATTGCCTCGACATTAAGGTCTCTTGATTTTGAGGTGCTGATGTACTTTTAGTAAATTAAATGCGCTTAGAGAGCAAGTATATTGTTGGATACTATAAAATCAAAAATAACGCTCATGACTCGAGGCGAATGCCCCGCGTATCTGGTAAATACAAACAGCCGATCACAAGCGTCATAAAAGCGATCGTCATGGGATAAGCGAGGCCCGCATAAATATTCCCGGTGGACGCCACTAACGCAGTACCAATCAACGGAGTTAATCCACCGAAAACTCCGTTACCGATATGGTAAGGAAGCGACATCGAAGTGTATCTGATTTTTGTTGGGAATAGTTCCACCAAAAATGCGGCGATTGGTCCATACACCATGGTCACGAGTAGCACTTGCAAAAAGACAAGGCCGATCAGCATCGGTACGTTGGGCTCTGCGGGATTAGTCGCAGCGCCTGACATCATTTGATAAATGGGAATGTAAGCAAGAGTGGCGAGGAGGCAGCCGGCCATCATGATTTTCTTTCGGCCAATGCGGTCGGAGAGAGCGCCAAACACAATAAAAAATGGAGTACCGAGAAGTAAGGCTCCCGCGATGATGTAATTTGATGTGACGAAATTTACTTTGAGAATAGTCTGTAGATAGTAGAGAGCGTAGAACTGCCCTGTGTACCACACAACTCCTTGACCTGCAGTTGCGCCAAAAAGTGCCAGCAAAACAAGCCTTCTATTTTGTGGGTTCACAAAACTTTCTTTGAGTGGAGAGAGCGATGCTTTTCCTGACGCTTTTAATTTCACGAACAGTGGAGATTCTTTAAGACGAATACGAATGTAGTACGAAAACACAACCAGTAATACAGAAAGTAAAAACGGAACGCGCCAGCCCCACTCACTAAACTGTTCTTCTCCTAAGCCTTGACGAGTCGCCAGAATGACTCCTAATGAAACAAAAAGTCCGAGTGTTGCTGTCGTCTGAATAAAGCTTGTGTAAAAGCCACGTTTTCCATCGGGAGCATGTTCTGCTACATAGGTTGCAGCTCCGCCATACTCTCCGCCGAGAGCTAAACCTTGAAGAAGTCTCAAAATCAAAAGGAGGATCGGGGCTATAACCCCAATGGTTTCGTAAGTGGGAAGAAGTCCAATGCCGGTTGTTGCGCCTCCCATGATGAGAAGAGTCACGAGGAAAGTATGTTTTCTTCCTACCAAATCTCCCATACGGCCAAAAATAAGTGCGCCAAAGGGACGAACGATAAAACCGGTAGCAAATGTGGCAAGAGTGGAGAGGAGAGCGATCGTTTCATTCCCGCTCGGGAAAAATTTCATCGAGATGATCGTGGCAAGGCTTCCAAAAATATAGAAGTCGTACCATTCGATGAGAGTACCCGCCGATGAGGCTCCAATCACTTGCCAGATTTTGCTTTTTTCAGAATTCACCATGTGTCTCCTCAGATTTCGACACGTTCACTGAGAGCTGAGCCTTTATAGGAATCTGCCAACTCATCCAGGTCCACCAAATCTACTTTAATTGGAAGAGAGCTATCGACGAGATCGTCTTTTATTTTTCCAATAATATGGAGTTCTGGTTTGTTGATGATCTCATACATAAGATCAAGGTCAGAAAACTTTCGATGTACTCCACGCGCTCGTGAACCAAAAACAAAAACTTTAGCACCTAGTTTTTTTAAAGGTAAAATCGCGAACTTCTCAACCGTATCCCAGTCTTGAAGAGAGAGACCGAACTTCATATTTTCTTAAGCTTTTCCAATAAGGATTGGCCGTCAGGTAAGAATGTGCCGGCGACAGCGTAAACTTTTTCTGCAAGGTCTTCTTTGTACGTATGGGAACTAAGATTTCTGGCTTCAATATAAGAAAACCATTGTTCGGGATTGGATATCATTTGCTGATCCGCCATTTCGCGTATCATTGTTTTAGGAACGCTGCTCGCCGTTTGCATGAGTTTTTTTGCCGTTTTCCAAGCAAGCTCAATGCAAAACTTAAAACGCTGGATGGCAGCATCTCGATTTAATTCTGTTTTTGGAGAAGTAAGGGCAATTTCTAGAGCTTTAAGAGCCTTTTCATATTCCTGAAGTGAGGCCACCTAAGTCTCCTTATAGCAAATAGTAACAACGAGAAAGGTTTGGAGCGGGTTAAGGGACTTAAACCCTCGACCTTCGCCTTGGCAAGGCGACGCTCTATCAACTGAGCTAAACCCGCATTAACAGAATCAATAACTTCGACGAACTTGGAGCGTCGCCGCCACTCACCACTCGCAAATAAATTTGCTCGGGATTCGTGGATGCTCTTCATCAAAAAAGTGCCACTGGCACTTTTTGCTGCAGGCACAAGCTCTATCAACTGAGCTAAACCCGCAAACAGATAAAGAAACGAATCAAACTTTTAGAATTATTGTGCGCCCCTGTCAACTGCGGCTGCGAATGAAGAGCAGAACATACTGGGTGCCCGAAACCATGCTCAAAATGACGCTTAGCCACAAGCCCACAATCCCAATTTCATAAGTAGGAAGCCCTGCCACTGGAACTTCAATGAGGACGGCAGGAATAGCCACCATCTGTAGAGCGGTCTTCCATTTTCCCATCTGGCCAGCGGCGATGATAATGTTTTCAGAGGCTGCCACCGAGCGAAGGCCATTGATCAATGTATCTCGCATTAAAAGTAGAATCACGAGCACCGGGTGAATGCCTTTTGTGGGAATCATCATTACGAGAGTGGAAGTCACAAGAATTTTATCAGAGATAGGATCCATGAACTTTCCAAGGAGGGATTCCACATGAAAAAGTCGCGCTAAATACCCATCAAGCCAGTCACCGATAGAGGCTAAAATAAACAGCGCCGCCGCGATAATCCCTCCGTAAGGTTCTTCATAATAAAGAGCCAATACGATCAGCGGTACGAAGGCGATGCGCGAAATAGTGATGATATTTGGGAGCCGTTTCTGCCACATGGGTGTATATTCCAGTTGGGTTTAAGGAGTGTCAATGAAGGTCCTATTATTTCTGTGTTTCTTACTCTCTTTGGCTCAAGCCGATGCGCCTTTTTGGAAAAGAAAAGATGTTTATGACACCTTAGTAGAAAAAAAACAGGTGGCCGTCTCCGCAAAGGCGGTACAGGAAGAGACGGAAGCCTCCATGTCGGTGGAAGCGGCCGGGATCGTCAATGCGCCTCTGGCATTCACGTTCGAGACGGTTCAGCAATATGACAAGCTCAAAGAAATCTCGAGCTACTTTCACGAATCCAAATACGATGCGACCAAAAAGCAGCTGTACGTTCATATGTCGGCCATGGGCTATCACGCGCGTATGACTTTGAAGCTCGAAGAGAAAGAGGAGCGAGAACCGCGCGCGCATATGATTCATTTTGAGTGCATTCAAGGGAACTTTCTTGGGATGAAGGGCGTCATTCGACTTGAGGATTTTCAAAAGCGCAAAACCGAAATGTCTCTCAAAACAGACTACAAAACCGATAAATTACCTCTGCCCAAGGCCCTTATGGGATTTGGTCTCGAAGTCGTGGCTCGTAAAGTCGCCGAACTTATGCGCAGCTATATTGAGGACGAGCATCAAAAACTCTTGAAAAAGGTTCCCCCGAAGTGATTCCCTAGGTAAAAGAAAGAACTCATGAATTACTACTCACAAAAACGCCGCATTGCCTATTACGAAACCGACGCTATGACCGTGGTCCATCACTCCAACCATTTGCGCTACTTTGAAGAAGTACGAGTCGCTTGGTTTCGTGACCGGGGTATGGGGAAGATCACGTGGGAAGAGAACGAAATGTATTTTCCACTTATCGAATCCAGTGTGAAGTACATCAAGCCACTTCGCTTTGATGATGAAGTAGAACTGCGGCTACAGGTTCGTCGAGAAGGAACCCGATTTTATTTTCGATACGCCATTTATCTTTTAGAAGAGGGCATGGATAAACGTTCTCTCAAATTTCAAAGAAAAACCGGTGCGGAACCTGTACTTCTCGCGATCGGTACGACAACTCATGTTCTTGTAGATCAAAATTTTAAAGTGGCAAAAATGGTGAACCAAGACGCCAATCATACAATCACCCAAATTATGGAGAAAGAACCATGGACAGAAATCTGGCCTTAGAATTTGTTCGTCTGACGGAAGCAGCCGCACTCGCATCGGCACGTTTGATGGGTAGAGGTGACAGTATGGCTGCGGATCAAGCCGCCGTGGATGCCATGAGACGAGCTTTTGATGCTCTCCATATTGATGGCACCGTGGTGATCGGTGAGGGCGAGAGAGATGAAGCTCCCATGCTCTACATCGGAGAAAAAGTGGGGCGCCGAAGTGTGGATTCTACTCCGATCGATATCGCGCTTGATCCTTTAGAGGGAACAGACATCTGTGCAAAGGGTGGAGTGGGTGCTCTCTCGGTGATTGCCGTTGCCGAAAAAAATAAATTTCTTCATGCCCCAGATACTTACATGGATAAAATTGCCGCCGGCCCCCAGGCAAAAGGCGTCATCGATATTATGGCGCCCATTGAAACCAATGTGAAAAATGTAGCAAAGGCTCTCGGGAAAGACATTTCTGAACTTGCGGTGATTATTTTAGATCGTCCTCGTCACGAAAAAGCCATTGCCGAATTGAGACGCCTTGGAGCTCGTATTCGCCTCATCGGTGATGGGGATGTATCGGCCGCGATTGCTACCGCGCTTGATGATACAGGTATTGATTTGCTTCTCGGTACCGGTGGAGCTCCAGAAGGAGTGATCTCGGCGGCAGCATTGAAGTGTCTTGAAGGAGATTTCCAAGGTCGACTTGTATTTCGAAACGAAGATGAAAAAGCTCGAGCACGTAAAATGGGAATTGAGAACTTTGATCGCGTTTATGGGCGTGATGAATTGGCTCAAGGCGATGTCATGTTCTGCGCTACGGGCGTGACAGACGGACCACTTTTAAAAGGTGTTCATTTTAAATCAGGTCATCGTGCGATGACTCATTCGATGGTGATGCGCTCTAAGACCGGAACCGTACGCATGATCGAAGCCGAACATCGATTGAACAAAAAACCACAGTAAGCAGCGAGAAAATATGGCTGACGTACAAGTCATTTGTTTTCAATGTCACACAGAACTCGTCTTTGCCGATCAGGTGGGTTTTCGTGCGGAGTGCACAAAGTGCCATGCAGATGCGCACGTGTGCAAGAACTGCATTCATTACGACCCCAAAGTTTACAACGAGTGCAAAGAGCCTTCGGCCGATAAAGTACGTGATCGAGATCGTGCGAATTACTGCGAATACTTTAAGCCCCGATCAAGTGCTTCTTCCGAAGCGCCAGGAAAGGCAAAAACCGATCTTCTCAGCGCTGCCGAAGCTTTGTTTAAGAAAAAGTAGAGGGTGCTATTGATTCAGCGCAATTGCGAGCACAGGTTGTGGTGAAATCGTTGAAAATCCTGTCAGCGACGGTTGGAGGTTTGGGGTTTATCGTTTGAGGTCTGAGGTACCGTTTGAGGTTTGGTTGATACGACATAACTTAAAAATAATCGCTCCTAGCCTGTCGCAAAGCTTTCTAACTTTTTCATCTCGAATGCTTTCAATTTCAAAGATAGCTTCACACTCTCTAAGACTTCCCAAGGCAATTGAGTAAAATCTAATTTGATCTTTCGGAGTCCGTTTGCCGGAGGCTTCGGCAAGATTTAATGCTACCGAAGAGCTTGCACGAAGAAGTTGGTCTTTTAAGAACATTGGTAATTTCAGTTGTTTACAAAGTTGATAATGTTCTTTAGCTAAATGAAAAGCTTGGAAGTTTTTAAGCATGGCCAAGTGGAATGCCAGAAGCGTACCCAAAACCTCAAACGGTACCTCAGACCTCAAACGATAAACCCCAAACCTCCAACCCCTGCTTAATCACTGGTTTTCGAAGGCCTCTGCAGCAAAAATTGCAGAGACTTTCGGATCAACTTATTGAATCTCTATCTTTTGAATCCTACATTAGTGCGAATGCTCTAGCCGATGATGTCCCTTACACAAAGTCGTGAGGTTCTCGAACGTATCCTTTCCGCCTTTACTTCTAGGAATGACGTGATGAGTATCAATCCATTTTCTTTCTGCGCAACGTTCGCCTTGATGATTGCGATGAGTGCATTGCCCTTGATCGCGAAGTTGAACTCGTCGCAAGACGGGAAAATTGGCGCGATGCTGTAACTTTTCAGCTTTTTGCACCGGATCTTTCTTTTCTAAATAGAGATCAATCATCGCTTCCAATGTCTCTTCAAGACTCACATGCTTTTGCTGACGCTGCGATTCTAATTCCTGGGCTCTTTTTAGCTTATGTTGAAGCTTTTCCGAAATTCCCATTTGAAGGTTCAGTCGATCTTCGCTCACAAATTTCATACGCTCAGGGGTGGCTTCTCTTGGAGAAACTTTCGCGACTTGTTGTTCGAGCTTCTTTTGAGGAAGTTCGATCGCCATCTTGAGCCATTCCTCCTGATTCGATGGAGTGATCACTGAGGCAACTTTTCGTGCTTTAGAAACCGTGAGATTTCCTAACTGAATCTCTTGCTTGAGCTGAGGCACTTCTTTTGCTTTTCGCGCGACCGTAATGAAATTGTACGCCACATTGTCGCTCAACTTAAGAATTGTCGTCGCGTAGTCATAGAGACTTTTATAATGCAGCTTTAAATACACCCGATGTTCTTCCACCTGTTGAAGAATTTCAATCAAATCACTTTCGGCTCTTCGAAAACGGCCAGCAACCTCGAGAGCTTTTTCGTGAATCTGCAGATGTTTCGTCATCATTTTCTCCTTGGGTAAAAAGTTAGAATGACAATAACACATGATTTTAAAATCGCGATTTTATGAAAAGTAAAAATGAGAAACGCTTTTTCAGGACGTACTTTTAACATCCATAGATTGTGTATGCTGAGCGCATTTTGAAATTTCAGAAAAGCAAAAGCAATTGATAAAATAATCGAATACCTTGGGTTTTATAGACTACAAAATTCGTCAAATTATTTGTTTTATTTTACCCATCAAGTCAGGAATCATTCTAAATGAGTGGGCTGACGACATTACCCGCACTTTTTAGGCGCTTGCGAGTCGCACTAACTTATAGTAGCGTTTAGACGTGGGGGAACAACATGGCAAATGCAGCAGTATCCGACGTTTTTAATTGCAGCGTACCCGAGTTTTACAAAATCATTTCTGACTACGAAAAATATCCGCAATTCTTAAGCGAAGTAAAAGAATGTCATGTTCTCGAAAGTCAGGGAAACCGCAAGCTCGTAGAGTTCCACGTCAGCATGATTAAAACTTTTAAATACAGTTTGTGGATTACAGAGACCGAGCCGAACCAAATTCAGTGGGTCTTTGCAAAAGGGGATATCTTTAAGCAACTCGATGGTGGCTGGAAGCTTGCGGATGAAGCTGGTCGTACTCGTGCGGAATATGCGATCGAAGCTAAGATGTGTCTCTTCGTACCTGGACCTATCGCAAAGG
>JBFWOZ010000072.1:0-9801 GCA_050250255.1 Bdellovibrionales bacterium | reverse complement strand
ATCGAGTCAAATTAGAGATTCCATCTCTAATTTCTTTTTTATTCAAAGTCCCTCGACATCTAAGAAAGATCTACATTGGAAAAATATCATCGCATTATCTTCGGTTTCAATGATCGTAATGACGTTTGTTGCCTTCTTAAAACCAGAACAAGACATGAGAAAGTTCCGCGAAGTCAATGATACGAGAACATTAGACCGTGAGGAAGAAAAGAAGGTTGCTGAAAGTAGTAGGACTTCAGCGCAAGAAGTTTGGCAGAATCCTCCAAGATTTCAGGCTCAATCAAGCGGAGGACAGCCTAATCTCAACACACCAATGCTTGTAGGACCTGGGGCAAGCAATGCGCATCTGCAGTTCAACGCTGGAACAAAAGTCAGAGTTAAGATGTCAGAAAAATTCATGGCAAGTGATGAACCAACACCTGTAATTGCTGTGACCATCGAAGATGTGCAGACAGAGGCAGGTATTATGCTTCCTCAAGGATCGCAACTTTATGGTGAAGCTTCTCATATCAAAGGAAGTGAAAGAGCAAAGATTGAGTTTAAGCAGATTGCAGAACCTAGTGGTCGCATCCGTCAAATCCAAGGTTTGATTGTTGGACTTGATGGTGAGCGCGGGATTAAAGGAAAACTTCATTCTGATTCTCTTAAAAACTCAACAGGCCAAGTCCTTACAACATTTGTTGCTGGTCTTGCCGGAGGCTCAGTCGAAAGAGATTTCATGGGTCAATCCAAAGGGGGCATTTCCAACGGTCTGCTCAATGCTGTTTCTGAAACTGCAAGAGATCGCGCTTCGAAATACGGTGAAAGTCTTAAAGAAGCTAGAGAATGGGTTGAGATTCATGCTGGTGCAGACGCCGAAGTTGTTCTCACACAAAGCTTGAAGATGATTGAAAGCGAGGTGAGATAATGAGTGATAACAAAAAATCAAAAAATGATTCGGACGTTTATTATCTCTTTGTACTTGCCTGCTTATTCGTGTTTTTCAAACTTATCTCAAATCTTGAACCCGTCGCTATAAGCTTTTATCAGAAGTATTGGATCTTAATAGCTCTTGTAACTGCAATACTCACAGGTTTTCTTGTCAATAAAGCTTGGACTGTTATTGCAAAAAAACGAGAAGATAAAGTGTTTAACGATCAAATTACAAATGGAGAAGGTGAAGAGGATTCCGTTTTTGCAGGAGTAGATAAGAATAGAAAGAAAATTTTTATTCCACTTTCCTCAAGAACCATGCACACCCAAGTGATCGGTACAACAAACGCTGGCAAAACTGAAAGTGTTATCATTCCATGGGCTGTTGACGATATCTCAAAAGAGCGCGGACTTTTGCTGCTTGATGGAAAGTCTGATGAGAGTCTTTTAAAAAAGATTTATAGTTATGTGGTCAAATACAGAAGGCAAGAAAAGTTTAAATACTTTTCATTAACCAACATCGGTAAGAGCCATACATTCAACCCTCTCCTGGGTGGAACAACTGAGGAAATTTCTGAAAGAGTTTTCGGGGCATTCTTATTTGAAAACGAATACTATCGAGGTGTTCAATATGAGATCTTTTCTCAAGCCATGCGCATTTTCAGTAATGCTAAAGAAGTTCCTACGTTTCTAAAGCTCCACCAAGCGATTTCAAACCCACTATACTTCAGGCCCCTCGTTGACCGCTGCAAAGATCCTGCTCTTATTTTGTGGGGCAATACCTTTATGGCAACAAAACCTGAGGAGCGAGATAAGCGAACATCAGGACTTCTTTCGCAAATTGCAAGTTTTGCTTTCGGAGATACAGCCGCCTTATTCAATGTTGAAACCCCGAGTATTGATCTGGAGAATGCTTTGAAAAACAACGAAGCTGTTTATTTTCAGCTTCCCGTTTTAAAGTTTCCTACACTTGGTAAAGCCACAGGAAAACTTGTTTTGCAGGTTTTGCAATCGGCCGTTTCCAGTAGACATCAAAACGGTTCAGAAGATCATAAATTCTTCTCTTGTTACTTAGATGATTTTAGTGAGTTCTTACCCAAGAGCTTCGTTAGCCTTTTGAATAAATCACGAAGTGCAAATGTTGGAATTACCTTTGCTCATCAAGCACTGGGAGATTTAAAGGCATTGGGGCCTGATGTTGAAAACACGATCTTGGTGAATTCAAATCTTAAGGTCTTTATGAGAACAAATGAACCTGACTCGGCAGAATACTTCGCTAAGGTGGCAGGTACTACAGAGATCGAAAAGACAACTGAGCGCCAAACGAAAAGCATGGGAATGAATCAAAAGACAGGTGAAGCCTCTGTAAGGCTCGCCGAAGAATTTATTCACCATCCAAATGAGTTCAAGAAAAAAATGGGAGTGGGAGAAGCCCTTATCATTATCCCGCATAGCAAAGGCACTAAGACTGTTCGAATGAAGTTTTCAATTCTACCGGATTTAAAGGCAGAAACTTTACCAAGTATTCCAAAAGAAATGGCTCGTTCTCTGATGATGATTCCGCAAGATAAGAATGAAAGCACAAATCACATAAATGCCATAGATCATAATAAGAAGGAGGTGGCTTAATGAAACATCTATTATTTTTACCCTTATTTCTAACTGCATGCTCATCGCTATCAAAGAAATCTGTCTGCGATTATTCAGGAGGTCAGCCCAACGCTAGATATGTTGTCGTTGGCTCATGCCTAAAAATCAGAGGCGTTATCCAAGAAGTCAGATGGGTTGAGCAAAAGCAAGTGGGTGGCACTGTTGAACAAGGCCATTTTGTAATCGACACAGTTCCATTTAAAACTGGTGAAGCTCTATGAGTCTTCACCCCAGTACTATTCAAGCAATAGAGGTCGCTGCGAGGTTTGGATTTATCAATGATAAACTATTTTGGGACTTTATTTGTTCAACCAAAAGAGCCATGGCATTTCGCCAGTGGAGAAAAATTAAGGATAGCCCGTACTTTGCTCCCATTGAATCAAGCGTCGGTCTTAACAACTATTTAAAACTCACGAGAGCCGGAAGAACCAATGCCTTAGGAAGCTCTCTTGTTCCAATGCGAGTGCCATTTCTGCAACAGATTGCTCATGATGAGTTGCTTGTTAGATTTGCTCTTGCCAATGAAAAAGCAGGACATATTAATACGGCTCTTCCTGAGAGTTACCTCAAGGCATCCCCTTATGATTTTTTAAACGCTTTTAATGGATTACAAAAAAAGATCCCCGATCTTTATTGCTCACTTAATGTAGGCGACAAAAAAATCCGCGTAGCAATGGAGTACGAGAGAACAAGAAAAACGCAGAGTCGTTATAGAAGTATTTTGATGTCCTACGCAGCCTTCAAGGATGCAGAGCTTGTACTCTTTATTGTCAACGATGAGGCCATTGAGAAGACTATTCGCGGAACCGCTGCAAAGATCGGCTATCCGGTAAAAAATAAACCTTTGGCTTTTGCATATGCGAATGACGTTGAAAAAAGACCATCGGAATTTCCACTAAGACTTCAAAACAGAACCATCGAGTTTCATAAGTTTGTGCAGGAATTAAGAGACATTAGAGGTGAGACGGCATGATGAATTTCAATAGACTGCAAGTAGACTCAAGTCTACTCAAAGAATTTAGAAAAAATTTAATAGAACAAGGGAGGCTCTTGTTTTCACAAGAGATTATTTATTACCCACCCTGCCTCGGTCCCCCTGATCGACCGTGTCCACTCCCTCCCTACGAGAGGAAGTGGACACGGTCTGGTGTCGGTCGGCAGGGTGGGTAATAAATAATTAAGAGTAGGAGAATAATAATAAATTAAATAACTAAGGAGGTAGGAATATGGAGGAAAAGGAAAATAAAGAAAAAAAGAACGAAGAAAATATTGTAAAAATAACGATCACAAAAGAAGCAGGGCAATCATTGTCTGAGCTTGTAGAGAAAGTAAATGAAGGCTTTGATGGAGGACGAGTTCATAGGCAAGATGTTGCAAGCTGGATTATTGGACAATTCAAAAAGCTGCATGCTGAATCTGATATACTGCAAATACGTCAGGTTTACTATGATGCCTCTGCAATGCTTGAGACGGCATATCGAAAAATGAAGGAAACTGGGGAAATACCTGAGTTTTTAAAGGATGCTCTGCAAAAGCAGTTTCAAAATGCTGGTACAACGCCTAAAAGATTGAAAAAGAACTTGCTAAAAGAGTCCATCAATGATGGACTTGAAAAATATGAGGAAGCTGTATGACTCCAGAACAATTCAAATCCATAAGAGAGAAACATTTAGGTTTTTCTCAGTCGGAATTAGCAGTTGTATTGGGCTTAGCAAGCAACAAAGTCATCAGCAACATAGAAACTGGGGAAAGGAATCCTGGTCAGCTAGCAGTTTCTATTATGAGTATATTAGCCAGTCTTACAAAGAAGAAGGCATTGGAATTTGCAGACCTTATTCGCTCACATTCTCTAAAAGAGGAATGGATACCAAAGCGAGGTGGCAAATGAAGTGTCGTGAATATATTCAATCTACAAAACTTGATTTGGATTCATTAAAGGTAAATTTGGTATTAGCCAATGACGACTCCTTTGATCCTGAGCAAAGAAGCAAAGAGGTTATCGAGCTAGTTTCACAAGTCATTCGGCTTGCCTCTAAAAGAGGACGCGTAAAGAAATCTGATGAGGGGGTCTTCGATGTCGCAGCTTAAAATTGGTCTTTACAAAAGGGTTTCTACGGAAGAGGCCGCTCTACGAGAAGAAGGGTCTTTAGACAATCAAGAGTATCGACTGAGGGCTTTTGTGAAAATGAAGAATGCCCAAGAGCCAAATTGGGGAGATATTGTAGATGTCTATACTGATGGTGGCTTCTCTGCAAAGGACACCAATCGACCAGCCTTTCAAAAGATGATGAGAGATCTTTCAAATGGTAAGATTGATCTAATTCTAGTGGCGGATCTTTCTCGTCTTTCAAGAAGCTTGATTGATTTTTGTGACATTTTGGAGGTGTTGAAAAAAAATAATTCTTCATTTCTTTCAATTAAAGAACAGTTCGACACAAGTACGCCGGTCGGAAAAATGATTGTTTATATAGTCATGACACTTGCGCAATTTGAACGTGAGCAGACGGCCGAGCGCGTGGCGCTTGGATGTCATTCAAGAGCAATGCGTGGACTTTTAAACGGTGGTCTTGAGATCCTTGGATACAACAAATCGCCAGAGAAAAAGAATACGTATGTGGTAAATGAGCTTGAAGCAGAGCAAGTGCGAACTATTTTTAAAACTTTCCTTGAGTTAGGAACAATTAATCGCACGGCTGCGAAATTGGAGGAACTGGGAATTGGTCCGAAGATCAAAAAGAACCGCAAGGAAAAGCTTGTTGAGCGCGGCCTTTGGACCCAACAGTCACTGGGTGGCTTACTCAAAAACCACGCTTATATAGGAAAGTATGAAGTAAATAGAAAGTATAAAAATGCAAATCAAAAGACTTTACGCCCTTATCAAAAATATCAAATTGTAACAGCATCATGGCCAGGTATTGTAGATGAAGGAGCTTTCGAGTCTGTACAAAATCTCCTTGAAGAAAACAAGCTTATGGAAAGAAGAAGGCTTGAAGGGGCAGAAAGAAGAATCTTTTTAGCATCGGGAATTATTAAATGTAAGGAATGCGGACGCTCGATGGTAGGACATTCGGCTCACGGAGAGAAGAATGTTCATCGCTATTATAAACATGCAGAATCTAAGGGTGATGTAATAACTTGTTCGGTAAAAAGAATTCGTGCCGAAGAGGTTGAGGATGCAATTACCCATCATATTACGAAGGTTTTGTTACAGGGCAACTACTTGGATGAAGTTACAAAGAAAATGGTTTCTGAAGATAAATCTTTTGCAAAGTCAGCCGGAGTACGTACCTCTGTTCTTCGTAAGGAGCTAAAAGAAGTAGAACAGGAAATGGAAAATGTGTTCAAATTCCAGATGAGAGCTGATCCTAGTTCTCAGGCAGGACAGTTTTTAATAGAAAAGATTGAAACTCTAGGAAACAAAAAATCCAATCTATTGAAGCAAATTGAAAGCTATCAGGAAGAAGACTCAAATGTCGTTTCATTAGACGAAGTTCGTCATAATTTAGGCGAACGAGTCAGCGCCATTTCAAGAGGATGGAGCAAGTTGTCGGCGGCCCAACAAAAGAGGTCTCTGCGACGTCTTATTCAGCAATTGAATATTGGTCCTGGCGTAATTGATATCTATTATTATGGAAATGCTCTTTCGAAAGGAGAGACCTCGGGATCACTTTCTGTGGAATCAGACAGTGATGCCAAAGTCCTTCCCTTTACTAAGAAGGGGGCTTCGGCCTCAAAATCTAAATTGTTGGTCCAAAATTGCCTATCTACAAAATTGGCGACCCCCGACCTAGGCTGGTCGAACCACTCACGGTAATTAAAACGTATCAGGTGCAGTGGAAGAGGCCAAAGATCGATAACGAGGAGCTGGCAAGCCTTCGTTGGGGCAAGAAATGGTCATTAATGAGGATTGCGAAGTATTACGGCCTATCGAAATCTGCAGTATGCGGAAGGCTTCGGGTTGCTGGTAATCAGTAAGACGAGATAAAAAGACCAGAGTTTTTTTGCTCTGGCCTTTTGAAGCTGCAAGCTTTGGTAAAGGCATCGGTACAGAAGTTAGTGTTTTAAGGTCATTCTTTGGGGCTAACCAATTCATCACATGCAGAAGCCGCCATTAGAATGAGCGGATTACAGGTCTCATAGGAACTTATTGTTAATTCTCGCCCAGGAGATGATTTCATTTTAAACAATATCTTGTGAGGAGGCTTGGATTTTGGTTGGATTTTAACAATTCCCTTATAGTTACTCTGAATTCTCTGATCTTTTGTATCTATACGAATGGATAAGGTTCTGTTCTCCAAACTCACAATATCGTCTTCGGATTTAATGCACTTTAATTCTAAAAAGAATTCCTGCCCATTCCATCCACAGCTATTTAATTCTTTCTTAAAACCATTTATCATTCCACTTACAAATTCCCCTTTAGGATCTAAAATTGCGTAAGTTTTCTTTTCACGCCTCTCATTAGCTTCATCAGAACGCATTTTCGCATATTGATAATTAGGATTATTTTGCTCTTTGCCAGGATAACTGTTGAGTCTTGCTTGAGTTTCTTCGTATTGACGTTGATTTCTATCGTTTTCAGAAACGGCTGGAATAGTTGTACATCCAACTTCTAATAAAAATATCGAGATAATAACAAAAGTTCTCATAGAAAAAATTTATCATAGGTAACTAGTTTGTCCAGAAACTAATCAATTGAAGTTGGGCTTTGCTATTTTTAGCATAGGCTTCATTGGCAGAGTTTTTAAGCTATGGGCCGTTTAATGTGTGTTCCTGACTTTCATAGGTCAGCAGGGTTAAGATTTGATCCTAAAGACAGCCAATTTCATAACTTACCTTATATTTGAGCTGGCCCATGCGTCTTTATGGTCGCCTCAAAGCCGTTTGAGATTAAGCTTTAGTCAGAAAAAGTGGCATCAATTTGGCAAGCTATCGTATTGGAAAGTTTAGGAGGTCTAATGAACACTTCAATCAAGATTGCGACGCTTTTTGCGTTACTCGTGTCGATTATTTCAGCAGTATCAACGGCGAATACGAGAATGATTGAGAAACTATCTCAGCCTTGTGTAAAGAAGATCTTAGATCTTACAGAGCACAAAGTCTTAGTTGGCATGGGCTGGCAAATAGTAGATGGTGGAGAAGGATATGCTGGGCGCGGAGACCCTAGAGTAAGAACTGCAGCGATCGACTATGCTCATCCTCAAAAATCAAACGGGAAAGTTACAAAGATTGTGAAGCTGAACTGTGCAAGTGATGCAAATGGCAACTTGGAAATTCTTCCTCACAGTCTACAGTATTTGGAATTAACTCACTAAGAACTTTTCTCAGTGTTATCTAACCACTAAATTTCGATTCACCTCAAAACCACAAAGAGCCAATCATTTGATTGGCTCTTTGTTTTTTGGACATATTAAGGCGTGTTTCAGACTATTTTAATCTAAGCAAACTGTAACAACGGAAACCCCTGCAGCTGTGCAGGGGTTTTGCATAACAAAACTACTGCAATCTGCAGTGGTTTTAAAATATCGACTTCAATAAAATCATGAACTTAACCAGCATCGGGTGTTGGCCTGGTTTCGCAATATCATTAGTGAGACTTTGAGCTCCTTAAACATTGGCAGTGCCGTTGCATTTTATACCTGTGAAAACCGCAATGCTTAGGGGGTGTTAATGAGTTTAGAACGCGGAGGTGGATTACTTTTGAACTGATAAATAATTTTCTTCTGAAGTCTCAAAAATGAGATCAGAAAATCTCACGTTTTGTCTCAATTTTGAGCCTATTGAGTATCAAATTTGAGAGGCGAGGGAAAGTTATGGTTTTAAATTTAAAAAAACAAAAGGAGGTAAATGGATTTATTTAAAAGAAGTATCTATACATATTTGTTCGTAACGCTGGGGGTTGTATTGATCTCATTTGCTATGGTGGCAAACGGCACAGCTCTTCCAAATAATCCTGCCTGGGGTTTGATAAAAAGCCTGCGCACGATTCTACTTTGGATAGCCGCTATTCCTACAATTATTTTTTTGATTACCAGGTATTTGGGATGGCTCGATTGCGAAAATGAAAAACACGATCTAGAAAGAAAAATTGAAATCCAAGAACTTATTAACGCTAATACGCGACCTATACTAGAGCGCCAATATGCAGTGAAAGATCAAATACATGAAATCAATCGAAGGCTTGATAAAATAGAGAGTGAACAGCTCCATGCAAAAGCAGTTCGTCAAAAACTTGAGGTAAGGAAAAACCAAAGTGCTGAGGTCGTTACTTCAGACGCGCTGAATGAATTTTTATAAAGGAGGGGTATGTTAATAATGAATAGAGATAAAGAACTCTGCCGAAGACTTCATAGTTTTGGTTTGCTAACAACCCGGCAAGTAGCCGCTACGCTATTTCCAGGTATTGCTCTAACAACTATTTTGCGGCGTCTTAGGAAATTAGAAGAGGCTACTTACATCAGGCGCATTGAAGGGTTACTTAATAACGAAAAAGCTTGGGCGCTCACGAATGAGGGAGCTAATTTAGTTTCAGTTCAAAACTCTAAGGTTCATTTTCGCAAGGACCAGCTTGATCATGATTTGAAACTTACGGAATTACGACTTGCTCTTGAAGCCTGCGGTATTGTGCGCTCATGGATTCCAGAACACGAGATTAGAGCCAAGGTCAGCCGTGGTAGTAGTTTTGATAAGACTCGTCATTTGCTAATCCCAGATGGAATTCTAGGAGTTGAGCACAATGGTTTTAAGGAGTCGTTGGCGCTAGAGCTAGAACTCAATTACAAAAACTCTAGGCGCTACGAGAGGATATTTTGTGGCTACGAGCAAAAGAAGAACTTGTGGGGAGTTTGGTACTTAGTAAGTAATGAAATGCTTGGCAGGAGTATTAAGAAAGTCGCTGAGCGTGAGCTTAAGTACAATCAGAAACTAAAATTCTTTTGGTCGACCGTTGATGACGTTATTTCAAATCCACTTGATGCAAAGCTTTACGGACGAAACGAAACCCATAAGCTTTCTGAAATATTTGCGACAAACCCAGGAATAAAACCTGCTCAACAGCGTGCTCATGAGGTGAGCACTTAAAACTTTAGAAAGTAAATACTTCGAACTTGCGTAACTACTAATAACTGCGAAGAAAAAATCACATCTGGAGATTTTAGAGAACACCGTCGTAAACCCTGACCCCCCTCCCTCAACGAAAACAGGAAGGGGGGTCAGGGTTTACGACGGTGTAGAAGAATA
>JBFWOZ010000071.1:0-10678 GCA_050250255.1 Bdellovibrionales bacterium | reverse complement strand
TAATCACCGCCTTGATCTTGTCCAAACTTTGCGAGGCGGTTTCGCCGAATGCGCGAGAGCTTCTCTTGATCATTGATAAGCCCGACGATTTTCTTTTGATCTACTTCAAAGAGTTGTTTTGGGAGTGGAGAATTTAAAACCACTGGAACGTTTGCAACTTTCCACCCTTAGTGACATAAGAAAATCGAAAGCGGTGTTTTCGATGTACGGCTAATTCCCACCAAGATGATGTCGGCTTGATCGAGGTCACGCACTTCTTTTCCGTCGTCATGTTTCACCGTGTACTCCATCGCTTCAATGCGCTTGAAGTAGCTATCATCGACCACGCGAAGAATTCCGGCCTCAGGAGATTCGCTGGTGCCTCCAAAATAGGTTCCAAGCCCAATGAGGAGGGGACCGAGTAAGTCTACGGCAATAACACCTTTCATTGACGCGGTTTCTTGAATTTTTGCGCGCATAGAAGGACTTACGACCGTATAAACGATGAAACCTTTGGAGCGAAACGCTTCATCAACGACCGATTCAATCTGATCTTCAGTTCTTAAATTTTTATAACGTATGACATTGGTGTCTTGATCATGAAATTGCACAAGGGCTGCACGAACCATCGCGCTTGCGGTTTCGCCAGTTCCATCGGAAATAATGTAGACGGAACCTGTCATGGGGTTACTCCCCATCCAGTACAAAACTGACTGATACATGTCCGTCGGCAGAATTTTTGGGCCAGTGCTGAGTGAAATCTTTTGCTTCCATTCCTTTTGGCAAAAAAACTCTTAAGCCAGGAGAATGAAATCGATTCCAAATTTCGTACACTTGTCCGACCCAAGTTTTGTGATCACCAAGAAAGGGGAGATGAACGGTTTTTTTGTTGGGAAGTTGGCGACCACTCAAAATCAAAAGTGGGGAAGCGTGACTGAGCGTGTGTGAAAAGACATCCATGTCATTCTCTTGCATTTGTTTTGAAAGTTGACCCGAGACTTGTGGCGAGACATGAATCATCGCTTTAGAAATTAAAAACTGAAGATACCAATCAATTTTGCGAGACCAAGAAGAGGTGCGACGGTCGGGGATCACCCAAAGGTCGGCGCCAGATTCAAGAGCTTTTGAGGGTAGTAGAGTTTGTGCTTTCATCAACCACCATTTTATTGGGATTGCGGGCTATTTGGTCAAGCACGCCGTTGATGAATGAAGAAGAATCTGTCGTTCCGAAGCGTTTTGCCATCTCCACGGCTTCGTTGATCACGGCCGCAGGGGGAACTTCATGACCCATTTGTAAAAGTTCAAACGTCGCGATTCTTAAGATGTTGCGATCGACGATCGACATTCGACTGAGTTTCCAGTTCTGACTGTAAGTGGAAATGAGGTTATCGATAGTTTCTTGATGAGCGTTATAACCGTTAAAAAGAACAAGGGCGTAAGCCGTGACATCTTTTTCACGAAACTGAGGTTTTTCTTCAGTAATTTGTTGGGCGTGATGAATGAGTTCTTCGGAAGGACCTGACTTGGTGCCTTGCTGTTGAAATTCTTTTTCGAAGAGAAGTTGTAAGGTCAACTCTCTCGATCGGGTTCTTAAACTCATCATATCAAAGATCTCGCAGTTAAAATTGGCGACGCAAGGACGATAGATCTATATGAAAAACGGGTATTCCACAAGACGTGTGTAAATGTTTTTTTAGTTGCTCAAAGGATGTTCAGATGGATCGTCAGGCTCATCAGTGAGACCGGTAACGAATTCGTTCACGTCTTTAAAGGTGCGATAGACGCTCGCAAAACGTACGTAGGCGACGTCATCGAGAGCTTGCAATTCTTTCATCACGATAGAGCCAAGATCAGCGGCGGGGATTTCTTTTTCATGCTGAGCCATGGCCCATGCGGTGATTCTCTCGACCATATTCTCGATCTCAACAAGACCGATAGGGCGCTTTTGGCAGGCCGCTTGGATTCCTTTAAAAACTTTTTCTTTAGAGTAGGTTTCGCGTCGACCATCTTTTTTAATTACAAGTGGCAGGACTTCAAGAATGTTTTCGGCCGTCGAGTAGCGGCCTTTGCATTGGAGGCATTCGCGACGACGGCGAATCTGCGCGCCTTCACGGTGAATACGCGTATCGAGAACTCTATCATCTTGGTGACCACAATATGGACATCTCACGTTAGACCCACTGTAGGAATGATTTCGATAGAGGTCAAATCTTTGTTGACACAACGCATTAAAAATGAGACAACTTCCCAGAAGTTTCATATAGTTATCATTAAACATACGAAAAGAACCCTTAGGCTTAAAAAAGAGCCTTTTGAGCGACATTTTGAAATGAGGCGACCTATGAAGTCCAATTTTCTTCTCTCTTCACTCCTTGGTTTATTGGTTTTCAATTTTGGTCTTGAGCCCCTCTTCGCAAAGACTGAAATCAAAGATGAAGAGATCATTGAACAAGAAGTGGTGACCGACGACGTAACACCTCGTAAACAAGTTGGCGAAAAAGCAGCCTCGAAGTATTTCACACGTAAAGAATCCGCACGCGCTTCTTCAAGCAGCAGTTCAGATCGCGCTCATTTTTTAGCTCTTCATATTGGAACTTTCGTGGATTCCGATTCTTACAAATGGGGCGTGAGTGATCATGTCGAAGACAACGGAAAATTAAATATGGGTCTCACTTACCGTATGGGTCAGTGGAGCGACACGATGGATATGCATCTGCGTGTGGATTTTATTTCTTACGATCTTCCTGAGGCGAAGCCACTTAAGATGAGCGTGATTCCTCTGTTTCTTTTTCCCGATGCGGATAGCGAGTTTCCGCTTTATTTTGGTGCAGGAATTGGTCCTGGCATTTTCTTTAAGCAGGTGGCTCAAGAATCTAGCCTCACTTTGGATTATCAACTCGTAGCCGGTGCTCGTGCTTTTGATCTTATCGAAAACACAGGTTTTTTTATCGAAACCGGCTTGAAAAACCATTTGAATCTTTTGAGTGATGGTCAATTCAACGGAGTTTTCATTGCTGGCGGAGCAATGTTCACGTTTTGAAACTCCATTTTCACATAGCTCAATCTATTCTCGTCGCCCTCAATGATATTTTTGTTGAAGGCTATTACGCGGATAAGGTGATCGAAAGACAATTTCGAAATCATCCTAAGTGGGGCGCACGAGATCGCCGTTTTTTTGCCGAAACTGTTTATGGAATCACTCGCTGGTGGCGTTATCTCTGGTATTTGTTGGATGAAGAACCTGATTTAGAAAGACATGGTTATTATCTTTTGGGAGCTTGGCTCATCGTTCGTGGTGAATTAGGTGGAATCACAAATGAAGGTGCACAAACGAATGACGAATTGCCTCAGTGGGCAGAGCTAGAAGATTTCCCATTGTCTCAAGTGCAAAATAGAAAAAAGCAAAACGTGTCGCGCGCCATACGCCAAAGTGTTCCTGACTGGATTGATCAGTTGGCTTTCGAGGAGTTGGGGGAGCGATGGGAACCAAGTTTGCAGGCCATGAATAAAATTGCTCCGGTCGTTTTAAGAGCAAATACCTTAAAGATTTCAAAATCAGAATTACAAAAATATTTGCAGGCTAACGGTACGGAAACCACGGAGGTGGAACTGTCTCCGCAAGCTTTAGTCTTAAAAAAGCGTGAGAATGTTTTTAAAACCGAAGAGTTTAAAAAAGGTTTTTTCGAAATGCAGGATGCCTCTTCACAGAGAGTGGCGTTAATGCTGAATCCGCAACCCGGTGAACGAGTGATTGATGCCTGCGCGGGTGCCGGCGGAAAAACGCTGCATATGGCGGCTCTTATGAAAAATAAGGGCAAGATCATCGCGATGGATGTCGAAGAGAGAAAATTGCAGGAATTAAAGCTTCGCAATCGTCGTGCTGGAGTAGATATCGTAGAAACAAAGCCTATCGAGTCCACAAAGACCATCAAACGTCTAAAAGAAACTGCAGACGCCCTTCTTTTAGATGTCCCTTGCTCGGGTATTGGTGTGTGGAGACGCAATCCCGACTCCAGGTGGAAATTAACGGAAGACAATATTAAAGAACTTTTAGAAACTCAGGCACAAATTCTTTCGGGTTATTCGGAGATGGTAAAGCCTGGTGGGCGGATGGTGTACGCAACCTGCAGCCTCCTGCCAAGCGAGAATGAAAAGCAAGTTTCTCGCTTTCTCGAAGCTAACGCTCAGTGGAAAAAGGTAGAAGAGCTGCGTCTCTGGCCAGATTTAGATGGCTATGATGGATTTTATATTTGTTCTCTGAAACGCAACTGATCTAAGATCAGTGCAATGAAAAAGACGCTCGTTCTCTTTGCACATCCCAATCATCAAAATTCCAAGGCCAATCGAATCATCATCGAGCGCATTCGTGATTTGCCAAACGTGACGATTCATAATTTGTACGAAGAGTATCCTTATTTTTTCATCAACGTGCAGAGAGAACAAAAACTTCTTCTGGAACACGATCTCATTGTACTCCAGCATCCTTTTTATTGGTACAGCATGCCGGCACTTCTTAAAGAGTGGTTAGATGTTGTACTCGAATCAGGTTTTGCTTATGGACCAGGTGGAAATTCTTTAAAAGGTAAGCGCCTGCTTCTTTCCATGACTGTGGGTGGGCCATCAGATTCTTATCAAGAGTCAGGTTACAATCACTTTCCTATCGAGAGTTTTCTACCGCTCTACATACAGACGGCTCGACTTTGCGGAATGCATTGGGAAAAACCACTGATGTTTTTTGGTTCTATCCGTGCCTCACAAGAGGCAATGGAAGCACATGCAGAAAAAGTGCGTGATCATCTCGTGACGTTTTCTAATAAACAATATCAGCCGGGGATGACGCTTTAATGGAACACTTTTTACTCAACGCGCTTGTTTTTTTACTGTCAGCTATTATCAGCGTACCCATCTTTCATCGATTAGGTTTGGGCTCGGTACTTGGTTATCTCGTAGCGGGAGTGGTGATCGGTCCTTGGGGATTGAAACTCATCAGTAACGTGACTGACATACTTCATTTTTCAGAATTTGGCGTCGTTCTGCTTTTATTTATTATCGGTCTTGAATTAGAACCTAAAAAATTATGGCAGCTTCGTGTTCCCATTTTTGGAATGGGTGGAGCGCAAGTTTTATTAAATACTTTTGTTTTTACCCTTTTAGGAATTTTGCTCGGCTACAGCTGGAGTGTTTCCTTCCTCGTGGGAATGGGTTTTTCTCTTTCTTCAACGGCGATTGCGCTACAGGTTTTAAAAGAAAAAAACCAGCTCACCACCACCAGCGGACAAGCGGCTTTTTCCATTTTACTTTTTCAGGACATCGCCGTTATCGCAATGATTGCGCTCTTGCCAATTTTGGGTGTGAGTAATAACGCTAGTAGCACGGGGAGTGAGAAAGCCTTAGTCGCATTAAAAGTTTTCGGTGTTCTTCTTACGGTAATTACCGTGGGACGCATTCTCTTAAGACACATTTTACGAATTATCGCTTCAACTCACATGCGTGATATTTTTACAGCCTTCGCCTTATTTCTCGTTTTTGGAATGGCCGCGCTCATGCACTGGCTTGAAATCTCTATGGCTTTGGGTGCTTTCTTGGCGGGAGTGCTTCTCGCAGACAGTGAGTACCGACACGCTTTAGAGACGGATATTGAACCCTTTAAAGGACTTTTACTCGGACTCTTTTTTATTTCGGTCGGGATGTCGATCGACTTTGGAAGTATTCAGAATCAACCATTTTTGATTTTAGCTCTCGCACTTTCAGTCTTTATCTTAAAAACAGCGGTTCATTTTGCCGTAGGTCGGTTTTTTCGTCTCCCTAAAATGCAACTTCCTTTTTTCTCTCTCGTAATTGCGCAGGTGGGAGAGTTTGCTTTTGTTCTTTTTGGTGCTGCCCAAGCTTTTAAAATTTTGAGTGGAGATATCGTAGGAGTTTTGCTGGCGACCGTCGCTTTTTCAATGCTCGCCACACCTTTTGTAGTGAAGTTTCATGATTTTGTGATTGAACCTTTCTTAAATCCTAAGAAAGAACGAGTGGCAGATACCATTGAGGAGCAAAATAATCCGGTGATCATTGCGGGTTTTGGTCGCTTCGGGCAAATCGTTGGCCGTCTTCTTTTCGCCAATAAAATTCCAGCAACAATCTTGGATCACGAACCGGATCAGATTGAATCGCTCAGGCGTTTTGGTTTTAAGGTTTATTATGGAGATGCCACGCGCCTTGATTTGCTAGAGTCCGCCGGAGCCGCCAATGCGAAAGTTCTCGTCGTGGCGATTGATAACGTTGCGGATAATTTAAAATTGATCGATTTGGCGAAACAGCATTTTCCACATCTCACAATTTTCGCCCGAGCAAGAAATGTGCAGCATGTCTATGAGCTTTTGGACCGTAAGGTGCACCTCTTTGAGAGAGAGACCTTTGAATCCTCTTTGCGGCTAGGGGTAGATGTTTTAAAGCATTTAGGTTATCCCGCCTATCAAGCGGTCACGGCCTCTCATAAGTTTCGAGAGCACAATAATCAAATGATCCGCGACATTCATCCTACCCGCAAGGATCAAGTTCAGCTTGTCGCTAAGGCGAAGCAGGCTGGGGCAGATTTAGAGAAGATGTTTGAAGAGGATGCAATGGTGCTGAAGCAGCAGGAAGAGGGCTGGCATCCTATTTAACGAGGATAGGGGTATTCAGGAAACTCTGACGGATCACGCTGAGCGCGAACGTTGTTTGAGTTTCGTCGGAGCTCTTAAGAAAGAACGCGCGAATTTCGCGTCCATCGAGCTGATCTACACATGCATGCCAATTCACAGAAATCTCGGGAGCGTTTCCGTTTTCTGGAAAGAAGATCGAAGTCACATCAACAGTTGTAGTAGAATCGACATTAGGATTAAAACAATCCATCGTGCCATCTGTGCGTTCGTTAGGATCTACATCAATTTTATAGACGAGAGGATCAGAGGCCTGAGTTTGATTTTGACCCATCTGCGTTTGACCACAGTTTTGGTAAGCGAGCAGAATCAAAAGAGTCGCTGAGATCAGAGGGAAGAGCTTTGTAAGTCGTCTAATAAAGTAATTCCAACGAGATTGCATAATGACTTTTCGGCCCTTCTCTCAAGGGACTTTAGTCAGTACGAGACAAACTAAAAAAGTGTCTCAATATGAATCAGGTGGAAGTCCGTAGTGGGGAACTGTGAGGCCTTCATCCCAAAAGCGTTTTTTTGCTTTTTCGTAAGCTCTATACCAGCGGAGGGTGGGATCTAAAAGATCAGGTTTGTATTTCATTACAAACACGCCTAATCCCAGAGCGGCAAGGCCCGCATGTGCGAGTGTTACGTCTGCTATAGGATTAGGGTAAAAAACGAAATTGGGTATGTTCGTGAATGGCACAGGGGTATTGGCTGAGGCCATAGTTAAGAGAACAGCGTCAGGAAGTTGAAAGGGGGCTTTAATCCATGGGGCTGCAGCCCTTGCGGTATCTTTGTCGGCGCCACTCTTACTTTCCACCCAATTTCCAACGACGTTATTGAGTGACATATAGAAAAATGTTTGAAGAAGTCCCGTTAAACCAATCATATGTAATCCAAGCGCTCCAGACTCTGAAAGCACGCGCCATTTGATATCTTCAAGAGAATGAGTTTGTACATAATTTAAGATTGGGGTGAACCTACTGGCAGTTCCATAAATTGCGATAAAAGGAGCGCTCGTGACCATTGTTTTTAAAAACGCGGCTGCATAGGACGGATGATGTCGCATATACCAATTCGTCATAGATTGGGTCCAAACAATGTAAGATCCTAAAACAGTCGCGTGAAGAGCAATGGTTAAGCCAGCATCTACTCCTGTCATTACGCTGCCAACGGCTAAGTAATTAAAAACTTCTACGGCTGTGTTTGTAATGATGCCATTTTTAATTTCGTCGCTCTGAGGAGTCACAAGATCTTTGTGTTTGCTGAACATAAGATCACGAAAACGATCTGTCCAATGTCCCGCAAGATTGCGCATCGATTGGATTGTGGCTTTTTTAGGCACAGAGAAAACGGTGACTTTCGTATGTGATGAATCAATTCCTGCTTCACGGAGTATCGTCTCATATTCTTTTTGAACTTTGGCTTCTGCTTGAAGGTCAACTCCTCCGACATACAAAACACCACGTAAAGCTTCTCTACCTTTTTCATTTAAAATGTTCGGGAGGACGGCTTTAAAATCTTCGACTCTGTTTGAGGTTGAAAGGAGTGTGCCCTGCATGTCGTTTTGTTTGCCGTTTTCTATGGGCGCGAGTGCCACTTGACAACTTTTTACACCTAAACCCCGAACATTTACGCGTGCTTTTTCAGACCAATCAATTTTTAGATTTGTGGAATTCGCAAAACTTTGGAACGACCATAAAACGATGGAAAGACACAAAGTCAGTGAAATGGAATTGAAAATCAGCTTTTTCATCAAAAACGTGCCTCGTGATTCAAGTGATCTGGCGGCAAGAGGTGCAAATTTATGCCCAGGGATGGGAACAAAATTCAGGAATCAAAGTGCTTTTATTGTGTTCTGCTGAAAAATCTTTAAAAAAACTCCCTCAATTTGGCCTGCCGATGACAAATCTCGACTTTCTTTGAGATGGTCCTTCTTTCTCCGGGGGGACAAATGACATTTACAAAAATCACTCAAATATTAGCAATTTCTACGCTGTTATTTGGCGTTTCCCTTCAGGCAGATCCTGGATTTAGTAATGGCTCGAACGGCTTACCTTCAGTGCTCCAGCAAGCCTGGATGGCGACAGTACGTGTAGAGTCGAACGGTTTTTTACGAAACAATTCTAAAGGTGTTGGGACCGGAGTGATCGTTGGGTTTAACTCGACTCGAAATCTCGCACTTATCGCTACGGCTAATCATGCGGTCGACGCAAGAATGATCATCTTTTTTGAAACCCAAAATGAAAAAACAGCCTCTGCAACATCTGTAAAAGTGCTCGCAAAAAATGCGGCTCTAGATTTAGCGCTTCTTTCTGTCGAAGTGCCAGGCGAGATGGCGGTGACACCTGTGCCGCTCGCGGATCTTACAAAGTTTGGGAACGGTCATGTGGTTTATACCATCGGGCACCCCAATCTCAGCGAACGACGTAAATGGGTGGGGCCAAAATCAGACGGTGAGGATTTCACGAAACGTGTTTCCAGCGGAAAGCGTTTTACGGGTGTTCCTGTTGCAGGTGGCATTCACCACTATCATGACGCCGATCTCCTTCCTGGAAACAGTGGCGGTCCTCTACTGGATGAGGCCGGAGCGTTAGTGGGGATTAACATCATGATTGGATATATCAAAAAAACCGATGGTTTTCCTTATTGTCAACTTGGCGCGAATATTTGTCTCTACATTGCGACAAGCGCTGCGGATCTCAAAAAAATGATCGACTCGGTGGCGTTCTGATTTTATCGTTTCCAAATGGCTACGATAGAAAAGCTCGGAAAAGTCACAACACAATCTGTTCTCAAGGGCACCGGTAAAAGCTGGGATCAATGGATCGCGCTTCTCAATAAAGCCGGAGCCCAAACTTGGGAACATAAGCAGATCGTTCAATACCTAAAAAATAAGTACAAGTTAAGTTTGTGGTGGCAGCAGGGTGTGACGGGTGGTTACGAAATTCATTTGGGTCGTCGGGTAGAAGGCCAAAACTTAAAAGGCGAATATAACGTCACCGTTACGAAGAGCTTTCCTTTAAATGCCAAAAAAACCTGGGAGCTTCTTGCCTCTCCCGAAGGATTAAGAGTGTGGCTGGGGGTCGATTCTTCTTTTAATTTTGAAGCAAAAAAATCTTACGAAACCGATGACGGAGTTTTTGGCGAAGTCCGTACAATGAAAAAAGGCCTCCGCGCTCGTCTGTCATGGCAGGAAGACACCTGGCCAAAGCCCTCTATTCTTCAATTGTATGTTGCTCCTCAAGGAAAAGAAAAATGCATCATCATTTTTCAACACGATCAGCTTCGTGAGGGTCGACTTCGAATCAAACTCCGCGAACATTGGAAGAAAGTACTCACTCGCCTTTGCGAGCTGGTTTGATCAAATGAAAGAGCCTGCTTAAAAAGCAAGCTCTTCTTCATTTACATAAATGGTTTTTAGAATTTGACTCTGAACTTGTAGGAGATTGGATGAACCAATCATTTTTCCTTCTGTAGGAATCTCTCCATAGTTATAAAAGATCTTTTCTGGAAGTTGTTCGTCTGTCAGGAAAACTTTTTTAGCTGTTCCACAATCGCGTGATCGACATTTTGGTACATCTAAATAATAGGGTTTTCCCACTTGAAAAATCGCATCATAGTTGGGCTTTCGACCAATGATATGAGCGGCATAGTACTCATCATATTCTCCAAAAAGAAGGTATTCGTTCGCCACTTTCGCATAGGGATTCAGCTTTTGCGAAAAGAGCACTTTCGCAATGTGCACTACAACCTGACCAAGCTTCTGCCCATCTTTTTCAAAGTGTCCTTCATACAGGTCTGCTGGAAACTCTTGAATTTCCCCATTGATCACTTTCGTTAAATCCATGGGTTGAGGTGCAAGGGTGAACAACTGACCCGAATTTAGGCTCTGGTATTTTCTTTCAGCTTCTCCAGAGCGTGTCCGAAAAGTCATGACAGCGTCTCCAGCGAAGCTATTCTTTTTACAAGCCGCTGAGACATAGCAAGATGGATCATCGCGACGCTATTTGAAGTATTCTTTTCGTAATCTC
>JBFWOZ010000070.1:0-11558 GCA_050250255.1 Bdellovibrionales bacterium | reverse complement strand
TTTGGCACTCGTCACACAAATCGCATGTACTCGCTCTCAAAAGGAGACGAATGTTTCTTCGCTCACCGTGCGCATGCCAACCACACAACAACTCTCTGTTACGAGTGCACCCCAAACATTCCAGCTGGCCTCAACTTCATCAACGGCAAACCTCACACCTTTTACAACAAACACAAGCCCCTTCAACTCCCTTTTAAATCCTGCCCAGCTTTCGGGGTTTGATTGTTTTGCCGTACTCGTGGGCGGGGGTGACTATAACCAAAAAGGAATGTGCAGCACTTCCGATGGACAAACCTTTGGTATCGGAGCAGCTGTAGGAGGAGTACCTGCTGGACAAAACTTAAGCATCAGTAACATTCCTTCCGGCGTACGTTCTATTCTCCTTGTGGGATTTAATGTAATGGCAGCGAGCGATTGTCGTGATTTTTTTAATCAATCACTTCCCAACGGCCGACTCTCCTATCCACATGTGCTTGGAAAAGTGGAACAAAACCTACAGCCCGGGGACATGAGCCTCACCATGACGGCTGCCTATTCCACAACCAAAGTAAATGATTGTCATTTTGCAAGTTCTGATAACACAACTGGTGGTTTTTATGGAGTTGGTTACGATGGAGACATCACCATTTCTGCTTCTCCAGCCGAGTTAAAAAATATCACTTCACCAACAAGTGGACGCTATCTCACCAGTTTTTCTCGAGTCAATACCATTGTTAACGCCTCCACCACTGCACTTCCCAATGCTGCCCAAATCACGATTCAAAGTTCATGGACCTCTAATAACTTAGCAATTGGCGATGAAATTATGCTCTACGTTGCAGCAGGCGCCGGAACCACAGCTTGCGGGACGCAGCTTGCTCCCGGTTATTCTACGAGTGGAATCGTAAAAAGTTTTTCAGGCGGGACTTCGTTTCTCATGGAAATGAATGACTCTCGTTTTTTAACCATTGGTAATACTCAACTCACAGCCGCAGGAACAGGGGTCACGCCTGAATTCTGCCGATTGGTTGCCGTACGAGTCCCTCATATTAATAACCTCACTGTTTCTGGTGGAGGGACAAAAATCATCAAGGCTGGGACTTCGGCTGGCGTCATGGATCTTTCCATCACAGATCACACAGATATTGGGATTTTAATCATGCGTATTGCAGGACAATTAACGATTGATTCTGGAACAACTGCAGATTTTGATGTGAGCGGAACAGGCTTTAAAGGCGGTACAGCCACAAGAACTCGTGGACAAGGCGTCGAGGGAGCTCAGGACAACGGCTCCAACTTGGGAGTTGCTAACGGAGGCGGTTATGCTGGTACGGAAGGTGCCGGCGGTGGACACGGGGGCCAAGGCGGATCGACAAATGCAGGTATAACTGTAGGCGATAGCTATGGTTGCGGACCCGGCAGCACCTACGACGCCTCAATGAAATGTCTTCTCGGAAAGTTTTTTATGGGCGGTGGCGGAGGCCGAGAAACCGGCGATGCAGGTAATGGGGGCGGAATTATTCGCCTTTTTGTGACCGCAATTACTAATAACGGGACACTCGATCTTTTTGCCAACGGAAGTAGTGGCAGCGCATTGGATGATGCCGGCGGTGCTGGTGGATCCATCTTTTTACAAACTCAAACCGTCAGCTCTTCTACCGGATCCATGTACTTTAATACGATCGGTGGAGATGGCAACTCTCTCGGCGGAGTCGGTGGTGGTGGGCGTATTCATATCCAAGTTCTTGATCAGGTATTGGGCTTAAACGCCAACAACACTTCTCAAGTAAAAGGCTCAACAGGTACCGCCACGGGTGCGACTAACGGAACATGTTATGCTCAGGGAATCACTCTTAACGGGTGCCCATAGTCTTTTAAGCGGCGCAGCTAAAAAAATCTCCTAGCCAAAAGTTCCATTATATCCAATGATTGGAGCAAATCATTACAAGGAGTGCACCGTGCTTTTCAAGACTCAAACAACTAAAATCATTTTCGCCCTTTTCGCGCTTGTCTCTATCTCTGCATGTAATAAGTTCGGAAGTGTGGAATTGAAAACAGATAAACAAAAAATCAGCTACACGATTGGCCAACAAATTGGCAGCAGCTTTAAGCAACAAGGCCTCGATGTGGATGTGGACGTTCTCACCGCTTCTATTAAAGAAGTTCTCAAAGGTGACAAGAGCCGCATGACCGACCAAGAAATGCAGCAGACGATGATGTCTATGCGTGAAGCCATGATGAAGAAAAGCGACGAAGAAGCTAAGGGCAACAAAGAAAAAGGCGATAAGTTTCTTGAAGAGAACAAAAAGAAAGAGGGCGTGAAAGTTACGGCTTCTGGTCTTCAGTACATCATGACAGCTGAAGGAAAAGGAAATGCTCCTAAAGAAACTGACACCGTAAAAGTGCACTACAAAGGAACTTTGATTGATGGTACTGAGTTCGACAGTTCGTACACGCGTAACGAACCAGCCGTATTCCCAGTGAATGGCGTGATCAAAGGATGGACAGAAGCTCTTAAGATGATGAAGCCAGGTGGTAAGGCCACTCTCGTTATCCCAAGTGATCTTGCGTACGGTCCAATGGGTCGTCCTGGAATCCCACCAAACTCCGTTCTTCAGTTCGAAGTAGAACTCATCGAAATCGTAAAACCTGAGCCAAAGAAGAAGTAATCATTTTTTCTCAATTGCAAAACAGCGAAGGAGCCCGCAAGGCTCCTTCTTTTTTTACCTATGCACTCACATCCCTTTTTAGGGATTTACAATTGCGATAGCGTTTTGTGCTCGCTCGGTACAATCGCGAGATACAAAAAAACTGGCATAACCATTATCAAACGGGATACGAGCAATCCCATATCCATTAAACGAACTTTTCACATACAAATAGGAAGGCGTTTTTGAATCAATACTGTAAGTAACAAAGTTATCTCCCTCAGGAATTTCTAAGTTTGTTGTCGAGTAAATATTTTTAGGGTCGATCACTTTATTTCCCACACGTATCGAGGGGACATGTGAACTAAAGAAACCTGGATATTTATCAAAACTGAAATCTACTTCCATGCGCCCACCACTAGCAAAGGCATAAAAATTAACGCAAGTTTCTTGTCTTACATCCTCACGATTCGGCCATGGTTTATAGATATAAGTAATGGTGGCACGCGTTTTATTGCGGTCAGCATATAAATCACTAGAATCTGCTTCAAAAACATAAAGCTCGGGACTCTCACCATGATTCAATTGGTGATAGAGCTCATGAAGAGTTTGAGCTACGAGTTTTCCAACTGTCTCAGTTGGTCTTGGCCCATTTACTAAAAGTTCCAAATCATAACAAACAGCTCCTCCAAGATCTCCTTTTTGCGTTGAAAGTGGAACTTTTTTGCCATTCTGATCAATGCAAGCTTCACTGCCAACACTTGAATCAACGAGACGAATTGAAAAATCTGAAAGACGTTCGCTACTTGCCTTTAGCGCTCCAAAAATCATTTTACCGGAAGCCTCTTGATAATCATCCCCCTTGAAAAACTGAAAGTATGTTTTGATTCGCTTTTTAAGACGGGTCGTAATTTCTCTTGTCATTACGGCCTTATCCACAAGAATAGGATCCGTTCCATTTCCGACGCGATCTGCTTTAACCGTGTAAGCCGTCAGCATTACCGTAATTGCTAAAAATAATTTTGTTTTCATATTTGTACTCCTTATTTTGTTTTGGTTTCGATCTCAGCCAGTGGAAAGAACTGCATATTGAGTTGGTAGACGGCGTCACCCTTCTCCTCAATCATCAATTTTTCAAATTCATCCACAAAGTTTCTTAAAAGTTCTTTTGCCTGATTTATTTTTTCTTTTTTTATCGTTACCGTAAGACCTGAAAACTCTCTTTTATTTACAGCAGTTTTTCGAAGAGCAATTTTTGCGTTCTCCAACATCTGTTCATGAAATTGTTTTATGGCCTCAGATTCAACGTCTTGACTTGTTTGAAGTTGCGCTTTGGAGATTTCGAGAACCCCATGCTCACTTCTCTTTAAAAGTTGAAGATCAAGAAGAGTTTCAATACTCGAACGAATCTGCTTTTCGCTTAATAAGAAGTGAATATGTCTCTTGAGCCACTCAGGCTCTTCGTGGAATTCCTGAAGTTTGGTCATTTGCCTGATGCAGTAAAAATACCAATTAGAAATAGCTGAAAAAGTTTTCTCATCAAGTAACTGAAAAGATTTGTTGGGACTGAGTTTTTTTAACTCTTGCATGATCAACAATTTAAGCCGGCTATCATTTTTAATTTTATTGAGAAGAATAAGATCCGAAAAAAACTGTTTCTCTCTTTTATTAAAATGAAAATATTCCGAAAATCTTTCTACAATTTTGGGGCCTGGATGCCTCTGACCATTGAGAATCATCGTGAGCGAAGTCGTAGCCTTGAGATCCAGACGCTTCGCCCACATTCCAAGAGTCCACTGCGGAGAAACTTCTTTTTTTACCTTTGCGTAATTTTTTAAAAAACTACGGTAGTCAGAATATTGAAAGATATCAGCGTTTTGCATGACGTATTAATAAGTGACGCATAAGCATAATGCAACGCAATAATGAGCAAGATAACACTTCTTCGTGAGCAAATTTGCTCACTCTATAAAAGTTACACCCATGTATTCCATGCTGCTCTTAGTGCGCAACAAAACATTGAGAATCATATAGCGCATATGACTTCCGAAAATCCATCTTGATGATGATATGACTATAAACGTGAGACAAATTACTTTTTTAATTGATCGCGGAGATTCGCAAGCGAGGCAAACGCATTGTTGAGCGGTGGTGCTGCGGGTTTTCTTGGTCGATCATCTCGTTTGTCACGATTTTGATCGCGGCCGCGATTGTCGCCTCTGTTATCTCCACGAGGACCTCTTGATCGATCATCACGTTGAGCCGTTCGTCCGCCTTGAGCGCGCGGTCCACCTTCTCCACGAGCTTGCGGAGGTGGTCCACGACGAGGTCGCTGCTCTCGAGGAGCATCTGCTCTTGGCGCACGTTCTGCACGTGGAGTTTTTTCCTGAAGACGCATGGAAAGAGAAATTTGATTCTTTTCTAAATTCGCAGCCATGACTTTTACTGTGACCGTATCGCCCGGACTTACCACTTTTTGTGGATCATCGACAAATTGATCCGCCAGTTCAGAGATATGAACAAGACCATCTTGGTGAACACCGATATCGACAAAGGCCCCGAAGTTTGTGACGTTCGTCACGATACCGGGACAGATCATTCCCTCTTTAAGATCCGAGATTTGATTTACGTCATCGCGGAAGTTAAAGATTTTGAACGGATCTCGCGGATCGCGGCCAGGCGCCTCTAGCTCTTTTACGATATCATCAAAGGTGTATTCACCGACAAGCTCGGCCCACTTTGTTCGATGTTCTAAAATTTGTTTTGCGCCAGCGCCGATGAGGCTAGAAAGATTCACACCCAAATCTTGCGCGATATCTCGTACCACGGGATAGCGCTCAGGATGAATGCCTGTTTTATCGAGAGGGTTTGGGCTTGAAGGAATTCTTAAAAATCCAGCGGCTTGCTCATAAGCTTTGGTTGAAAAATGAGGAACTTTTGTCAAAGCATCTCGCGATTGAAAAAGACCATTCTTTTTTCGATGTTCCACAATATTTTTCGCAAGCGCCGGACCAATTCCTGAAATGTAGCGAAGAAGATATTCGCTCGCAGTATTAAGATCGACACCCACTTTGTTCACGCAAGATTCCACAACGAAATCGAGGCTCTTCTTTAAAAGAGTTTGTGAAACATCATGTTGGTACTGACCCACACCAATGCTCTTAGGATCAATCTTCACAAGTTCCGCTAAAGGATCTTGTAGCCGGCGAGCAATCGAAATCGCCCCCCGCACTGTCAGATCAAGCTCTGGGAACTCTTCGCGAGCCACTTCCGAAGCCGAGTAAACACTTGCTCCAGACTCGTTGACCATCACAACCGGAGTTGTCGCACCAAGAGCCGTCACGACTTTTCTAAAGAAACTAAATGTTTCTCGTCCAGCGGTTCCGTTACCAACGGCAATGGCCTCAAGACGTGTGATTAATTCTTTTAAAAGTTCTTGAGCCTTTGTATCCGCACCTGCATCCAAAATATTGATCACGGTATTGGTAATGTAATTTCCACTTTGATCAACAAGCGCAATTTTACAACCTGTTCTCACACCGGGATCTACTCCAAGCACCCACTTCGCACCGAAAGGGCTTGATAAAAGAACACGTTTCACGTTTTCACTGAAAACCTGAATGGCAAACTTATCGGCCTCTTCTTTTAAAAGTGAGTGGATTTCGTTAGAGATCGATGGGATCACGTGTTGGTTCAGAGCGATCTTCGCACTTTGAGCGAGAAACTCGCTCACCTGCGTTCCCGGGACAGAACAAGCAAATTGTACGAACCTATTTTCAATTCCTTGAGTATCAGCTTCGAAACTAAGAGCAAGTTCGCCCTCTTGCCAACCCCGTCTCATCGCCAAATAACGATGAGAAGCTTTTGCGGTTCGAAGAGCCGTCACTTTATCTTTAAAATCAGCATACATTTCAAATTTTGAATGCGCTTTAAACGTTTTTGTTTTCTTTGAAACAAGGAAACCTTGCTCCAAATATTCTTTTCTTACATAGGAACGTAAATCGGGATTGTTATGAATTTTCTCAACCAAAATATCTTGCGCGCCCTTTAAGGCGAGCTCATAAGTCACAATACCGAGCGGGATATTGAGATATTCTTTGGCCTTCACTTCGATGACAGTACTGTCTTTGATCTCGCCATGACCCAATTCCCAAATCCAGTTTGCTAATGGTTCCAAACCCGCTTCGCGAGCCACGGTGGCTTTGGTTTTTTTCTTTTTCTTGAAAGGGCGATAGATTTCTTCAAGTTCGGTTAAGTCCATAGAAGCTAAAATACGCTCTTGAAGATCTGGAGAGAGCTGATTTTGCTTCTCGATTTCCTTCATGATGTGGCTCTGACGCTGAATGATTTCGTTATATTCTTCCTGGGCATCTAAAATCTGACGAATTTGTACTTCGTCGAGATTCCCCGTCTTTTCTTTACGGTAACGGGCCATAAAAGGAACCGTCGCTCCATCGGCACTCATTTCCAGAACAGCTTGCGCTGAACGAAAAGGAATACCCTTAAGAGTTTTGGAAAAGTACACTTCTAAAGTCATCACCTTGCTCATAGACATAGAGAGAGCCATAGGGAGAACGTGGTTGTCAAATACTTGGGGATAAGCTACACCCTAGGAATGGCAAGAGAAGATTTAGCCCAATTAGAGGGCAAAGTAGTGGATGCAGCAGCTGGCGGACTTTATAAAGTAGAGCTAGAAAACGCTGTTGTGATCAACGCAAAACTGTGCGGCAAAATGCGCAGATTCAATATCCGCGTCGTCGTGGGCGATAAAGTAACCGTAGGTGTTTCACCTTACGATCCTACTCACGGCCTCATCATGTTCCGCCACAAATAACTTCAGATCGCAATATGCCACCAAAATCGTTAAGCCCTATCCGTAAAAGGCACGTTCTACAGAAATCATTTTAAACTTCAGATACAAGGCGCGACCGAGGGTCACGCGGAGACGGGCTCCTGTCCGTCGCACAAGTGGCCCGACCGAGCAACGCCGTAGCTGAAGAATTAAAATGATTTCGTTACTTTTTGTAATTAGTGATTAAGGTTTTTTGGCCGTCTTTAAAGACGACATCGATGCGATCATTGATGTTTTTCACCACAAAACCGACCCCTAAAACCTTGTGATTAATCACACATTTTTCAGGATATTGTTCCGACATTGCGTACGGCATTGGTTTCATGTTTTTAAATTGCTTATGGAGCTCTAACCAGTCCGCATTGGCATTTTCGAGCTGAAGAGCTTCTTTAGCCGCAGCTTTTTCTGCCTTCTTTTCTTCCTTCGTCTTTTTAACCTTTGGGACTTTGGGTACTTTCACCGGAGCGTCTTCTGCTGTCGTTTTTCCCTTAAGAGTACTTGGAGAAACTTTCGGCGCCTTCACTTCTTTAGCTGAAGCCGGAGCTGGCTTAGCAACCGTTTTTTTCTCTGCAACTTTTTTGTCGACAGCTTTCTTCTCGACAGGCTTTTTTTCCGTAGCCTTTTTCTCAATAGGCTTTTTAGCGGCTACCGCTTTTTTAGGAGTTTCTTTTGTCGCTAATTTCGACGGCGTTTTTGAAGGCGATTTTTTCGCGGGCATGCGGTACCTCTCTTAACGGTTTGTAGTTACAGAAGCTCGCGATTAGAGTCACGTTTTATAAATCTTGCGTTGCGTAAACAATTGCTCCAAACGGAGCCCCTCTGTAGCCATGAGTAATGTTCACTGCACAATCACTCAAAGACCAATTTTCGGAGCTTCTTGTCGATGCTGTCGGCCCTTTATCTAACATGATTCACCTTGTGAGTCCTGTAGAAACTCCAGCCGCGAGCAGCCTCGTGTTTGCACAAGACGAAAAGACGCTTCTTTCGGCGTTACAGTCCAAAGCGACAGCAATTGTGACTTCTTTGAGATGGAAAGACAAAGTTCCCGCAAACCCTCAACAGATTGTGTTTTTCTCTAAAAACGTCGGCTTAGCTCAAGCAAAGCTCACTCAAAAAATCATGGGTCGCTATGCCCCTCTCGATAAAGCTCTGGCTGGAGTACATCCAACGGCCGTAATCTCACCTAAAACCAAAGTTCCTACTTCTTGCCATATCGGCCCTTACGTTGTGATCGGAGCGGAAGTTCAACTTGGCGAAAACATCGTAGTGAGCGCCCATTGCGTGATTGAAGATCGCGTAAAAATTGGCTCTAACACCAAACTTTGGCCTCATGTTGTTATTGCTGCCGATTGTGTTGTTGGAAGTGAATGTGTCATCCATCCACATACGACCATTGGAAGCGAAGGTTATGGCTTTTCCCACGACGAAAAGGGAAATCACTACCGAATTCCGCAAATTGGAAATGTTGTGATTGAAGACCGTGTAGAACTTGGTTCTCACTGCTCGATCGACCGAAGCACCTTCGGTGCGACAAGAGTGGGTGCAGGCACCGTCACCGATAACTATGTACACCTGGCTCACAATTCCACCGTCGGAAAAAACTGTGTCCTCGCGTTTGGCTTTGGCCTCGCTGGATCCTCGCATATCGGCGACAACGTGATGGCTGGCGGTCGTGTTAGCATTACAGATCATGTTACCCTCGCAAGCGGTGTCCGTTTGGGCGGAGTCAGCGTCGTGACGAAAGACGTAACAGAACCCGGCGACTACGGCGGCTACCCTCTTCAAAAAATTAAAGATTATTTGAAAACCACGGCGAGCTTACCCTCACTCCCAGAAATGAGAAAAGAGCTTGCTCGACTTTCAAGACTCCTCGAAAAGGATTCCAAGTGAGTTCACAAAATATTTATTTCACAACTCCCATTTATTACGTCAACGACACGCCTCACATTGGGCATGCTTACACGACCGTCGTGACCGACATCCTTGCCCGCTATCATCGCCTCTTCGGCTACAACACTTACTTTCTCACCGGAACTGATGAGCACGGACAAAAAGTAGAAAACAAAGCCAAAGAACTTCAACGAGATCCTCAAGAGTACGTGAACGAAACCGTCCTTAGATTTCAAGAAGTTTGGAAAGAGCTCAACGTACAACACGATCATTTCATGCGTACAACTTTCCCCACGCACAAACTCGGCGTTCAAAGAGCGATGCAAGAACTCTTTGATAAGGGCGATATCTATTCCGCAAGCTACGAAGGCTGGTACTGCGTCAGCGACGAAATCTTTTTTACAGAAAAGGATGTTACCGATGGAAAATGTCCCAATGGCCACACACTCCAAAAAATCACTGAGAAAAATTATTTCTTCAAAATGTCAAAGTACCAAAAACAATTGGTCGACTACATTGAGTCACATCCTGAATTTATTCAGCCAGAGTTTAGAAAAAACGAAGTCTTGGGTTTTCTACGAAAACCTCTAGAAGATCTTTGCATCAGTCGTCCGAAAGCCCGATTAAGTTGGGGCATCGAACTTCCCTTCGATAAGGATTATGTTACTTACGTGTGGTTCGATGCACTTCTCAATTACGCAACGGCGATTGGATACAAACAAGACGGTTCACAAGAAAAATTTGAAAAGTTCTGGCCCGTCGCTCATCACATCATTGGAAAAGACATTCTCAACACGCACGCGGTTTATTGGACAACGATGCTTTTTGCATTACAGATTCCGCTTCCAAAAATGATTTTTGCTCATGGATGGTGGCTCACCGCAGACAACGCGAAAATGAGTAAATCCACAGGTGTAGTGGTCAAACCTCTCGATATGAAAAACATCGTAGGTGTTGATCCGCTTCGATACTTTTTAGCTCGAGATATTTTCTTCGGAAATGATGCTCAATTTTCTAAAGATCTTGTGATTCAACGAGTGAACTCTGAGCTTGCGAACAACTTTGGTAATCTCGTTAGCCGTAGCACTAACCTCGTTTGCAAATATTTTGATGGAAAAGTGCCGGAAGTTTCAGAAAATAGTCCCGAGACCGTACAGCTCTCTAAAATTGCCTCACAGACGGCGCAAAAACTAAAAGCCGACATTCTCCAGTTGCAGCCTAATTTAGCGATCGGACACGTCGTCGATCTCCTTACCGAAGCCAATCGCTACTTAGAAAACCGAGCTCCATGGAAATCCGCAAAAACTGATTTAAAAATGACGGCCGAAACTCTTTACGCCGCTCTGGAAACTCTGAGAATTGCAGGAATCTTGCTTTCTCCGGTTATGCCTACCAAAACCCAACAAGTTTTAGAACGTGTCGGGTGGACCACCGAACCTCGTTTTGAAGACGCACTTCACTGGGGCCTTTTAAAGCCAGGTGCTACAGTTACGATGGGTGACCCTCTTTTCCAACGAGTGGAAATCGAAAAAACGACCCAGTCATCCTGAGCCCAGCACTTACTATGGGATACATTTTTAAAATGCAACAGTGTGTTCGCACCTATTGATATGCCTATGTTCTTCACAAAATAAGTTGCTTGCGGATCAAGCATCCATGCTTGTGACTTTTGAATGTTCGCACATCCATGCGCTCAGGCCCTTCGGGCCCAAGCATTCAAAAGTTCTATTATTCTTACTTTAACTAGTGGGAATGCTCTAGCCGGTGATGTCCTTTACATAAAGTGATGAGATTCTCAAAAGTATCTTGCCCACCTTTACTTCTAGGAATGATATGATGGGTATCAATCCATTTTCTTTCAGTACAACGCTCGCCATTTTGGCTGTGATAAGTGCACTGGCCCTGATCACGCAGTGCAACTCGTCCTGGGACGGAGAAATTGGAGCGATGCTGTAATTTTTGAGCCTTCTGAACGGGATCTTTTTTCTCTAAATACACATTCAGTAAAGCTTCTAGCGTTTCTTCAAGGCTCACATGCTTTTGTTGGCGTTGAGATTCTAACTCTTGAGCGCGTTTTAATTTCTGTTGAAGTTGCTCTGAGATCCCCATTTGAAGATTAAGTCTTTCTTCGCTGACAAATTTCATTCGTTCAGGCGTCGCCTCTCTCGGTGAAGCCTTTGCGACTTGTT
>JBFWOZ010000069.1:0-11624 GCA_050250255.1 Bdellovibrionales bacterium | reverse complement strand
TCTTAAAACCGTCGGTTGTTGATACCATGATTTCACAACGGGCTTTCGCTTCTTCCGATAGAGCATTCCCCAGCATCAAAACGCAGTAACTTTTCTTTGTTCCCCGACCCACACGTCCTCGTAACTGATGAAGCTGAGAAAGCCCAAAACGCTCTGAGTGTTCGATGAGCATTAATGTGGCGTTAGGAACATCCACTCCCACTTCAATCACCGTTGTCGAAATGAGTGCTTGGACTTTGCCCTCTCGAAACCGAGTCATGACTTCGTCTTTTTCTTCTGACTTCATTCGCCCATGAAGCAGGCCAAATTGGAACTGAGGAAACTGCGCCTTCATATCTTCAAACGCCTTCACCGCATCTCGCAGATCCATCTTTTCACTTTCATCAACGAGAGGATAGATGATGTAGGCTTGATGACCTTCTTCTAATTTTTGTTTTAAAAACCCCATAACATTTTCACGCTTCGACTCATACACCATCTTGGTCACCACTGGCTGACGACCCTTTGGCATTTCCCCAATCACAGAAACATCTAAATCTCCGTAGACAGTCATCGCGAGCGTGCGGGGAATAGGTGTCGCGGTCATCACCAGAAAGTGTGGTTCTATTCCTTTATTTTTTAAGTGCCCCCTCTGGCTCACACCGAAACGATGCTGCTCATCGATAATGACAAGCCCTAAGCGATGAAATTCGACATCCTCTTGAATGAGCGCATGGGTACCCACCACAAGATCAACAGCTCCTTTTTCTAAAGCTCCCGTAATGAGTGAGCGCTCCTTTTGGGTCATTCTCCCAGTGAGTTGGGCCACTCGAAATCCCAAGGGCTCAAGCCATTTTTTGCAATTTAAGAAATGTTGTTCAGAGAGAATTTCCGTGGGGGCCATCAATGCACATTGATAACCGTCCACCACAACTTGAGTCGCTGCCATGAGGGCCACGATTGTTTTTCCACTTCCCACATCTCCTTGTACAAGACGATGCATCGGGTGTGCTTTGCCCATATCCTGAAGAATTTCTTCTAGAACTCTTCTCTGTGCGCCGGTCAATTCAAAGGGTAAACTCTTTTTGATCTTATCTAGAACCGAAGAATCTCCATGAATTTTTGGCCCTATCGCCTTCACTATGCCTTCACGTTTTTTGGCCAACAGAAGTTCCAACCAAAAAAATTCTTCGAAAATCACGCGCCTGTGTGCAGGGGTACGAAAGCTTGCAAGTTGCGGAGACATTTCTTGGCTGGGGAAATGAAGAAGCCTCCAAGCCTCATCACGAGAGATGAGGTAATAGTCTTTTCTTACCGTGTAGGGCAGGTTTTCGGGAATGGCGACTTGTTCAAGCGCGGCCTGAACTGTTTTATGAAGAGTGCGTGATGTGAGACCTTCCGTTTCAGGATATATCGGCACGATCGCATCTAAGTTTTCTTCAGATTCTTCTTCACTCAACACAATGTCAGGATGATGAAATTCCATTTGCCCACGGTAGAGCGTGACTTTCCCCACCACGCGAACTGCACTCCCGATGGCAAGACGTTCAAAATACCCCTTGTAAGGGACGCGAAAATATTTACAGTGAATTTTTCCAGAACTGTCTTTCACAACGACATCATACATTTTTCTTTTTGATCGCCCCAAGTTTGCAGCATACACACGCACGATCTCTGCTTGTAGGCTGACAATCTCGTTTGGCAGAAGCGACGAAATGTTTCGGGCCGCACGTCGATCTTCGTAAGCGCGAGGAAAATAAGACAGCAAATCCCCGACGGTTTGGATGTCCTTCCGGGATAAAAGACTAGCTCGATGAGGTCCCACACTTTTTAAATATTGAACAGGCGTGTCAAGTGTCGGGCCGGGTGCAGGAGAATAAGGGGATTTTTTGTTCATCACATATTGTTCATATCCGATATTGGACAGCGGGGCAAATCATGGCACACTAATGAAACAGCCTCGAAGGAATAAGTCTAAAATGAGCGAAGAGAAGTTTCTCAAAATTCGTATTCAAAGCCTTCATCCAAAACGTCCGACGACCTTCGACCTCCACGTCTTGATTAATGGAAAGTACGTCCTCTATTTACGTGCCGGCGATAGCCTCGACGACGAAAAATTATCAAAGCTCAGCCGCAGCAACTCTGAAGTCTTCTATATCAAAGAACAAGATCGTATTGAGTTCAAAAAGTATGTCCACAGACAGCTCACCGACAGTAGCCTCCCCGCAAAGGAAAAGGCTTTGATCTTAAGAGAAAGCTCCTACTCTCTTGTCGAAGAACTTTTTGAAAATCCTGATGTCTACCAAGCGCTTGATCAATCCAAAGATGTGATCAACAACTTTGTGCAATTCATGGAGCAAGAGCCTGATGGTCTCTCCAACCTCATCGGTCTTTCAAGCCATGATTTCTACACTTACAACCACTCACTTGATGTATGTGTTTACTCTTTAGCTTTAGGCGGCGCTGCGGGTTACACAACTCCTGCTGAGCTTATGGAGTTGGGGCGTGGATCTCTCTTCCACGATATCGGTAAGCGGCACGTGAGTGCGGACATTATTTGTAAGAAAGGCCCTCTTGATGACGTCGAGTGGGCGCAGATGAAAAATCATCCGCTCTTTGGCTTACAAATTTTAAATGATTACGCCGAAGCCACCGACAACATGAAGGCTTGCGTGTTTGAGCACCATGAAAATGAAGCTGGTAATGGCTATCCACAGTCTCTTTCGGGAAGTGAAATTCATCCTATGGCGAAGATTGTGGCGATCACCGATTGTTACGACGCTTTGACCACAAAGCGTTCGTATAATAATCCTATGAGCCCTACTGATGCCGTGAATATGATGAACGAAAAATTAACGGCGCGCTTTGATCCTGATCTTCTCAAAGCGCTGTATTCGGTCTTACTTCAAATCCAGAAATAGACATGGACTGTTTAATCATCACACATGACTTGTAGCCTTTTCTTAGCGGCCTTATTCCCTTTGAAATTTTGAAGCAGCCACTTATGATCGCCACATGAAAAATTTGCTTTTAGGATTTCTTTTATTCAGCTCTCTGACGGCCCAAGCCCAGCAGACGGATTACAAACTGACTTTTGAAAAAATCCGTCAGGCCTCCCAAATCCTTGAAAAACAAAGCCCAAAGACTTTAAAAATAGATCCGAAGGCTTTCGATTTTTTAAAAACTAACATGCAGAAAATACTCGATGTAGGAGCAACCGTTCCCCTCGAACTGAAAGACCCTATTGATGCTGTTTGTAGTCAGAGAGCGCTTGCCTATGTGAACAAACCTTTCATTAACGTATGCCCTGTTTTTTACACATTCAGTGATGGCGCACAAATTCAAGTTTTGATTCACGAGTTCTATCACATCGTCGCTGACGAAAATGAAGCCCTAGCAACGCTTTTAGAATATGGGATTTTACACCTTACCAATACGCCCGATGCGATACCAAGTTTATATTTGGAGGTTGTTGAAAACGCTGAATTTGATTGGGTCTACAAAACCCTTCGAGCAATCAAAAAATTCGCAACAAAAAAATTAAAGTAGTATGAGATGAAAATTCTCAGAAATAGTTAGACGCCGAGGTAGGCTTTGCGAACTTCGTCGGAAGCGAGGAGATCTTTGGCAGGCCCTTGAGTTTTGATGGATCCTGATTCCAAAACGATTCCGTAATGCGCGATCTGCAAAGCTTGAAGCGCATTTTGTTCTACGAGGAGAACCGTCGTGCCTTCTTTATTGATGGTTTTAATGATTTCAAAAATTTTCTCAATCACTTGCGGTGCAAGCCCAAGACTTGGTTCATCAAGGAGTAAAAACTCAGGATGGGCCATGAGTGCGCGGCCGATGGCGAGCATCTGCAACTCTCCACCCGACAGAGTTCCGGAATTTTGCTTACGACGTTCTTTGAGACGAGGGAACAATTGGAACACATGCTCGAGATCCGCATCGTACGTAGAGTGATCCTTCATGGTCCATGCACCGAGATCTAAATTCTCTTCTACGCTCAAGTTTAAGAAAATTCCGCGACCCTCAGGTACCTGACAGAGACGACGCTTCACAATTTCATGAGCTGGCAAATTCGAAATTAATTCGTTTTGATAAGAGATTTGCCCTCTGCTTAACTTTACAAGTCCCGAGATCGCGCGAAGAGTGGTCGACTTACCCGCACCGTTAGAGCCGATGAGGGTGACAATCTCTCCTTTATTCACGGAAAAAGAAATATCGCTGATTCCACGGATCGCGCCGTAGTGGACGCTGATGTTTTCACATTTAAAAAGAGCCTTTTCCACATCACGATTTGACATGTGCATGCTCCTTTCCTAAATACGCCTCAATCACACGCGGATCGTTCTGCACGTGCTGGGGATTTCCTTCAGAGATTTTCACGCCGTAATCTAAAACGGCAATTTTCTCACAAACTCCCATCACAAGCTTCATATCATGCTCAATCAAAAGCACGGTGACTTTAAAATGATCGCGGATGAAACGAATGGTATTCATCAATTCAATTTTTTCTTGTGGATTCATGCCCGCCGCTGGTTCATCAAGAAGAAGAAGTTGAGCCCCGGTCGCCATCGCACGTGCGATTTCGAGGCGGCGTTGGGCACCGTAAGGAAGATTTTTAGCGAGATCGTCTTTGCGATGGTCGAGCTTGAAGAGTTTTAAAAGTTCAACACACTCTTTTTTCTTACTCTCTTCTACTTCCATCACTCGTGGAGTTCTCAAAACAGAACGGAGAAGGCCAAATTTTGGTGTCTGCGTGCTCTGATCGCGAGAAACCATAAGATTATCAAGCACGGTAAGATCTTTAAAAAGTCGAATGTTTTGAAATGTTCGCGCCAAACCTTTAGCGGTGATTTCGTAGGGCTTACAGCCCACAACGCTTTGATCAAAAGCTTCGATCGTACCCGCTGTCGGCTGATACACTCCCGTGAGCATGTTGAACACGGTGGTTTTACCCGCGCCGTTGGGGCCGATGAGACCAAAAATCATTCCCTTCTCAATCGAAAGATCGAGTGCAGAAACGGCTTTTAAACCACCAAACTGGATGGTGAGGGATTGTACCTTGAGAGCAACCGACATTAATTTTGCCCTCCTGACTTTTTTCTAAAACGCTCAAAAAGATCAGGAAGTTCTTTTGTGCCAAATAGTCCTGTGGGACGCGTGAGCATAAGAATAATCAGCAAAAGAGAATAAATCACCATACGAAGATCAATCAAAGTCACCTGCTGTAATTCTCTTAAACCTTCACGCAAGATCGTTAAAGAAGCTCCCGCAATGACCGAACCGGTCACGCTACCCATTCCGCCCATCACCACCATGATGATGATTTCAAAGCTACGGTTGAGGTCGAAAGTTGAAGGATTGATAAAGCGTAAGTAATGAGCAAAAAGTCCGCCACCGATGCCTGCAAAAAATGCGGAGAGAACAAAAGCGCGCACTTTCGTCGTCGTCGTGTTCACTCCCATCGACTGAGCCGCGATCTCATCTTCTCGTACTGAGAGAAAAGCTCGACCGTGTGCTGATTTTAAAAGTCTCCACACCACAAAAATGGTGATCACCATGAAAGTGTAAACCCAGCCAAAACTTGAAAGAGCCGGAATGCTCGGCATTCCACGGGCTCCGCCAACGACATTCATATTTAAAAGAACCACGCGAATGATCTCACCAAAACCGAGAGTGACGATGGCGAGATAATCTCCGCTTAATCTCAAAGAAGGAAGACCCACAATGTAACCAGCAAGAGCGGCAAGTCCGCCACCCACGAAAAGAGAAATGAGGAAAATTAAAGTGGCTTGCGTTCCTGTCATCATCTCTGGCGAAGCTGTTTGTAGAGTGGTGGTAATGTAGGCCGAACCATAAGCGCCGACAGCCATGAAGCCCGCGTGCCCCATAGAAAACTGGCCGGTAAAGCCATTCACTAAGTTCAAGCTCACGGCCATAATCACGTTGATTCCAGCATACATAACGATACTGAAATAATAAGGATTCATATCCTGAGAGCCGAAGATATCAAAAAGCCAAATGAGAAGAATGATACTCAACCACAGGCTGAGAGAACGGAGCGTCGCCGTCATACCTTCTCCCGTCGGCTCGTGCCGAACAGCCCAGTCGGTTTAAATAAAAGAACCAAAATCAAAAGAGAGAATGCGAGAGCATCACGAAATGTGGGCGCCCAGTAAGCCACTAGGAATTCTTCACTGAGACCTAAAACTAAAGCTCCCACTACGGCTCCGGTGATATTTCCGATTCCACCAAAAACCGCCGCAACGAAAGCTTTTAAGCCCGGCATAACGCCCATGAGAGGTTCAATTTTTGGATAAATGAGACCCACCATCACGCCGGCAGCGCCTGCAAGTGCGGATCCGATCATAAATGTATAGGAGATCACGCGATCCGTGGGAATTCCCATGAGACTTGCAAGATCATGATTAAAACTCACGGCGCGCATCGCACGACCGAGACGAGTTTTAAAAATCACGTACTGGAGGATCACCATCATAATGATGGAGACAATAAAAACGACGCCATGAAGAGGGCTCAGGCGAATTTCACCGATATTCCAATCACCTTCGGGGGCGTAAACAGGAGGAAAAAGTTTTGGGTCAGAACCAAATACGATTTGGCCTGCAAACTCTAAAAAGAGAGAAACCCCAACTGCCGTAATCAAAACGTTAATACGAGGTGCATTTCTCAAAGGACGATATGCTAAGCGTTCAATCAAAAAGCCCACTAAAGCACAACCAACCATGGCACAAGCCAAGCAAATAAAAAGAGATGCTAAAGAAGGATGATCTGCAAGATTCAGCCAGCGAGCGCTATACATACCGATAAACGCGCCCAACATAAAAACATCGCCATGAGCAAAGTTAATGAGCTTAAGTATCCCGAACACCATCGTATAACCTAATGCGATGAGTGCGTAGATACTTCCTAGAGAGAGTCCATTAATAATATGCTGTAGAAATTCAACCACGTGTAACTTTTAAAACCTCAAGTAACAAAATTCAACTTACGGATTTACGGTCGTTTGATATTTGAAATCTTTTTTAACGATTTTAATAACCACCGCTGGTTTTACAGGATTACGCTTCTCATCCATGCTGATCACGCCTGTTACCCCTTGAAAGCCTTTTGTGGCTGCCAAAGCGTCGCGTACATCAGATGGCTTTAAGCTGGCAGCGCGATTGACAGCATCGAAATAGACTTTCGCGCCATCGTAACCCATTGCTGCAAGACCATCTGGAATAACCCCAAATTTTTCTTTGAACTTCTTAATGAAAGATTGAACGTGTGGAGATTGGTCTTCTGCAGAGTAGTGATTTGAGAAGTAAGAACCATCAAGAGCGTCTCCAGCAACTTCTGTCAACTTCGGAGAGTCCCAACCATCGCCACCAAGCAGTGGAACGTTGATACCCACGTCTTTTTTCGCCTGACGAGCAATTAAACCCACATCTGTGTAGTAACCAGGAACAAAGATCGCTTCTGGCTTCTTGGCTTTGATCGCTGTGAGCTGAGCCTTGAAATCAATATCTTGAGCGGAATAACTTTGATCCGCAACGATAGTACCGCCACCGGCTTTAAAAGTTTCGATGAAGAAATCTGCTAGACCGATACTGTAATCGTTTTTCACGTCACGAAGAATCGCTACTTTTTTCACTTTAAGGTGATCAAGAGCGAATTTTGCCATCACTTTTCCTTGGAAAGGATCGATGAAACAAACGCGGAAGATGTAATCCCCTACTTCTGTCACTTTAGGATTTGTTGAAGACGGGCTCACCATCGGAATTTTGCTATTTTGTGCAATCGGTGCCATTGCAAGACTGCGGGAGCTTGCCACTTCACCTAAAATCACTTGAACTTTATTTTGTGTGATCAGTTTTGTCACAGCGGTTGCTGCTTCTTCAGGCTTTCCTTGGTTATCAAGAGTGATTACGCGAACCTTTTTGCCTTTGATCCCACCAGCGGCATTGATTTCTTCAACCGCTAACTTTGTTCCATTAGAAGTAGACGTTCCAAAAGTTGCTTCCGCTCCCGTCAACGAAAGCACTTCACCCACAAGGATTTCGTCAGAGGCGACTGTTGCCTGTGCATCTGCTCCAGGATCCGCATTCTTTTTTGTACAAGCGGAGAAAGTCAGCGCTGTCATAACAAGCAGAGAAAACAGGGAAGTTTTGCACAATCTTTGTTTCATGATTTGATCTCCTGATCATTTTTGGGAATTTTAAAATTCGCTAGTAAGAATTAAACACAGCACAACCTTGTGTCAATCTCGTTATGATCAGGAAACTATTTGGAAAATAGGAATATGATTATATGCGTTATGAAATCATTTCGACCAAACGGAGACATTCTCATCAAAGGAGAGGGGGTTGTTGTGGGGTTGAGCGCTGAGGCACTTCTAATTTCAAATGCTCAAACGCAAGTCGTGTGCACATACGTCCGCGAGGGGTTTTCTGAATGAAGCCCTCTTGAATCAAGAAAGGTTCATAAACTTCTTCAATCGTATCTCGCTCTTCGTTTAAGGCAGCAGAAAGCGTATCGACACCCACAGGACCACCGTTAAATTTCTCACAAATGAGTGAAAGTAAACGACGATCCATATCGTCAAGACCCATCTGATCGACTTCCAATTGATTGAGAGCGTAGGTTGCAAGTTTTCCATCGATCCTGCCATCCCCTTTTACTAGAGCGTAGTCACGTACACGTTTCAGCAATCGGTTAGCGATCCGAGGAGTTCCTCGGCAACGTCTGGAAATTTCCTCGGCTCCTTCTTCCGTGAGAGACACCTGAAGAAGTTTTGCAGAACGAATCAGAATTTGCTGCAGGTCTTTACGATCATAAAAAGAGAGACGCTCTACGATGCCAAAGCGATCACGAAAAGGCGCATTGAGAAGGCCTGCACGGGTCGTTGCACCGATCAAAGTAAAAGGAACCAATTGAAACTTCATGGCACGCGCACCAAGACCTTCACCGGTAATGATATCCAGAGTGAAATCTTCCATTGCGCTGTAGAGATATTCTTCGACCACCGTATTGAGTCGATGAATCTCATCAATAAACAAAATGGAGTGAGGCTTAAGAGAAGTTAAAATTGCTGCGAGCTCGCCTTTTTTATCAAGAGCTGGGCCCGAAGTCGATTTCATTTCCACACCCAAATGATGTGCGAGAATGTGTGAAAGGGTGGTTTTTCCTAAGCCTGGAGGACCTGAGAGAAGCACGTGATCTAAAGATTCTCCGCGAGTTTTCGCGGCTTCTACAAAGATACGAAGTTTTTCTTTCACTTTATGCTGACCAGGAAACTCTTCAAACGAGGTGGGTCTTAAGGATTTTTCCCACTGCTGATCTTGAGTTGTTTTATGAGCGTCCAACATTCGTGTATCTGTACCTTCTGATGCTTTTGCCATAAATCCTCTTACAATTGAGTGAGGGCCGCGAGGCCTCGCTTCAAACCTTCTTCCATTGTTAAATCTGTTGGAAATTGGTTCACCACTTTTTCGACATCGTTCAATTTGAAACCTAAATTTGTGAGAGCAGAAACAATGTCTTTTCTCTGAGAAGAAGGTTGAGCCAATTCAAAATCTAAATGGAGCTTCCCTTTTAAAGTCAGAATGATTTGCTCGGCCGTTTTTTTACCAACTTTTGGAAGACGGCTCAAACCTGCCGCATCTTCCTGCTCAATCATTTCCATAAGATGTGTGGGTGAAGCTCCCGAGAGCACTTTTTGAGCCATCTTAGGGCCGACTCCGTTCACCTTGTTAAGAGAAATGAAGAGTTCTTTTTCCATGCGAGTTGAAAACCCAAAAAGCGTGATCTGATCTTCTCGCACATGTGTATGTACAAATACCTGCACACTTGCAGAACCAATCAGGTCCGTCAGGGTATTTTGCGAACAATGCACTTCGTAGCCAACCCCACCCGTTTCAATCACGAGCGTATCGGCGGTGGTTTCGAACAATGTTCCTTTTAGAAAAGCGATCACAGGGACTCCTCTTTTGACAAACCACCCATGCTGTCCTAGGCGGGCTTAGCGGTCAAGAAAACGACGTGGATCTAAGCGGATCTGTTGCTCGAGCACATGGGCATGATGAACCGCCATGGCGAGAGCGTCTGTGGCGTCAAAGCTAACGGAATCAAGGGTTCTAAGCCCTAAGAGAGCTTGTACGCAGGTCGCTACTTGATCTTTTTCGGCAGCTCCACTTCCCGTAATTCCCTTTTTTATTTCGCGGGGCGCATATTCCGCCACTAAGGCGCCTCGGTTCATTGCGAGATAAATGCAAATACCGCGGGCATGGCCAAGCTTAAAGGCGCTGTCGACATTTTTTCCGACAAAGGCTTTTTCGATCACCAAAATTTGCGGCTGAAAACGTGACAGAAGTTCATCCATCCGCGCACCTAATGTCTTCATGCGTGAAAGAAACTCTTCCTTCGCCTTGAGTTGGATCACTCCGTGTTCTACATAGCGGAGTTTTTCGGATTGAACATCAATCACTCCAAAACCCACATTCTGACTGCCAGGATCGATGCCAAGTATTCTCAAATGAACCTCATTAAAACCCATCAAATCGAAGTTTGGCCGGGCGATCAAGCCTTTCTTTGTTGAAAAAAAGGGGGCTTCCGTGTTTTTATAAAAGAGATGTCATCGGTGAACCCAGAATTTATTGAACGCTATCAGCTAGCTTATCAACAGGATCCTAATTCGAAAATCTTTGCGCCTTTGGCCGAAGCCTATCGAAAAATGGGACTTTTGGAAGAGGCCCATCGCATTTGCGAGATTGGGGTTAAAAAACATCCTCATTTTCCAAGTGGCCGTGTCGCTCTGGCGAAAATTTTGATTGAGAAAAAAATGTATCCACTTGCGATCGAACAGCTCAAGGTCGCGGTTGAGCTTTCTCCCGAAAATATTTTGGGGCACTCCCTTTTAGGTGAATGTTATTTGCAAGTGCGAGAGATGAAATCAGCCTTGAAAGCTTTTAAAATGGTGCTGTTTTTGAATCCCACCGATGAAAAAGCGAGTCACTCGGTGCAAAAGCTAGAGAGTCTCACTGCCGACGAATACGAAGAAGATGCTTTTGCAATGAAGAAGCTTCCAGAAGCTGTTGAGAGTTTGACTCCTGAAGTAACCGAAGAGTTTTCTTCGGCGCCTTTTTTGTTAGACGCCTTAACCACTCAACGTATTCTCGATCGTTATCTTTCTCTGACCGATGCTTATATTGTTCGCAATGATTCCGAAAGCGCATTGAACGTGCTTCAAAAAGCTACGAATGAATTGGGTCCGCATCCTGAGGTAGAAAAAAGAAGAAAGCTTCTTCTTTCGCGCCTTCAGGCTTCGCAGGTCACGGTTCAGCCCGTTGATCTCGAGGAGATCGCTCAACAGCGAACTCATGAGAACCGTTTGCAGATGCTTCAACGCCTTCTCACGCGCGTGGAAGAGCGACGGATTACTTAGGTTCGCTTTGAAACTCAGCTAGTCCTAAAGTTATACTCACAAACTCATTGCTTAACCCGTCATCCATCTATGAAGAAGTCGGTCAAGTAAATAAACTTTGGCCTCTGCAGACTTTTTATTTACTGCCGTTTTGGGTCTTCGGGTGGGTTGTTAAGTCAGGGCTTCTCATTTTTTATCCGTTCTTTATCAGTAC
>JBFWOZ010000068.1:0-11900 GCA_050250255.1 Bdellovibrionales bacterium | reverse complement strand
CTTCCGATCTACCTCACGCTGTACAATATTGTTAATGAACTTTCCTTCAGAGTTAAAAACGATATGAGGAGAGGGCTTAACTAATGGAAGCCGAGCTCGAATCTCATCAAACGTATACCATTTAATTTGAGTCCGAATTGCTTGGTCAATCTGTTCGGGGCTTTGTCTTCGATGATTTTGTTTTAAAATACCAATTCTACGAATAAATGGTGAGTCATCAGGTACCGTATTTCGATCAATAATTTGATGGACATCAATTGTGCGGATGGGGACGTTAGCGCGATTTAGAGGTAGAAACATTGGAAATTGATATTCGATAATAATACCCTCTTGGCCATCTGTTTTGGCTGTTTTACCCCCTTCATTGGATGCGTAAAGGTAGGCTTCATCTAGTAAGAGAGAAGTGTACATTTGATTGGGGGCTCCACCTAATTTAAACTTGCTGAATTGTGAGTCATACTTTTCTGGAGGGATAGCAATTCCTCTGTAAACGGTGAGGCAGGACCTGTCTTGACGAATGTTAGGGTTTACTGCTCCATAGCCTGTTATGGGTAAGGAGTCCTGTACAGCGTAATCAACTTGTTTATCAGGATTTTGCATCAGATAAGCAATGTCTGGGCGAAATTTTTGGATTCTATCTGCGATTGATGGTTCACAGGCAGTTTGTGCCCAACATGTCGCAGAAAAAGACAGTGACAAAAAAAGGACGACATTTTTTAGTTTGTTAATCATCTAGACGGCTCCTATTTCAAAAGGTGACTTCTATCGTTTGGTTTATGTCTTAATGCAATAGATATGCTTATTCACTGAACAAGCGGTGCCAGAGATAGAGACGTCGTACGACGAGGGAATTAGAAATTTGTAATCTTGCTTGTCCCGTCGGATAGAATGCTTTGTCTGGAGACGAGTTGGTTTTTGTCAACGAGTGATGCCAATAGTTTTTCTTGACATTTCATGAAATTTCAAGAAATATAAGAATATGAAACTTAAAAAATTTGCGACTCAAATTGATGAGAAAGTTCTTAAGGATCTTAAATCCTATGTGAACGCAGCTGATCGAAGTATTTCTAGTGTTGTGAGTGAGGCGGTTGCTGAATACCTTCAGCGCTCGAAGCTGCGCCCTGCTTTTCGTAACGCTATGGACGAAATTCTAGATGATCATGCAGACCTTCTTAAGCGACTCGCAAAATGAAAGTGAAACTTTATCCCACTTTAGCGGAGACGTTAGAACTTCATCAAAGATTGATTGAGCGATTCGGTGGTAAAGGTGGAGTGAGAGACATGGGGCTACTTGAAAGCGCTCTCATGCGGCCCCAAACGGGATATTATAAAAGTTTATCACTGGAAGCCGCGGCTCTCTTGCAAAGTTTGACTCAAAATCATGCCTTCGTAGATGGTAATAAGCGTGTCGCTTTTGCTACTACTGCCATTTTTTTAAGAATGAATGGGTATCGCTTAAAAGTAGATGCGGACAATGGAGAGTCTTTTATTATTGAGCGAGTCATTAAACGTAAAATTGATATTGATGAAATTGCTGATTGGCTCGAAAAACATATGAAGTCAGTTTAAGATTACTTGGAAATTGGGACAAAACCATCGTCGGGGATATCTTTGGACACCACGGTTTCCTCTTCTTCGCGAACAGGCGGTGCTGCTGGTGGTGGGACCACAGTGCGAGGAAAATCGGAAGCAGATGATCGAGGACGTGGATCAAGACGTTCTGCCCGGACTGCGACTACGTTGACGTCGCAAGAAGGTGGAGTGACTGCGGAAACCTTCTGTGCTTCGACCAGTGCCACCATGCGACTGCAGTAACGAGAATTCTCTACCATTTTTTGAGAGAGGCGCTCGAGTAAGTCTTGGGGATAAACGCTGGAATTTTGAACGGCTGGACTTTGAATTTTTCGATTCGCTTTTGCACACTGAGCGGTGCAACTCGTGAGCCCTTTCCCTAAACTTTTGCATTTAAAACTTCGATCTAAAATAGAAGCGAAGATTCGGGTATTGCGCGAGCAAGCTCTGCCGGATTCGTTAAGGTTTGTGATGTCGCGGTAGGTATCAAGTTGTTCTACAAGGTCTTCGCAGCGAAGTTTCGCGGCGCTTCGGTAAGATTGAGTGCAATTGTTAACGGCTTCTTTGAGTGGTGATTGGGCGGAGGCATTCATGTTAAAAACACTGATGCCTAAAAAAAGAATAAAACTGAACCAACTCGCTAGCACGAGTGAACCCCCGCTGTGACAGTTTTGATTTTAACACAAAACCGACTTGGACTAAGAGCCGTAAGAAGTACTCCAATATAACGTGGGTTTGCTGTCTCACCCTGAGACGAACCCCGACTAAAGTCAGGCTTAGGGTCCAATATCAGCATCAAAAGTTGCGGTGGGCTTTTGCTATCTCATAGACTGGAGTTGTGTCTCGATTTTTCTAGGGAGGGAAAATGAAGATAGCTCCAATTGATATAGCCCATAAGTCTTTCAAGCAAAAATGGATGGGAATTGACGGTGATGAAGTCACAGACTTTCTCAGAGCTGTGGCCGAAGAAATGGAGCTTCTCATTAAAGAAAAAAATGAACTCCGCGAGAGAATGAGAGAAAAAGAACTCTCCCTCATGGAATTCAAAGAGCGCGACCAAGTGTTAAAAGACACGATCACGACGGCCCATAAGATGGCCGAAAACATTCGCAGCGATGCGGAAAGAGAAGCAAAGCTCATCACCAATGATGCCAATCAAAAAGCAGAAATCATCGTGAAAGATGCCAGAGATTCACTCAAAAAAATCTATCAGGAAATTGGAGATTTAAAGCGTGTGAGAATGGCTTTTGAGACTCGTCTCAAATCTATGCTTCAGAGCTATTTGTCTATTTTAGATGAAGAGAACAAGGATTTCTTAGATCCGGTAGGGATGGATTCTAAATCCCAAAGCCCAAGACTCTAAAACGACTTCATGAGACCGAGATAATAAATCTCGCTCTCATAATTAATCTTCTGTTTGTTCAGAGTTTCCACTTCTTTGGTCTCTGAACGAATCAGACGAGCCGCGGCTCGTAGAGCAAAAGAGTTGGAGAAAGCGATCTCGGCTCCAGCTTCCATGTAATGTCCAAAATCGATAATGGAATCTTCTTTTTTATAATTAGAACCTGCAAGAGCGAGTTGCGTTTTTTGAGTCGAACTAAATTCGTACTTGATCGTGTAGTAACCAAAGTTACCGCCACCTTCGACGTAAGGTTTAAACCAATAACCATCGATCAACTTTAATTTGAGTCCTAAGCCTGTTTGGAAGATGTCGCTTTTAAAGTTCACATCGGCGGCCTGATAGATATTGCCGCTCAAAGTGGTGTAGTCGTAATAGGTTTGACCTTTTGTGCTTAAGTAACCAAAGCCAAAGGTGAGGTAAAGGTTCATAAAACCAAAACCGCGCTCTCCGCCTAAGTTCATGTAAACGCCTTGATCTAATTTGAATTGTTGGGGGGGATTTTTTACGGTGAAATTGGCGAAGCCAGCACCTACATATCCACTAATACCTTTAGGAGCAAATTTAGGGGCCTGCGCGTAAGAGGACAAGCTCCACAAACTCATAAAACCGATGACAGTGACTAAACGAATGAATCCCATAGAGGATCCATCGTCTCATTTTGCGAAAACCGAGAGTCTAGTTTTTACTTCTTTTTCGCAGCTGCGACTTTCTTCTTCTCACGAGCAATTTTCTTATTTCGATTTTTGATGCGCTTCATTTTTTTTGTTTTTCTGTTATCACCGCGAGCCATGAGGACCTCCTATAAAAGTACTAAGTTTCTTTTCAGACAAATGGCTGGTAGAGTCAAGGGAAAGACATCTATGAAGAGAGCTTCTATGAACAATCCATCTTTTATGACCCGATCGCTTCTTTTTTTTCTTATTGGATTCGTTGCCGAAACAACTTTGGCGATTCCCTCTCAGGATTATTGGATTCCTCAGACGAGAACGCTTGTAAAGGGCGAGGTGAAGTTTGATTTGGGCGTGTACCAAACAGTGGATAAGTCGACGGCGGGTGGTCACCAGAGCATTTGGGGATTGAGCACAGGCGTTTGGGAGTCGAATGACTTCTCGGCCGAGCTTGGTTTTGATTGGAACGAACCCACTTACGATACCGCTCTTCACGCCATATCGACTCATGGCAAGCTTGCTTACCAACAGGTCGATACTCACGGTTGGGCCGTCGCATTTGGTTTTGATCATTTTGCGATGCGCGCAGGTTACTACGATTACAACGTGTACTATTTGGCTTTCCAAAATAAGTTAGGTTCTGAGTGGATCACCGAAATTGGTGGTTTTGCAGGGAACGAGCCTCGCATTCGAACAGCTTCTGGAGCCTTTGTAGGTGCGTGGAAACGCATTCAAGAGGGCGAGGGAAGTATCGGCATCGAGTGGATGAGCGGGCAGGGCCGTTTAGGATACTTGACTCCCGGAATTCGTATGAATATTCGTGATGGGGTAGAGGGTGTTCTCTCTTATGGAATATCGGGACAAAGAGATCAGCATCTTGATCTCTTGCAGACAAGAATCTCTGTTTATTTTTGATCAACGAGGAAATGACATAAAATGACGACAAAAACAAAGTCTCCTCTCTTCGTTATTTTCCTGACGATCTTTATCGATATCGTGGGTTTTGGAATGATCATTCCTCTTAACCCTTATCTCGCACAACGTTTTGGAGCGACCCCTTTTGAAGTGGGCGCGCTCATGGGAATTTACTCTCTCATGCAGTTTTTGTTTTCTCCTTATTGGGGAAGACTGAGCGATCGCATCGGCCGTCGCCCTGTGATCATTTTAGGTTTGATCGGTACGGGAATTGCGCACATTGCTTTCGCTTTCTCAACAGAGCTTTGGATGCTCTACGCGACTCGCGCGTTCGCGGGCCTTTTTGGTGGCAACATCTCCACCGCGATGGCTTACGTTGCCGACGTAACTCCAAGTCATGAGCGTTCAAAAGGCATGGGCCTTGTGGGCGCTGCTTTTGGTTTAGGGTTTGTTCTTGGGCCTTTCTTAGGCGGAATCTTAGCAAGTGTTGGTTTGGGTTTAGGCACAGAACCTCCTTTTGGCGAAAGCTTCTCGGCGGTGATTGCCGGTGTGATTTGCCTTCTCAATGCGGGCTTTGCATTTTTTGTTTTAAAAGAAAGTTTACCCGCGAACAAAACTCTCGAGGCGCGTCCTTCAAAAAGTGAAATGGCTTTTGAGTACCTCAGTCGACCGGTGGTGGGACCACTACTTCTTGCGTCTTTTCTTGCCGTATTTTCTATGGCGCAAATGGAACCGATTTTATTTCTCTATGTGAAAGACGTATTTCAGTGGGATGTGGCGAAGGCTTCTTTCGCGTTCGCGTATGTCGGTGTGATGATGGCCTTCGCGCAAGGCTATCTCCTCAGAAAACTCATTCCTATTTTCGGTGAGCGTAAACTCATCGTTGCCGGTACGATTTTGACGGGCATCGGTTTAGCAGCCATTGGATTTTCGGCGAACATGTGGGTGCTCGCGATGGTGATCACGATCATGGCCATCGGTATTGGCGTACGTAGCCCTTCTCTGAACGGAAGCGTGAGTCTTCTTTGCTCCGAGCGAGAGCAAGGTGCCATCATGGGCGTAAATCAAAGCATGGCGGCGATCGGTCGTATTCTCGGTCCACCTCTTGGCGGATGGATGTATAGTCAATTTGGTCAGCAAGTTCCCTTTGTTGTTGCGGGTCTTACGGCGCTCTTGGGTTTACCAATTGTCTTAAGACTTTACGATTTAATTCCAGATCATTCGACATCTAAAAAGTCAGTGACCCCTTCTTCGGTCACGCCAACCGCGTCTACCGAAAAAATATTATCGGTGGAACCCATCGGCCTCAATCAAGAAGTGCGAAACAAAGTTCTCGATGAAGTGAAAAAAGAATTGGCGGAAGAAGCCGAAGCCAAAGTCGCGCAACTGCGAGCACAAGAAGCCGTTAAGCAAGCGATAGAAGCAGAAAAGCCTGCGGCCGAAAAAATAAAACCCGTAACTCCACCATCAGCCGACGAACCAAAGCCGATCGTAATTCTGGAACGTCCACGTGGAACTCCAAGCGACGCTTCAAAACACGTGAAGACACGCATGGAAAACAGCATCAATTTTATCACGTCATTTCAATTCCGAAATTTATTTGGAAGCCAATCGAGTTTCTTATTTCTTGATTTAAGAGCGCCAGAATCCCAACCGCAATATTCACGCACGGTACACGTCACGCTCGAAAACGCTCTCGAAGTGATTGCGAAACGCACCCCAGATAAACGATTTCCAATTTTAATTGTGTGCGAAGACGGAACGGTTTCCACTCAACTCGGCAAAACGCTCATCGAGCAGCAGTATCTCAACATCGTCGTCCTCGAAGGCGGCACCCGCTCTCTTAATAAAACTTCCTTGCTCTAACGAATCTGTCTTATTTGGATTTCCAATTCCTATTTAGGTACCTGACGCCTTTCTGGGCACAACATGCCAGTATGTGTGACAGTTTCGAATGTCCGTCTTTTTCCATTTTCGGATTCTAAGACTCCAGTAAAATCCTGCAGTTAACTTTAATTGCACAATTCCATTTGCAGCATTCTCTAGCAGCAAACACGTAATGCTTAAAAACCCATTGATTAAAATTATAAATTTATGTAATATTAAAGGAGTTTTGTGAAACGGATTGAACTTTATCGGACCTCAAGCGAGAGGGAGCCTTTTCTCGAATGGTTGTCAAAACTCGATAAGAAGAGCCGCCTCAAAATTTATGCTTTCACTGACAGAGTTGCAATGGGAGCTGTTAGAAATAACGTTAAACCTGTAGGAAATGGTGTTTTTGAAATCAAGATTGATTTTGGACCTGGCTATAGAGTGTATTTTGGTCAAGTAGGTCGCTTCATCATTTTACTTTTACTCGGCGGCGACAAGAGTACTCAGACTCGAGATATTGTACACGCTAAAGCTTACTGGAGAGAATATGTATCGAAATAAATCTTATGACGAAGAGCTCAGTAAAGAACTTCAAGATATGGAATTCGCTCAAGGCTTTTTGCTAACGCTCATTGAAGGCGAAGAAGGATTGGATTTAGAAGACGCTCTTAAGCACACCATCGAAAGGATGGGGATAAAGGAATACTCAAAGGCTTCCCGTATTCCTGCTCCTCATGTTGTGTCTTTCATTAAAGGAAGACGAAAATTAAAAACTGAAACTTTGGATGCATTTCTAAAACCTTTTAGATTGAAGACCAAAGTTGTAGTCGAAAAAGCCTCTTGATCTTCATCTGTATAGGTACGGACACACTTTTGGGACGCAATGAGTCCCAAAAGTGTGTCCGTACCTAAGGGAGGCCGAATTAGGGCAGCCTTTATAAGGCTACCTTTCTCTTCTTAGCTCTAGATCAAACGTATTGCTAACTATGCAGGGAAATTTCGTGAATTCCTGGCATAGTTTCTGCTCTCAATAATTCTATGAGCGGAGGGCTTATGAAAACATCAACAATTTACACTGCCATTGTTATCTTGAGTCAGTGGCTGTCGTCAGCTTCTGCTGTTGCAGATGTGAACCCTACTGAGAATTGTCAGCAAAAAAACTTTGTAGAATTAAAGGGAGATTATAGCGAAATTCCCAATGGCACAATCATGACGGTTGGAAACGATATACGTTTAAACAACTCGAAAAAGGCGAAAGTTCCTATGGCCATTCAAGAATGTTTCAGTGGTACGCAGGGGGCTACTATTTGCACCAGTATTAATTATTCCCAGACTTATAGTGCTACGCTAAAGCTCATAGAAAACAAGCCTGAGTGGAATAATGTTCCAGTCGTGATCAAAAAAGGATCAAAGGTGCTTTATCAGCATGTTGTTGTGGAGCGAATAGGACCAGATGCTCATTTCATTAAGTATTGGATAAACGGAATCCAGTTTGCACTTGAGGCAGATTGGCCTTCCTATGACTATGGGGTTCGAGATCAGACGAAAGACTTTTTGTCTCGCTTGCTTTCTACAGGAGTCCTTTCAAGCGTCTGCTTGCCTTCAGTTGTCGAAGTTAAATAACAAAGTATTCAAGAGCTAGTCTTAAGACAGGTTGTAAAACTAAATCAAACTCTCAGCCTTAACAAACTCTTCAGGTGGCACGTAGATGCGCTCGATCCGTCGAGCTTTCTCGTACATACGGAAGATCTCGGTGCCTTGTTCTAGAGGAAAAGGCTTTGAGCCACGATCGTATTGATCCACCACGAAGATTCGGCGATTTGAATCTTCATCTGACAAGCTATGATATTTTGAAAGTCGAGCCTCAGAGCTTACGAAAATATTCGTAATATCGTTCTTCTTTAAAGTATCGCGAATCTTTTTAGGCCGATCGTTTTCGCCGCTTGTGTGGACTTCAAAAAGCACGCGGTAAGGTGTGTGCTTTGAAATTCTTTGCGCCCATTCGTTCTTTGCTTTTTTCAAATGCTCATTCAAGTTGTGATCGGTGTAGTTTAAATACTTATTAATATCTGATGGCAAGCTGTATTCACATTCAGGGGATGTGAGATATTTGTTGAGCATTTCATCATAGATGATGCTCTTGTGATGGAAATACACCATGAGATACATGTGATGTCGTGAAATCAAAAAGTCATCGAAGGTGTAAAGCGCTCGGCGATTCAAAGCCAGATGCACTCGGTTTTTTTCGATATGATACGTGAGGTTGCTGATAAGCCAAGTGAGTTCAAACTTTCCATAGTTTGTTCCGCAAAAATAAGAATCGCGAATCAGATAGTCCATGCGATCGCAATCCATCTCGGAACTGACGAGCTGACTTAAGATCGTACGTAAATCCAAATCTTGATCTTTAAAAAAGTCATCGGGGCATTTGAGAGTTTTATCAATCAAACACGCGATATGAAGAGGCGAAATATCTGGAAAATTATTTTTCAACACTTCGGTCAAAGGTGAATCGGTGATGAACTTGATCGTGTAATCTTCGTGATTGGATCTGCGAATTTCTTTTTTGGGATAAACCTTGATGTCGAGTTCACTTAGCGGCGGCATCACTTCTTCGGAGGTGTGGCTGAGAGGTCCGTGACCGATGTCGTGGAGAAGACTTGCGAGTCTTAAAGTTTGGCGAAGGCGCCACATAGTTTCTTTACTTTTAAAACGGTAGCCGCGAAAGATCTGATCAAAGATTTCGCCGGCCAAATGAGAGGCACCGAGCGAATGGATATAACGATTATGCGTTGCGCCTGGGAAGCTGAACTCCCCAAACCCCAGTTGTTTGATGCTTCTCAGCCGTTGAAAGGCCGGTGAGTCAATAACTGCCACTTCGGGGGGCGTAAATTCTAAAGTTCCATGAACCGGGTCTTTGATTTCCATGAATCGCAAAGTTATAGTGAAGGCCGTAGAAAATCTAGGGAAAGGCAATAGCCATATGCATCAATATCACGATCTTATGAAGCGAATTCTCTCTGAAGGCGTAAAAAAGGAAGATCGCACTGGCACGGGCACACAAAGCGTGTTCGGCCACCAAATGCGCTTCAATTTGCAAAAAGGCTTTCCTCTCGTGACGACAAAAAAATGTCATACACGTTCCATCATTCACGAGCTTCTCTGGTTTTTAAAAGGCGACACAAACATCAAGTATCTGAGCGATAACAAAGTGAGTATTTGGGACGAATGGGCCGATGACAATGGAGATCTCGGACCCGTCTACGGCGCACAGTGGAGACAGTGGAGAACCGCCGAAGGTGGTACGATCGATCAAATCAAAAACGTGATTGAACAAATCAAAACCAATCCTGACTCTCGCCGCTTAATTGTGAATGCCTGGAACGTAGGAGAGCTTGAGAAGATGGCCCTCCCTCCATGTCACGCCTTCTTTCAATTCTACGTGGCGAACGGCAAACTCTCTTGCCAACTTTACCAACGCAGTGCCGATGTTTTTTTAGGTGTACCGTTTAACATCGCAAGCTACGCGCTTCTCACGCACATGGTAGCGCACGTCTGTAATCTTGAAGTGGGAGATTTTGTTCATACTCTTGGAGATGCCCATCTCTACAGCAATCATATGGAGCAAACCCATTTACAATTAAGTCGTGAGCCTAAGCCTTTACCAAAACTCATCATCAAACGAAAAGTGGATTCGATTTTTGAATTTCAGTTTGAAGATTTTGAAATCGTGGGCTACGAACCTTACCCTGCTATTAAGGGTGAGGTTGCAGTGTGAGCGACCCTAAAAAGAACGACATTATTATTTCTCATATTGCCGCCTGTTCACAAAATCGCGTGATTGGTTCAGACAACAAACTCCCTTGGAATATTCCCGAAGACTGGAAGTTTTTTAAAGAGAAAACGACGGGTCACTGCTTAGTGATGGGTCGAAAAACTTTTGAAAGTCTTGGAAAAGCGCTGCCGAACCGACTGAACGTGGTTATTACTCGTGATAAAAACTTCCAGGCTCCCGACACGGTCATATTTCCATCTATCGAACTCGCGATTGAGTTTTGCAAAACTCAAACTGAAAAATACGGAAACGAGATTTTCATTGGTGGGGGCGGGGAGATCTACAAACAAACGCTACCTATTGCCGATCGCGTGTACCTGACGGTGATTCATAAAGACTTTAAGGGTGATGCCTTTTATCCAGAACTCCCGATGGATGAATTCCAAGAAGTTGAAAGACGGGAACGCCAGGAGCCTATTCCGTTCACATTCTTCACTTATGATCGAATCAAAAAAAATCCTTAAATAAGTGTCTTTCTTAGATCTAGAGGTTTTATGAAGTCTATATTTTCTTTTCTAATCGTTTGGTTTTTGACTCAAGATTTGTTTGCAACAACTGCGATCAAGCAGCTTGTTTCAGGAGATGACCATACCTGTGCTCTTTTTGTTTCTGGGAAGGTGAAGTGCTTTGGAGCTAATAGAAGTGGACAATTAGGATTGGGCAACACGTCCCCACGAGGGACCAGCAACGGAGACATGGGAGATAATCTTCCATTTGTTGACTTAGGTTCAGGCTTGGAGGTCGTAGACATTTCAGCGGGTAGTGGATTTACTTGCGCTGTTTTTTCTAATGGACGCATGAAGTGTTGGGGTGACAACACGATTGGACAGTTGGGACTAGGAGATCAAAAAAGTAGGGGGTTGAAGCCTGGCGAAATGGGTAACGCTCTTCCCTACGTTGATTTAGGTAGCAATTCAAAAATAAAAAATATTGATATTGGTATTCATCATTCTTGCGCTTTATTCGAGAATGGTCGAATGAAGTGCTGGGGTAGTAATCAGTATGGACAACTTGGGCTAGGTGATAGAGTGCGCCGAGGCGCTGAACCTGGAGCCATGGGAGACAATCTTCCTTTCGTTGATTTGGGAACCAACGATAGAATTCAAAAAATCGACATTGGCCTACTTTCAACTTGTGCCCTCTTCGAAACTGGAAAAATAAAATGTTTTGGCTTAAATGAGACGGGACAGCTTGGACTTGGGAATGCCGATCATCGTGGAGAGAACCCAGAACAAATGGGAACAAACCTACCTTATGTCGATTTAGGCCAAAACATATTTGTTAAAAGTTTAGCCCTAGGTTTTCAGCATTCTTGTGCTCTGACTTCAACAATGAATGTAAAGTGTTGGGGTGACAACGTGTACGGAGAGCTTGGTCTAGAAGATACAACCCAACGAGGTAAATCAAGTCAGGCTATGGGAGATAATCTGCCGTTTGTAAATCTAGGCTTCGATCAAAAAGTAATAGAGATCAAATCTTATTATAGAAGTACCTGCGCTCTCTTTGTTAACAACCACTGCTGTCCGGTTTAATGCATTGATTAGAATTGAAAAAGGCCTTTGTCCGAGGGAAAAGTATTTTCGACCAAGAAAAAACTCACCCTCAGCCAAAGGCCAGAATGTCACAACCTACCGTA
>JBFWOZ010000067.1:0-12124 GCA_050250255.1 Bdellovibrionales bacterium | reverse complement strand
TCTCATTTTTGGCACAAAGCGTGCGATAGGTTCTGATGAGGGAAGTGAATTTCTCCTCCCCTCAGGAGTAAAGCCATGGATGCGAAAAACCCAAAACTCATCGGAGCCGTAGCTACAAGCTTTCTGTTTGTGGTTTGGATGAGCCTACGTGCAAGCAATGTCGACATTGAACCAATTCGAGACACTTCCAAAGATAACGAAGAGATTAGTTTCGACATGAAGGCTTCCACTTTCAAAGTTCCTGCACTCGCAAAAAAAGCTCCCGCAGTTCCAGTATGGGGATCTTTTAAAACAACAGAAGAAATTAAGACCGTCGTAGAAAGTAAAGAGACCCAAGAGACGTTAAAGAAAATTGCCGCTCTCGTCGCAAAAAAGCAAAAAGAAGAAAAGAAAAAGAAACTCGCGCAAAAAAAGAAACAAAAACGTAAGAATGTCATCGTGAAAGCTCCTTCGCAGGTAGAAAAAGCACGTCGCTACACAGGTGATGGTTGGAAAACTCAAGACGAATATGTAGATAACGTTGTCGCCGTTGCGATTCCTGTTAAAAAAGATGTGGAAAAACAAATCGCTGAAGAAGAGCCGTCTTTCATCACACTTGAACAATGGCGTACTCTGATCGTCTACTCTGCAAATCCTGCTGAAACACAAAAGCTTGTTGAGTCTTATAAAAAAGGATCTCTCGGTTCACCGGATTGGTTCTACGTTCTAACAAAAGAAATGCTTTTGAGCTCAGATCCTCAAGTACAAACCGAGGGCGTGAAGGCTTTGAATGCCACTCCATCGCTTGCAAGTTACAGTATGTTGGTAGGAGCAAAAGCTGATGTTGAAAATGAAGAGACACGGGCAGAGATAGCGAAAAGCTTAGACAGCTACGCGACAGATTTTAACCGTGTCGCGATTCTTTCTCAGGGACTTCATTCAGAAATTGTAGAAGTTCGCATGGAATCATCTCTTCTTATTACAAAAGCGGCTCAGATTCACTTACGAGATGCAAAGACGGGCCGTCAACGTCGCATCGCCGATGCTCCTTTAGCTCATGGCCCCTACTTTAAAGGAACCATCATTCCAATTCTTCAAGACCTTATTCAAAATGACGCTAGCCCTGAGGTCCGACAATCTTCACAAGTCGCTTTAGATTCCATTCAGCGCTACACCACGGCTATGACCGCCGCACTTCCTTAAAGGCTAGACACTCATCTCTAGCCTCTTTGCTACTTGATTGAATTCCGCTTATTCTCTACCATTTCTAAATGAGGAATCGGTTCTTAATATTCACTTTTAGCGTAACGATCGTTTTGTTTTCGATAACAAGTTTTGCGGCGATTTCTCTTCCCACAAATTTAAGCTTTGAAGATCGTACACGCGTAACAGAAGTTCTCGGGCTTGGCACAAGCAGCCGACTCATTTCTGATCCTTACCCGCTCGGAGGTTATTCCGGCGTTGAGATCGGCGTTTCTGTCGAACACATCAATACAGAAGATATCGGCCGCTTAGGCGCTACCACACGACGCGAAAAAGATTTTAATTACGGCAAGATCAGTGTGGGTAAGGGGCTTTACAACAATCTCGATATGTTTCTCCATTTTATCCCTTACACACAGAATACAGGTTTTTCAGAGTATGGAGGCATCCTTCGCTATTGTTTTCATCAAGCCGCCTTTATTCCCGCATCGTTTTCTGTTCTTATTCACGCAAATAGTGCCAATGTCGGTAACGTATTTTTAAGCCAATCAATGGGTATTGAGTTCGTGGCTGGCTTAAATGTCAGTAGCTTTGCCATGTATGTCGGTGGTGGGCCCGTTGGTTCAACGGCACAATTCTCTCGAGAGATCACCTCAAGTCGCATCGATGAATCCAACACCATCAATCAGCTACACACTTTTGTCGGCGGAACCATCGACATCGAACCTTACTTCATCGCCCTTCAAATCGACCAATACACGCAAGCTGTCTACAACGGAAAACTCGGCGTCCGCTTCTAATCCCAAAGAATTCCCTAAATCATTTTTTCAATATGACCTTGGGTTGTAAGCTTTATGAAACTTCGCACAAAAATTTCAGACAGTCCTCGTCGCGTTCGTATCTTCGATACGAAGCGCGCCTGCGGAACTCATTTTTGCACAAAGTTTCCTAAAGCTTACAGACTAAGAAACATTTTTGCTCTCGCGTGTCGGTTCTCGCAAATGAACATTGTGTCTTTGGAATAATCCGAAAACCTTTATGCAATTCCACAAGCGTCTTCTCTTAATACGCAAAAGAAAAGGGGTATGAGCGAAGACTGATGCGAAAGAGCAAGGGTTCCCACTTTACCTCAGCGACATTGTACTTAGAGCTTTAAGATTTTTTCGACGATGGTGGAGGTGGAGCGGCCGGCTACGAAAGGTAGGGATTTTACTAAGCCTCCGTAGGATTGGACGAAGTCGCCACCGACGATGTCTTTTACTGCCCAGTCGCCGCCTTTGACTAAGACATCGGGACGCAAGAGTTGAATTAGATTGGCGGGAGTGTCTTCGGTGAAAAGAGTCGTAAAGGAAACGCATTCTAGAGCGGCGAGAATTTCGGCGCGATCTGTTTCGTTTTGTACGGGACGCTCGGGACCTTTTAATTTTCGAACGCTGGCGTCTGCATTTACACCTATGACCAGAAAATCTCCGAGAGATTTTGCTTCTTGGAGGTAGCGTACATGTCCGATGTGAAGGAGATCGAAGCAGCCGTTAGTAAAAACAACTTTTTTACCCTGACGAAGAGTTTTTAGTTTTTTCTCAAGCTGTTCTTGCGTGGTGAATTGGCCCATTAGCCGCGACGTAAATAAAGTCCGGAAATCTTACCCGCGAGATCTACGCCAGAAAGCGCAGCAACCGCTGGGAAAAAGATAAAGCCGGTAATGACATTTACAAAAGTACGAATCACCACTTGCAGCGGATACAAAGCGGAAAGCTGCTGTTGTCGAGAGCCAAGCTCTGTATCAAACGCCCACTCTCCAAGAGTGGAGCCGAAAAAACTACGTGAAACAATCATGTAGAGCTCGGTGACGGCAAAAACAAGTACACCCATACTCACTGCCGTCATCCAATCACGACTAAGCATGTACACGATAGTGAGCGGATCTACTTTTGCTACAAGAAGCACAACGAAGGCGAACAAACCTGTGAGACCAAAAACCACGAGACCATCAAAAAGAATCGCGTGAATCACAATCGCCGTAGGATTTTTTTCTGAAGGTTCAATAATGTGCGTTGGCTGTTTGATTTCCAAAGTATCTGCCTCTGGCATCTGATACTGGATAGATGTTTTTTCCTGAATCGGAGCCGTAGGATTTTTCTTCAGCGGTGCCTGAGGTTTGGTTGGCGTATAGTTTGGCTGTATGCCTGGATTCATGGAAAACTTCGTCGAAGTATTCGTCTTTAAATTTGCAGGCGCTTGCGGAGGATTTTTACCAGCGAAAGAACTCGAGAGAGTACTACTCTCTTTTTTCATTTGCTGAGCTTTTTTGTGAAATCCTAAACCCTCTGTGATCGGTTTAAATTCAAACTCGTCAAAATTATCCACAATCCCCTCCCACCTCATTTCATTAGGACATGAGGTCGAATTCATACTTTATGACGCTCATGAGAGCCAGGCAAGCCGTTTCCACCCGTAGGACTTGGCTTCCTAAAGAGACTGGAACCATCCCATGTTCTCGAAACAATCCCACTTCTGCCTCCGAAAAACCACCTTCGCTTCCAACGAAGACCCAAAGGTTTTGAGGCGAATGAGGCTTGAGCTCATCTAGTGCTTGGCGAATGGCTTTTTCACCTTCGCCCTCATAGGCAAATAGACCATGCGCGTTGTGATTTCGGTTAAAATTCTTCAGCACCTCTTGGAGAGACGTCATATCTGAAACTTCCATCACATCTCCGCGTCCACTTTGTCGAGTCGCTGCTTGGACGATTCTTTGCCAACGTTCCTGCTTAGATTTTAAGTCGTCGGTGATTTTTCTCACAAAGCTATACTGTGAGGTAAAAGGGGTGATCGATTTAACCCCCAACTCCACACACTTTTCCACGATCTCATCAACCTTTTGAAAACGTGGAAGTGAAAGAGCCAAATGCAAATGCGGTAATCCCAGAGCTTCGATCTTTCTTATTTCAATAATCTCTACCTGCGCTTGCTTACCACGGGTTTGCATCATGCGAACCACGTAACCATTTTGATCACCGCAGAGAAGTTCAAAAACGCTGCCCTCTTCAATGCGGCATACATCTTTTAGATGGTGAAAGAGATCTCCACTGATGTTGACGAGTGCACCAACTTCAGAAGTTTGAATTTGTGCTTTTTCGATCCAGTACCTTCGCATGACTTACCTTTTTAATTCGTATCCTAACCATTCATCTTTTTCGTATTTTTTAATCACCTTTAAAGACTCAGCTTGAATAAAGTCCGTCTCAAAAATATTTTCTCTCTCTTTCAAAATCCCCGAAACAATCAATGAGCCTTGAGGTTTTAGGAGTCTGAGTAAATGGCTTTTTAATTTGATCAATACGCCATCAACAATGTTCGCAACAACAAAATCAAACTCATCACCCACCTGGCTGATATCATCTGATGTCGTTAAAATATTTTGGATTTGATTCAGTTCAAAGTTTTCTTCAGCAACGATGCAAGCCTGTGGATCAATGTCGGTTGCAACAATTTTTTCTACTCCTAAAAAGCGACCGAGCATCGCCAGAATCCCAGTACCTGTACCAACATCAATGAGCGAAGGGTTCTCGGTCTCATCCTCTGAAAGTCTTTCGAGAAGAAGGCGAGCAGAGAGTTGCGTAGTAGCGTGCGTGCCCGTCCCAAACGCCATACCTGGGTCGATGCGGATAGGCGTTTTACATTCTGCGGGTGTTTCACACCAAGAAGGCACAACCCAAAAAGTACTAACGAGTGGAAAAGGCCTGTAACTTTTTTTCCACTCGGCCATCCAATCTTTATTCTGCTCTTGGTTTAATAAAAACTGAGCCTCTGGATAGTTGTTTTGTAATGAAGACACCAAATCTTCGTCTGGCTTCTCTGTAAAGTAAACCTTCACGCTGTGGGTATCAGATTCCAGCAACTTGGGTTCATACTCCAAAGAGTCTTGCGTAAAGGCGAGTTGTTCTTCAACACCACCGGCTCCACGCTCAAAACATTCGGCAGAGAACACATCAAGTTCTTCAGACGTAAGATTTTTAACTGTAAGGCAAAAATAAGAATTCACAACGAAAGAAAATTACCATACTGGCAGGTGCAAAAATATGAAGAGTCTTAGCTGTTAGCAAGCGTAAGCATTTTTTTCAGGAGTGTACGTTTCTTGAGCAGGGGAGAAGCTGGCTGCGAGCGAAGCCAGCAACGAGAACCTTTAAGGAATTAATCTTGGAATGGATATACGAGAGCTTGGCCTTGAAAGTAAGAAGTCCATGTGAACACGGCTGAGCCTCGTGTCTGAATGGAAGTCGTGTAAACCACGCGAGTTGAACCTGCCTCAGCATGCGCGTCCATACAACGAACATTTCCAGCAAGAGAACGTTTTTCAACAATTTCTAGAGAGCTAAAAAGACCGTCGACTGGACGATCATCAACAGCAGCGACTATCTTGCGCGTTCCACAGCGAGTACGCTCGTCAGAAATAATTGGAAGTTCAATGTCTTCAGCAATTGCTGGAGGTGGGAGACAACCTTTAGAGTCCTTAGACATACGACACTCCATTGTTGTGATCTTAGGGATGCCATGAACGATTAAATGTACAGATTTTTTCACATCGTCCACAACGATGTAGGCAGAGTTCACAAACAAGTGTGAAAAATGATTTTGATCTAAACGAACAACTTCAAGTTGTCCTGTCGCGTGTGTTGGTAAAAAAGAAGCTTCGCTTGCAAAGCTAAAAAATAAGGCAAAAAGAATAATTAAGGTTTTCATTAGTATCTCTCCAAGTTTGTGAACCGTTTTGTGCGGTTGTTGTTACAAAGAGAGGTTTAAACAAAACCAATTAATTAGTAAAATTAGTAGTTATAACGATGGCTCATCAGAGAGACTGATGAACTCCCCCTAAGCTTTTGGAGCTAGGAGGGTGTTTTCGACAGCAGGGTCGGCTTTATGAGGAACCGCGCTTGGCTGTTGTTTTTCTTTTGGTTTCGCAGGCTTAGGCTCTGCCGCGGCTGGTACTCGCGAGGAAACATCTGTCTTCGTCTCTTTCGGCATAAGGTTCTTAGTGATTTCCTCAGGCGTAAGAGGAGCTGGCTCTGGAGCTCCCTCCGGTGCGGCAGACGTCGACTCTACTGCGGCAGGTACTTCAGATTTAGACTCTGCTTTTTCATCTGAAGTACCTTCTGATTTAAGAGTCGAATCACCTGATTCACTTTTACCCGAATTTCCTTCACCCTCTTCGTTTACTTCCATAATGCCGTTAGCATCCAGTCCGTTACCAAGAGAGATTGCATCGCCAATCATGACCCCATTATAATCCACGATCGGCGAATTTTTTGCGGAGGTCAGAGTTGCCAGACGACCTACAGCCATCCCTTTTTGAACAAAGATTAATTTTAATTTTGCAATTGGTAACCGAAGATCACCTAGCGCTCGATTACGGGAGAGATCATGTACGGGAACTCTACGAATCACCGTGACTTGCATACCCGTTCTAAATCCTTGTTCTGATCCACCACTTATATAGTAATCGTGGTAAACAGGTTCATCAGGATCCATCTGCAATGTTTTATTGACGGAAAATATCGCGACTTCTCGAGAGTAAGCAATTTCACAGAAAAAACTGAGAAGCCCAACAAAGGCGACAACAAGAATAGAATAGCCAAACCATCTGGCAAACATAAAAGAACCCTTTCCCTGGTTCAGTAGTTACCATCCTGGTCTTTGTAAAAATGGGCCGTCCTGGCTTGAATAAATATTCGGCTCATTCCGAGATCCTCTTAATGCGACATATGTCCCGTTTCTCGCACTCATCGTTAGTCCTGATCTTGCTCTCATGAGTAATAAAAAAGCTTATAAATTCCGACAAGTTAACAACGAGGGAGATCTTAAAAGTGTCTTCGCAAAATACAGGTCACATCATTTCAGTCATTGGTGGAAAAGGCGGCGTGGGGAAAAGTGTCTTTGCGGCGAACTTCGCACTCACTCTCCCTATTGAAACACGCGGCTCTGTTCTCTTAATAGATCTCGATAGTAAAAGCTGTGGAGATCAAAATATCATCACCGGCTTAAAACCTACAAAAACCGTACGCGAGCTCACTCAATATACGGGGGCATTGACGGCACAAACAATTCCAACTCTTCTCACAAAACATCCTAACGGAATTTATTATTTAGCGGCCGTGCGATCTCCCGACGAACAATTAGGATGCGAACCTGATACTCTCGTGAGAACTCTTGAAAACCTTACTCGATTCTTCAATTACATTATTATCGATCTTGGTTCCGAATTAGGCCCCGTACAGATGAGCACACTCACCGTTTCTACTTTGTGCTTAGTTCTGACGACTCCAGAGATTCTCGCCGTCAATCAAACTTACCGATTACTGAATGAATTAGCTCGCGCCACATTACCCAGCGATATGATTCAAATAGTTCTTAATAAGACAAGCCCGAATGGGCTATCCCCACAAATGGTTTCGCAAACTTTACGCAAACAAGTCATCGCGGTTATTCCTCAAGATGATGTGACTGCGACCGCTGCTTTACAACGCTCAAGTCCTTTTGTCGTGAGCCAAAGTAAAACTCCTATGAGTGCCAGTTACCACGATCTCGCTCGAAATATTGCATCTGGTGGAATTTTGCAGCGTCTACAAAACGTGCAACGTCCCACCACTTTGCAAATCAAAAAATCTGAAACGACAAGCGATGATGCAAGTCCCATGAAACCGGCCGTGAAGCCACTGGATCCGCGAACGCTTCTCAAAATGCGTATTCACTCAGAACTCATTAAAGCACTTGATCTCAAAAAAGGGCTCACGGATACAAATGGTGATCCAGCAAAAGAATTAGCGCTTAAACAAAAGACACAGCAGGTGATCTCTCAACTCGTAGATCGTGAACAGGCAAATATGCCTCGTAACGAACGCGTCCAAGTTGTGAAAGAAATCTTAGACGAGGCTTTGGCCCTCGGCCCTCTCGAAGATCTTCTCAATGATGAAAGCGTAACGGAAATCATGGTGAATGGACGGGATACCATTTTCGTAGAAAAATCAGGCAAAGTTCAAAAAAGCGATGTGACATTCACCTCGAATTTACAATTAAGAAACGTGATCGAACGTATCGTGACTCCTCTTGGCCGCCGCATTGATGAAAAAACACCTTATGTGGATGCGCGCTTAAAAGATGGAAGCCGAGTGCACGCCATTATTGAACCTCTTTCAATTGATGGCCCTGCAGTGACAATTCGTAAATTCGCTAAAAAACCTATCACGACAAAAAATTACCTCGAATGGGGATCGATGACTCAATCCATGGTCGATTTCCTAAAAATCTGTGTGGAAAACGGACTGAACGTAATTGTTTCGGGCGGTACCGGATCTGGTAAAACCACACTTCTCAATGTGCTTTCAAGCTTTATCCCTACGACCGAAAGAATTATCACGGTAGAAGATGCCGCCGAACTTCAATTGAAACAAACTCACGTCGTGAGGCTTGAAACGCGACCTGCGAACATGGAGGGTACCGGCTCGGTCACAATCCGCGATCTTGTTCGCAACACACTTCGTATGCGTCCTGATCGAATCATTGTAGGAGAGTGTCGGGGTGGTGAAGCTTTAGATATGCTTTCTGCCATGAACACCGGTCACGATGGGTCTATGACAACGGTTCACTCAAACAGTCCTCGCGAAGCCATCGGTCGCTTAGAAACTCTCTGTATGATGGCAGGAATGGATTTACCCGCACGCGCGATTCGCGAACAAATTGCTGGTGCGGTAGATTTAATCATCCAAATTTCTCGTCTTTCTGATGGTACACGAAAAATCATTAGTATTACAGAAGTTGTCGGCATGCAGGGAGAAACAGTGACCCTACAGGAAATTTTCCGATTCAAAGAAGAAGGCTTTGATAAAAATAGAAAAATCATTGGCCAATTCCAGGCTATGGGATTGATCCCTTCTTTCATTGAAGAGTTTGAACGACGAGGTGTGAAGATTCCAAGAACTCTTTTCACCAATAATACGACTTCAACAAATCCACAGAACACTCCACCTGTAAAAAAAGCAAGCGGAGGTAGCTAATGGGAATTTTTTCGAACGATTGGGTGCTTATTCCGCTTTTGGGTATTTCCATTTTTATCGTGAGCTATAACTGGTCTGATACGATTCTTAGTTGGCTTCACCGAAAAAGCTTAGGGCAGCGAGATTATGTAATTCAAAAGCTTGATCTTATGTTCGTGGAGATTGATCAAAAGCGCATTACCATTGTCATGCTCCTTATGAGTTTTGGAATTGGCTTTTTATTTTTTCTTCTCCTCTGGCCAAATTTTTTTCCAGCGACATTGATGTTTTGTATTATGACCGCCCTCGGCTGGACGCTTCCAAAATACATAGTGGATTACATGTACAACAAACGTTGTTCACAATTTGGTGATCAAATGGTGGACGGACTTACTATTATGGGCAACGGTGTACGAAGTGGACTTAGTGTTCCTCAATCTATGGAACGTGTTGTAGAAAACATGGGAAATCCGATCAGCCAGGAGTTTGGTCTAGTAATCTCACAAATGAGATTAGGGCTAAGCTATGAAGAAGCCCTTACTGGACTCGCAAACCGTATTCCCAGAGCAGAAGTACAAATGTTTGTGCTGTCGGTGAATATTTTAAGGGAAACCGGCGGTAATCTCGGCGAAACTTTCTCGACTATCGTCGAGACAATTCGTGAAAGACAGAAGATTGAAAAGAAAATCGAAGCTTTAACTGCTCAAGGGGTCATGCAAGGAGTTATCATCACCATGGTTCCATTTTTTCTTCTGTTTATGTTCGCCATTATGGACCCAGCGTACATCAGACCTCTCTTCACCACGACCTTAGGTGTTTTCTTCTTGCTCGCAATGCTAGCCCTCCAAATTACGGGTGGCTTGATGATTCGAAATATTGTTAAAATCAAAGTGTAACCAGGAGTCACGGAAATGATGAAACACTTCATTCTTTTAATCTCGCTTCTTCCAGTTTCTGCTTTCGCATTAGTCGATATGAGAAACGCCAACTACGCTGAAACGTGGATAGATCTTGAGATCCAGGGGTCTGGCTATAACCTTCGCGTACAGCGAACTTACAACAGCCGCTCACTCTTCAACGGTATGTTCGGATTTGGTTGGTGCTCCGATTTCGAGACTTCACTCGAGATTAGCGCCGAAGGAAATCTCAAGCTTACCGAGTGTGGTGCCGGTCTTGAAGTGATCTATATGCCATCTAACGTTTCTAAAAAAGATGTGAATGTTGTGATTCAACAAATAATTACCAAACTCAGAAGCACAAGCTCTCATCTCACGAGATCTTACTTGAGCGACTTAACAAACCAGCTCAAGAACGATCGTCGTCTTCGAGACAAGATGATGGAAGATCTTGGCTTACAATCGAAATTACAAAAAGCCGGTCGCTTTATGGCGAATGGACGTGGCCCAGACTTTATCGAACTTCGTGATTCTTACTACCACCGCAAACTTCCAGGTGGGGAAACTCAAAAGTTTGATTTTCAAGGTCGCCTCGTACAACTCGTGGATAAAAACGGAAATTCGCTCGCCTTCACTTATGCTGGCGAAACACTTCGAGATGTGGTCGATAACAACGGAAAGAAGCTCAATTTTAGCTTTTACTCGAACAAAAAAGTAAAACGAATCACGGGTCCAAATGGTGTAGGTGCTGAGTATACATTTAAAAATTTAAATGATCTTGATACGGTTAAAAATGGTTTCGGCAACGTGTACCGCTACGCTTACGATGATCTCCACAACCTCGTGAGCATCGACTTTCCAGACAAAACAAAAAAAACAATCACTTACGATACGAACAAAGACTGGGTCACGAGCTTCAAAGACCGCGACAATTGTAAAGAAGAGTACAAGTACGAACTTTCAAAAGATGATCCAAAACAACATTATTGGTCTACTGTGACAAAAAAATGTAACGACAAAGTCGTTACTACAGGTCGCTATGAGTTTTGGTACAAAACCAACGAACAAAAGGGCGACACTTATCTTTCTCGCGTATTAATTAAGAACAATAACGAAACTCAGGATATCACTTACCATCCCGTGTTTGGACGCCCTCTTTCCATCACTAAAAATGGTCGAACAACAAAATTCGAATATAACGAACGTACGGGCCTCCTCGCAAAGCGTACCGAAGGAAAATTGGCAGTCGCGTTTGAATATGATGAAGCTTGCAAAAAAGTCAGCAAAGTATCTCAAGGCCGACTATCGACAAACTATAAGTATGACTATAAATGCAATCTTACTTATGCGAAAAACAAAAAAGGTCAAATTGTAAACCTTGGTTACGATCATGTTGGACGCATTACAAGTTTGATGGATCAGGCAAAACGCCAAGTGAATATCAAATACGAAAACAAATTTGGCAAACCCGCCACTGTTGAGCGGCCAGGAGTAGGAACACTTCAGGTTTCTTATAAAAACAATGGCGAGATCAATAAGGTGGATAGCCCCGCCGGCCCTACCGTTGCGGTACAGGTTGCTGGGGCGTTTAACAATCTGCTCGAGGTTGTTGAGCCTGCTGGTGTTGATTTAGGATTATAGTTGTACTACAAGAACCAAGAAGGAGTTTGGTGTGTTGAAAGTTCTCTTTTTTATTTCGATTTTAAGTTTAGGCTCTGTGAGCTATGCCATGGCCGAATCCAATTTCGGTGATTCTCAAGAAAATGTTCTCACTGGCGGGGCAAGCTTTGACGCTGACTTTCAGGATCAAACAAAAACGAGTTGTGCTATTTGCGCGAAAGCCGATGTACCTCTAACGGCCAATACGGCTGCAAAAAAAGAAACGACTCCAGCAGCGCAAGAGTCATCTAAGAAACCTATCAACCGATAAATCGAACCTACTTTTCGGTGATGCTTGAACCCGTGTTAGTCACAGTCGGCTGCTGAGATATTTCAGCCTTTCTGAACTTCGAAGCAGAA
>JBFWOZ010000066.1:0-12359 GCA_050250255.1 Bdellovibrionales bacterium | reverse complement strand
GTTATTGGGGTGCTTTTGCTTCTTCGTGAGCCACTGTCGCGCCTTCTAGGCCGTCTGCCCCGTGTAACCCGCCACCCGCGCGAATTACAGATGGTTATGAATATCTAATTAAACCGGACAGCAGTGGATTTGCACAGAGCAGTCGAAGGTATGTATCGAGATTTTAACGCGTTGACCAAGCGTCGGCGAAAAGCCATTAGTTGGTTTTGGAGAAGACCTTTTCGATTCCTGATGTTTCAGCTCTTGTTCTACTAAATTTGTAATTACATCCCGGAAATTTTTATTCTTATGAGAAGTCAGTGCTTTTAGCTTTTCAAGCTTACGCAGCAAATCTTCATCAATCTTATAGCCGCGTTGGCAGGAATGCTGGACATCATCATTCAAAATGATTAAGTACGTTCGATGGAATTCACCCAATCCGACATCGATCAATTAAAAAATCTCGAAGAATCCCTTTGGCGATCGGAAACGAGATTTGATCCGAACTACATCGAGAATGTACTCGCGACAGATTTCTTTGAATTTGGTCGGTCTGGCCGCCTTTATAGCAGAGCCGAAATAATTGCTGTTTCACCTCAAGAAATAAACGCCCAATTACCTCTCCAAAATTTTCAAGTGCACCCATTGGACGAGAACAACGCTTTGGTGACCTATCTCAGCGAAGTAAAATATGAACACCTTGAGAGAGCGAATCGTTGCTCGATTTGGTCTAAAACACGAGATGGCTGGAAGCTGAGATTTCATCAGGGAACCCCACTTGGCTAATCTCTGGAAGTTCTTGGGGTTAACACATTTCGTCATCAGCTAAGAGTTTATTCTTACAAGCAAAATTGCTACACCTAAAGCCATGAAAATCGCCCTTCTCCATGACTCCCTTTTGCCTCCCAAAGGCTACGGTGGCATTGAACGTATTGTTGTGACCTTAGCTGAAGAATATCAGCGCCGCGGTCACAGCGTTGTTGTGTTTTGCCGTGAAGGCAGCCAAATTCCGGGGGCCGAAGTGCGAGCTTTACCTCAGGGTTTTACCGGCGATGCCCAAACTCTGAATCTTTCGGGTGTTGATTTTCTTCATTCGCATCAGCCACTTCATATAAGACCCAAAATTCCTTTTGTCGTAACGATTCATGGAAATGGTCATGAAGACGAAAAATATTTTGCGAACACGAATTTTTTAAGTGAGAGCCATGCTCGCAATCACAATGCGAAATACTTTATTTATAACGGCGTTGATCAAAATCATTATCCTGTCATGACGAAAAAGCAGGATTACTACGTGTTTCTTGCTCGTACAACTTGGCGGGTGAAAAACGTGAAAACCGCCATCGCTTGGGCCAATGATGTGGGCGTACGTTTAGAAATCATGGGTGGCAGTGGAATTTCTCGCGGGAACATTCATTATAACGGCCTCGTGGACGAAGATCAAAAACTACAGCTTCTCGCGAATGCACGCGCGCTCATTTATCCAACCAACTGGGACGAACCATGCGCGGCCGCACCTCTGGAGGCGCTCGCATGCGGAACTCCCGTGATCACCACACCAAATGGTTGTATGCCCGAGCTTGTGCGGGATGGAACGGGTGTTGTTTGCCGTAACTATGCAGAGCTTTTGGAAGCGGCAGAAAAAGTAAAATCCATTGATCCTATGAAATGTCGTCATTCGATTGAAAGTTACTTTAGTCTTTCGCGAATGACCGATGATTATCTTAAATTATTTGATAAAATTATGAGAGAGGGAGAACTAGATCATTCTCCTGAGTATAATTTCAACAAATCTTCGGTGAGTTTTTTATTTAAACCCACACTCAAAAACAGATTGCAGTTTTCACTGATGGGAAAAGTTTAAAATGAAAGTATTTGTCACCGGCGGTGCGGGATTTATTGCCAGTCATCTTTGCCTTAAGCTGTTAAGTAAAGGGTATGAAGTGACGGCCTATGACAATCTTCACTTGGGAAAAGAAGAGTTTCTCAGCGAGTGTAAAAAAAATAAGAAATTTAAATTCGTCAAAGCAGATCTCCTGGATCTTGAGCGCCTCAAAAAAGAAATGGCGGGGCATGATCTTGTCTATCACATGGCGGCCAATTCCGATATTTCTCAAGGAGCAAATAATACTGATGTGGATTTGAAACTTGGGACGATCGTCACCTACAACACGCTCGAAGCGATGCGCGTAAATAAAATGAAAAAAATGGTTTTTGCTTCGACTTCAGCAATCTATGGCGAAGCCACCGTGAAGCCGACCCCTGAAAGTTACGGTCCACTCATCCCCATTTCTTTTTACGGAGCGAGTAAGCTCGGCTGTGAAGCACTCTGCACGGCTTTTTCTCACAACTGTAATATGGAAATCTGGATTTACCGCTTCGCGAATATCGTGGGCTCTCATGCAACCCATGGAGCCATTTATGATTTTTCAAACAAATTAAAAAAGAATCCAAAAAGCTTACAGGTTCTTGGCAATGGGACTCAGAAAAAGTCGTATCTTCATGTGAGTGATTGCGTGGACGGAATGATTTTTGGATTTGAAAACACACTTGGCCCATTACAAATTTTTAATTTGGCGAGCGAGGGCGTAACCAACGTTCGTTTTATTGCCGAAGAGGTGGCTCGACAGGTCGCCGTCAAAACGGGCGAGCAAGCCGAGGTTCTCTTCGAAAAGAGTGATCGTGGCTGGGTCGGGGACGTCGCTTTCACGTGGCTTGATGGAAGTCGTTTTCAATCTCAAGGTTACAAACCAAAGCTTACGAGCGACGAAGCGATTAAAAAAGCCATTAATGAAATCATCTCAGAAGTGTTTGAAGAATGAGTCGAATCGACCAAGTTGTCATTTTAGCTGGAGGCTTAGGAACGCGCCTTCGACCGATCACCGAAAAAATTCCTAAACCTCTTGTGGAAGTGCGAGGACATCCTTTTCTTTACTGGCAACTCCTCGATATCGAAGAGCAGGGCTTTGAAGATGTGGTGTTGTTGGCAGGCCATCTTGGCGAACAAATTGAAGATTACATCAACTCTCTCGAACTTGATTTAAATATGCGAGTGTCCATCGAACCCAAACAAATGGGAACGGGCGGGGCTATTGTTTATGCGAAAAAACATCTCGACGATCATTTCGTGCTTCTCAACGGTGATAGTTTTTTAAAGATGGAATATGCCGAGATGGTGGAAGATTATTTCGACCGCGGGCTTGAGGCTTCACTCACGTACTTTCCTGACGTGAAAAAGTCGCCGGTTCCTTCCAATTTGAAAATTAAAAACGACTTGGTTCTTGATTACCAAAAGAATGGTGGTCTTGAAAATGGCTTCGAATACATTGATTCTGGAGTCTACGTTTTAAATAAAGAGCTTTTTACCGAGACCCCCGAGGAGAGTTTTAGCTTGGAATCCCTTTGGAAAGGGCTCATCGCCAAGCAAAAACTCGGTGCTTTTTTGGTGAATGAACGTTTTTATGATATAGGAACCAGTGAACGTCTCAAACTCTTTGAGGAGCGATTAGGTGATTATTTCCCGGACGCCATTTAGGCTCAGTTTTATGGGCGGAGGAACCGACCTGCCTTCTTTTTATCAAGAAGAAGAGGGGATGGTTTTATCCACGGCGCTGGACAAATACATGTACATCACGGTCAACCCACGTTTTGACGACTCCTATCGCCTCTCCTATAGCAAAACCGAAATCTGTCAGAGCGTGGATCAAATTGAACATCCCATCTTTCGCACGGTTTTAAAAAAGTATGCTCCTCAGGGCAAAGGCTTAGAACTGATCTCTATGGCCGATATTCCCTCAGGGACGGGTCTTGGTAGTAGTAGCAGCTTCACAGTAGGACTACTTCATGCCATGAAAGCGCATGAAGGAACTTTTCAATCGGCGGAAGATTTGGCCGCTGAAGCTAGTCGCATTGAGATTGAAGATTTAAAAGAGCCCATCGGGAAGCAAGATCAGTACGCTGCTGCCTATGGTGGTTTTAATGTGACGAGATTTCTCCCTAGCGGGCAAGTAAAGGTCGAGCCGGTGATTTGCCCGGAGAAAACTTTGATAGAACTAGAACAATCCACCATGCTTTTCTACACAGGCCAAACTCGATCGGCGTCTAAAATTCTCTCTGAGCAAAAAGAAAACACCAATGCGAAGCGGGATTTTCTTCGTTCCATGAAAAACATGGTCCAACCGATGGCAAAAATCCTGCAAAATGGCGAACCTTTGAAGGCCTTTGGAGAACGTCTCAACGAGGGTTGGGAGCTTAAAAAACAAATGGCTTCAGGAATTTCGACGACTCAAATTGATGAATCCTACCAAGCGGCGTTAAAAGCGGGCGCCTGGGGAGGCAAAATTTTGGGTGCCGGCGGTGGGGGATTCCTGATGTTCCTATGTCCCCTTGATAAGCAGAAAAAAGTAAAAGAAGAATTAAAACATTTAAGGTATATTCCAACCCGGTTTGAAAAATGGGGAAGCCGGATTATATTTGTCGGCTAAGGAGATGGTGATGAAGCAAGTTGAATACAGAGATCCAAAAACATTTGCGGCTAAATACATGGAAGAAGTTCTTCCTGTTTTTAATGAATATTTAACCCCTAAGTTTACCGAAATCATGACGGTTCTTGAACAGGCTTATAAAACCGAAAATACGATCTATATTTGTGGAAACGGCGGCTCCGCAGGAACTGCAAACCATATGGTAAATGACTTCAGTAAAGGAAGTAGCGCTGAAGGCAAACGTCGTATGCGAGTTCTAGGTCTTTCCGATAACATGAGCTTACTCACTGCCTACGCGAACGACTGCGGTTACGAAACGGTTTTTACCGAGCAGCTTAAAAACCTCTGGCGCCCTGGTGACGTGCTCATCGCTATTTCGGCTTCTGGGAATTCTCCAAATGTTGTAAAAGCTGTGGAGTTTGCACGAAAAAATGACGGCAAAGTGATTGGTCTTGTAGGATTTTCCGGTGGAAAACTTTTAGAGTTGAGCCATCACGCGATTCACTTTAAATCTCATAACTACGGTGTATGTGAAGATGCTCAGTTAATGTTCAGCCATTTAGCGAGCCAATACATGTATCAGTATATTTTGAACAAAGGTGTTGAGCAGAACTACAAGTAATGGGTTAGAACGAGCGGAAGTGGATGATGGAAAAAAAGTACGGCCAAAAAATGATCGAAGAAAACGAATTGGAAGCGTTTGAAAATCGCACCAAAGATCGCCGTTACACCATCGAATTCACTTGCCCGGAGTTCACTTGCCTCTGCCCGCGTAGTGGATTTCCCGACTTCGCGACGATCAAAATCAGGTACGTTCCCGATCAAAAATGTGTCGAGCTCAAATCTTTAAAGCTCTACATCAACTCTTTTCGTAACGAAAATGTGTATCACGAAGATGTGGTGAACGTGATTCTCCAAGATATGATCAATCTTTTAGATCCTTGGGAAATGGAAGTCGTTGGCGACTTCAACGTACGCGGTAATATCCACACGCTCATCACTGCGAAACATTCTAAAAAATAGTTCTAGCTCACCTGCGAATAAAAGTGTTCTTAAGGGCATTATTTTCAATAAAGGGAAAGCCTGCTGTCAGTATTCCCAGTAATCCTGTAGCTCTTGGTTATGGGGATATTTCTTGTCATTTTAAATCTCGTTATTTTTGCTCAAGTTTCTCATGCTCAAGATGCTGATGCATTTGAGCAGAGAGTTTGTCGTTTACGTAAAGCTAACACTCTGTTTTCACTAGGTTCCACACCTCCATACGTCGGCCAAATTTTAAAAGAAACGAATGGTGAAGTGTATGCTCAAAGTATGAACGACATTTATCGCGGCATTCACAGCACGGTTTCTTTTTATGAAAACACGCCTGCATTGAACTCCACTTACTTTGAGATGAAAAAGAAGCTTATTAACAAGAAGACGATTGATTATGTGGGAGATCTGAGAACATGGACAAAATTTCGTAAGACTTCAGAAAATAGTTGGGAAATCTCTATGTCTCTACATGGTTATCCGGTGATGATGGAAGGCGAAGCTCTGGATAAAAGGTTTCGTATCCCTTTTCTAAAAGTACTAGTGGAAGGTTCTTACTGTAAAACACTGATTCGTGAAATCACCGGAGATGAATCTTTAGATATTTTCTCGGAAATCACGGTCGCGGATGGAACACTTTGCCCCGAGCAATTGATTATTGGTACTCAAAAACCTTCAGGAGCTACAGGCTCTTCAAAAGGGTGCAAACCAGAATTTAATGGAAAGCTAATGTTCTTAGAAGCTCATTTGATTCGTTTATTAGGCCTCATACGTTAATTCATACTTCATAATATTTAAATGAGTCGTCGTTTAATCGTCGTCGTTCTCGCAGGAGAGGGTGAAGGCGATAGGATTATGATCTGAGTAGCTCATACGGAAGCGATTGTGGTCATAAGGAGTGCCGGGGTAGCCCGATGAGGTCCAGTAAGCCTTGGCGGCCTTTACAAGATCTAATACTTGAAGGTTTTGAAGGGGAGCGATCTCATGTGAGTCGCTGGGATTATAAATCATGTGATCATAAGGCCGAGGATTGTTGGGATTGGTGTTTGTTGGAAATCTTGCCAGAGTATTGAGAGAAAGATAAGGAGTCGATTGAGTCACGTCTGTAAGCTCTTGCCCATCCTCAATATTCATATCTCCCAGAATAAAATAGTCGCGTTCGGTGATGGATCTCTTTCTTAAATCAATCCAGCGGTAAAGTTTCTCCAGCTCCGCTTTTCTTCGAAGAGCGTTTGCGCGAGTTGCCCCGGTGTGGAGATGTACGGAAAGAAGGGTGAAATCTGTTTGGTTTTCGCGAACAGTGTTTTTACAACGAAAAGAAAACGCGTAGGGTACGCGGTCCCAATTAGGATTTTGAGCCAAAGGGCCGCTGACAAAACCTGTGGGGAGCACCGAATGAACTTCCACTTTTCTTGATTTAAAAAACACCACCCACCATTCGGTCGCCGTGCTGTTGATATGATTTTTTGGACCGGGTCCAGTGTCTTCTTCTGACATCTCGAAATTATCAAATCCCGCTTCATACATTCTTTCAAAAAAATCCGTGCTTCTATCGTTAGGAACCCATTCTTGATTTGTTCCCGGAAATTGAGGCATACGTTCTTCACCATAATATTTAGAAGCTGGAAGTCTTCGCACATCTGGTGGGGCAATCAGCTCTTGCACCACAACCATGTCGCAGCCTGCTTTTTTGAGAATCTGTGAAAGAGCACTCGTTTCTCGCACTCTTGAAGCACCAAGAAATTGAATATTGAAAGAACATATTTTTAATTGGGAAGAAATGTTCTCGGCGAGAAGCATTTCACTGCGTTCTTGAGGTGCTAAGTAGATTTGTTGATCGGTTGTCTTTTGGCAAGAGACAAGAAGGCCGAGGATAAAAATCCACCTTAGCGATTTGACATCCTTGTCAATGACTCGTCTCAAGCCCCACCTCACCTGTTCTCATAATATTCGTAAATTGAGGATCTCTGAGAGAAAACGGAGCAATACTAGACCAAGGGCTTGGAGTAAATTGCACCGTATTAATCAAGATTAAAATTAATTAATTTTATTTTTTTGCAGGGAAACTTGTGAATCTACTTTTTTTGTGAGGAAATTTTTTTCCAACACAAAAATGTAACGGAGAAACATCATGAGAAAGCTGCTTAGCATTTTTACGTTTGTCGTTTTTTTATTCGCCGTAACCGGCTGTGGTGAAAATATCTTTGCTCAACAAAATTCTGATCCAATGGCGGGAGATATCAGCACTGATTTTGGAAGCGATGAGGTTTTATCTGGCCAACAATGGACTCAAGGACCTATAGAACAAGCACGAGGGTTTTATGCGAAGGGTTCCATCATCAGTAGTACCGTCATGCCTGCGAGCGGAGTGGGCTTCGTAAAATTGAACCCTCAAGGCACAAATCGTTTTGCAACCTATGATTTAGGCGTGGTGTTAGCAAAGGGTGCCGAATATGTGCATAAATATTTTCCTCAAGGTGATCGTCTTCTCATTGGCGACCTCACGTCCCAGCGTGGAGGGAAGGCAGGAGGACACAGCAGTCATCAAAATGGCCTTGATGCCGACATCGCGTATTTTAACATAGCTCGTAGACATACGAATGTGGGTGAGCGAGCGGATTTTCAATCAATGGTGGTGAATGGAAAAATCTCACCAGAGTTTGATATCGAACGGAATGTGGCTTTACTCAAAGGGCTTTATGGTTCAGGACGTGTCGCGCGAATTTTTGTTCATTCGGCGGTAAAGAAGGCTTTTTGCAGTTATTTTAAGTCGAAGGGAGTCGATGTTCAGAAGAACGACCTGCTTCGTCGTTTGATCATCTATCCAAATCACCATCATCACATGCATGTGAGAATTTCTTGTCCGCTCAAAAGCCCAACGTGCGTGAACCAAGCTCCGCCCACCGAAACAAGCGGCTGCTAAAAAGTACGGACACACTTTTGGGACTTGATGCGTCCCAAAAGTGTGTCCGTACTTTCCTTATTTGGTTTTTTTGAGCAGTGCTTTTTTAACCGCCGACTTTTTAAGGGCTAGTTTTTTGGAAACAGATTTTCGCGGTGAAAGGATTTTTTGAATCCCTTCAACAATTGCTGACATGGAAGTGCCGGGACCGAAAACGGCTGCTACGCCGCTTTTGATGAGGAGTTGTGCGTCATCATCGGGGATGATTCCACCGACAAAAATAGGTTTGTTCAACTTTTGATCTTTCATCAGTTTGTGAATCGCTTTTACGAGGGGAACGTGGGCTCCTGAGAGAATAGATAAGCCAACAATATCCACATCTTCTTGCATTGCGGCAGTGACCACCATTTCGGGAGTTTGGTGGAGGCCTGTGTAAATCACTTCGAAGCCAGCGTCTCTTAAGCCACGTGCGACCACTTTTGCTCCGCGATCATGACCATCCAAACCGGGTTTTGCCACGAGAACACGTACGGGTGAGGTACTCATAAAAACTCCTGTTTTGGCTTTTAGCCTGTCTTTGACTTCAAGATAGTTAACTAGCAAAATGCGCGGGTATTGTCACATTTATCTTTAGATACAGGATCTTAGAACGACGAACTTATAAAAAAGGAGCGACTCGTGTCCCACTCTCAAGAACGCAAGGCTGTTACTCATTTTTCCGACGACGAAAATGCTTTTCGTGAAGCGATTCGATCCTTTGCTCTGAGCGAAATCAAACCTCTCGTACATAAAATGGATGAGATGGCTCAAATGGATCCAGCACTTGTGAAAAAGTTTTTTGAAATGGGTTTGATGGGCATTGAAACTCCAGAGAGTTACGGCGGCGCGGGTGGCTCGTTCACGATGGCTTGTTTAGCGGTTGAAGAGCTTTCGCGTATCGATGGTTCTGTGGGCGTACTTGTAGATGTACAAAACACTCTTGTGACAAACGCTCTTCTTCGTTGGACCACCGAAGCACAAAAACAAAAGTATCTTCCTAAAATGGCTCGTGAGTGGGTTGGGGCTTACGCTCTTTCCGAAAGTTCCAGCGGATCAGACGCTTTCGCGCTTCGTTTGAAAGCCGAAGAGCGTGGAGATCGTTTTGTTCTTAATGGAAATAAACTTTGGATTACGAATGCGAAAGAGGCCGATCTCTTTATCGTTTTTGCCAACATGGATTTTGCAAAAGGTTACAAGGGAATCACCGCTTTCTTAGTAGAGAAAGGTTTTCCTGGATTTTCTGTAGGGAAAAAAGAAGACAAACTGGGAATCCGTGCAAGCTCGACTTGTGAACTTCGTTTTGAAGACTGCCAAGTACCAAAAGAAAATGTGATTGGTGAAGTGGGCAAGGGATATAAGATTGCGATCGAAACTCTCAATGAAGGACGTATCGGAATCGGCGCTCAGATGGTGGGAATTGCGCAAGGGGCTTACGATGCTACTCTCAATTATATCAAAGGTCGCGAACAATTCGGTTCTCCCATTTACAAATTTCAAGGAGTTCAATTTCAACTTTCTGAAATGCGTATCATGCTCGAGGCGGCTCGCGTGCTTGTGTACAATGCGGCTCGCTTAAAAGATTCTGGTCAGCCTTTTGTAAAAGAGGCCGCGATTGCAAAGTATTACTCTTCCAAATCTGCAGAAAAAATCTGTTCGATGGCGGTGGATTTATTTGGTGGAAACGGATTCACCAAAGAATATCCAGTCGAAAAATATTTCCGTGATGCCAAAATCGGTCAAATCTATGAAGGTACGAGCAACATGCAACTTCAGACGATTGCGAAAATGGAATTGGCCGAATGATGAAACAAGAACTTCTTTATTTAACAAAGCAGGACGTGGAGCGAATCAATCTTCCCATGAAGAAGATCATCGATTCTCTCGAGAAAATGTTTGTTGAAAAAGGACATGGCCGAGTGGAAATGCCGCCAAAACCTGGTATTCATACTCAACCCGACGCTTTTATTCATGCGATGCCGGCTTACATTCCAAGTCTTGGTTCCGCTGGAATGAAATGGGTTTCGGGTTATCCGAAGAATCAGGAAAAAGGTCTTCCGTACATCACGGGACTTTTGATTTTGAATGATCCAGAGACGGGGATTCCTCTCTCGGTGATGGATTGTACGTGGATCACCGCCCAGAGAACGGGGGCCGCGACTGCGGTAGCAGCAAAATATATGGCTCGCCCCGAAAGCTCGAGCGTTGGAATTGTTGCCTGTGGTGTTCAGGGACGGAGCAACTTAGAGGCGCTCTTTTGCCTTTTTAAAATTAAAAAAGTGAAAGCTTATGATCTGCATCCGGAAATTTCTCGGAAGTTTGCCGAAGACATGAGTGCGCGTTTTAATATTGATGTGGAACCAGTGACTCGAGCTGAGGAGGCCGTGAAAAATTTAGATCTTGTTGTTACAAGTGGTCCTATCTTGAAAAAACCAAGTCCTCCCATTGAAGCTGGCTGGCTTTCGGAAGGGGCGTTTGCAAGTCCGGTCGACTTTGATTCTTTCTGGCAAGCTCCGTCCCTCAAACAGGTGGATAAATTGGCGACGGACGATGTTCTTCAGATGGAATATTACCGTAAAGCGGGTTATTTCCAAACGACTCCGTCCCCATATGCGGATCTTGGGGAAATCGTGGCGGGGAAAAAGCCTGGGCGAGAAAAACCTGAAGAGCGCACGATGGCAATCAACCTTGGAATTGCTCTCGACGATATGGCGACCGCGATTCACATTTATAAAATCGCTCTTGAAAATAATATTGGCGTGAAACTCCCTTTATAAAATGAAAAACAATGTTCAACAAGTGATGTGGATTCGTGTGGGGGCGCTCGGAGACCTTTTGGTTTCTCTCGAAGCGCTCAAACTCACTTGTGAACGATTCCCTCTCGCAAAAATTTGGATTGTGGGGAGTCCTCTTTGGCTCGATTTGATTGATCCCGCACAGTGGCCTCAGATAAACGGAGTTCTTGTTTGTGAAAACGGGAAAACGGCGCAGATGTTTGAGCTCTCAGGTACTTCGGAGTGGGTCGCGGTGAGAGGCGAAAGATCTTTAGCGGATTTTGCTAAAAATGTTCAAGTTACGGTGAATTTGCGAATTGAGTCTTACCGATTTTCTTGGTTTGCATGGCCACAGGTGCCCGTGCGAATTGGAAGTTCTCCTTGGTACATGAAGTGGCTCTACACTCATTGGTTTCCATGGTTAGGAAAAGAGCCGGAGATTCATGAACGGGATTGGTACTCGCTCGTCGCAGGCGCCGACGGATCTGAAGAATCTGTGCCGCTTCCGTTTCCATTAATAAAATCGGGTCTGCCTGCCCTCAAGCGTTTAAACGAAATGAAATTAAAGTCTTTATGGCAGCTTGAAAAATCAAAATACATATTGATCAATCCGACTTCAAGCCGACGCGAAAAAGCGTGGCCGTCGGCTCAGTTTCGTGAACTCTGTCTCCGGTTAAAAAATCAAGGTACCGAAGTGGTCGTGGTGGGAGCACCAAAAGAAACATCTTGGCTTCAAGAGGTGGCGGGTGGAGATTTTCGAATCATTCAGCCAAAAACCTTTATGGATCTCGCAGATCTGGTGGGTGGTGCTCAGTTTCTCGTGACGAATACGAGTTCCTTACAGTTTGTCGCCGCCTCGATGGGAACACCCACGGTGACATTGATGGGACTCGCTTCGCCTTTAAGATGGGGACCTTTAGGGCCCAAAGATAGCACCGTCTGTGCCGAGGGGGATTTTCATCAGATTTCTGATCTCTTTGAGCTTGAGCGCGAGGCCTACGCGTCGATTCCTCTCGAAAGAGTTCTCGCGGCTTGTCGTTTTTAGGTTGACCTTAAAAATGAATTAAGACATTTCTCTTCCCACCAAAGGTGGGTTTATGAAATTCATGAAAAGTATTTTTATTTTCGCTCTTATCTCGGTGTCTTTTTCTT
>JBFWOZ010000065.1:0-12682 GCA_050250255.1 Bdellovibrionales bacterium | reverse complement strand
TGTCATTAAAAAATTATTTCCTCTTTGAGTCATTGAAGGGACCTCATTGTCATTCCTTCGATCACGATCTATTGGGAGTTAATTCGAAACTCCACTCGTGAACTCACTTTATCGGAAAATCTTTTAGACCAACTTTTTTCAAGTTGGCCTAATTTTAAAAATTGTAGAAGACGCTGATTCATTTGCTGGGTGCAAGCGGCCGTTGGCTGTTGTTCCAAAAGACAAATCAGAGCTTCGTAAGCACAATGACGAACCCAAAGTTTGGTAAAACCAAAGTAAAACCATGGTGCGCTCACAAGAATAAAAAGTAGAAGGACTCCCGAGCCTACAAGAAACTCGAGAAGGCCTTGGCCTTTACGATTCCTCATTTCGTACTTGTACCTTGAAAGAAGTCGCCTAAACTTTTTTGGGAGTAGTGGGTCTCTGTGACTTTGTCTGTCTGAATTTCTGTTTCGTCTTTTCCGTTGAGAGCATTGACCACTTGAGCGAACTTCGCATTGAGTGTGTGATTCATGAGTTTCACGACACCGATACTTGCGATACCCATAAGTGCTACTAAGACGAGATATTCGATAAGACTTTGACCGCGGTTATTTTTAATTATTTTCATTTTTGCCTCCATGGGATGGAGGCAAAGCAAACTCTGGACGATCATGAGTCGTAAGGAATGAGAGTCGGCGCTTAAGCTGTACGTGTTTCGGACAAAAAAAATCCCAAGGCTTGTGGACTTGGGATTTTTATAAATTTAATTTTATTTAAAGATTAAGCGCGTTTTTTTGTTTTCAAAGCTTTACGTTGCATTAAAAGACGCTCAATAATGTCGCCGGCTTCTTTACGGATATCGTTTTCGAAAATGAATCTGTAAAAGCCTTCAAGCTCAGGACTTTGTCTAAACTTCTTTGGAGATTGTGGAAGTTGTTCTGTTTGTACGAAACTGATTGAGTTCCCATCTTTCGACATCTTTACTTTTTCCATCATTCCACCTTTTCATTACTTGGTCAGATCGACCGTTCAACTACCACTGTTACTACGACAACTTGAAGGCTCGATCCGGTGAGCTCTACCGCCCAATTTTTACCGGGCTATTGAAGTTCTTACTCTACTAAATATGACAATATTCGTCAATCCGTAAAGATTTCATAGGGCAACACGCAATAGCGGTTGCATGACACGCGAGAGGCTGGGAAATTATTGTGATTCAAGGAGTTTGAGCCACATGGTGAAATTAGATGGCCGCGAAGTCTCGAAGACTTTGCGGGAAAAAATGCGGTCCCAAGTGTCGAACTTTCAGAAGCTTTATGGAAAAATTCCAGGGCTTGCTGTGGTGCTGGTTGGAAATGACCCCGCTAGCCACGTTTATGTGGGTAATAAAGAAAAAGGCTGCGCGGAAATTGGAATCAAATCTTTCCGTTATGATCTTCCGGCAGATGCTTCTTTTGAGAAGGTGAAGGAACTTGTACAAACGTTAAATAGCGATCCTCACGTTCACGGAATTTTGATCCAGTTGCCTCTTCCCAAGCATCTTCCTTCAGAGCAAATCACAGAGTTGATCAATGTAAAAAAAGATGCGGATGGTTTAACGACAGGGAGTATGGGCCTACTCTGGACAGGGCAGCCTCGAGTGAAGCCCTGCACTCCTCACGGAGTGATGAAAATCTTAGAACACTATAAAATTCCAACTTCTGGTCGCGAAGCTGTGGTTGTAGGACGTAGTCAAATTGTTGGTAAACCGATGGCGCAACTCTTGATGGACGCTCAGGCGACCGTGACCATTTGTCATTCCAAAACTAAAGATCTTCGGTCCCACACTCGTCGCGCGGACATTGTTGTTGTCGCGGCAGGGCAACCGAGACTTCTCGGAAAAGAGGATTTCAAAAAAGAGGCGGTTGTCATCGATGTGGGAATTCACAAGCTCGAGAGTGGAAAACTTTGTGGAGATGTGCGCTTTGATGAGCTGGAAGGTTGGGCGAGTGCCGCGACTCCAGTTCCTGGCGGAGTAGGACCTATGACGATTACAATGTTATTACAAAATACAATTCTCCTTGCAGAATTGAGCATGAAGGAAGACGCATGAGCTTAAAACGAACACTTCTCTTTGAAGAACATGTGAATGCAGGGGCCAAGATTGTGCCTTTTGCGGGCTACGAAATGCCGGTGGAGTACGAAGGTTTGCGTGCGGAACATAATGCGGTTCGCACGGCTGTGGGACTTTTTGATGTCTCTCATATGGGAGAGATTTGGTTTCGTGGTCCTAAAGCGCTTGAGAGTTTGCAATGGCTTACCACCAATGATGTTTCAAAATTAAAGCCGGGGATGGCTCACTATTCATTACTTCCTAACGACAAAGGTGGATTGGTCGACGACATCATCATCTATTGTACCAAAGAGCAGGAGTACATGGTGTGCGTGAACGCCGCTAACATCGAAAAAGATGAGAAGTGGATGCGAGCGCATAACAAAGGTGCAGAGATAAAAGATGAGAGTGGCGATTGGTCACAAATTGCGATTCAGGGTCCTAAGGCCCGTGAACTCACTTCGAAAATTTTGGGATCAGCATTAAGTTCGCTTGGATATTTTAAATTTTTGGACACTCAATTTCAGGGCGCGCGTGCCTTAGTCGCTTGTACCGGTTACACCGGAGAAGATGGCTTCGAAGTTTTCATTGAAAACAAAGGCGCGGTGGCTCTCTGGCGAGAACTTTTAAAAGTGGGAGCTCCCCTTGGAGTGAAACCGATCGGTCTTGGTGCGCGAGACACTCTTCGTACGGAGATGAAATACAGTCTTTACGGACACGAAATCACCGACGAAACCAATCCCATCGAAGCGGGCTTAGGGTGGGTGGTAAAACCTCAAAAAGGGGATTTTATCGGCAAATCGCTGATGGTCGCGACCCAAGAAAAAGGCCCTTCCCAAAAGCTTGTGGGCTTTAAAATGGTGGATAAAGGGATCGCCAGGGGGGAATACGCAGTCCTTTCTGCCACGAAGCAGAAAATAGGCGTGGTGACGAGTGGAACGCTCTCCCCAAGCCTGAATGAAGCTATTGGGATTGCTTACGTACCAACAGCCCAAAGCGTAGAGGGTACAGAGCTATGGATCGATATTCGTGGCCGCCCGGCGAAGGCGGTGGTCGTTAAAACCCCCTTTGTGAATCCAAAAAAGTAAAAGACTTGGGTTTTCACCGTTGCCTCGTGGCATAGGGAATGGTTATAAGTGTTGAATTGTTAAGGGAGATATCATGTCAAACGTACGCGAAGACTACTACTATACGAGAGATCATGAGTGGGCTCACGTGGATGAAAATATCGTCACCGTTGGAATCACAGAGTACGCCCAAAAAGCTTTGGGTGAAGTCGTGTACGTGGAACTTCCTGAAGAAGGACAAAAAGTCACTCAAAGTGAACCTTTCGGCGTTGTTGAAAGCGTAAAAGCAGTAAGTGATTTGTTGGCTCCTGTTTCTGGAACGGTGATTGAAGTGAATACTTCAATTGGTGAAGATCCTGCGTCGATCAACGATGATCCAATGAACGAAGGTTGGATTGTTCGCATCGAGATGGATAGCGAAAAAGAATTGATGAATTTGATTCGCGCTCCTGAATATACAAAATTGATTTCGAAAGAAAAAAAATAGTTCTATTGCCCGGCTGGTGAAATGGCAGACACGCTAGACTTAGGATCTAGTGCCGTAAGGCGTGGGGGTTCAAGTCCCTCGCCGGGCACCAATGTCGCGTCTCGCGACGCTCAAGAATTCATGAATTCGCGAATACATGAATTCACGTATTCAAAAATAGAGTTCAGAATCATCCTGGATCCAAGGATTCAGGCACCACGTATCCGTGGATCCCGGATGTTTCAGAATACAGCACAGAATTCAGTAGAGAACACAGCTTCGCGGGATTCCAAGCAATGAATGATTGAAGCTGGAAGCATAAGTAGCAAGAAGAATGAGCCTTTTCGCGGGGAAGTTATGACATTCAATCCAGAGCAAAGATTAATAATCCATGAATTATGGTTGAATAAGCAAACTCAGCGAAGTGCTGAAGAGTTTGTTTCTTCGATAGCTTTTATTTTTCGAGAGGTCGAAAAGATTGAACGATCCAAAAAGAGGCCTTTTCTCATGGCTGCAAAGAGGGTTTCGAAGAAGAATCCTACCCTAAGTAACAAAGAATTGTTTTCGGAAAGTTTTAGAGATCAAAAATTTTTGCTAAAGTTTACAGAGAGTGAGGAAAGAAAAGATATCCTCTATCAGCTCTTAATTATACAAATTTCAAGATGGCTTCAGAAGTGCTGTAAACTGCATGTTAATTCGTTGAGCAACAGATTGGGGAGAGACCACAAAAAATGGGCAGACAAATTATTAAAGATTGGTCCAAAGCAGAAAAATAAATTCTGGGCTGAAACAATTGTTATAGCCAGCAATTACGTTCGCCATAAAGAAGAATGGAATTTCAATATTTTGGAAAATGACAATCTGGGAAATGGCGTGAGGAGACGAGAAAATATTGTTGAAACAATAGATCACAATCTGGCAAAACAAAATGCAAAATATTTGATCTCGCTCGGTGTTACTCAGTGTGCATTGTTTGGAAGCTTCCAGGATGCTAATGCACAAATATTACAGTTAGTAAGTTCTGATACCATTACTTCTCTTCAAGCTAACTGTGAGGCCTGGCTTCAGGCTGTAAATACGTATGTCGAATATAAACTGCTATAAGCTGTTTAACCTTTAACCTCTTGCCGTAAGATCTTTTCCATCGTTTTGCCTTTTGCTAATTCGTCGATCAGCTTATCCAAGTAGCGAATTTCCTTCATCGTGGGTTCTTCTATGTCTTCGATTCGGACGCCGCAGATCGTACCTTTGATCAAAGCTCGCGAGGGATTTAGACGAGGAGCTTCCTCAAAGAAAGTTTCAAAGTCTGTTTGCTTTTTTAGTTGGGCTTCTAATTTTTTTTGGGTGTAGCCTGTCAACCAACGAATGATTTTATCGAGCTGCTGCAGCTTACGGCTAATTGTACTAATGAATTCTTTTGATACAGATTAAGGCTAGTGTCAGTGACACTTGCCTTAGTTATTTCGCTTGCGATGTTAATTGAGCATGGGTTTAATTTCATCGGCGGCTTTACGAATGGCTTCGCGTGCGGCTTGAGCGATGGGTTGGCTATTTTCTGACTTTTTATCAAATATATTTGAATCTAAAGAAAAATTCTTATTTTCAGAATTTCCTTCTTTCGTTACAGATGCGATCACTTCTCCGGTTTCGACATTGATCACGCGAAGATCGATGACGGCTTTTGCTTTGGCTCCGCCAGACTTCACTTTCACTGATCCGAAAGGGTTAGGAATGCCGATCAGATCGGCAGCGACTCCAACGTCAACCCCCGTGTCGTCCTTTTCGGCGCAAAATTCAAACTCTGAAGTGCTGCCGACAATTGTGTATTTTGCTTTTTTAAACGACTCTCTTTTTAAAGTTTTCGTATCATTTTTTGAATTCACCAGATTGTGTTCACCCTCATAGATTTTATTAATAGTTCCTCGCTCGAGAACCATGAGGCGACGATCTTTCACTAATTCTGTGATGAGCATCTCTTGGAACGCGCTGCCCATGCGGTTCTGCCAATAAAGCCAGCCGTAGTTGCAGCGACCAGGATCGCCGGTTTTATCGGTAAACTCTGTGACGGATATGGGAATTTGTTTCCCATAAGCCTTAGACTTAAAATTTAAAAGAATGGGGAGCACCATTAAAATTAAAAAAATCACTCGTTTCATAACGACCTGCCTTCTCATTGATTTGTTTCATCTGCTTTGACCATCAAAGCAAAGTGAGTAGGTAGCAACGAAGGTGCCCTCCTTAATTTTGTTTTTTTGCATCTACAGTTCGGAAAACGGATTATCTCTATTTAATTCGGACCACTGTCCGAAAAAAATGTGTTATAGGTTTTTCATGACACGCTTGAAACTCATCTTAGTGCGGAACAGGCGCAGTTGTGGAAATTGGTTTCAGAAAAAATGGGTGAAGGACTTAAGATGAAGAACGAACTTTTTAAAAACAAATATGAGTCAAAATCCACCTAATGGGTATAGTCAAAAATAAAGCTTTAAGAAGTTTGCTATTTGCCCTGGGCATTTTCTCAACTGTTGCAGGCATCGTTGGAGTGTTTGTTCCACTCTTACCCACCACACCTTTTCTTTTGCTAGCCGCTTGGTGTTTTCTGAAAAGTTCTCCGAAGGCACATCAGTGGATGTATCAACATCCAGTACTAGGCCCACCGTTAAGGCAATGGGAGAATCATCATGCGATCGCTCGTCCGGCAAAATTTTTTGCTATAATAATGATTTTCTCTTCTCTTATTATAATATGGATAAAAGTCGATCAATGGTGGGTGACTGTTCCTCTTACTCTACTTCTTGTGGGGGTGAGTGTTTTTATTTTTATGCAGAATGAGGTATAGAAGTTGCTCCGCTAGATTCATCTACACCTTCGGAAGTGATTTAATTTGTGGTGGCAACTTCGAGAGAGGCATCTTTAAGGCCGCGAAGAATAAAACTTATAAGGGTTTCCTCAGCTTTGCGTACGATATGAGCGGTGCGAGTTCGTTCGGGCTTACTTTCATCCGTGCTTTTTTTGTCGAACTTTGCATCGGCCATGACGTTCATGAAAAAATTAGCCACATCTGTGCGATCTTTATCCGTAAAGAACTGCACATCTAAATTCTTATATTTTACTTCTACCGTAGATATCAGTTTTGGACCCCGCACTTTGCTGGTGGCAAATCCACTTACGATTTCTCCAGAGAGTTCGGCTTGATCAATGGGTTTAAAAAAGTCATTCGACTCTTTTAAATTGTATTGAGAAAGTCGAATATCCAAATCAACATTGGTTTGGTCTTCAAAAGGCGCTGTATTTATGTTCATTTCGACCTGGCCCGAGTTCTCGAGTAATGACTTCGCTTTGACTTGAGCAAGTTTCGCTTGCGGACCCGTTGCAGAATTCAAATTTTCTACCGTCACTTGAATATCGTTCATATGAATCACTCCCGTTCGATCGGGACTTTCACGGAGGTATTTAAACTTCCCATTATAAATAAAAATTTTTTCGATATTCCATTTGAGTTCTTCGTTCGTGCGTAAAGGATGGGAACCAGTTTTCTCATCACCTTCAATAACAGTGATTTGGGGAGATTCGATTTCAACTTTATCGATCTCCATGTTTTTAAGATCAAAGGGGGAGCTTGTGAGACTGAGCGAGATTTTTTCAATTTGTGCCTCTACGGCTGTGGTGATGCGTCTTCCTGCTGTGAATTTTATTTGTCGAAGTGAAAGATCGCGAGCGAAGAGATGAATTTTAAGGGATGAGATTTCAAGCTTACAGCTTTTGCAATTCTCATGAACAGTCGCCAAAATTTTCTCACGGAGTTTATTTTCGTATGATTTCTTTGTGAAGAATACGGCAAGGAGCACGATGAAAAAAATAGTCAGGAGGAGAGTGCGAGTTCTTGTCATAGGCACCAATTTGTCTCGGTGGTGCCGGGGAGTCAATGTTGAGAGCGTATTAAAAAGAAAGGCCGGCTAAGCCTCTTGTGTAGAATCCGCTGAGGTTCATATCGGGCCCTTGCTGATTAGAAGAGTTTTTCACATCTTTCGCTAAATAAGATTGAAATCCAAATTCAAGACCGATCAAAAAGGGCATAATGCGAAATCCAATTTCTAAACCACCACTGCTGCTCTCTACTGTCGCTTGATCATAGACGGTATCTACTTGTGAAACCCTCATTTTGAGATGTGATTGATGGGAGAACCCGAGGGAGCCAATCAAACCAACAAATGTTCCTAAGCTTTCAAAAAATCGTAACGAAGCGAGCGCTGCAAAGCGGGTTTGTCGAATAGCTACGTTATTGGAATTGTCATCACCAACGCGAATGTTGAAGTAATCGTAGCGAATACCAAAGGCGAGAGGAATGACTGGCGGGGTAAACAAAACATCTCCTCCGTATACTCCGATGGCGTATACGTTTGGAATTCCGTGAGTCGTAAGCGTGCTATTGAGATGTGTGGAGTCAATGATCGCTCCGCCCGCCGTGCCGCGAACTTCAATAAGGGCTAAGGCTTGATGGGTAAAAAGAAAAGGGACCAAAAATAGAAAAGCTTTCATATTCATATCCTTATTCTCACGATCTTCTCTGTAAAATGCCAACAGCTTTTTATAGCTCGTTGCTAGAACTTTTCATTGCGCCGCAATATTATTTTATATTTTCTCATTTTTGAGTCAACTCGCCATCAATAAAGAAGTCGAGTACAGACTTTCGGGCTGGGGTGTATTTCCCCAAAGAGGAAATTAGCCCCAGCAGTCTTTCATTAAATTTCATATTAGGAAAAATTAAGACGGCATATTGTTTGCTGGGCCTTTAGACTTGTTTTCCCATCTAATAAACTTTTTAAGTTTATTAGAGCATTGTTCAAAGCTCGTTTCAAATTCTAAGGAATTTCCCAATAGACATCCCTTCTCTCAATCCTATAAATTTCCGAGGCCACAAACAAAAGAGGAGTTCCATGAAAGATTCATCGGCTCAAAATGTGCAAAGAGCAAAAAAGAAAACTTCACCTAGCAAGTCGTCTGACGTTGTGAAAACTACAAAACCTAATGGCTCAAAAATTAAAGTGAGCTTAAAAAGCCGACCTACAACCGGAGGGAGTTCTACGACGGAATACCGAGCGCCTGAGCGTCACAATCGGTTCGTGTTGAACCAATTGAAACCTCTTCACGCGAACGCGACGGAAAAGGAACAGCTCCGTTACGTTCTTCAAATGGTGAAGTCGATGAGACAAGGAAGCTTTGATGTTCAGTTTCCTAACGGTGGTGATGGTCTCATCAGTGAAATCGGTGAAGTGTTAAACGACATCGTTGAAATTAATAAAAATACGACTGAAGAATTTATTCGCGTAAGTAAAATGGTGGGTCAAGAGGGGAAGATGGCCGAACGTGCTTCGATCGGTCTCGTAAAAGGTTCTTGGGCCGATACGATTGACTCTTTCAATACGATCATCGGGGATCTTGTACAACCAACAAACGAAGTTGCCCGGGTTATTACTTCGGTGGCGAAAGGTGACTTATCACAAAAGATGTCACTTGAGATCGATGGTCGCGTGGTAAAGGGAGAGTTTTTTCGTATTGGTACCACGGTAAATCAGATGGTGGATCAGCTGAATTCATTCGCATCCGAGGTGACTCGTGTGGCGAAGGAAGTGGGTACCGAAGGAAAACTGGGCGGTCAGGCCGATGTAAAAGGAGCCTCCGGGATTTGGCGTGACTTAACCGATAACGTGAACCAGCTTGCCGGTAACTTAACGAATCAGGTTCGTAACATCGCAAAAGTGACGACCGCGGTGGCAAAAGGGGATTTGTCGCAAAAAATCACTGTGGATGCTCGTGGAGAAGTTTACGAGTTAAAGAATACCATCAATGTGATGGTGGACCAGCTCTCCTCGTTTGCAGCCGAGGTAACCCGTGTTGCGAAGGAAGTAGGAACGGAAGGTCGTCTCGGTGGTCAGGCGGATGTAAAAGGGGTTTCTGGAACTTGGAAAGACTTAACGGATAACGTGAACGTTCTTGCGGGTAACTTAACGAACCAAGTTCGTAACATCGCAAAAGTGACGACGGCGGTTGCGACCGGTGACTTATCACAAAAAATTACGGTGGATGCGAAGGGTGAAATCCTCGAACTTAAAAACACGATCAACGTGATGGTGGATACACTCCGATCGTTCGCAGCCGAGGTAACACGTGTTGCGAAAGATGTAGGTACGGAAGGAAAGCTAGGTGGACAAGCAGACGTGAAAGGGGTGTCTGGAACATGGCGCGATCTCACGGACAACGTGAACCAGCTTGCGGGGAACTTAACATCTCAAGTTCGTAATATCGCGAAGGTAACGACTGCCGTTGCGAATGGAGATTTGTCGCAAAAAATTACGGTGGATGCGAAAGGTGAAATCCTAGAGCTCAAAGACACGATCAATACGATGGTGGAAACACTCCGATCTTTTTCTTCAGAGGTAACCCGTGTTGCGAAAGAAGTGGGAACCGAAGGAAAATTGGGCGGTCAGGCCGATGTAAAAGGGGTTTCTGGAACTTGGAAAGACTTAACGGACAACGTGAACGCGATGGCGTCAAACCTTACGGTTCAGCTGCGTGACGTATCTAAAGTAGCAACATCTATCGCCAACGGAGATCTCGGACAAAAAATCACGGTCGATGTAAAAGGTGAAATTCTTCAAATTAAAGATGTGATCAATAAGATGGTGGACCAGCTCTCCTCATTCGCTTCTGAAGTAACACGGGTTGCGAAGGAAGTAGGAACGGAAGGAAAGCTTGGTGGTCAAGCAGATGTAAAAGGGGTTTCTGGTACATGGAAAGACTTAACGGATAACGTGAACGTTCTTGCGGGTAACTTAACGAACCAAGTTCGTAACATCGCAAAAGTGACGACGGCGGTTGCGACCGGTGACTTATCACAAAAAATTACGGTGGATGCGAAGGGCGAAATCCTCGAACTTAAAAACACGATCAACACGATGGTGGATCAGCTCAACAGCTTCGGTGCGGAAGTAACACGGGTTGCGAAGGAGGTAGGAACCGAAGGAAAATTGGGCGGTCAGGCTCTCGTGAAGGGAGTTTCTGGAATCTGGAAAGACTTAACGGATAACGTAAACCAGCTTGCGGGTAACTTAACATCTCAGGTTCGTAACATCGCGAAGGTAACGACCGCGGTTGCAAATGGTGACTTATCACAAAAAATCACAGTGGATGCACGAGGTGAGATCTTCGAACTCAAAAACACGATCAATACGATGGTGGATACACTCCGATCTTTTTCTTCAGAGGTAACACGTGTTGCGAAAGAAGTGGGAACCGAAGGAAAGTTGGGCGGTCAGGCCGATGTAAAAGGGGTTTCTGGAACTTGGAAAGATTTGACGGACAATGTGAACGTTCTTGCGGGTAACTTAACAGACCAAGTTCGTAACATCGCAAAGGTAACAACTGCGGTTGCGAAAGGCGACTTGTCTCAGAAAATCACGGTGGATGTAAAAGGAGAGATCCTCGAACTCAAAATCACGATCAACACGATGGTGGATCAGCTCAACTCTTTTGCTGCAGAAGTAACACGTGTTGCGAAGGAAGTAGGAACCGAAGGAAAATTGGGCGGTCAGGCCGATGTAAAAGGGGTTTCTGGAACTTGGAAAGATTTGACGGATAACGTGAACGCGATGGCGTCAAACCTTACAGTTCAGCTGCGTGACGTATCAAAAGTAGCAACGTCGATTGCGAACGGGGATCTCGGACAAAAAATCACTGTGGATGCAAAAGGTGAAATTCTTCAAATTAAAGATGTGATTAATAAGATGGTGGACCAGCTCTCCTCATTCGCTTCCGAGGTAACTCGTGTAGCGAAAGAAGTAGGAACGGAAGGAAAGCTTGGCGGTCAGGCCGATGTGCGCGGAGTTTCTGGTACATGGAAAGATCTCACGGATAATGTGAACTTCATGGCCTCAAACCTTACCAAACAAGTTCGCGGTATTATTAAAGTGGTAACCTCGGTTGCAAACGGTGACTTAAACCAAAAATTCGTACTCGAAGCAAAGGGGGAAGTAGCCGCTCTTGCCGAAACGATGAACTCGATGGTGGATACACTCCGTACCTTTGCCGATCAGGTAACAACTGTAGCCCGCGAAGTGGGTATCGAAGGAAAACTTGGAGCTCAAGCGCGAGTTCCTGGGGTTGCAGGTACATGGAAAGACTTAACGGATAACGTAAACTTCATGGCGTCGAACCTCACTAAACAGGTTCGCGGGATCATTAAAGTTGTGACCGCAGTTGCGGATGGCGACTTGAACCAAAAATTCGTACTCGAAGCAAAAGGGGAAGTGGCCGCTCTTGCAGAAACGATTAACAACATGACAGACACACTTCGTACCTTCGCTGATCAGGTAACTACAGTTGCACGTGAAGTAGGGATCGAAGGAAAACTGGGTGGACAAGCAAAGGTTCCAGGAGCTTCTGGTACATGGAAAGACTTAACGGATAACGTGAACCAGCTTGCAGGTAACTTAACATCTCAGGTGCGAGCGATCGCGGAAGTGTCTACTGCGGTAACAAAAGGGGATCTCACTCGATCCGTTACAGTGGAGGCTCAAGGTGAAGTTGCGGCCCTCAAGGACAATATCAACCAAATGATTTCGAACCTCAAAGATACAACCCAAAAGAATACCGAGCAGGATTGGTTAAAAACAAACCTCGCGAAGTTCTCCGGCATGATGCAAGGGCAGCGAAGTATTACTTCGGTGGCACAACTCATTATGTCTGAGTTAACAGCATTAATTCATGCTCAGCATGGTACGTTCTTCATGCTCGAACAAGAGAGTGGTGAGCAAGTACTCAATCTTGTGGCAAGTTACGGATTTACCGTACGTAAGAATGTAGCAAACCAATTTCATATGAAAGAGGGTCTGATTGGTCAGTGTGCTTTTGAGAAGAAAAAAATTCTTCTTACAAGAGTTCCTGATGACTATATTTATATTGCTTCAAGCCTCGGCGAAGCGAAACCACTTTCTGTTGTTGTGTTACCGGTTCTTTTTGAAGGTGTATTAAAAGCTGTTATTGAATTGGCTTCCTTTGACATGTTCACGCCGAACT
>JBFWOZ010000064.1:0-12928 GCA_050250255.1 Bdellovibrionales bacterium | reverse complement strand
GGATTTACTTTCCAACTGACTTCGACAAAGACTCTCTGTCCACGCCAGCTCTTCTGCAGCATGAAGTCGCTTCAACATCTCCGTAGTTGATTTGGAGTGCATAAGTGCACGCGCCTTTTCTTGATCAGCAGAGAAGGAGCTCACATTGGCAGAGACTTGCCATGCAAAAATCATCAAATAAAACCACCCCATTACAAACCTCCTAAAAGCGCTTCCATGAGTGGACCGATGAGAAGCAGTAGATAGGCGGGAAATTGCAAGAGAAGCATAGGCCACAGCAGCTGAAAGGGAATCCGATCCAGTGTCGTTTGCATCTCTAACTGACACTGCTCGATGATTTCTTGTTCCAGCCTCATTAGTGCCGGTAGAATTGGCTGCCCATCTAGTCCAGATTGCATGACGGTTAAGACAGCCTCACGACATGGGCTTAGTGAACCATCCACTTTTTTATGCAGCAGACACTGAGTAACGAATGGAGTTAATTCATCAGCAGGAAGCTGCAGATACTTTCTCGTCGCTGAGGCGACAGATTCTCCACTCTCTACAGATCGTCTCATCGCGAGTACCAACCTCAATGGAGGCGCTAAACTTTCCATTTGATTCTCCTTCCACTGACAAAGACCCACAGAACGCCTGTGAGAAAAAACACGATGGATGCTAAAAGCATGGGCCAGGTGCGTGACAGGTCACAAACACGCAAAACAAAAACGAAAAGTGCAAAATACAAAGCACACATGATGTAGGACTGAGTCCGAAACCGAAACGATACTTGTGCAGACTTTTGTCGAAACTCGGACTCAATTTTTAATTGCCGACGTAATTGCTCTAATCTTTGTAATGTTTTGTGAGGATTCTGATCAATTTGCCGTAATTCAGAAATTAAAAAGTCACTTTGAAGAGTTTCTTCGCGTATTTGTTGCGCAAAACACACAGATTCAATCAGCTTACGCATTCTTTGTTGCGTAAAAACATCACTCACAGCATGTGCGCGCTCCAATGCATGTCGAAATGATTTTCCAGCTTGCACATTTAGAATCACACGATCAACAAACAGAAGAAGGTGTGTGTGAAATTTATTTTCTCGATATTTCTTCAAGATTTTTTCGAATAAGAGCAAAAAAATCTTTAAAAACAGCACTACTGACCATAGAAGCGTCGGTTTTTTGACAAAAAAGAGGATCAACGCAAAATAAATGCAGAAAAAACTGCGTTTCAAAAGTGTTGTTGTGCTTTTGTGAACGATTTTTGAGTTGAAAAGGTGCTCAATCATCCGAATATCGACACGAAATCCAACCAAAACTGCAGCAAAAACAAAAAAAGACGTCAAAAACTCCTCCGAAAGAGATGTTTTGCAATCAGAATTCCAAAAAATGATTTAATTAAATAAAAAAAGAGTTGACGGTGAGAGTTGCTTTTATACACTTAGATTAAGCAACAGGTTGTTCAACTCATCCTAGGAGGAGAGATCATGGCTAAGAAGAAAGCTACTAGAAAAAAAGCTAAGAAGACTACAAAGAAAAAAGCGACTCGCAAAAAAGCGCGCCGATAGTTTTCAGCTTTTGATTTAAATTAAAAAGCCTCCAGTTAATGGAGGCTTTTTTTTACCTAAATTTTATCTTAGGAAGAAGATTTCTCCATAGGCCCCAGCGATTCCGTACGAGTGGGGATGATTCACATAACGACATTCTACTTCGTGAACAATCGTGAATCCGAGATTCACAAGCTTGGCGCGTTCAACATTGAACTCCCCTACACACTTCGCAACGTAGGCCGGATATTCGGACATGTTGACGTAACGACGAGCGGGTATGGCTACAACCGCCTCAGTGGAACTGCGATAAATGATTTCTGCAGATACTGTCGATGAGAATAGCGTTAGAGCTAAAACAAGACTTTTCATAAAAAACCCCCAATAAGGGTGCAATTGACTAAAAGTGAGCTTTGCTGTCAAGACGCGCATTTCACGGAGAAAAGCAGCTGAAAAAATGCCAGATACGAGGCTTTTAAACCTTAGAAGTAGTAGAGAAAGCCTACGGTGGCCGTCGGCGCAGTCTCAAACTCCTCAATATCTAAAAGGAGGAGGACTTCGACAAACATCGAATAGCCTGCCCAACTTCCATCTAATTGGACATATTGAAGACCAAATGCAGGGTAAAGAAGAAGTTCGGAGAACTCTCCTGATGCTTTTTCGTCGGCACTCATAAATCTGTCGAGGAACGCAGGCTGAATGTTATCAATTTTGCCGTGCCCCGGAGCCGTAGTGTACCAACGCGAAACTCCTGCCGCCATATAAGGAAGAAGATATTCTCCAGCGAGTACGCGTTTTGCTTGAAAGGTGTAGGATTGATAATGAACGCCCGTTCCATAACCCGCCATGAGACTCCACTTAGGAGTGATGTTGAGTTCCAAGTTAGCTCCTGCAAGTCCTAAAGGACCGGCACCGCTCACACCAACGCCCACTCTGCGAGTTTTACGAAGGCCATAACCATCGGAAGCTTGTTTGGTCTGCGAGGTTTGCACCTCTTTACGCTGGCCGTTTCTGACAAAGAGAGACGCTTGCACCGGCGAACAGAAAGCGAAAAGTAAAATCACGCTCAAAATGGATTTCATGGATCCCCCTTAGAAAAGTTTCGCGCGAATTCCATCATCCTGCAAAAACTTTTTAATGGCCTTGGCATCCATTGGTTCCAGTCGCCAAATGAGGTTGTGTAGAAGTCCGAGTGTTTTTTCACCTTCTGGAGTGCGTACTTTAGAGGTTACGTGGGCCATATCACCGGTGATTTGATCTATATTCTTCAAGATGCGGTTGATTTCCACATTTTTGGTCGTTTTATCCATCTGCACGAGAGTTCTATTCAGATTGGAGACGAGTTTATCCATGGTTTCGAGCGTGCGAGTCACTCCGCCTTCGTTCTTTTCTACAAACTCGAGGATCTTTCCTGCTAGCCCATAGCCTTGTGACAACAACTGGTCCACTCGAGGAGGATCCTCACCACGAACAGTTTGGCCAGCATTCAACTCAGGAAGAGAAGTGCTGCCCGGAGAAATTTCTAAAAACTTCTCTCCAATCAGACCAGCAATATTGATAAAAAATTTGCTGTCTTGACGAATAGAACTCCACGCTTTTTTCGAAATCGAAATTTTAAGCTGCAATTTGACTTCTTCTCCGTTGAGGTCCTTCATCGTCGGATCAAACATGATGGATTCGACTTTACCCACTTTAATTCCCATCACACGAACCGATGAGCCGACCTCAATCCCACCTGCGTAGTTGTAAGTCACATAAAGTGTGTGTGAGTTAGAGAAAGGGTTGAGCGCGCCAATCAAATAGGCAAAACCAAGAACAATTAAAATTGCAGCGACAAATAGCAAACCTACTTTGGTTTCGACTTTCATAAACAACGCTTTCCTCTAGTAAAAGTGTGACAGAATATAACCCAAAATAAAATCTAAAATAATAATTGCGACCGAGGCCGTCACCACACTGTTTGTGGTTGCTTGCCCCACTCCCTCCGCACCCGATTTACATTTCAATCCAAAATAACAGGCAATGAGTGGAATGGCTGCACCGAAGGCTGCGCCTTTCAGAATAGGAAAGAGAATATCTTTGAATTCCACAAACCGTCTCATGGCTACAAGAAACTCCCCAACCGTGTACCCAATTAAATGTTGACTCACCAGCGCGGCACCGAGCAAGCAGAGGCCATTCGCAAGAATACTTAAAAGAGCACAGCCCAAAACGCAGGCGACAAGACGTGGAACGACTAAGAATTGTATCGGATCAATCCCTAACATTTTCAATGCATCAATTTGCTCCGTCACCGTCATCGAACCGAGTTCGGCCGCGATCCCCGCACCCACTCGCGAAGTCACAAGCAAACAAGCAATTGCGACTCCCATTTCACGAAGAATAAATAGCGACGCAAATCCTGGTACCATCGACACATCACCAATCACTATTTGCATGTGATAAACTGCTTCAATAATCGTAACAATAGATGCAAAGCAGACGCAAAAGGCCACGATAGGAGCGCTCTGATTGGCCACAAAATAAAACTGTTTCATGCAGGAATCGAGTCTCAGTTTTGTGGTGAAAAGGCTGTATACACTCTGCCTACATAGCTCTATAAATTCGAGGGCCGCCGTGGAACTATAAATCAGTTGTTGACCAAGCGCGGAGATCATAGTTGCACCATTTGAAACGCGTTTTTCACGGAGTTGGCAACTTCTGTCGTGATCCAGTCAGCGAGCACGATCCCGATCATCGTCATCATTGCCGTCTGTACAACTGCTTTACCTACCCCACGTGCTCCACCGCTCGCCGAATAACCTTTGTAAGTACAAATGGTCGCGAGCGTGATCGAAAAAATAAGACACTTAAATAGGCCACCATATATAGAGGGCAGAGTAAGCATTGTGGGGATATGCCGGAGATATTCTTCATAACTTATATCTGCGAAGTAAATTCCCATCACCATTCCTCCCCCAATCGCCATGATCAAACCGAGCAGCAGGAGAAGAAAGCTAGATATAATAATTCCCATGAAACGAGGAAGAATGAGTTCTTGAAGTGGATCAGAGCCCAAACAGCGAATCGCATCGATTTGCTCTGTCACGCGCATGGTTCCGAGTTCGGCCGCAGTATAGGCGCCCACTTTTCCACTTAACATGAAGGCGATAAGAAGAGGACCTACTTCGCGAATCGCACTACTTGTGGTGAGGCCACCCAGATATCCAAGCCCACCAAACTCGGTAATTTGAACAGTAAATTGAATGACAATAATCGCGCCGACAAAAAAACCTGCCATCGCGACCGTTGCCAAGCTCTGAATAGTGACTTTATAAATCTGTTCACAAATGCTGTGCCAAGAACATGGTCGGTACCAGGCCGTCTCGACAATCTGTCGTAAAAACAGAGCCTCTCGCCCCACTTCGTCCAAAAACATGTAAAGAAATCTCATAAGCTTTCTCCTCGAAGCAGGAGAGCTTCTTCTAAAAAATCTTTGACAAGCGGCTGAGTGTTTTTCTTCAGCTCTTGAGGTGTCCCATTACAAATGACTATGCCCTTATCCAGAACAATAATACGATCGGCGATATCAAGAGCACAGTTCATGTCGTGGCTCACGACCAAAGAGGTGGTGTGTAATTTTCTAGAAAGATCCTGAATCAGGAGATTCACCGCATTGGTAGTGACGGGATCTAAACCTGTCGTCGGTTCATCAAAAAGTAAGATTTTAGGCTGTAACGCGACGGTACGCGCCAGACTCACACGCTTTTGCATTCCGTACGAAAGCTCACCAGGAAACTTCTCTTCAATGTCACTTAAGTGAACGAGCGCGAGACACTCTTTCACTCGTTTTTGGATTTCTTCTTCCGCAAGTTGAAAATGTTTTCTAAGTCCAAAAGCGACGTTCTCATAAACAGTCAGTGAGTCAAAGAGAGCGGGGTGCTGAAAGACCATTCCGCACTTTTTTCGAATCGGAAAGTACTGTAGCTCCGTCAGCTGGCTTACTTCTTCACCATCAATCCAAATTTCCCCACTGTCAGGTGTGAGTAAACCTACGATATTTTTTAAAAGGACAGACTTTCCTGTACCAGAAGTTCCGAGAATAAAAATGATTTCGCCCTGCTCAATGGCAAAGCTAATTCCTTTTAAAACATGATGAGAACCAAACTGCTTATGAACATTTTTAAACTCAACCATGTTATCTCTGATCCGTTAACGGGCCTGACACATTTCCCCTGATAAATTGTTGAACACGCGGATCTTGATGTTTCTTAGAGGCTTGGCTGTCGCCCATCTCAATCACCGACTCATCGACGACCATACAAATTCGCCCCGCCAATTGAAAAGCACGATTCATTTCATTGGTGATCGTGATGATCGTCGACTTCAGTTCTTTTTGTAAATTTAAGATCAACTGAATGATCTTTCGACTCGTAATAGGATCAAGACCGGCCGTGGGGTCATCGTACAAAATCACCTTGGGTTTCAGTGCTAAAGCACGCGCAATACCGAGACGTTTTTGCATACCACCACTGATTTCACTGGGATATTTACCTTTAGATTCTAGTAAGCCTACGGCCTCTAAGTAATAATCTACAAGAGCTTGGATTTCTTTTTCGCCCTTCGCGGTGGTTTCACGAAGAGGAAAGGCGACATTTTCTGCAACCGAGAGAGAGTCAAAGAGGGCATTTTTCTGAAACAACATTCCCATTTTCTGTAGCCAATTGACGCGCTCTGCTCGAGAGTAACTCGTAGAACTTCGTCCAGACCAAAGCACTTCTCCCTCAGTGGGTTCCATTAGTCCTGCAAAAAGTTTTAACAGGACGGACTTCCCCTGGCCGCTGGGACCGATGATGACAAGACTTTCCCCTTCGAAGAGATCCAAATTCACTCTCGAAAGCACCGTATGCTCACTAAAACGAACCGAAACATTTTTAAAACTCATCAAGGGAGTGCCTGGCACGCTGCAAAATCCTTTTCATCGCAATTTGAATCAAGCTTTATCGTTCAATTGTCGTGAACATTTGTCATTCAAAATTGTCATGAATTTCACACGAAATCTCAAGGAAAAGACAGAAATCGGGTCTTGCCTATTTATGAGATGGGCTCTAAGATTTTTTGGAAATTTCTATAAGAAAGCAACAGCTCAACAAAAAAGAGTCCGAAAGGACTTAAGTAAAAGGAACGTCTCCATGTCTTACGAAAAAATCAAAGTCCCCACTCAGGGACAAAAAATCAAAATTGGTACAAATGGCAAAATCGAAGTACCTAACCAGCCTATTATTAACTTCATCGAAGGCGACGGCACCGGTCCTGACATTTGGGCCGCTTCAGTTCGCGTTCTTGATGCCGCTGTCGAAAAAGCTTACGGCGGAAAAAAGAAAATTCAGTGGTGTGAAATCTACGCTGGTGAAAAAGCCGTAAAAACATACAACGGTCAGTGGCTCCCTGATGAGACACTCGCCGCAATGAAAGAGTTCGTGGTTTCCATCAAAGGACCTCTTGGCACTCCCGTTGGTAAAGGCATTCGCTCTTTGAACGTGGCCATTCGAAAAGAAATGGATCTCTACGCGTGCGTGCGACCTTGCAAATGGTACAAAGGCGTTCCTTCTCCCGTGAAAGAACCAGAAAAAGTCAACATGACGATCTTTCGTGAAAACACAGAGGATGTGTATGCGGGTGTAGAGTGGACAGCCGGCAGTCCAGAGGCGAATGAGTTCATTCAACTTGCGGCAAAACATGGAAAAAAAATTCGTGAAAATTCAGCCATCGGTATTAAACCTATGAGCGAGTTTGGCACGAGACGTCTTATGAGAAAAGCAATGGATTTTGCCATTGCTAACAAGCTACCAAGTGTTACGGCCGTTCACAAAGGCAACATCATGAAGTTCACCGAAGGTGCCTTTAAAGACTGGTGTTACCAAGAAGCCAAAGAAAAATATGGCGACTACATCGTGACGGAAGATGATGTCTGGGAAAAACACGCCGGAAAAGCACCCGCAGGCAAAATCATTGTGAAAGATCGCATTGCCGATAACATGTTCCAACAGGCACTCTTAAGACCCGAAGAGTATTCGGTTTTGATCCTTCCAAATCTCAATGGTGATTACATTAGTGACGCTCTCGCCGCTCAGGTTGGTGGATTAGGAATTGCTCCGGGCGCTAACATTGGAGATGGCTATGCCGTTTTCGAAGCCACTCATGGGACAGCTCCGAAGTATGCGGGTCAGGATAAAGTGAACCCTGGTTCCGTCATTCTTTCAGGCTCAATGATGCTCGAGTATCTTGGTTGGAAAGAGGCTTATGAGCTCGTTGAAAAAGGATTACAAAAAGCCATCCAGAATAAGCGAGTGACTTACGACTTCCATCGCCAGATGGAAGGCGCAACTTTGTTAAAATGTTCTGAATTTGGTGAAGAAATTATTAAAAACATGTGAATAGGAGACTGACATCATGGTTCAACATAAAAGAAAAAAAATCACTGTGATCGGAGCCGGATTTGTGGGCTCAACATGCGCTCACTGGGCTGCTCAAAAAGAATTGGGCGACGTGGTTCTCTTAGACGTCAACGAGGGTGCTGCGAAAGGAAAAGCATTAGATCTTTACTGCTCTTCACCCGTAGAAGTGTTTGATTCACGTATCACCGGAACAAGTAGCTATGCTGACACGGCCGATTCTGACGTTGTCATCATCACTGCCGGTATTCCACGAAAACCTGGAATGAGCCGCGACGATCTTCTCTCGACAAACTCAAAAATTATGAAAGAAGTCTGCGAAGGTGTAAAAAAATATTCTCCAAACTCAGTCGCGATTATCGTGAGTAACCCTCTCGATGCCATGGCTTTTGTAGCGAAAGAAGTTCTAGGATTTCCACGCGAGCGCGTCATCGGCATGGCCGGCGTTCTTGATGGTGCCCGTTTCCGTACTTTTATCGCTGAAGAGCTCAATGTGAGTGTAAAAGATGTTCAGGCTTTTGTTCTCGGTGGTCACGGCGATACAATGGTTCCAATGCCTCGCCACTGTTCCGTCGGCGGTGTGCCTCTCATGGAAATTCTTCCTAAAGATCGTATTGATTTTCTCGTAAACCGTGCACGTAATGGTGGTGCGGAAGTTGTGGCTCTTTTAAAAACTGGTTCCGCTTACTATGCTCCGTCTGCCAGCGCAGTACAGATGGCCGAAGCGATTTTGAAAGATCAAAAAAGAATTCTTCCTTGTGCCGCCCTCCTAGATGGTGAGTACGGCGTCAAAGGAATTTTCGTGGGCGTACTTTGCGTTCTCGGTGGAAAAGGAATGGAAAAAGTGATTGAGCTCAAACTCAATGACGAAGAACAAAAAGGTCTCGATAACTCGATCAACGCTGTTAAAGGCCTCGTCGAAGCTCTTAAAAATTTAAAGGCATAGGAAAAAACTCAACATGAATATTCATGAGTATCAGGCAAAAGAAGTTCTTAGGAAGTACGGCGTTGCCACTTTACGTGGAAAAGTCGCAACTACTCCTGAAGAGGCGAAAAAAGCAGCGCAGGACCTTGGCGGATCTGTTTGGGTGGTAAAAGCCCAAGTTCACGCCGGTGGTCGCGGAAAAGGCGGTGGGGTAAAACTCGCTAAGAATCTTGATGAAGTTCAATCCGTAGCCAAGCAGATCATTGGGATGACTCTTGTCACTCCACAAACTGGCGCAGAAGGAAAGAAAGTTCATCAAGTGCTCGTCGAAGAAGGATGTAATATTGCAAAAGAATATTATGTTGCTGCTCTTGTCGATCGGGCGACAAGCCGTGTGACCATGATGGCCTCTAGCGAAGGCGGAATGGACATCGAAGAGGTGGCCGAAAAACATCCTGAGAAAATTATTCGTGTGAGCATTGATCCTGCAACCGGCTTAATCCCCTTTCAAGCAAGACAACTCGCCTTTGCTTTGAACATTCCTGAAGCGGCCATTGGCCCAGCGACAAAAATGTTTATGGCTCTTTACCAGGCCTTTGAAAAATCAGATTGTTCTATTGCTGAGATCAACCCTCTTGTTTTGACAAAAGAAAATACCGTAATAGCCCTCGATGCAAAGCTAAACTTTGATGACAACGCTCTCTTTCGACATAAAGACATCGCCGAAATGCGCGACATTCGCGAAGAAGACCCGGCAGAAGTAGAAGCTTCAAAGAGTGATCTCGCATTCATTAAGCTCGATGGAAACATCGGATGCCTTGTGAATGGTGCTGGTCTTGCGATGTCGACCATGGACATCATCCAAATTCACGGTGGCGAACCCGCCAACTTTTTGGACGTTGGTGGTGGCGCAACGAAAGAGAAAGTTACAACGGCTTTCAAAATCATTTTAAGAGATCCCAATGTAAAAGCGATTCTTGTGAATATTTTTGGAGGGATTATGAAATGTGACATCATCGCCGAAGGCGTGATTGCCGCTTCCAAAGAACTCGGCCTCAAAGTTCCTCTCGTTGTGCGACTTGCAGGAACAAACGTGGAACTTGGTCGTAGTCTTCTCGAAAAAAGTGGACTTAATATCATTCCCGCAAACGACCTAACAGATGCAGCAAAAAAAGTAGTCGCTGCTCTTAAAAAGTAGGAGAAGACCATGGCGATTTTAATCAATAGTAATACAAAAGTGATTTGTCAGGGCTTCACCGGCGCACAAGGGACTTTTCACTCGGAACAAGCCATTCAGTACGGAACCAAAATGGTTGGCGGAGTGACTCCAGGAAAAGGTGGAACAAAACATCTTAATCTTCCTGTGTTTAACACGGTCGATGAAGCGGTAAAGAAAACTGGAGCAAACGCTTCGGTGATTTACGTTCCACCGCCATTTGCCGCTGATGCCATCATGGAAGCGGTCGATGCAAAAATCGAATTAGTGGTTTGTATCACTGAAGGAATTCCCGTTTTAGATATGGTGAAAGTGAAACGCTACATGCAAGGCAAAAAAACTCGCCTTGTAGGACCGAACTGTCCTGGCGTGATTACTCCTGGCCAATGCAAAATCGGAATTATGCCAGGCTACATTCACAAACCAGGTCGTATCGGAGTTCTCTCTCGCTCAGGAACTTTGACTTACGAAGCAGTTCATCAATTAACCGCAATCGGATTAGGTCAAAGTACATGCGTAGGCATTGGTGGTGATCCGGTGAATGGAACTAACTTCATCGACGTTCTTGAGCTCTACAATGCCGACAAAGACACTGATGCCGTGATCATGATCGGTGAAATCGGCGGAAGCGCTGAAGAAGAGGCGGCCGAATACATCAAGCGCGAGTTTAAAAAACCTGTGACTTGCTTTATCGCTGGTGCCAGCGCTCCTCCGGGAAGACGCATGGGTCATGCCGGCGCGATCATCAGCGGTGGAAAAGGAACGGCGAAAGACAAATTCGACGCCCTCCAAAGCGCTGGCTGTGCCATCGCCCGAAGCCCTGCAGATTTAGCGACAACGCTTAAGTCACAGATGTAATCTGTCGCCCACATTCTTGGCAAATAAAAAGCTCGCGAGAAATCGCGGGCTTTTTTTATTGCTATTCTATTTTGAACTTTCTAGAGTTTACTTATGGTCACTTTAGTTTGGAGAAAATATGAAACAGCTTCTTAGTTTGGCTATCTTATTTATTGGCACCACAACACATGCATGTCCTGATTTTAGCGGAAGGTATGTCGTGCGTAATCTTCCAATTCAAATACAGCAAACCGCGTGTACGTCTCTGGATATGATTCGATCCGACAACGGTTCGATGGATCACTATATTGCCGATGGAATCTATAGAAAAATCACAAGTGTTTTTGACGGAAATACGAGGTTTGAATCCTATACCTTCACAGATGTAGCATTTGTAATCCAAGGAACTTTATTCATCGAAGCCGACAAAAAATACCAAAGCACACGCAGTACATTTCAAAAATTTGGTTCAAACGGAGATATTCGCGTAAGTAGCAAGTATTACGACGATCTTGGAAATGTCATTTACAGTAGTGCTACGGTGTTTACAAAACAGATGTAAGGAGGTTCACTTATACCTTCGCACTTTACCTCTAGACAAAAAGCCCGTGATAACACGCGGGCTTTTTTATGTCTTTTAAGGTTGCGGCGTAGAACAAGTCCCACGATCTAAATCATTCAGTACCATCATAATGTGCGATCTTAAAATTCTTCCTAATTTCACACTGTCTTGCTCAAGCGCACTTACTTGGTGAAGTGCTGAATGCAGCGTTTGTTGAGCACAGATAAAGACCTTTGATTGAATGTTCTGGTTGAGAGAAAGTGCCGCACGCTCAACTTGTCTTATAAAAACCAAGTTATCATTACGACTTACCGCAGAGTTAAGACTCAGCTTGATCGTACGGGACAGAACATCTTTTATGTGCGAGATGTAGGTTTGCTCTGTATTTTGCAGCCTAGAAAGAGCCGAAAGATCACCATGCGTGAATTCTGCATATTTTCTTAAAAGAGCCACTTGTGACTTCTCGTCATCAAAAATGTTGGTATCGCTCACGCTTCCCTCAAGAGTTAAAAGAATATACTTTTGATACTCTGGAGGAGTGGTGTTTAAAACCGTATTCATGGCTTGTTGTAGTATTTTACGTTCTTCGGCGAGAGCGTTTGATTTTTGTGCTTCAAGGCGTGCGCTGCGCAGGATCTCTAAAGAGGAGGCATTCCATAACCGATAATCTCCACCCGTTTCGCTCATGGTCTGAGCTTTTGTCCCGTCAAGGAGCAGCATATATCTCTTTAAATCTTCCTCTTCTTGAAGAGCATCAATAATAATTTGATCGGTGATTAAATCGTCAGAGAGGTGGACGGCATGACCTGCCTCATGGATCATCACAACAACTGCCTCTAAAATACCAATGTCTTTAGTTTTTAATAAATCAATCTCAATTACGCTTTGGAGCTCTTTTGTCGTCCGTGCAGACACCTCTTGTTCAACACCGTGGAGAGTAACCGTCAGAGGATCATTCGGATTCGCCTTCCAAACAAACACACTTCTTGAAAGTTTCTTTTTCATGGTTAAACAATCGTCTGCAGAAAATCTTCTGTTACAGCTTTCTGTTCCAAGGATGCCCATGGCAATTTCCCGCGCCCACAAAAACCGTGTTTTAATGTGGTTCGAACCATGCCCTTCTCCGCCCGCATAAACTGACTGTGCCACGAGAAGTAAAAGGGTCACTTTAAATGTATACTGATAAATATTGAAAATGAGTTGTTTCATATTACTCCTCAATCTTAGTCAACGGACATAAGGATATTGTTAATTGATAGACAGCATTGCGTGGATTGTTTTCTTTCTGAAAAAAATCACATAACTCGCGTCTAAAGTTTTTAATTTTTTCTTTAGCGGCATCCATGAGCGAAGTATCTATAGCCATGGTCATAGACGATTGGTCTCTTTGGGACATCGGTACGGTCTCCAAAGCTTGAATAGCCAA
>JBFWOZ010000063.1:0-13734 GCA_050250255.1 Bdellovibrionales bacterium | reverse complement strand
TGAGAAGCCCTGACTTAACCACCCACCCGAAGACCCAAAACGGCAGTAAATAAAAAGTCTGCAGAGGCCAAAGTTTATTTACTTGACCGACTTCTTCATAGATGGATGGATGATTCCAGACTAGCAAAAGAAAGAACTGTTAAAACTTGGGTAGTGATTCACACAACGACTCCGCTGCGGTGGCAGTAGCGCATCAAAATTTCCTACGCATTTGAAATCTGACACAATGCTTGGCAAAAAGTCGACGGGCACCTTACAAGCCAGTAGTGAGTAAGAAAATCATCGTAAACGACAGGTTGTGAGTGTTTACTTCCTGCCGAAGACAAAGCCTTAGCCACCTTTTTACTAAAACAGTCCTAATTCTTGACCCTTAGAACGCTATCTCTTACCACTTTCTTATGTCAAAAACAGTGGCTCAAAAAACGGTTTGGCTCCTTAAAAAGGGGATGGATCGACGAATTCGTGCTCAACACCCCTGGGTGTATTCTAATGAACTTATGAATAGTCCTAAAGGGATTCTGCCAGGCTCTTTGATCGAGCTCAGAGACTCGCGTGACGAATTTCTTGCGATTGGTTATGGACATCCCAATTCTTTGATCTCTTTCCGCGCACTCAGTTTTAAAGGTCGCGATGCCGAACTTTCTATCGAAGCCCTTCTCACACAAACGCTTCAGCGTGCGGCTCAGCTTCGTCATCAATTGGGCTTAAGCCATACAAGCCATCGTTTAGTACATGCGGAATCTGATGGAATTCCGGGACTCATTATCGAAAGATTTCTCTTAAAAAATTCCAAACAAGTTTTTGTGGTACAGGCGCAGACCGCTGGAGCTCAAAAACTTCTTCCTGATTTAGAAAGTACATTAAAGAATTTAACTCTTTGGGAAAATGAAAACCAAAAAAGCTCTCTTACTTGGGAAGACACAAGTCTTCTCTTTAAAAATGATTCCAACATGAGAAAACTCGATGGTCTTGAGATCGAAGCTCCAAAGTGGATTCATAATCCACTTACTGATGAAACTGTGGAAATCCTCACACAGCTTCCAGGTCAAAAAGAAGTCACTTCATTTACGATCGATTTGATCAACGGTCAGAAAACCGGATTTTTCCTCGACCAGGCTTACAACATCAAGTTGGTAAGTGATTTATTAGAGCAACAGATCATCTCTACAAAAAAACAAAGTTTAAGAATTCTCGATTTGTTTTGCTATGTAGGGCAGTGGGGCTCTTGGCTTTCAAAGATTGGCAAAAAACATCAGTTGCCGGTGGCAGTAGATCTTGTTGATTCGTCGGTGGCGGCCTTAAAACTCGCTGAGCAAAATACTGCTCAAGAGGGTGTACAAACTAGAGCTCACAAAATGGATATTATGGACCTGCTCTCGCAATTAAAGGAACCTACTTACGACGTCGTAGTTTGCGATCCACCAGCCCTCATAAAAGGGAAAAAAGATTTACCCACAGGTCAACGTGGCTATTTAAAAGTGAACACCGAAGCCCTTAAGCACACTCATGTAGGCTCTATTTATGTGAGTTGTTCTTGCTCGGGACTTTTAAAAGATGAAGACTTCGAGCAAATGCTCGCTCAAGCCGCTCGACGTGCGGGGAAAACGGTTTCTTGGATCGCGCGCGGCTCGCAAGCGCCAGATCATCCCACACAGCTCTCGTTTCCTGAGGGACGTTATTTAAAAAGTTGGATTGGGATCGTTCAGGCTTAAATTATCGCCGTCCTGATTGCAGATTTTTTTGTTGGTTGGACAAAACCTTAAAAATACTATTCGCTGTTTTGGAATAAGCTGCAGTCATGAGATGTTCGGTCGCAAGATGAGCAGGGAGAGCCGCTACCGGCGCAACTAGATTCACTGATTCTTCAAATGCTCCGTCTCTAAGAATTTTGGCAGCTTCCTCTGGAGTAGCAGCTGAAGCAGAATTAGCGAGTAAAAGAAAAACTCCGGCTCCTGGAATGATGCGATTGAGAAGCTTAGATTTTGTTGTAACTGCAACGAGACTTTTACTAGAGGGCCTGCGTACTTTTGTAATAACTTTTTCGGCTTCAGTCTCTGTGATTTGTTCTAATGGGATAGTATGTTGTCGGGAATTTTGAATACTTTTTAATTGCGATACGCGGTCGGTATTCACCTTATGCTGAATAAGGTCTCCGTTAGATTTATTTTCGGCATACAGTGCCTGCCAGCGGTCAAAAGGGTCATGGTTTCCCATTCCTAGACCACGAACAAGTTTTAAATTGATAACCTTTAATTCGACCATCAATGTTTCAAAATTATTGATAACCGCCCTCCCAACTTTTCGTTGTAGGACATCATTTGCCCCTTCTGAAGTTTTATGAAGCTCTTGTACTGTGGCTGCTAATTTTTCAAAGTCCGTAGCAAGTGAGGCTGCATTGGATTTTATTTTATGTATAGGAAGCTTTAATTGGGCTCCTAATTTTTCGGCTGTTTCTATTTCTCGTAGCTCTTCGATCGGGACATTTAATTTTTTAGCTAATGAGCCAATTGTTTCTCCGTGTTCAAGATAAATGCTAATCCCCATCGTTTTCATTTTCACGATCGTTGATTGGCTTAAAAAACGCCTCATTGTTTGAGCCCATTTTGAACCTTCGTGTTGTTGTGCGAGAAAGCTTTGTAAATCGTGTCCACGCAAATTCTGATCGATTTCTTCTAATTTATTGAGACTTACGTAACTGGGATTAGGAGCTCCGGCTGATTCAATTTCAAAAAAAGTTGTTTTTGGTTGCGCCAAAGCAGACGAACTCATTAAGAAAAAAAGAATGAAGAGAGTTGTTTTCATTTTTCTTTGCCGAAGGCCCATTTGTTACCCCTATATTCACAAGTCTCATAATGAGACAGACCGCCATTGCATTTATATAAACCTTAAGAGAGCAAAAACCGTGCGATGGAGGGCGCAACTATAGGAAGGCCTGAAGGGTAAATTCTCAGAATAAAACGTCGTAGATTTTGATAGCGCTCAGGTTTGTGGCAGGCATAAAAAAACAGGCTCTCGGGGAGCCTGTTTTTGTTCCAATTCTTCGATGGAAAAATGGAATTTTAAGAGAGAAAATTAGAGGGCACGACCTGACTCTAGACGTGCAAGGCGCTCTTCAAGCGGTGGGTGCGTTGAGAACAGTCTCATGAATCCGCCACGGCCTGAGATCTTGAGAGAAGCCAGAGCCGGATGCTCATCGTCCACCGCTTCGGTGGTACCTTTGAGAGCCCGGAGGGCTCCGATCATCTTATCACGACCCGCAAATCGCGAGCCGCCGGCATCGGCACGAAACTCACGAAGACGGGAGAAGTAAGCCACGACGATCATTCCAAGGAAAGTCAGAAGGATGTCGAGAACCATAGAAGTGATGAAATAAACTGTGTGTCGGCTTTCTTCACGAACATTTTGGCTAAGAGCCCAAGCCGCGATTCTCGAGAGGAACATCGCAAAGGCGTTCACAATCCCTTGAATCAGAGTGAGCGTCACCATGTCGCCGTTAGAGATGTGGGCGACTTCATGTCCAATGACACCTTCTACCTGGTCTTTGTTCATGCGGCGTAAAAGGCCCGTCGAACAAGCCACGAGAGAACGGTTCTTAGTAGGACCGGTTGCAAAAGCGTTCACTTCCGGATTTTCGTAAATACCCACTTGAGGCATAGTTGTGATTCCCGAGCTCTTTGCCATACGGTGTACGGTTTGGAGAAGCCAACGAAGCTCTGGATCATTGGTGTTTTCGGGAATGACCTGAACGCCCATCATCATCTTTGCCATAATTCGAGAGATCAGCAGAGAGATAATGGAGCCGCCCATACCCCAGATAAGACAGAAGATCATGAGAGATTCATAGTTGATGCCTTGTGCAGAGAAGCCAGTGGTGACACCGAGAACGGACAGCAAAGTGCTGATGGTCACCATGACAAGCAAGTTCACAGCAAAAAACAAAAAAATTCTTTTGGCCATTGCCATTTAATACTCCTTCAAGCAATTTGTTAATGCTCTGCTTGATTCATAAATATGGAGATGGATCAGAAATTGTCCAGTCCATCTCAATTGATCCAAAAAATGGGGATCGCATAGGAGAAATAATATGGCAAAAAAGAAAGCAAAAAAAGCAAAATCGGTCGCAGCAAAAAAGACAAAAAAGTCAGGAAAAACAACGACTAAGAGAAAGATTACAGCCACTGTAATGAAGAAGGCGAAGAAAGCCGTCAAAAAGGCAGTAAAGAAAGCCACGAAAAAAGTGGCAAAGAAAGTTGTGAAGAAGGCGAAGGCAGTTAAGTCAAACGTCGAATCTGCGGTAAAAGGCTATAAAGGTCCTAAAATTGGTGATGTCGTTCCTCACATTGCTGCCCCAGCAACTGGTGAAGATTTTGATCTAGGTCACCTGAAGGGAAAAAACCTTGTTCTTTATTTTTATCCTAAAGACGACACTCCAGGATGCACGCTTGAAGGACATGATTTCACACGTTTGAAAAAAGACTTCGAGGATCTCGATACGGTGGTTTACGGAATTTCGCGCGATTCCATGGACTCTCATGAAAAATTCAAAGAGAAGCAATGCTACTCGGTGGATCTTATCAGTGATGAAGATGAAACTATCTGCAAACTTTTTGATGTGATTCAGATGAAGAATATGTACGGTAATATGGTTCTCGGAGTTGAAAGAAGCACTTTTGTCATCGACAAAGAAGGAGTTCTCCGAGGTGAGTGGCGCAAGGTGAGTGTCCCTGGCCACGCAGAAGAAGTTCTACAGTTCGTAAAAAATCTCTAACTTCTGACGGACTCGATCTCGAGTCTTTCAATCTTAAATTGTAATTCATCCTTTTTGAGAGCGACGGTGACTTTGCCACCTTCGCTCAGTTTTCCAAAAAGAATTTCATTCGCTAGAGGCTTCTTAATCTTATCATCAATGATACGGGCAATCGGTCGGGCTCCGTATAAAGGATCAAAGCCTGTTTTTGCGATCCAATCTCGCACTTCATCGGTGAGTTCCAGCTCAATTTTTTGAGGAGTCAATTTTTCCTGCACTTCGATAATAAATTTATCCACCACTCGTTTAACCACTTCGTCGCTCAGTGTACTGAACTCCACAACGGCGTCGAGACGGTTGATGAACTCAGGAGAGAATGCTGTCTTAACCGCTTCCAGCGTACGACCTTTATGAGCCACCGAAGTGATTCCAAGACCTGGTTTACTCGCTTCACGAGCTCCAGCGTTGCTGGTCATCACTAAAATCACGTTACGGAAATCCACGCGACGCCCGTTGGTGTCGGTGAGCTTTCCATAATCCATAATTTGCAAAAGAATATTTACTAAATCGTGATGGGCTTTTTCCACTTCATCCATGAGCAGTACGCAGTGTGGGCTTTTATGTACGGCCTCAGTTAAAAGACCACCGTCATCAAAACCGACGTAGCCGGGAGGTGCTCCGACAAGTCGAGAAACCGTATGCTTTTCCATATATTCACTCATGTCAAAGCGGATAAATGGAATGCTCAAAAGCTGTGCGAGCTGTTTAGTCAGTTCTGTTTTTCCAACTCCCGTTGGACCCACAAACAAAAAGGAACCAATGGGCTTTTCTGTTTTACGAAGCCCGCTTCGAGAAAGCTTAATGACATCCACCAGAGAATCGATGGCTTTGTTTTGACCAAAGATCATAAGCTTTAAATTTTTCTCAAGGTTTTTAAGTTTTGTACGATCATCGGTTGTGACTCGTTCTGCAGGAACTCGTGCCATCACAGAAATCGTCGCTTCCATGTCGTGTACGGTAACGATGTCGCCTTCACGAAAACCCGCTTTTAATTTCTTACGAGCGCAGGCTTCGTCCATAACATCGATAGCTTTATCGGGCAGGCAGCGGTCTGTAATGTACTGAACCGCGAGCTTTACGGCGGAATCAATGCTGTCATCAGGGATTTGTACGTGATGAAAATCTTCATATTTTTTTCGAAGGCCTTTTAAGATTTTCATTGTGTCTTCGCTAGTAGGTTCTGGTACATCAATCTTTTGAAAGCGTCTTGCGAGGGCGTGATCTTTTTCGAAATGTTTTCGAAATTCTTTATCCGTCGTCGAACCAATACAACTGATGCGACCGTTAGAAAGTGCCGGTTTGAGCATGTTTGAAGCATCTAACGATCCGCTCGAAGTGCTACCTGCTCCTACAACCGTATGAATTTCATCTACAAAGAGAATGGCATGGGGTTCGGCTTCAATGGCACGAATGACGGCCTTTAGACGTTCCTCAAAATCTCCTCGAAACTTTGTCCCCGCAAGAAGTGAAGCCATATCGAGAGAATAAATCACCGCATCTTCTAGTACGGTGGGAACGCGTTTCTCCACAATTTGAAGTGCGAGACCTTCTGCGATAGCCGTTTTTCCAACTCCGGGCTCTCCTGTAAGAAGTGGATTATTTTTTGTACGTCGAGAAAGCGTTTGTATCATGCGTTCTAAGATATCTTCACGTCCAATAAGAGGATCAACTTTGCCATCAGTGGCTCGCTGATTGAGATTGACCGTGTAGTTAAGAAGTGGATTTTTAGTAGATGAGTTTGCCTCACCGTTAGGGAGAGCTGATTTTTCGGTGCTAGAGCCAGGACCATGTGCTACAGCGTTGACTACATCCACACGCTCGACTCCATGAGTTTTTAAGAAGTGAGCGGCGTGAGATTTATTTTCTCCCACTAAGGAGACAAGGAGGTGCCCAGGAGACACACGGTTTTTACCCGCATTCTGTACTTGAATCACGGCCCGCTGGAGAATGCGTTGGAAAGAGAGTGAAAATTGCGGGAGCCATTCGGCCCAATCGGCTTCTTCCACCTTTAATGTTTCTAATTTAGTTTCTAAAAATTCTTTAAGTTGAGCTTCGAGTCCTTGTAAATTCGCACCACAATTTTGCAAAATTTGATTGGCATCTTCGTCTTGTAAACAAGCCCAGAGAACATGCTCTGGCGTTACAAACTCATGACGACGATTCTTAGCTTCTTCCACAGCAAAATTGAGAATTTTATTAACACTTTCTGAAAGCATATAAATTCCTCTTATTCTGTTTCAAGGGTTGAGCGGAGCGGATGATTCTTACTTTGCGCATAACTGTTTACCAGCGAAACTTTTGTTTCTGCCACTTCATAGGTGTAGATGCCTGCAATTCCGAAGCCGTCGTGATGAACCTGTAGCATAATTTTTGTCGCGGCATCTTCGTCTTTGTGGAAAAACTTTTTAAGAACATGAACTACAAAATCCATTGGAGTAAAGTCATCGTTGAGCAGTAAAACTTTGTACATCGAAGGAGTTTTTGTCTGTGTCTCTTCAACGGTAAGGGTATCTGCGTCATTTTCATGGGCATGATCATTGTCATGTGGTTTACGAGTCGAATCGTTAACAGTCATGAAGCTATTTTAAACTAGAATGCGCCAATGGAGAAGTGAAAGCGCGAAGGAGATTCATCATTCCCTTGCGTATCCTTATTACGATCTAACTTCCAAGCCATTTCCGCGCTAATAGGGCCCACTGGAGTGTTGTAACGTATGCCGACACCCCACGCATCGCGGTATTCATCATTAAATCGTATGCCCGAAATCCTCACTGAACCGCCATCATAAAAGATAACCCCACCCACCTCTCCATAGAGAGGAAAACGAAACTCAGATTTAAAAAGGTAATAATGGCTATCGGTTTTTACAAACATAGGAATAGTTTCGCCTGCCGAATTTGTTAATCCTAATTTCTGTGTGAATTCTTCTCGTGGAGGAATACTGGCAGGTTCGTAACCTCGAATGGTCGAACGTCCGCCAATTGAAAACATCGCTTCCTCAGGAACTTGACCTTGAGATTTATCACTCAAATTTTGCAGATAACCACCACGCACTGAATTTGCCCATACAAGCCGTGGTCCATAAAGTCGTGCATAAGTATTGAATGTGGAATTCACTTTATAATATTTTACGGCTCTTTCCATAGTCGATGTGCTACCTAGTAACGGGTCAGAATATTCCCCGTTGAAGCGGTAAAAAAGCCCCGTGGTGGGCGAAAAAGGATTGTCACGTTTATCCCATTCTAAAGTTGGACCAATAGTGGCAATGGTGAGCTTTTCTTCAGCAAATGTCTTATCGGTATTAATTTTTACCGCTTGAAACTTTCTCGTCGTTGCAAGGCTCCAAGTGTTCCAGCTAAATTTTACGGTGCGTGAAAGATCTTTATCGAGGCTAGTTGTAATTTGGTTTGTTTCGAGACCAATTAATTGGTCTTTCTCTACTTTAAAAATTTTCATACTGCGATTGAGATTGACTCGACCACGTATGCGATCGCCAAAAATAAAAGGCTCCAGGTATCCTGCATTGATATCATGTTCTACGAAACGAGTTTGTAAGTTCACGTTCACTTCTGCACGAGTTGAAATCGCGCGTGCTGTGCCGCCTAGATTTCGATAGGCGATTCCGGTGTATCCAAGAATACTGACGCCGTATTCTTCACCGAGCTCATTGTTCACAATAGCACCAAAATTAAAGAGTCCCGGATTGCGTTCAGCAACTTCAATCACCACGGTACGTTGGGCGATACTGGAGTCTTTCTCGATGGTTCGAATAGCCACCGAAGAAAATAATCCTAAACGCTGAAGACGAAATTCTGAATCACTTAAGTTTTGACTCGTTAAAATATCTGTAGGTTTAAACTCAATCTCCTTCAAAATGACATCATCCTTTGTCATGCCATTTCCTTGAATGAGAATCGAATTCACAACTACTTGAGGACCTTCTTGGATGTCAAACTCCACGGCGGCTTCGGTATTGGTCTCGTTGTAACTGATAAGTTTGGAGGGATCGTCCAAAACCTTCATGTCTAAATAACCTTTAGAAGCATAGAACTCTTTTAATTTAGGGAGACTACTCTCAAGAGTGTTGAGGCTTAATGGATCGCCCTGTTTCATTCTGACGATGTTAAGGAGTGTGTCCGAACTGAAAGCGTTTAGCCCTTTGAAAGTGATATTTTTAATATAAGTTTGTGGTCCTTCATCAATAAAAACTCGAATTATGACGAATTGTCCACGCTGTTGGAATTCGGCTCGCGAAGAGAGAAGTTTCGCTTGAAGATAACCTTGGTTTTGAAGTTCAGTGATAAGATTTTTGTAACCCACCTCAAAATCTTCGGTATTGTAGTAACCAAGATCAATCAGATCACTACTATGTTCCTCAATAAACTCTTCGTAGAAGTTGGAATCTTTAGATATTTTCCCATTCACTTCAATTTTTTTAATACGAACACGTAAGCTCTCTTCAATTTTTAATTTTAGTTTTTTCGTAAACTCACCGGTAAGAATTTTCTCTTCAAAAGTGACTTTTACATTGGCAAAGCCCGCTTTTAAATAAACCATACGGAGACGATCTGCTAATTCTGCAGAAGGGTTTAATCCCAAGCGTTCGTTTGTGTTGAGGCGAAGGAGCTTGGAGATACGCGAAGAATCGTAAAAAGTATTACCTTCGTAAATTACAAAGTAGCGGTAAGGGTTCTCAATGGTGAATTTGAGGTAGGCTTCTTCCTTGTTCTCGCTAAAATGGATTTCAGGCTCAACGATTGTGGCATTGAGATAGCGCTCTTCTACGAAATAATCCGTAAACTGTTGCTGAATGTTTTCAGAAAGAGTGGAGCGATATTCCTCTTCCAATTCCCCTCTTACGAGAGAGGAAAGTTTATTCTTGAGTGCTTGATTAGGCGTTTCAATCTCGATGGCTTTAACGATGCAAGGACGGCCCTCTTGGATATCGATTTTGACCTTGGCCTGACCCTGCACGCTGTTATCAAAGCTGATATTGATTTTCGCATTGAGGTAACCAATTTTTTTGTAAGCTTCAATAATTTGATCAGACTGCTCGAGAATTTGTTTACGTGGCAGCCCTTTGCCTTCCACCAGTCCAAGTTTCTCTAAGATCTCACGACGGCTCATTTCGCCGTTTCCGGAGATCTCAATATCGGTCACGATTTCTATGGGGCGCGCCACTATGGCCACACCGCCATTTTTACCACGTCGAGCTTCGACGACTTCGTAATGGTTTGTTTTAAAGAGAGAAGCTAATAACTCATCCACGGTTTCAAGATCCATGTTTGAAGTCGATGGATATTTTTTTTCAATAAGCTTTTGATCGTCGGGGAGGACACCGAAATATTGAAGATTGCGGTTTTGTGCATAAGCCAAGGACACAGCTTGGACTGCTAAGCATAGACTGAGCGTAAGAAAACGCCATGGCCGCATCACTTAAATTCTACTCCGTACTCTAAACCCACGCCGAGAACGTCGTTGGCTTTATTTGTCGTCTTTGTTGTTTCTTCTGAAGTCTGACGACCTTCCCAATTAAGAATAGCTGCTAAATTATCATTGAGGTCATATTTTAATTTCGCGTCTGTCACGTTGCTCCGTAATGTTCGGCCTACGCTCGTACTGGTTCGTGGAGACCACTGTCGACTAAGGGTCACCTTCTGGTCCGCCACGTTGGTGTCTTCTGCAGCGCCAGAAGACGAAATCTTCACATCAAAGAGTTTATTTTTAATTGCGAGGTTCTGGGAAAGGATGGCAGATCCTAAATCGGCAGCTTGTTCTCCAGACTCTCTACGTTCGAGTTGCTGTGAGGTTACACCGAGTGCGAGTAGGGAAATAATATCGTGATCTTCCAGTGGGGGTTGGCTCGTGAGATTAATTTTTGCATTCTTCATACGGCCTTGAATGAGGATATTCACTTCATAATCTTTCGTACGACTTCGCTCCTGTACCGTGGACTTGGAGCCTGGCGAGGTCTGATTCACGTCATATTCTCGGGACTTCACGCGTGCGACCGCAGAGCCGTAGATATACGGGTTGAGCTCTTGAGGAGTATCGAAACGTACGAGACCAGTAATAATCGTAAAAGGAACATCACGGAAGAAAACTTGGCCGCCTTTGACGGGTTTAATTTCTCCAAGCAGCACGGGATTAGAAGGTGTGCCACGAATGAGAAGTGAGCCGGTAACCGCTGAGTCGAGCAAAGAATTTCTTACTTGGTAGGGCCCTTGAATATGTGTCTGTAGGCTAAATTCCACCGGGTCAAAACCTTGTTGTAAAAGAATTTTTGGTAAAAGAGAGCTACGTCGAATCGACGTATTCTCTTCGTTCTGGAAAGAACGATCCATGAAGCCCTCGGTCACGTTGTAAGTTCCTTCCATAAGGAAAGGAAACCAGCTGCCCGTAATGGTGGCTTCGCCGGAGCCTCGACTCGAAACACCTTCGGGAACACGGATGGTTGTGTCTTCGAAACGAAGACGAATATTGGTCGGAAAGTTTTTATAAGCTTCATAACGGATATTCCCCTCGGCTTGTAATTTTCCGCCGGCGAGAAGGCCAGTAAAAGTATTCACGTTGACGCGTTTTTCATTAAAGGTGAAATCCGCGCGTAATTGCTCAACAGGGTGTGGGAAATCCTTTACCTTGAGGTAACCTCTTTCGATAAAACCATTGCCCTGTAACCCAAAACCTGAGTCGGCGAACTTCATCTGCGAAGAGAAAGAAAAAAGACCTCGAATTTCTTGAAGGAAAGGGGTGAGGAACCCGAGAAGTCCCATGTCCACGTACCCAGAAAATTGTACGAGCGATCCGTCAGCAGCAGATTTTGAGGTGGCGTTGAGTTGTGTGTTGTCTCCACGAATAGAAAAACTTTCGACCTTCACATCACCTTCATGAAAACGAACATCGATGGGCTTAGAAATCGACATCGAAAGTGAGTTGCGGGTAATACGGAAAGCAGAGACTTCAATTGTTCCTGAAGCTTTTTTATAGCCTCCGCGAGGCGAGGAGAGATTGATGTTAGCCGTAAGTTCCGTGTCGTATCCCATTTGTCGAGTGTTAGCGGAGATGATCGAGAAAATAGGTACAAAATTATATTTTTCGGTGGTGAGTTTGAAAGCAAAAGGAGCGTCGTCACTTAAAGGAAATTTAAATTCTGTGAGAATCTTGCCGCCCATAACTTCCGCTTTACCTTCAAGTAGGGAGGAGTTGATGCTCATGGTAGCGACAGAGTCTGGGAGAGATTGTTCATTCATCGCTACTCGAGAAGCGCGACCTGCAATGTGTATTTGAGGTTTAAAGATATAACCTTTCATGGTCATGTCGGCGTTCACTACGCCTGTTAAACCCATTCCTTTATCCGCAACCATCTGAATGTCTTCGAGCGGGAGATTTCTTGTTGCGATTGTGGTGTCGATGTTGCCGTTTGGAAAACCTTTTCCATTAAGACGAATGGATCCAGGACCTTTTAGAATTTCCACTCGCTCGGCATTGACGTTTCCATTTTCAGATTTTACATGAAAGAACGCTTTGTCAAAACTTTCGGGACCGACATAGCCTTGAGAAAATTGAGTGTTAACTACGTACGAGAGCTTCGTAAATTCGAGCGGTCCTTCGACATCAATAGTTCCAGATCCTAACCCATAACTTTCAAATGGCAGAGCGGCTTTACGAACGAGGGCTTTTTGAAGATCGTTAAGTTCCATGACTGGGCTTGTAATATGGGCGCGAATGCGTTTTTTCGGAATGTCGACGGTCACATCACCTTGATATTGTGTAGATAAATAGGCGCCCTTCAATTTTTTTAAGTAGAGCTGACCGGCCTTATACTGAAGTGCACTTTTTGCGTTACCGATTGCAAAATCACTGAGCCACAAATCTGTCGATTGAATTTCCATGTCGATGGTAGCGTAATCGCTGTTACCCTCGGTCTGACCGGTGAGAGCGGCATGGCCTTCCAAACCGAGGTCTGCGATGTTTTCCACATTTGTAAAATGAAGATTATCCGTTTTGTATTTAAATACAAAACCTTTTTCGTAAAGCACTTCACCTTGAATGTCGCCCTTGGAGGTTCCAACGTGAGCTACAACTTTTGGATAAACACCGATGTTATCGATTTTTGTGGAACCGTCTAATTTGAATTCTTTTAGAGCGACAACAGTTTTGTTGGTGTCGCTATCAAAAACGCGAAACTGTGAGCCCTTTGCTTGCCCGGTACATTCAGCAGTAGGTTCAGGTTTTAAAACACCTTTGCAATCTACGGCTCCTTGAAGAGAGAGGTGCAGAGGAGCGTCGATACCAAGCTGCAAGAGAAATTGAGCCAGTTCTACGTTATTGGCTACTAGGCGCGCTTCAAACGGATGTTCGTTAACGAGGGAGATCGTTGGTTTTTCTAAAAGAATTTCCCCAGCTTTACTCTGAACCTTGAGTTCTTTTATGTCGACCTTCTGATCATTGAAGACGACATCGCTTGAAATCTCCCCAAGATAAAATTTATTTATTTTAAAATCTTTTGTGCGCAACTGAGCTTCCCCAACCCAAGGCAAAGTGCCACGTTGCTGTCCGTGAAAGCTTGTGTCGAGAAGTCCGTAGACATTGGGAATAGAGAGCTTCGGGAAAAAATTTAATGCCAGGTCTCGCATGTCGGTTAAATCCACATTGAGTCGCGCGCGAACTTGCTGTGCTGTGAATTTGAAATTTTCAATGTCTCCTTCTAAAAACCCAGCGCCTACAACCACTGAATCTTTATTTGTGAGTTTAAGAGAAGAAATTTGAAGTGAATTTCTTTCGAGAATGATGTGTGTTTCGATGCCAAAGTTAGAAATTTTAATTTTTTGAGCAGAGCGTGCTTCTTCTACTTTTTCTATTCGCTTAATACGTACATGTGGAGTCTTGACGTGAAGAGTGAAAGATTTAGGAGTGAACTCCGCATC
>JBFWOZ010000062.1:0-13937 GCA_050250255.1 Bdellovibrionales bacterium | reverse complement strand
CCAACCGAACGGCCTGACTTTTAAAGTCATCAGAATATTTCGAGTAAGACCTAAGTGCCATAAAATTCTCCCTTTTCTTGGCTAGTTTTTCTTAAAAACGTGTCCATCCAAAGGGGGGAAGATCATAAACGCTAGTAATCCGTTTATGACGAATGCATTTTAAGAACGAATTAAAATAAAAGAAATTTATAAAATATCTAAACACAAGTTCAAATGAGACGATGAAAACACGTCAAATTATTTTTACACTAGCACATCAAGTCAGTGATTTCCATAACAGAAATGATCGAAAAAAAATTCTCCTTATTGACAGCTCATTCAGAGGTTGATTTAAGAATAGAATGAAAATTCTAATTATTGGTGGGAATAGATTTTTTGGAAAAAAACTTACCAATAATTTATTAAATCAAGGTCACGAGATTACTCTTTTAACCCGAGGTCAGAGACTAGACGACTTCAATAATCTGGTAAATCGAATCCATTTTAATCGCAAAGAATTAAAAGAGCAGCATCCAATTCTCGGAAACCAAAAGTGGAATTTAGTTTTTGATCAAGTTTGTTATGATTCGTTCGAAGCCGAGGGCGCTTGCCAAACTTTTTCTGGGAGAACCCAACAATATGTATTCACCTCCTCACAGTCTGTTTATGGACCTGGCGAAGCCATAAAAGAAACTGCCTTTGAACCTGCAGCCTATTCTTTTGGAAAAGCGATTACTCGAGATGTAGATTATGGAGAAGCTAAGCGTCAGGCAGAAGCTACTTTTTTTAAAACTGCTGATTTTCCGATAGCATCTGTTAGATTCCCAATTGTCCTAGGGGAAGACGATCACGATAGACGTCTTCACTTTCACGTTCGTGCAATTCTCGAAAACAAGCCTATTTACTTTCCTAACCTAGAGGCGAAAATTTCATTTATCTCTTCTTATGATGCAGCTGGATTTTTAGCATCGTTCTCAGAGACATTTAACCCAGGACCGATCAATTGCTGTTCAACAGAACCTATCGCACTAAAGGAATTCATTGAAGTTTTAGAGGAAGTATTAGGCAAGAAGGCGAATGTAGTTTCTGATCCTAAGCTTGGTGAGACCTCTCCTTTTGGGATCGGAAAGGATTGGTACATGAATACGCAGAACCTAAGTCAATTCGCTTATCAACCCTCGCCGATTCAAAAATGGCTTCCAGATATGGTTCGGCAGATTGCTAGAGAATGACAGAACTAAAACGGAGATTTCGAAAGCAGCAGCTTCAAGTCGTCGTTGGTGAGATCGATACCGGCACCAAGGAATGAGGAGTAAGTTCCGCCCTTAGAAAGGATGTCATCGGCTCCACCGATGAGGTAAATCCCACGGTAGAAATTGTAGCGAAGAGAACTTCTCAAGTGCGGCGGATTGTTAGAAAACTCATAGGCCTCTGTCGACCAGCGGAGTGAGCGCTTAAAGAAGTGAAGATCAAAACCCAAACCACCACTACTCTCAATCAAACCGCCCTTCACCGTGAAGTTATAAAAATTCTTCGCGAAAAGGGCCGTGAACTTGATTTTGTTTTTGAAGGATTTAATTTCTCTCGTTTTATTTGTCGATTCGTTAGGGCCTGGATTCACTGTGGTTGTCGTGTCGACACGTTCAACGACACCCTTTGGATCATCCACGATCGCTAATTCGTAGTAACGATCTAAACCTGGCTGGAGTCGCATGCCGATATAACTTTTTGCAAGAGACTGCTCCATTAAGTATTCGGAGTGAAAATCGATGGCTGTCGTCATCTTATTCGCGCCACCTACAAAACTATTCACACCGTCGATTGTCGTATTTAACTTCTCAACGGTCTCTTCATCGTTGATCAAACGACCAATAGTTCCTTTGCCGCTATTTAACTTCTCCGTGACTTCTTCGATGTTCGAGATACTGCTCGCCACCTTTCTCCAGGATGCCTTCAGACCCTCATCCGTTTCGTCACTCACGATTCCATCAATCGTGTCAGTAATACGATGAACATTATCCACGATTTCATTGAGCTTATCTTTATTGCCGTGACTTAAATCGGCCAAATCTTTGCTCAGACGTTCAATGTTATGAATGATTCGAGCGAGCGGTCCTGAATTTTCGTTTCCGTCTTTCACGGCGAGCTTCAAGGATTCCGTCACTTCCGAAACCGACTCGGTGATCTTACCTATTTCCTTCATGATCACATCCATCGAAGCGCGATTGTTCACAATCAAAATTTCAGCACCATTTTCTAACGGAGAATCATCAGGATTTCCGGGAAGGATTTCAACATACTTATCTCCCAAAATGCCGTTAGGTCGAACTTCAATAGCTGCCGAAGTTGTCACGAGAACATCGCCCCGCATGGCTACTTCTATTAAAGCTTTGCCACGGTCGAAACTCATTTTTTTAATGATACCAACATCAATCCCTGCAACCTTCACCGCACTTCTTACGATGAGTCCGCTAGCGTCGTCTAATTTAAATTTGTAGTGTTTGGAACTGCCCAGATATCCCGGATCTTCACTGGCTTGCATAGAGAGAAGAGCGATCATCACCAAAATGATGATAACAAAAAAACCAACCCGAAGTTCAGCTGACTTCAGTAGGTTCATTCTTGTTGTTCCCCCCATGACGCGTTTCTCGATGTAAACCTTTAGTTACAAATCGATGAACGAGCTCAATATCCGTTTCAAAAAAATCTTTAGGCGTTCCAAAAAGCAAAATCTGCCCTTTATCTAACATCGCCACATAATCACCAATTCTAAAAGCGGCTGACAAATCATGAGAAATCACAATTGAAGTCAAACCTTCACGGCTTTTATGTGTGCCTAATATTAAATTATCCACCATTTCTGTCATAATGGGATCCAAACCCGTTGTTGGCTCATCATAAAAGATGATTTCTGGATCTAGGGCTATAGCACGTGCAAGGCCTACTCGTTTCCGCATCCCACCACTGAGCTCATTGGGGAGTTTATCAAAATCTTTTTCAACGATCCCCACTTGCTTTAGCTTGCCTACGGCCACATCCTTCTGTTGATTGCGACGAAGGTCGGGTCTGTGTTCCATGAGGGGAAACATTACATTCTCTGCCGCTGTCATATCATCAAATAGTGCTGCGTTTTGAAAAAGCACGCCAAAGCGGCGACGAAAAAGAGTGATAAGTTCATCTGTCATAATGGTGAGATTCTCGCCCAAAATATGTATCGAACCTTCCGTGGGTTTTTCTAATCCCATCAGATGTTTCATCAACACACTTTTTCCGGTACCACTAAATCCAATCAAAACCGTTATTTTCCCTTTAGGAATGCTTAGGTTGAGACCATTGAGAACAAAATCTGTTCCATTAAAAGTTTTTTTAAGACCCGTGACTTGTATGGCCACTTCGTCTTCTGTAAATGGAGGCTCTTGAATGATTTGTTCATTAGTTTTAGCGGTCATCGAAAAATCCTGTAAAAAATAACGGCTAAGTTTGTGATAAAATAATCGGAAACAATGATGAGAACCATACTTGCAACAACACCCTCATTCGTAGCGTTTCCTACTCCACGTGCGCCACCCTTAGTGAAAAAACCTTTATAAATACATATGGTCGAAAAAATAAATCCAAACACAGCGGCTTTTATCAATCCTTGAGCAATGTCTTTGGGCTCTAAGAATAAATAAACTTTGTTCAAAAAAATGGCCTCATCTAATCCCAATAAATTCACACAAAGAAAATGTGCCCCTATGAGAGCCACGTAAATAAAAAGTGCGGTCAGTAAAGGAGTGGCAATCAATGCGGCTAACAAACGAGGGGCCGCGAGGTATTGTTTTGGGTTTACTCCCATCACTTCAAGTGCATCGATTTGCTCCGTCACTCTCATCGTACCAATTCGTGCCGCCATAGCTCCACCCGCTCGTGCCGCCACGATCAAGCCCGTCAATACCGGCCCCAACTCTCGTGTAATTCCAAGAGCTACTGTTGGACCTACGAGGTTTTGCGCATTCACAATTTTAAAACCTTGATACACCTGAAACGAGAAGACCATTCCCGTAAACGCACCAGTGAGAGTAATAATCAAAACTGATTTGTTTCCGATGAATTCAATATGAGCAATTAACTCATTATAACGAAATGGCTTGCGAAAACCCCAGCGTATGGATTCCAATACGAATGTAGAAAAAATTCCTACATCCTCGATAACTTGTTTTCCCCAATAGAGTGGATTCATCGTTTTAATGTTCATAAATAAAAGATTTTGAAACCCTTGCTCCCAAGCGAGTGACTATTTCGTAGGGAATCGTTCCCGCTAAATCCGCTAACTCCTGCACACTTAAAGTTTGTCCGAGTTGCTTTCCGAAAAGCACAACTTCTTCGTTGAGCTCGATAGGCTTTTGTAAATGGAGATCTGTTAAATTCACCATCGTATAATCCATGCAGACAATTCCCGTGACCGGAACTCTTTTTCCTCTGACGAGCATCTGTCCACGATTCGTGAGACTTCTAGGGTAACCATCCGCATAGCCAACAGGCACTAATCCAATCATGGAATCTCTTTCGGCCTTCCATTTCGCCCCGTAAGAGACAACCTCACCCTTTTTGACCTGGTGGAGAAGAGCGATATGGCTATGAAAACTCATGACCGGTTTTAAAAGTACGGAAGGTTTCTTGTGAGTAGGGGGGTAAATGCCATACATAGAAATTCCTGGTCTAGCGCCAGATGTAGAATCCACATTCATTAAAAGTGCTGAGCTATTCAAATAATGAATTTGAATCTTAGGATCTGAAAATTCTTTTTGAACCATTAAGAATCTTTCTTGTTGCTTTGAAGAATAACCGTCAGCAATACCGGCATCCTCTCCATTCAGCAAATGTGTACACAGGCCAACGACTTGAAAACGGGACTGCTCCGACATGTGCTGGGCTAATCTTTTGGCATCTTCTACTTCAAAACCCAAACGATTCATCCCGGTATTAAATTTCAAATGCACTCTTAAATAGGCATCGCTCTCCAAAGACTCCTCAAAGATCTTGAGGCTCTGCCAACTACTAATGACCGGAGTGAGATCGTAACGGACAAATTCTTGAGCGGCGGCAGAATCAAATGTACCAAAAACCAAAATTCCCATAGAGATGCCCGCCTCACGGAGCCGAATCCCCTCTTCAACAAGAACCACACCCACGTGTTCTGCACCGGCATCTTGAAGGACTAGGGCCACTTCTTTATCCCCATGACCGTAGGCATTTGCTTTGATCATCGGGCAAAAAAAATTTTCAGAAGGCAAGAGACTACGGAGCGTACGGTAGTTTTCCGCTAAGTGGGGAAGATGAATTTCTGCGTAAGTACCCCTTAGCCGATGAACCACGCTCACGTCCCAAGATCTGTTGACACCTCAAAGTCTGGTTGCAACCCGCGCGGAGCCGAGGCCATACACACTTTGTTGCCAATCTTTTTAACTTGAAAGTAAGCCGCATCCGCTGACAATGCTAAATTTTCTGCATCCATAGAAAGCGTAGGATATTCACTCACACCAACTGTCACCGAGATATTTAAATTCTTATTTTCTAAAAACTGAGTTCTCTCGACAAAGCGTCGAAACTTTTCTGCCTTGATAGCCGCCCCCATACGATCCGTATGCGGAAGAATGACGACTAACTCGTGATCCGAATAACGAGCAATAATGTCGTTCACGCGACTTGTTTTTTTAAGACTTTGAGCGACACCTCTCACTAACACATTCCATTCGCTCGGCATGAGCCCTTGTTTCATTTCATAAGCAGAATCAATACCAATATGTAAAACAGAGACTGGCAAAGAAAGGCGACGAGAGCGGCTAATTTCTTCCGCAATCCGTGTTTGGAATTGGGATTTTGTATAGATGCCCGTGACCTCATCAAAAATAGTGTTTTCATGAAGCTTTTTCTGAAAACTCTGCTTTTGATAATTCAATTCAAAAATTTCAAATAGCTGAGACAAACATTTCTTTTCGAACGGATCATTGAAGCTTTTCAAAAATAAAAAAAGGCCAATTACTTGAGGACCCTCTTTTAAGAAACGAAACTCAAATCCTTCTTTTTCAAAAATGGAGATGGTGTAGTCGTTTAAAGCATCGGGGTCTTGTTCTATTTGCGCGGGCGAAAGTTCTAGTTGCAACCCTTGGAGAGATTCCTGATCCAATCCCGCCGTCTGGGCGAGAATAAATTGATCCTGGAGCGGTAAGTATCTAAAAAATGCCACCGGAGTTTCGACAAATGTATTGTGGCTCGCTTTTAGAAAATTTTGAATCAGCTCATGGGTGTCTTTAGACTTTGTCAGCGTTCCCGTGAGCGACTGAATTTGCTGAAAAAACTTTCTTTCAAATTTAAATCGGTTACGAAGTCTCTTCTGAGCCGAACGACTAGCCACGAGCTTGGCGTACAGTTCTTCGTTGGAAGCTTCTAAAAACATCTTCTCAGCAACACGATCAACGGTCGTAATGATTTCATTAATCTCTTGAATCGGTTTGTAAATGCGATCAAAAGCTCCCGATTGAATAGCCTCAAGAGTGAGAGTGTTTTCTGCGTAGGTCGACATGAAAACCACATGAATATCAGGGCTGAGATTTTTAATGTTTCTCAAAAGCTGAAGTCCGGTCATACCCATAAGGTAAGTTCCAGTCAGTATGATATGAGGGGGGTGTCTTGTCGCTTCTAGAATAACGTCCTCACCTTTGCGGAAAGTTTCTACGTGATACCCTACACCGCGAAGAGCCTCTGTTGCGAGGTCCCCACTCGACTGATCGCTATCGACTACATAGACAGAAAAATCATTTCGAATTTTTGTAAATTCCATTTTATGTCCTTAGTCTTGGTGGTTTGATTCTAATTTTCAGTTTTTCAATAGGCACTTTTCCAAGAAACTTTTTCTCTGTCAAAAATGGCGCAGGCTCTGATGTTTCTTCTGATTTTCCTACGGCAATCACAACCGGTTGCTGTGCGAGAACATCAGAAATGGCGACTTCCTTTTTTTCTTTGATCGAGAAATGCGGAAGACTGAAGTGTAACGGGTCGCTAACGAGCTGTCCCAATGGAACGCCAGGCGCTTTCGCTTCCATAGCTTTAGGAAATTGAATTTTAAACTGATATTGGTTTTCGAGAACACGCTCAAAAGAAATTTTGCCGTCGTGCGCTTCGATAATTCCCTTGGCCAAGGCTAAATCGAGTCCTAAGTTCACCGTCTCTTCGATACCAATTTTATAGAACGGTTCAAAGATGCTCTGAAAGTTAACGTCGCCTAAAATAGGCGAGCTCAACACACATGTTAAATCCACTTCCGTATCAGAAGATTCGAGACGAACAATCACGTCTCGTGGCTCTGTGCCTGGAGAAAGCTGCCCAGCCGCAGCCAAAATATTCTGGAGCGCTTTTCTTATCAAAACAGGGTTTGCCACAATGCTAGAACTGGAAGAAAGGTTTTTGATCACAGAAATATTTTGTGGATGTAACCTTCTTTCTGCTTGCTCGATTGCCGCAACGGTCGTTTCGTAAATATTAATATTATCTAAACCCAGCTTGTCGGAGCCTGTAAATTGAGAGATGTCTTCGATAAATTCTTTTGTTTTGCGACAATCATTCTCTATGAGATCGAGGTGTCGTCTCAAGCCTTCGGAATCACGCATCTTCTCTTTTGCCAGCTGTACATGCCCTAATACGCCAATTAATGGGTTACGCAATTCATTAACAAGCCCGCTGCTAAATTGACTGAAAGCCGACATTTTTCCTTGGTAGATCTGATCGGCCATGTTGATTCTTGTTTCAAGCTCTTTCGTTCGTAACTTTTGATCCATTATAAAAAGACTCTCAGCAAGATCCCCAATTTCATCATCTGAGCTCGTCTCGATAATTGTTGGGCGACCCACGGCGATGTCTTCAATAGCTCTTTTAATTTTCAAAAGTGGTTGGCGCAAAAGTTGTGAAGACCAGTAGGTCAATGCGAGCGCAATAAAAATAAGTCCCAAACCAAGAATCATAAAACTACTACGAAGTTGCGCAAGCGCGGCTGAGGCTGCTTCCCAAGGTACAGCGGTCACCACAAAGAGATTTGTTCCAGGGACACGATCGTAACTTCCGATAAGTGAGTCCCCGTCGCTTGTCACATATTGCTCTACCGTTGAGGCCGCAAAATTCTGGCGAATGTCTTGCATGATGGGATCATCGTTTAAGATGGTTCCCGTAAGATGAATCGAAGGGTGCGCGTAAACAACGGATTGACCATCAACGATGTAGGCCGACTGCACGCCACCTTTATAAATCGAGATGAGATCAAAAAACACCGACGTCTTAAGAAGACTCACCGCAATTTTCTCCGCGACTTCATCTGTCTTAGGCTGTCGACTGAGAAGCGCAAAGATAGGTTGTTTGTCATGAGTTAAAAGACGAATGAGGGTTTGATCTCCGCTCTTCACTGTATCCAACTGAAGATTTTTTTGAACCGTTGTTAAAAAATCTGCAAGGAGTCCATCCACACCTTGGTCGATCGCTTGGGATTTGTAATTCCAATCAATACTCCAAGGCTGTCCAAGTTCACGCGAAAGCATGCCCACAGAGTAAAATTCATTGCTGCTGGCTCTTGCTAAAGCGGCTGACGGAGTCGCCGACATGTAGAAAGTCATTTGGCGATCAAGACGTTTCATTTTCTCGCTCGCGCCTAAAGCCAGGCCGTAAGAAATCTGAGATGTTTGTTCTTTGAGATAAGAAATTTTATCTTCTTTTAAAATGCTCGAAGTTTTCCAAAGAAGCACGGTGAGTGCTCCAGTTAAAATCGCAAAAACTCCAAGACAAAGCTTGAGTGTAATTGATATTCGCATTGATCCATCCTAGTCCAAAATAGACTCATCCTAGTCCATGAACATGCCCCACCTAGGGTGGGAGATGCTCTAGTTTTCATTCTAATTTCAGGACTTTAGAATTATCAAGAGGCTGGACGGAACTTAGGACCAAACTAGATCTTCCTCGACCTCTCCGCTGGACTATAGTCTAGCTTTTTGGGGCTATTTCCGGTAACTAACATCCTATGGGATCCCCCTCTCCAAAAACTGAGAAAACTGTGGTCTGTGACTACCTCGTCATCGGGACTGGACTCGCAGGGCTTTCTTTTGCGCTTCACTTAGCAGACCAGGCAAAAGTCATTCTTCTTTCCAAAAGCCAATTTGATCGCAGCAATACAGATATGGCCCAAGGCGGGATCGCGGCGGTTGTGTCTGCCGAAGACTCTTTCGAAGAACATATTCAAGACACATTAAAAGCAGGTGCTGGTCTTTGTCGCGAAGAGATTGTGAAGTTTTGTGTCGAACAGGGGCCTGAACGTATTCATGATTTACAAAAATGGGGCGTAGAGTTTGATAAAGATCTCACCAGGGAGGGTGGACATCTCAAACGCCGCGTGCTTCACGTGCAAGATCACACAGGTCATTCTGTTCATACTCAACTTTTAAAGAAATGTTTAGAACATCCCAACATTGAGCTTCATGAAAATCGAATGGCGATTGATCTCATCACCGATAAAAAGGTCGACCCTCTTCAAACGGGGCCTGCTCGATGTATCGGCGCCTACGCTCTCAACACAAAAAATCTTAAAGTCGAAACCTATTTGGCTCGTGCCACGGTTCTTGCGACGGGTGGAGTCGGAAAAGTTTATCTCTACACTTCCAATTGGTCTGGCGCAACGGGTGATGGAATCGCGATGGCCTACCGAATTGGCGCTCGCGTGGCAAACCTTGAGTTTATGCAATTCCACCCCACTTGCCTCTATCACCCAGATGCCAATAATTTTTTAATCTCGGAAGCCCTTCGTGGAGAAGGTGGAGTTTTAAAAAATAGTAAGGGTGAAATTTTTATGAAACGTTATCATCCTATGGAGTCGCTTGCGCCTCGCGATATCGTGGCGCGATCCATCGATGCCGAGATTAAAAAATCAGGCGATCCTTGCGTCTATCTCGACATCACACATCTCTCACGCGATTTTATCTTTAGTCATTTCCCGATGATTTTTGAAAAGTGCAAACAGTACGGCATTGATATCACGCAACAACCTATTCCAGTTGTGCCCGCAGCTCACTACCTATGCGGTGGAGTGCTCGTCGACAAATGGGGACGTACGGATATCTCAGGTCTCTTTGCCATAGGTGAAACCGCAAATACCGGGCTTCACGGAGCTAACCGTCTCGCTTCCAACTCTCTTTTAGAATGTTTGGTATTTGGTAATTCGGCGGCAGAATACATCAAACAACATCTTGAGGAGTTTACACCAACAGATTTAAAACCACCGGTTTGGGTTTATCACGGGAACCAAAACGAAGATGAAATGATCATGATCTCTCACATGTGGGAAGAAATTCGCCGTCTCATGTGGAACTACGTAGGTATCGTGCGCACCGACCGTCGTCTCAAGCGCGCCGAGAATCGCTTAGTCAATATTTCGAACGAAATAAAAGAATATTACTGGAACTTCAAAGTTCACCCCGACATTCTCGAGCTTCGAAATCTAGCACAGGTCGCGCACTTAACAGTTCAGTGTGCCTTAAAAAGAAAAGAATCTGTTGGAATTCATTATAGCCTTGATTACCCCGTCGCTGACGCAAAACCACAAGACACCATTCTCGGCTAATAGGCTGAACCCACGGAGCCTAACTCATAGTCAGCTATGTAATGATCACAAAACTCTCTCTGCGTACTCGGAGACTTATCCCACAACGGGTATAATTCCGGTCTTCTCAGACCACCGATATAAGGAGAGCAAAGAATGCTAAAGAATTGTCTTTCTATTTTAGGAGCACTCACTTTTGTTGCTCAAACAACATGGGCCGCTGAAACTGCCAAGGTTTTGCCAAAAGGAATCTTCCGTGCGCGTGTTGTTGGTATTCAAACTCAAGAGTTCTCTCAAAAATTCAATGAGCATGGGCAAATCGAAAATCTTTCCGCCCCTCTCAATAAAAGCCTGACCGCAAAAGATTTAGCAGCTCAAAATCCCAAACTCGATCAGCTCGTACAAGCAATGAATAAGGTGCAAGAGGGTTCTGGTGATAAATTGTTAAACGCCAATCTCTATGGTGATTTTTCCCTTCAAGTCAGTACGATTCTTCCTGCGCTCGAGTATGGGGTCACAGATGAGCTGAGCGTTGGTATTCGTATTCCCATCGTAAAACGTACAGGGCGAGCAAGTTTTCGCGCCGATTACACGAACAATGCTGCCTCTCTTAAAAACCAATTAGGACAGCTCTCCACTCCCGAACTTGCTGCCGGCTTAGATCAGGTGGGACAACTTCAACTCGACACCAATTTTTTCGCAGAATCCGTTTTTACTAAAAACGGCTACGAAGTTCCGCATGATTTTGAAAAAACCGAAGCTGGTGATTTAGAGTTCGGTGCAAAATACAACTTTTATAAAAACGCAGGTTTTTTTGCAACGGCACTGTGGGGCGCTCGCGCTCCGACCGGTAGCAATCCTTCGCTCACAAATATTTATGATAAAGGAACTGGAAACGGCGCCTGGGCCACTTGTGTTCAGTTGTTTCAAGAGTACGAAGTAAATCCTTACCTCATGTTCGGAGCTGCAGAAAAAGTGACCTACAACTTTACCGACACACGCGCACGAGCTGTCCCGAAAGATGCAAACGACGCCCTTCCTAACGTAAAGCCTGAAGCAGGACAAGTCCAAGACGTAAAACGTGAACAAGGAATGCAACTCGACACCGAACTTTCAACCACTGTCTTCATGCTGGATAAGACCGTCAATATGTGGGGCGCTTATCAGTACACAGAAAAGGGCGCTGATAAGTACAGTGGTCCCGGTGAATTGTATTATGAAGGCCTTGGAAAAAATTCAGATCAAGTAAGACAAGCCGGCGAGCTTGGTGTTGGATATTCAACGGTTCCCGCATTTCGCCGTAAACAGTTCTCCGTTCCGATGGAAGTTCAAGCACTTTACAATCATGCTTTAAGTGGAAAAAATGTTCCAGATTTTTCTTATGGTCGTATGGACCTGATCGTTTATTTTTAAGGAGATCCTGATATGAATTTATCAAAAATTTCTTTTATAGGTCTTCTTGTTCTTATCTTTGGCTGCGCCAAAACGTCAGCTCCACAAACGCCACGTACTTACTTAGAGAAAGAAAATTCAAACGTTGCCGTTCAAAATTTGATTCCTCATCCCTTTGAAAATTCGGAGCAAAGCGCCTGCCAAAGACTCGAAGAACTTCAGCAAAACTTTAGAGCCAATCCTCGAGCCAAACGTTTTTCTCTTCTTACCTCACTTTATTCTGGGTCAAATTCCGAACTTATTGGCAGCACGGATCTTTCGGCATTTCCTTTGGCCCAAATTATCATTCCACAAAAAATGAATTTGTCGTCGGAACAATTCTTTAAGGCCGCAGAGCAAGAATATATGAATGGGACTTTAGGTACAATAAAGTGGAATTTACTTTGGAGCGCTTGGCAAACAAGGGTCGCTACACCTCTTGCTTTCAACATCCTACATGCAAAAGCTCTTAATGAAAAAACGGAAGAAGTTTTTCCAGGTGTGTTTGGACAGGCCGCAAGCCTGGAGAAGTCTTTTATGAAACTTCTGTTCATGAAAATGAATCCTGGGACTGAATTAGTAAGCGCTACTTTTCTCACCCAACCCGCGTCCCTAACGTCTTCGCTGTCCAATCAAGATGCGCTTACTTCGCTTTCAGCGGCCGTCAAGAGCTCACAAATGTCAGGCGAAGATGTTACGAGCCGTAAAGAACGAATCTGTGCTCTTGTGCTTTGGCAAAGAGCTTTTGCCCAGCTCTTGAACATGAAAGGTTATGTAGGCGTTAGCCTTACATCTACTTCGGGCTCGCCAGTTTCGGCTCAAGCGAAAAAGCTTTCGATGTATCAGACAAACTTTTCAGTCACGTCAACGGCTGGTAGCTTCATCGAAAGTGATACAAAAAACTCCGTAGTTCTAGAGGAGAAAGATATCGCAGAATACGCACCCACAGAAAAGAAGTCGCTCGAGTTATCTCAAGACGCTTCTCTGTCTCATTTGATTCAAACCCTCGAAGGACTTGTCTACACTTACCAAGCGACTAGCCCTTCAGCCCCTTGGGTTCGTGCGCAGTCCGATTATCTTTTAGGGGATATTACGAGCACTAGCAGCAGAGCGATTCTTCCTGCCGAAGCCCATGCACTTTCGTGTGGTCTTGTTACCATTCTCTTAAAAAATCTTTCGACTTTCCATATCCAGAAGGTGAATGCGAAAGGCCAACTTCTTAAAGCCGACGAAGCAGCCGCCGGAATGATCCTCACAGAAAAAGGTGATAAAGTCGCCACTACAATGAAACTTAGAGATCTTTTACGCCTTGTTCGATCTGTAATTTATCTAGATCTTGCGCTTTCTTATCATGCAGACAAAAACCCCCAAGATTTAGAGAAAATGAATCCTCTCTATTCTCGAAAAAAGTTAGCGCAGCTGGTAGGAACAAAAATGTTTTCTTCATCAGAACTCGACGCTCTTTTGAGTTCAGAAGAAAAGGCCAGTGTACTGGCTGATAAATTAAAAGAGCTTCGCTTACCGCTTGGCATGCTACTTTCCAAATTCCGTGCGACGAAAAGTAAATCGTGCGTACAAGTGATTCAGTGGAATTTGGCTTCAGGAAAAACAGAAAGCTCATTACCTTGTAATGATCAACTCTCTAAAGAATATAGCGATGTCATCGAACTAATGAGTCGATACACACAATCGACAATTCTTTTATAAAGAAGCGGCGCTCGCCGGTGGGAACGTAATATCGGTAGTTCCCACCGGACCGGTGAGAATGAATTGGCTATTACTCTGATGAACCTTCGACATCGGCACTTTGAATTTGACCGTATAGGCCGAAAAGAATTTTGAGTGCTGAGGATACAATCTCTGGAGCTGCGCGAGAGCATCGAGAGATTTTTGTACTTTCCCCTCATAGCGA
>JBFWOZ010000061.1:0-14086 GCA_050250255.1 Bdellovibrionales bacterium | reverse complement strand
CGTGGGATCGGAATTCTCATTACGGATCACAATGTGCGAGAAACTTTGCGTATTTGCGATCATGCCTATATTTTAAAAGAAGGTCGTGTGCAGGTGGAAGGTTCAGCAACGTTTATTGCGGGAGCAGATCTTGCTCGTAAATATTATTTGGGCGAAAACTTTACTCTTTAAGGGGAGCAAGCCATGTCTTTTCAGATTAAGCAGTCGATGAAGTTGTCGCAGCAACTGAGAATGACCCCACAATTGCAGCAAGCGATTAAATTGTTGCAGCTTTCTCGAATGGAATTAGAGACGGCGGTTCGCAAAGAGTTGGATGAGAATCCTATTCTCGATGAGCATATTGAATCTCCCGAAGAAGAATCTCGTGTTGAAAAGCTTGCTAAAGAAGACAATGTGGTCGATGAATCTGCAGAGCAGGCTGCAAAATCCGCGGAGCGCGGAGACGATTTTGAGTGGGAAAGTTACGTCGATCAGAACTACAAACCAACTCAGGGTGGTGGTCCTTCTAGCGAAGAGATCATGAACTACGAGAACGTGATTTCGACTCCGCAATCTCTTTATGACTATTTGAATTGGCAAGCGAATCTTGCAGGCTTTAACGACGAAGAACTTGTCATCGCCCAAATCCTTATTGGATATGTTGATGACGATGGTTACATCAAAACTCCCTTCGATGCGATCGCACAGGAAGAGGGTGTGACCGTCCAGGAGCTCGAAGAGATTTTGCCTTTTGTTCAGGAGTTTGACCCTCCGGGGGTTGGCGCACGCGATCTTCAAGAGTGTTTACTCTTACAAGCAAAAGTGCTTCAAGAAGACACGCATGATCTTGTGTTTCTCATCAAGAATCATCTAAAAGATCTCGAAAAGAAAAACTTCGAAGGCATTGCGAAAGCGATGAATCGTGATCTCAAAGAGATCATCGATATGTGTAAAATCATTTTTGAAATGGATCCGAAGCCGGGTCGTCAGTACGCGCCTAACGAAACTCAATACGTCACTCCTGATGTGTACGTCTATCAAGTGGGCGAAGAGTATGTGGTTTCTCTCAATGAAGATGGTCTTCCTCGCTTAAAGATTTCAAACTTCTATAAAAACGTTTTGAAATCCAACGACGCCAACAAAGTCACTCAAGAGTACATTCAAGACAAATTGAAAGCGGCCGTATGGTTGATCAAAGCGATTCACCAAAGACAACGCACGATCTACAAGGTGACCGAGAGTATCGTTCGCCATCAAAGGGAATTTTTTGATAAAGGACCTGCGTTCATTCGCCCGATGATTTTGAGAGATATTGCATCTGACATCGGCATGCACGAATCAACGATCAGTCGTGTGACCACAAGCAAATACGTGCATACGCCCCGAGGGATTTTCGAGTTAAAATATTTCTTTAACTCCGGGATCGCCCGCACAAGCGGAGACGCTCTTGCGAGTGAGTCAGTGAAGCTCAAGATCAAAGAAATGATCGCGAAGGAAGATCCCAAGTCACCACTTTCTGACCAAAAGATCGTTGAGATCTTACAGAAAGAAGGCATCGAGATCGCCCGCCGTACCGTCGCAAAATACCGCGACATGCTCGCGATTTTGCCTTCCAGTAAACGTAAGAAATATTTCTAATTCAATACGTGTCCTGATCAGAAATGAAGCGATTTTATTGGCATGAGGCATAGGGCATATGTCAGGGGCATAAGGAAAAGGCACAAGAAAATGGTAGTGATTGTGGATTACCATTTACCACTACCTTATGCCATTTACATATGCCCTCTATGCCTCATGCCAATAAACCAAGCGGAATCTCAAATTGAAACTCATCTTTGGTCGAGATCTGCCGATAGAGAAGAATCACTCGAACGGCGACTCAAACCATGAGGTGCTCAATGAAAGTCGAACATTCCTTTAAACACCTAGATCATTCCGATGCCCTTCAACAATATGCAGAAAAGCGCTGCCATAAGTTGTTTAAATTTGAGACTTCACCGACCCATTGCCATTGGGTATTTAGCGTGCAGCGTCACGAGTGCTATTCCGAGGTGCTGGTGCGAGGTAAAAACATGACTTTCCGAGCCTCCGCAGCGTCTGACGATCATTATAAGTCTGTAGATTTAGTGATTGAGAAAATTGTGCACCAAATGGCGAAGCATAAGAATCAAATAAAAGATCATAAAAAGCCTTCGGAAAAGAAGCGCGTCGCTTCAAAACTCAACCGTTCCGCGGCTTAAAATCCTTCGTTTTTAAGACGAAAAAAGCGTTTATTGACCGCTCTAGCGGCCCCTGATACTTTTCGGCCTTCCAGAGATATATCTCATAACTATTTTCGGAGGCCGAAATGAAAAACTACCTTTTTACAAGTGAATCAGTGTCTGAAGGACATCCAGATAAAGTCGCGGATCAAATCAGTGATGCGGTTTTGGATGCGGTTCTTCGTGAAGACCCGCGCGGACGTGTTGCTTGTGAAACCTTAGTGACAACAGGTCTCGTGGTTATAGCTGGTGAGATCACAACAAAAGCCTATGTGGATTTTCAAGATCTCGCCCGCAAAGTGATTTATGACATTGGTTACAATGACAGCGACATGGGCTTCGATGCAGCAAGCTGTGCAGTGGTTAACAGTATTGGTCGTCAGAGTCCTGATATCGCCATGGGTGTCGATGCTGCCGATCAAGGTGCGGGCGATCAAGGGATTATGTTTGGTTACGCAGTCAAAGAAACTCCAGAGCTAATGCCTCTTACAATTTCCATGTCTCACAAACTTCTTCGTGAACTCGCTCGTGTAAGAAAAGCGAAAAAAGTAAACTTCCTCCGCCCTGATAGCAAAAGCCAAGTAACGGTAGAATACGTCGATGGCAAAGCGAAGCGTGTAGACTCTGTCGTGATTTCAACTCAACACACAGAGAGCGTTACGAACGATCAACTTCGTGATTTCGTCATTGAAGAAGTTATTCGTAAAACAATTCCGGCTCAGTGGATCGATAACAAAACAAAATTCTATATCAATCCAACTGGTCGTTTCGTAGTCGGTGGCCCTAAGGGAGATTGTGGATTGACGGGACGAAAAATCATCGTGGATAGCTACGGTGGTCACGGAGCTCACGGTGGTGGCGCGTTTAGCGGTAAAGATCCTTCAAAAGTGGATCGTTCAGCGGCCTATGCTGTTCGTCACGTGGCGAAGAATATCGTTGGCGCGGGCCTTGCGGAACGTTGCCTCGTACAGATCGCATACGCGATCGGTGTGGCACAACCTCTTAGCATCTGTGTAGAAGATTACGGCACAGGAAAAGTTTCTTCAGAAGTTTTAGAAAAAGCGGTTCGTGAAGTTTGGGATTTAAGACCAGCTTCCATCGTTAAAACTTTTGATCTTTTGAAACCAAAATACGCTGCAACCGCATCTTACGGTCACTTCGGCCGTGAAGAGGAAGGTTTCACTTGGGAAAAACTCGATCGTGTAGATCAACTCAAAGACGTGGTTAAAACGCTTTCTCGGTAAAGACAAAGAGGCCAATGGATCCCAAATACATTCGGAATTTTTCCATCATCGCTCATATCGATCATGGAAAGTCCACATTAGCTGATCGTCTTTTGGGATTCACGGGTACGCTTTCGGATCGTGAGTCGAAAGATCAATTCCTCGACAACATGGAGCTTGAGCGAGAACGTGGAATTACGATCAAAGCCCAAACCGCTCGCCTGATCTACAAGGCCGATGACGGCCATACTTACCAAATAAATTTGATCGACACTCCGGGACACGTGGATTTTTCTTACGAAGTGTCTCGTTCTCTTGCTGCCTGTGAAGGAGCCATCCTCGTCGTAGATGCGGCTCAAGGAGTAGAAGCCCAAACTCTTGCCAACGTCTATTTGGCAATTGAAAATAATCTCGAAATTGTGCCGGTCTTAAATAAAATTGATCTTCCTTCTGCCGATCCTGAGGGGGTGAAGAAGCAGATCGAGGATGCTATTGGTATTGACGCCTCCGAAGCGATTCCCGCGAGCGCTAAAGATGGAATCGGGATTAAAGAAATTCTTGAGGCGATTACCAAAAAAATCTCACCGCCGAAAGCGGATCGTACACTTCCATTAAGAGCTCTTGTTTTTGATGCGTGGTTTGACGTCTATCAAGGTGTGATTGTTCTCTGCCGGCTTTTTGATGGCTCGATCAAAAAAGGTGATAAAATTAAATTTATGTCCAACGGAAGCGAATTTGAAGTATTGAAACTCGGAGTGTTTGCGCCGTTTGCACAAAATCTCGATAGTCTTGATGCCGGTGAAGTGGGCTTTTTTATCTGTGGGATTAAAAACATTCGAGATGTGAAGGTGGGAGACACCATCACATCGAGCCTCCACCCCACAACGGAGCCACTTGCGGGTTTTCGTCAGATCAAGCCTATGGTTTTTTCAGGGATTTATCCGATCGATGCGACTGATTACGAAAACCTCAAAGAGTCACTCGAGAAACTTTGTTTAAACGATTCTAGCCTTGCGTTTGAGCCAGAAACTTCTGCGGCTTTAGGGTTTGGATTTCGCTGTGGTTACTTGGGTCTCTTGCATATGGATATCGTGCAGGAGCGCTTGGAGCGTGAGTTCAATTTGAATCTTATTACGACCGCTCCGAGTGTGGTGTACATCGTTCACCTTACAGACGGCACGACGATGCGCTTAGAAAACCCCGCAAATCTTCCGCCAGTTTCAAAAATTGCAAAAATTGAAGAGCCATATATTAAAGCCACAGTGCATACACCTAGTGATTTCATCGGCGGCATCTTAAAACTGTGTGAAGAAAAGCGTGGCCAACAGATCAAAATGGAATTCATCACCGATAAAAAAGTGATCATTGAATATGCCCTTCCACTCAATGAAATGGTGATGGATTTTTATGATAAATTAAAAAGCATTTCTAAGGGTTATGCCTCTCTCGATTATGAACTTTTGGATTTCCGTGAATCTGACATGGTGAAACTCGATATTCTCATTAACGGAGATAATGTGGACGCTCTTTCTTTGATGGTCCATAGCTCTAAATCCTACCATCGTGGTCGTGAACTCACGAAAAAACTAAAGGACGCGATTCCTAAACAGCAGTTTCAAGTCGCTCTCCAAGCGGCCATAGGCGCTAAGATTATTGCTCGAGAGACCATAGGCGCTATGAGAAAAGATGTGACAGCGAAGTGCTATGGTGGTGATATTAGCCGTAAGAGAAAGCTTTTGGAGCGCCAAAAAGAAGGTAAAAAACGCATGAAGCAAATCGGAACGGTAGATGTTCCTCAAGAAGCGTTTCTTGCCATATTAAAGGTGGAAGACTAATGGATTCAAACAACAACAAAGCTCAAAACAAAGTCGACAATAAAAAAGGCAAATGGTCTGAAGGAATTGGTTCATTGCTTTTAGCCGTCGGTGTGGCCCTCGCAATTCGGTGGGCTTTCATTGAAGCATATGTGATTCCATCGGGGAGTATGCTTCCAACCCTTCTTATTCATGACCATATTTTCGTAAACAAAATGGTTTATGGCGTACGTGTCCCTTTTGCAAAATCTTGGATCACACGTTTTGCAGAGCCTCAGCGGGGTGAAGTGATCGTGTTCCGTTACCCTGAAGACGAAAGCATCTTTTTCATTAAGCGTGTCGTAGGTATCGCTGGCGATAAAATTCAGTACGATCAGGGCGAGCTTTTCATTAACGGTGAAAAGATTGAAAAAATCGTTCCTGAGACCGAAGCGGCCATGGATCTCGTGCGCGATTTCGAATTAGGCGGCGGAAAAGAAAATTACTCGCACTTTATCGAAAAATTAGGAGCACATCCTCACAGTACACTTCTTTGGAAGAAAGATGCTCATCTTTCAGCGGGGCCTCTAGAAGTTCCGCAAGGTCACCTTTTCGTCATGGGTGATAATCGTGATAATTCTAACGATAGTCGTATCTGGGGATTTGTACCGATGGAAAACATTCTTGGGCGAGCCATGTTCGTTTGGCTCAGTTGCGAAGAAACTTTACCAGTGGTTCAATTTCTCTGTGACCCAACGACTATTCGTTGGAAACGCTTTTTCCACGGCATTCACTAACGCCTAGCGATACAAAAATGGGACTTCTTGTATTTTGACGCGCGACTTATGAAAATAAGTCATGAAGGACGTCAAAAGCCGCGCCAATGCAATGCTTCGCGAATATTTAGAAAGCCTCTTCATTGCCATCGCGATCGCTCTTTTGATTCGTTTTTTTGTCGTTTCGGCCTATCGCATTCCGACAACTTCTATGTGGCCCACTCTTCAAGTTGGGGATTTTGTTTTTGCCTTTAAACTTCCTTACGGTGTTCGTCTCCCGTTTATGGAATCCAAGGTTTTTATTTCGGGAAAGCCTGCCCGGGGTGAAGTCGTTGTGTTTCGTTACCCGAGTGACCCTCAGCTTTCTTACGTAAAAAGAGTGGTCGCCGTTCAAGGGGATAAAATTGAAATTAAGCGCAAACGGCTTTTTATCAATGATAAGCCTGCGGAATACACGGAAGCTGTGTCACCAGAGTTTTTAGAAAAAGAAACTACGGTCTATTCGGTCATGAACGAAAGTATCGATGGTTCTTCTAGAACAATTTTATTTTCTTCTGCTGCCGCTTCTCAAAATTATGGCCCCCAAGTGGTGCCAGCGGGGCATTTCTTTGTCTTAGGTGACAATCGTGACTCAAGTGATGATTCAAGATATTGGGGCATGGTCCCTATGGAAAATATCGATGGTCGCGTATTTACGATTTGGCTCTCTTTAAATTGGCAAGAGCCAGTGGGTGGTTTGCCGCGTATTCGCTGGGATCGCATTCTCGCCGGAATTCAATAGATCTGCATAAAACTTCTATCTGCTTTATTGACAGAACTCTGAGCCCCCCTTAGTGTGAGACCATGGCTCTTTCGGGGCAATCCTTTCTAGATGTTGAAGCTCTAAGTCTTAAAACGATTCAAGTTCTTTTTCAAAAAGCCACCAAGCTAAAAAAGACTTCGCCTTTACCACTTGGTTCAAAAGTATTAGGCCTATTGTTCTTTGAACCGAGCACGCGGACGCGGGCCAGTTTTGAAATGGCAGCATTTCGGTTGGGCGTAAAGCCCCTTTTTTTTGACCCCAGCCAAAGTAGCATGGTCAAAGGAGAGACGATCGAAGACACGGCCCTCACACTAGAGGCTTTAGGGGCATCTGCTCTGGTGTTACGTCATTCTAGTCCTGGGATGTCTCTTAAAATCTCTCAGCTAATAAAAATTCCGGTGATTAATGCAGGGGATGGTCAACGTGGACATCCGACTCAAGCTCTTCTTGATGCCTACACGATTGAGCAAGAGCGAGGACAGCTTGCGGGTGAAAAAGTTCTTTTTGTCGGAGATGTAAAATACAGTCGAGTGGCAAGATCCGATATCGCACTTTTTCAAAAGATGGGTGCTGAAGTAGCGATTTGCGCTCCCTCAACGCTTCGTACTTCTGAGCATGACGAGTTAAAATCTTTTAAGAGTGTGACCGAAGGCCTTGAGTGGGCCAGTGTCTGCGTGATGTTAAGAATGCAAATTGAGAGACAAAAGGGTTTCGAAGTACCTTCGCTGAAAGAGTATTCCAAACGATTTTCCATAACGCCTGAGCGACTTAAAAATTTTCGCAGCGATGGTATTCTTTTACATCCTGGTCCGTTCAACCGTGAAGTAGAATTGGCCGTGGATGTGTTAAAAGATCCGCGCACGCGTATCTTGAAACAAGTAGAGAACGGGGTCTTTATGCGAGGAGCTCTTCTTTCAGAAATTTTAGGAGTCGATTTTTGAATAAAAATGTTACGACGCTTTTTAAAAATGCTCATCTTTATGATCCGCTAAATAAGATCGACGGACTGGGCTCTATTTTAGTAAAAGACGGAAAGATCGAAGAGACCCATTCGACAGCGAAAGCGGATCAAGAAATAGACTTAAAAGGCCTCCACCTATTTCCAGGATTTATTGATATACATGTGCATTTGCGTGAGCCAGGTGATGAGCATAAAGAGACAATTGCAACTGGAAGTCGTGCTGCAGCCAGTGGTGGATTCACCTCGGTGTGTGCGATGCCCAACACTTCGCCAGTTAATGATTCTGTTCTCGTAACAAAATATATTTTAGATAAGGCCGCTTTAGAATCTGTCATACGGGTGCATCCAATTTCTGCAGCATCCAAAGGTTTAAATGGTCAAGAAATGGTGGAATACGGGGCTATGATCAATGCGGGTTGCGTGGCTGTGAGTGATGATGGTCGCTGCGTGATGGATTCTTTTCTCGCACGTAAAGTTTTAGAATACTTAAAAGATTTTGATGTGCCCTTTGTGGAGCATTGTGAAGATTGTCAGTTATCGGCCCATGGTTCTATGAATGAAGGACGTATTAGTTATCGCAATGGTTTAACGGGAGTCCCGCACGCGGCAGAAGACGTTATTGTCACTCGAGATGTGGCTCTTGCGCGAACAACGGGTGGAAAACTTCATCTCGCTCATTTGTCGAGTCGACATTCTGTGAAAGCATTAAATGCGGCAAAGATAGAAGGATTGCGCGTCAGCGGTGAAGTCACTCCTCATCATCTTTTGCTCAATGAAGAGTGCCTTGAAACGCTCGATACAAATTTTAAAATGGCTCCTCCCTTGAGGACCGAAGAAGACCGAAAAACCTTAGTCGAAGCTTTAGAAAAGGGTGTTATTGAAGCCATCGCTACGGATCATGCGCCTCACAGCGTGCAAGAAAAGGCCGCAGAATTTGCGAAAGCCCCGAATGGCGTCATTGGTCTTGAAACGGCTTTTGCAACCTGTATGACTCTCGTAGAAAAGAAAGAGCTTTCTTTTGCGCGGCTCATCACTTCTTTGACGAGTGGCCCCGCAAAAATCATGGGTTTTCTTGATCGTGGTGGACTTAAAAAAGGGATGCTTGCCGACTTTGCGATTGTAGATTTGAATAAGGAATACACCATTAACCAAGACACTCTCTTCTCGAAAAGTCGCAACAGCCCATTTATGGGCTGGAAGGTGAAAGGACAAGTGCAGTCAACTTACGTCGGTGGAGTGAAAGTTTTTGAGCGGACGTAAAGTCTGTAAGGAATAGAGAATGACAAAAGGCTATCTTGTTTTGGAATCAGGAGAATGTTTCGGTGGTGATTGGATATCTTCGGCGCCACTTTCTCCCCGAATCGGTGAAGTCGTATTCAATACGTCTCATGCAGGTTACCAAGAGATTGCCAGCGACCCTTCTTATTTTTCTCAAATCATGGTGATGACCGCACCCATGCAAGGTAATTATGGCTTCCGCGAGGGAGAAAGCGAATCCGAAAAAATTTGGATTGAAGGATTCGTTTGCACCGAAATTCAAAACAATAAAGCCGGCTCTCAATGGATGAACCAGCTTTTAACTAATAAAGTCCCCATCTTATCGGGAGCAGACACTCGCAAGCTGACAATTCGTTTAAGAGAAGGTGGCACTCCTTGGGGTGCTATCGTTGCCGCTGAATCCGAGGAAGATGCGAAGGTCCAAGCTCAAAAACTATTTCAATCGCGCCAGCTCATTGGTCTCGATTGGACTGAAATTGTTGGAACAAAAAAATCTCAAGTTCTAAAAGGTCACAACGTTCAAGGACCGCGAGTCGCCGTGATGGATTTTGGGACGAAAAAAAATATTCTCCAAGAGCTTCAAAAAGACTGCTCAGAAATTCTTTTGGTTCCGGCTCAAGGTGCAGATCCTCTCATTCGTGAATGGGATGCGGATGGAATTCTTTTATCTAACGGCCCTGGAGATCCAAGCTTTTGTGTAAATGGAATTGAGTCAGTTCAAAAACTCATTGGTTGGAAGCCGATGTTTGGAATCTGCATGGGTCATCAAGTATTAGCGCTCGCTTTAGGAGCAAAAACTTACAAGATGAAGTTCGGTCATCATGGTGGCAATCAGCCCGTCAAAGATGCCCTTCTTAATCAGGTGTATGTGACCAGTCAAAATCACGGTTACGCTGTTGATCCAACCACTCTACCGTCGCAGTCTCGTGTCACTCATGTGAATTTATACGATAAGACCGTTGAAGGTTTTGAATGTGCACCTAAGAAGTGTTGGAGCGTGCAGTTTCATCCAGAGAGTAACCCTGGCCCTCATGAGGCGAAAACCCTTTTCAAATTGTTTATGGATAAACTTATATGATGGATAGATTGATCGAAAAACTTCTCAATTACTTCACAGGTGCCGCGTATCGTGAAGAAGTGATTCAAGCAAAAAAAGATTTTTTTGAAGATGCAGGTTTAGTGGGTGATGAGTCTGCCTATTACGAAATGAGAATGTCGCAATTTCTTGATTGGTATCTTTTTACAAGAGAGCTATCAAAAACTCACTTGCCCCCAGTACAATACGCAATTGAGAACAATCTCATTGGCTTCGAAGAGAGCGATCATGCTCTGTTTGAAAGTTTTGGTAAATGCCAGCATAGCCTTTTCGAATTTATTAAAGTTCGTGGTGGCGACGTCTATATCCGCGATCTGTTTACAGGTAAGAAAATCGAACTTCGTGACTCTCATGTCACAAGTGGTTTCAATTCCGATGAGATTTTTGAAACGCGCGTGATTCCCTATAACAACACGCATATGTTCGCGAAAGGGTTTTGTTTCCACCCGGCAGAAGCCAAGTCCTTTATTCTTAAAGAAATTAAAAAGGTGAAGCATTTAGATATGGCTCAAAAAGAAGCCCTGATGTTTCGTCTTTTAAAAATGAGATACAAGTTTGAGCAGTACAAACATATTCGCTTGGAATACATTTATACCAATGATGTGAAATTGAGAATTTAAGGTAGGATTAAAGATGCCGCGTAAGTCGGAAATTAAAAAGGTCATGGTGATAGGTAGTGGTCCTATCGTAATCGGCCAGGCGTGTGAATTTGACTATTCGGGGACTCAAGCTTGCAAAGCTCTTATGAAAGAGGGGCTTGAAGTTATTCTTGTTAACTCGAATCCCGCAACAATCATGACGGATCCCGATATCGCCACCAAAACTTACGTTGAACCTCTTACACGAGCGTATTTAGAAAAAATCATTGAAACAGAAAAGCCTGATAGTTTAATTCCCACTCTGGGTGGACAAACGGCATTGAATGCGGCCTTAGATCTTTACGATGCAGGAATTTTAAAAAAACATAACGTCAATATGATCGGGGCCACACCAACTGTGATTCGAGCCGCCGAAGATCGCGAAGAGTTTAGAAAAATTTTAGATACGGTTGGAGCCCGCGCGCCAGCTAGCCGCATGGTTAAAAACTTGAGCCAGGCTTTAACGGCTTCGCAAGAGCTAGGCTTTCCGCTCATTCTTCGTCCTAATTACACATTGGGTGGGGGTGGAGGCGGAATCGCATACTCCCTTGAAGAATACCAAACAATGATCCAAGCTGCCCTCATTGAGAGTCCCACCTCTGAAGTGTTGGTAGAACAAAGTATTTTGGGTTGGAAAGAGTTCGAACTTGAAGTGATGCGCGATAAAGCAGGAACCTTCGTTGTTGTCTGCTCTATTGAAAATTTAGATCCCTGCGGAGTACATACCGGTGACAGCATTACGGTCGCCCCTCAGCAAACGCTTTCGGATGTTGAATATCAAGCGATGCGCGACGAAGCGAAGAAAGTAATCGAAGCCGTTGGTCTTGAAGTGGGTGGAGCGAATATTCAATTTGCGACTCACCCTACGACTGGTGAACGTGTTGTGATCGAAATGAATCCTCGCGTGAGTCGCTCATCGGCTCTTGCTAGCAAGGCGACGGGATTTCCGATCGCGAAAATTGCAGCCCTCCTTGCGATTGGTTACGAGCTTGATGAAATTCAAAATGATATCACGCGTACGACCCCTTGCTCTTACGAGCCCGCGTTAGATTATATCGTCACAAAAGTCCCACGATTTGCTTTCGAAAAATTTCCTGGCACGAAAGACTTGTTGACGACGCAGATGAAGAGCGTTGGTGAAGTCATGGCTATTGGCCGTACGTTCAAAGAATCTCTTCAAAAAGCAATTCTCTCTTTAGAGAGGAAGGTCGAAGGTTTCGCACCTTTAGTCCTTGAAGAACAAAAGCTTTCTGATGCAAACAGTGAACGTATTTTTCATGTAGCTCAAGCTTTCCGTGAGGGGTATAGCGTCGAGAAGCTCGCGCAAATTACACGAATCAATGAATGGTTTCTCGCGCAGATCAAAGAAATCATCGATGAAGAGCAATCCATTACAACCGCACCTCAAATTACGGCGGATAAACTTCTTCGTTTAAAACGTTTTGGTTTTTCCGATCAAAACATTGCTCGTTGGGTGAACGTAAAGGCTTACGACATCTATGAACTGAGAAAAAAATGGAACATTCGGCCCAGCTTTCTTCAAGTGGATACCTGTGCAGCGGAGTTTTCAGCCCACACACCTTATTTTTATTCTAGCTATTGGTCGGCTCCAGATCCTCTTCGGGTGAATCCCCAGATGGTCGCCGTTATTGGTAGCGGTCCAAATCGAATCGGCCAAGGAATTGAATTTGATTACTCTTGCGTGCGCGGGGTAAAAGCTTTTCAAGAAGCTTCTTATAAAGTCGCGATGATCAATTCGAATCCGGAGACGGTGTCTACAGATTACGACACCGCGGACGAGCTCTTTTTTGAACCTTTAACTCATGAACATGTTCGAGAAGTTCTGAACTTTTTAAACCCGAAAGGTTTTGTCGCTCAATTGGGTGGACAAACTTCTATCAACTTAGCTTCGCCTCTTGTGCAAGATGGGTTTTTGCTTCTCGGTTCTGATCTTGAATCCATCGATCTCGCAGAGGATCGTGGCCGATTCAGTGAACTCTGCCGTAAGTTAGGCCTCAAGATTCCTAAGGCCGGAATGGCGGGCACGATTGCTCAAGCTCTTCCGATCGCCCAGGACATTGGTTATCCTGTCATTTGTCGACCAAACTATGTTTTGGGTGGTCGTCGTATGGAGGTGATCGAGAGTGAAGCCGAATTAGAAGATTATTTCATTCGCCATAGCAGCGTGATCGATGAAAAGAACCAGCTCCTCATTGACCAATTTTTAGAAAATGCTCTTGAAGTGGATGTCGATCTCATTCGTGGCTCTGATTGGATTGTGATTGCAGGTCTTGTAGAACACATTGAAGCAGCTGGTGTACATAGCGGCGATAGTATGGGCGTTCTACCACCTCAACGTTTGAAACCAGAGACATGTTCACGCATTGAAGAACTGAGTTGCCAATTAGCAAATGAACTTCATGTGATTGGGCACTTGAATTTACAACTCGCGATTAAAAAAGACGAAATTTACGTTTTAGAAGCTAATCCACGCAGCAGCCGCTCCGTACCTTTCATTGCAAAAGCTACGGGAATTCCCGTGGCCCAACTCGGTGTCTGGGCCATGTTAGGTCTTCCGGTGAAAGAGCATTTTGATTGGAAAGAGACAGATCAAATTTGTGTAAAAGGGGTGGTTTTTCCATTCAAGAAGTTTTCGGATGCAGATTCTATTCTTGGCCCAGAAATGAAATCTACGGGTGAAGGCATGGGGCGAGGAAATGATTATTCTGAAGCCCTTATGAAAGCGTTCATCTCTTGTCATCAAAAGCTCCCAAAGAGTGGAGAAGTTTTTCTCTCGCTACGAGACAAAGACAAACAAACTCTTTTACCTATTATTCTTGATTTAAAAGAGATGGGTTACACGTTTTCGGCCACACGTGGAACGGCTAAATTTTTATCGGAGAATGGATTGTCTTGTACGCAGCTCAATAAAGTTTATGAAGGCCGCCCTCATTGCGTGGATCATTTGCGTTCAGGTAAAATCGCTCTTGTTATCAACACAACAGCTGGCCGAAGATCTATTCTTGATAGTTTTGCCATTCGTCGTAGTTGTATTGATTATTTCACACCTTGCCTCACCGAAAGTGATGCAGCCTATGCATTTGTGTTAGCGCTGAAGCGTTCTCGTCGAGGAGAGCTGCATGTTAGTCCATTAAAAAAAAATAAATTGAGTCTCGATTTGGTTGCAGGATCGTCTGCTCGGGAGCTGGCCGGACCTTGACGGTTATTTAGAAATCATGATCGAATGAAAGTGGATCCCCAAGGGGGGAATATCATGCA
>JBFWOZ010000060.1:0-14554 GCA_050250255.1 Bdellovibrionales bacterium | reverse complement strand
GATTTCGTCGTACCGAAATTCGGTCTCACCATTATTTTCTGAACGCATATAAATATAATTATAGAAATCCAGTGAAAGCTGGGATTGTACAAAACGTTGAAGAATACCCTTACAGCACGCTTCAGGGCCTCTTAGGTCAATCAAGATTAATTATCCCGATCGAACAAGACTACACATTGTTTTCTAATCTCGAAGGAACCCTTAAATGGCTCAACTCTCCATCAAATCCAGAATACGATCTTGCAATCAAAAGAGGATTTCGCCGAAAAATATTTGGTTTGCCGAAGATAGATTCGCGGCCACATCCATTGGAAATTGACTTGCTGTAGCCAGAAAAAAGGCCCGGAGACCTTTTAGGGGAGGATTTCGATGGAGCGGTTGGCTTTGATGGCTGCTTTTAAGGCTTGAGGGCTTAGGCGTTGGACTTCGAATTGGCCTTTGACTGTGGTTGTGCCGTCTACGAGAGACCATTTTACAATGCCTGACCAATTTGCGTCGATGTGGATTGTGATTGTTGTGTCTTTGCCGCCTGCGAATTGGGCTTCTTGTCTTTTGCCCTTTTCACTTTGCACCACGAACACGCAGGTCTGCTTGCATTTTTTTGCTGGACGTAAAATGACGTTTTCTCCCGCCTGGAAAAGAAAAAGTGTGTTGTCTTTAGGATATGGGCTTGGTTGATATCGATGTGCGGAAGGAGGAAAGCGTGGATTCGGATCTGGAGGCGCACCGTCTTCTACGACTTCCTCTACTTTTTCTTCTGCTACTGCAGGAGCTTCATCTTGATGAGTCGATTTTGTTTCTACATCAGACTTTTGATCTCCCGATTCGCTTCCGGCACCACCCGCACCGCCCGCTGAAAGATCTGGCGTACTCACTACTTCTTTTTTGATCACTTGGAATTGTTCCCAAGTCGTAAATCCGGCTCGTCGAATTGTTACGCTTGAATCATTAATTTTTATCACGCACATTTTAGGGCAAACAAGAATTTGAGAGGGAAGAATTTCTTTTGCTTTGTAAACTGGCATTCCATTCACAAGCATAAAACCCATTTGGAATTCCACGTCCGCAAGAGCCGAGTGAGAAATAAGAATGGAACTTAATAAAAGAGATTTCAAGAACGAACTCATGCGGCCGCCGGCGTCCACTCAGTCGTCGTCACACAGTTCCTGCCTGCCTTTTTGCAGACGTAAAGGTTTTTATCGGCCTCTTCAATAAATACAGAGATCGGCACGCCGCCTTTAACTAATAAAAGTTTAGCGCCATCCACACACACAGCACCTACACTTGCTGTTACCGAAAGATTTTTTGTAACATCCGTGAGCATGGGGACTTTCGCCGCTTCAAGGCTTGCGCGAACTTTCTCAGCCATCTTTGCAACACCTACTGCATCGGTCTTTGGCAGAACCAGAACGAACTCTTCACCACCATAACGAGCCACAAAGTCAGAATCTCGACTGATAGACTTTAAAGTCTTCCCGACTGTTTTCAAAACCTCATCACCTTGCTGATGCCCATAAGTATCGTTGAACTTTTTAAAGTGATCCACGTCGAGGAGCAAAATTCCAATCATCTCTTTATGCCGTTGGATCAAACTCATTTGGCGAGTCATTTCTTCTTTAAAAGCACGATGGTTCTTAAGGCCCGTCATCCCATCTGTTGTCGCAAGCTCCGAAATTTTTTCGAGCATCTTGTCTTTAGTTTCCATCTCCACACACATGCGTCTTAAAGCATCGAACATAGTTCCGATCTCATCTGAGCTTCGATAGCTCGAATTCACTTCAAAACGCCCTGCTAAAATGTCTTCTGTTGTTCTTCGAAGAATCTTAATTGGCGCGAGAGCGTACTTCCCCATTAAATAAAGAATGGTTCCGGCCCCCAAGAAAGCACTGAATACGCTCACCAAAATGATAAAAGCTTTTGAAATGAGAATATCGTAATAGGAAAGTCGAGCGTCAATAAGTTCAAACTGTGCGGGATTTGCTTTTTTCAAATAGACCAAACGAGTTTCGTGCGGCTGATCAACTAAAAAACCCTGTGCGGGGTAATTAGAAGTCACAAATTCATCAAGGAGATCTTTATCTACTCCAAGATTCAGTACATCTGCAGTAGACACAATCTTTTTTTGTACTGCTTGGCCAACAACATTTACACTGTAAGCTAAAAAACCATCCTTGAGGGCGCCAATGATGATTGGATAAGCAAGAAACGTAATCGCGAAGGCGAAGATTGCACCCACCAAAGCAATTCGTTTTTCAATGCTAAGTGATTTCACTATGGGTCCTCTATTTGCTGCTTATTTATCAAAATCTTTTAAAATTTTAATCACAACTCTTCGGTTCTGAGACTGATTCTCCGGATTGATTTTTCCGCTATCATCTGCATTTGGCAGAATAGGACGCGTGTCCCCCCATCCTAGTGCTTTTAATCGCGTTCTCTCAAAACCCATTTCTTCAAAAATTCGTACGACCGTACAAGCTCGCACGCTAGAAAGCTCCCAGTTCGACTGGTAGATTCCGCCTTTTAAAACGGGATTGTTGTCTGTATGTCCTTCAACTACGATGCCAAAATCTTGGGCTTGTTCGGTAATAATAGGAACTAGACTATTGAGAAGATCTTTTGCTTGTTGGCGAAGCTCTGTCGAGCCCGAATCAAAAAAGAGAGCTCCGCGAAAAGTCACATCGACTCCCGCATCGGTTTCATGAAACACCACTTGATCCCCAGCTCCCGAGGCACCGACAACGGCTTTCATCGACTTAGAGAACTTTTCAAACGGAACTTGGTATTCTCCACCAAATACTTTTGTCGTGGCTTTCTTGATCTGTTCGAATTTTGTATTATCAATTTTAGAAAAAGACTGAAGCATCACAAAAAAACCTACAAGAAGAGTCATCATGTCGGCATAACTGATAAGCCAAGAAGACTCTTCCTCTGAAGTTGTATGCACGTGAAGCTGTTCACGCTTATGACGAATGCTCGTCGCCGCCAAAGACTCTTCCGCGAGCTTGAGCTTCTTCACGTCTTCAAGATTGAGTTTCTTAGCTGGTTCAGCCATTCATCACCCTATTAAGCCGCTTGCTTAGGAAGCGATTGACGTTCTTTTGGTAGTAGGAAGCTCTTCAAGTACTCTTCAACAACCAAAGGATGGCTCTTGAGTCTTAAAAGTTTGATCCCCTGGATCACCACTTCACGCATCACTTCATCTTCTTTATTGAGCTTTGAAAGGTTCTCACCCATAGGAATAAAAATTAGGTTGGCTATTGCGATACCATAAAACGTCGCGACAAGTCCCACTGCCATTGAAGAACCAATAGTTTTAAAGGAGTCAGGAGTACCGATCCCTTGAAGGAGTGCAATCATACCCACTGTAGTACCCATTAGACCGAAGGCTGGGGGAAATTTGCTGATCGTTTTGAAAATAGCCGCTTCGCCTTCGTAGCGTTTAAAATGTGTAAGAGCTCTCATTTCTAAAATCGCATCTACCTCTGAAGCACTGATACCACTTTGTACGGTTAACTCAACGGCTTCTTTCAAAAATGGATTTTTGATCTTTTCGTAATTGTTTTGTAAATAAGCCGGATCTTCGATGTAACCACGTGCAAGTTCCACAACCTCAGCAATCACTTCGTTATGGTGTACGTTATGTTTACCAATGATTTTTTGGAAAAAGACTTTTACAAGAGTTACCAAAGTTCCTATAGGGAAACAAAGAAGTGTGGCCGCCATAGTGCCACCCATTACAATGATAATCGCATGAGAGTTGAGAAAAATCTCTCGTCCCGACGCAGATTCGATAATGACAAAAACGAATACTGCGGCAGCAGATATAACGCCAATAATCCCTGAAAAATTCACGTTTTTCTCCTAGTTGGGTCTCTAGGTTCTATCGACATTTTGTATTCATTTAGAAAGCTTCCATCCTATTTTCAGACCTTCGTCTGACTCGACCATCTTTTAGTCCTGACACCATCATCCTATTTCAAGCACTCACACTGGGGGCTGAGTGAGGTCGCATTAGAATGTCGGTGGCAAAACATCCAAATAAGGAAAGAAAATATTGGATCCACGAGAAATCCTATCGTGGCAGTCTCGTTTAACCACTACAAAAAAAGAAGTCTAGAGCCAAAAGGCTTTTATCCCAACTTAGGGAAACCAAACTATAATAGTTTACTAATGGTTACGAGTCTCGAGAGCGTCAATCAAAGTCTTCAAAGGCAAATCCGACGACACATCTTTCATATGATGCGCTGGCAGGGTCGCTTTGTCCTCGCTCCTATTTTTTTATCTTACGCTGTTATAGATTATTTTTACTCTCGGGAAAATTTTGAGCTTTGGCTTTGTTTAAGATTATTTGGTGCCGCAAGTATGTGGCTGGCGTTTTTTTCGCTTCGCTGGAGCCACATAAGAAAATACTATTCACAGCATCTCTCTGCCTACCTCATTGTTCTCTATTGTAACATCATCAATCTCATGGTTTTTCAGAATGATGGATATAAATCAATGTACATCACTGGATTGCTCTTAATTCCTCTAGTAGGACAACGCATATTCCGCCTTGATAGAAAGTTCACTCTTATCAGTAGCGTTCTCAGTTTGTTTCCAACAATTGTCATTATTCTCTCGACAACGAATGTGGATGAGTGGCCTTTTGCGGTCACTCAAATATCATTTTTAGTTGGTTTAATTATTGTCTCCTCCCTCACCTCTTTTTCAGAGTATGCCGTTGCCGTTGATTGGGCAGAAGATCGTTTTGAAATGGACGCTGAATTAAAAAAACTCAACAGAAGTGAATTTTTAAAAAAGAACTTTCCGCCTCAGTTACGTGAAGAAATTGAATCCGGACGAATGAAACTTACAAAGAAAAAAGTGATTAGCACGGCCGTGGTCGGGTTTGCCGACATCGCATCTTCAACTAACATCTCCAATTCCGTAGACCTCATGACAGATTGGGAAATCAAAGAAATGTTTCTGGAGGCTGCCTCCCGACGCGCCACCGAGTGTGGGTTGATTGTGCTTACTCATACGGGCGATGGGTTTCTTTTTCTTGCTAACTACGAGGAGAAAGAAGACTGGACATTTAACATTATCACTTTTTTTGAGCTTCTCCTTGTCGACTTTGAAAAAATCACCCAAGAGAAATTAAAAAATGTAGATGGCCTTAAAACCGGAGTCAAATGTGGGGTGGCCATGGGTCCCGCCATCGTAGGCTTTATTGGGAAGAGTCAGTCCTATTTTACAGCGATGGGCCCCGAAGTAAATTTGGCCTCCCGACTTTGTGCGCGCGCTCAAAGCGGAGAACTCGTGGTCAGCTCTCGCGTAGGTTTTGTGTTAAAACACCTTCTAAAAGGTTGGAATTTCAAATCTGTCGTTTACGAAAATCTAAAAGGTTTTCAAATCCCCGTTCCGGCCCATCATATTCAGCCTCGCATTTTGAATACGCAAAACCGCAGTTGCCCAGCTTGTAAGCAAAATCTCACCATCGTCAAAACCTCTGAAGGCTTTATCGAATATGCTTGCAAAGATGCAGAGACTCCTCAACACAAAGCTCAAGCTCTATCTCCTTAAAGCACCATTAAGGCACTTTATTATATGCGAATGTGCATAACGTTCCATTCCCATAATCAAAGGTTTGATAGAGAATATCTGCAGCCACACTAAATTTAGCGGGACGACTACTGGTTAACATTTCACTCGGGCAATCTGTTGAAGAAGTAGTGACTTGTCCACTTATTGAGAATGTATAACTTAAATTACAAGAAGCGGGCACACATGTAGCAGTACCACCAGAATGGTTCACATAATTCCCGCTAGGTATAAGAGTCATATTACTAATCATAGCTTTACATGTATAACTTTCTGAAATGTCAGAATAAGTACTTCCATTGATTGACATTTTATTTTTATAGCCTTTTACAATAACTACCTGACCGTTACAAGTGGCCGAAAAAAAATTCCAAGTTCCCTGAATCGACTCGATTTGCTGCTGTCCAGTTAGCTCTGGAGCGGCCGAAGTCGCTTCATTTTTTCCTGCACAATTTTGAAATAGGGTGGTTAGTCCAAGAGCTATAACTGCTACAAGCATCGCGTATTTCATTGAAATCTCCATTATTATTTCGATCTTTCAATCTTATGTAAAGTCACCCGGATATCACCCGAGAAGAGCTCGCGCAAAACCTCTTCGCTGAAATTTTCAAAAGGGTCTTTTGTGCCAAAACATAATTCATGCAAAGGCACCTCAAGCGCCTCAGACACTTTTTTAAGCTGTTCAATGCTGATATGTTTTCTTCCGCTTCCAATAACCCAGTTATGTAAAGTTTGAATCGGCACCTTTGACTCTCGAGCAAGCTGAGAGAGACTCCATTCTTTTTGTTTACAAAAATAAGGCAGTGTGGTGCTTAACTTCATAAGTATAACTTCGGTCATCGAAACCTCTCTATCGAGCAAATTCCCATGTTAGGAGTACAAATCCCATGCTGGGGAAGGTTCCAAATAAACCGAACCCGACCTTAGGTGAAGTACAGATAGCGGATCATGAAAAATGAAGGGAGGTTCTTGCGAAACAAATGACAACTCAAAAAAAAGGACTCATTGCTGAGTCCTTTTTCACAAATACCGTTTAAAAGAACGTTTATTCTAAGAAAGCCTCGCCCACGCCATCAATGTGAAGTGATTTTGATGGAGTGAAACCAGAACTAAATGAACTTCGCGGCACAGACGACGTTGAGTGACCGTAGGTTAACGCCATAAAGGCAATCGCATCCGTATTAATCTCAAGCGCCTGAGTGTTAAGATTCGTCATATTGTCGCAAGCCTTGTGATAACACTTATCGTAAGCTTCGCCAGCCGTACCGCCAAAGAGTCTGGCCTCTTCTTCTGTCTTTGTGCCTTCGGCTCCCGTAAAAGTTCCGCCAACAGGAATACCAGCTGTCGCAAACGCCGCATAATCAGAACGTCCGTTCATCGGAGTCTCGACACTTCCAGGTCCGTACACACTAAAAAACATATGGAAGAGTTTTTCGATAGCACCTGAACCCGCAGGCCCTGAAGGTGGAGTTTTTGATCCATCTCCATCGTAAACGCCTAAGATGTAATTGGGAGAGGCAATCATATCAAAATTGAGGTAGAGAGCAATTTTCGCCTTCTCTTCTGCGGATAAAGACTCAACATACTTTGTGGAACCCACAAGCCCTAGCTCTTCAGCACTCCACCATGCAAAACGAAGTTTGTTGTTCGGCATAAGGTTGCGCATTTTTAATGCGACTTCAAGAATACCAGCGCTTCCCGATCCGTTGTCGTTCATGCCTGGGCCCTCATCCACACCATCTAAATGCGCACCGATGGCAACAATGTTGTTTGGATTACCCGTTTTTGAATCCGCAATCACGTTGTAACTTTGAAGCTGTTCAATCTTTGTCGATGTTTGAAGATAAACTGTAGGATTTTGTGCCTGAACTAAGCTCGCACCAACATCATAAGTTGTTGCAACCACCGGAATGGTCACTCGATCAGCGCTGAGGGTTCCAATCAATAACTCTTTACGAGACTCTTGATCCCCTTGATTAAAGATAATTGCACCCGAAGCGCCGGCCGCCATTGCATTTTTTGCCTTTTGACCAAACGGGCAAGTTCCACGTTGAATCAAAGCAATGTTCCCACGTGGGAAGTTCGCAAAGTCTTGGGCTTCGCAACCGCTTGTACTTTTGTTGTCAGGTCCAAGCATCACATCCACCGCAGTGACAGCGGCCGTTATTTCGCCTGAAGGACTGTAAGTCATCACACCAAACTGCTTGCCCTCTTCATACTTAATCTGAGTAGGAGTTCGTAACTCCATCATTCCAGGAGCTATTTTGCTGAATTTTTCAAAATTAAAAGCATGAAGCTTCACTTCGTAACCTGCCGCCATCAATTTTTGTGCGACATAGTTTGCTGATAATTCGTGACCGCGAGTTCCCGCGGAACGATTGCCATTATTTTCATCCGCAATTTTTTGGAATGCTATGAGATGCTCCATGGCTCCATCAGCACTTACTGATGCCAAAAGGTCACCATGCGTGAGCTCTTGTTCGGCGGCGATCGCGCTTCCAAGAACCATTAAACTTAATATAAACAAAACAGACTTCAACATGACTCCCCCTTTTGATGATGTCGTGGTGACACCTGAACACTTTACTGAATTTCTCATTTTGTTAAAGCAATAAAGATGCCTTAGCTTTTGTGTCTACAGCGCGTAATATTCATGCTCGATTTTTAAGCTTGTTCTCTGTAAACAGATGAGATGCGATTTGTCTTTGCCATCTTCATTTTTATTTCAAGTTTAGCAAGCGCTTCTTCTTCAATCACGTTTCATTTAAAAACAGGGATTCAAAAACAGCAAGTCTTCTTAGCAAGCTCCCTGATGAATTGGAGAACTTATTCGAAGCCTTTCCAAGAAGTCACACCTGGCACTTACTCACTAACGATCCCCACTCCCTGGACACCCTCTTTCAGTTATAAATTTGTGGTTGATGGAAAATGGCAGCAGGATTTAAATAATCCTAAATCTTCTCCTGACGGACATGGCGGATTAAATTCTGTCTATCTGACTAGCTTCAAAGAAAGCCCGCTCTTAGCTCCGCCAAACTCTTCCCTGTGGATTCAGTCGACCGTGCGTCTCCCATTTCAAAATACAACTCGTGACATTACTGTACTTGCTCCACCTTTTTTACCCACTCAGAGAATTCCCATTATCTATTTCAATGATGGTGGTGATTATTTAAATTTTGCATTCCTTCAAAATATTTTGACCAACTACTATCTCTCAACAGGCAAAGCTTTTGCCGCCGTTTTCATCTCACCTATTGAAAGAGAAAGGGAATACGGGAGTGTGCAGAAAAATTCCCTTGATAACTTCATCTCACAGACAGCGGTTCCTTATGTGGAATCTCACGTGTTCGCTGGAGGTTCGCGCGAAAAAAGAGTGATGATTGGACCATCTTTGGGTGGCTTATCGAGCGCACGCACAGGGCTTGTGACTTCGGATTTTGGCTTTGTCGTCTGTCAATCAGGAGCTTTTTGGTATGTGGATCCGGAACTTGAAATGCTTGTTACCCATCGAACAAATTCTCCCCGATTTTTTCTTACCTACGGGATATTTGAAAACGAGAAAATCCTCACCGGCTCACAGAAGTTTAAAACTTTTCTAGACAGAAATAATTTAACAAACGAGCTCGTCGCCACTCTTACTGCGCACGATTGGATCTCGTGGCGAAATCAGATGAAGCTAATACTTGATTGGTTTGTTAGAAGCTCTAAATAATACTTGTCTAAAAAGGCGACAATTCCCCACAAAGCTTCGTCCATGATACCCATTCTTTTGCCAGCTTCCTTATAGATAGGGGCTTGGATCATAAGGTGCGGAATGCAAGCGCTGACAAGCCTTCACATCTTGCTCTATGCAACAGTCCGCCGCATCGATTGTGAGATCTGGATCTTGCGAAAGAAAATCTTTATGAAAATAACCGAGCCAATGCATACCCTCGTGAAATAGCGTTTTGGAAATATTGACGACGTTGCCGCGCGCTTGCTGATACTCAATTGCCGCAATGCTAATCACAGCAGAGGGCCAACGCGTGTAGCCCATCTTTGTGGCCATCGCTATGCCAAAGGTGCCACCGAACCATTTGTTGGTCACACCGGGGTAAGCAAATTTCCAGGAAGTGATCTCACCTAATTCATTTTTCACAGGCATTTCAGTAAATGAAGAAAACTTCACATCCTCACCTTTATGACAAAAGAAAGTGATGGGAGTTTTTAGTTCTGTAAGGAGCGCAAAATAAGCTTTCGCATCAGCACGACGACTCTGGTCTATGCTTGAAAGACACGCTAAACCTTTTTGAAGACCCTCGAGATAATTCTTTCTTAAAGCGGTGGCACCACCAAGAACAGCTTCCTCACAATCAAGAAATTGAACACGGTCCACAGAAATTTGCTGAACATCGACCGGTGTATTCCAATTTCTTTTTACAGACTCACGTAGAAAAGAAAGTCTCGTGTACATATTTTGAGTCAGCTCTTGTTCATTCAGAGGAGCTTCGAAGTAATAGCGAATTGTCTGTTCGGAAGAAAACACGTTTATAGAAAAACTAAAAACGATTGCAAAGAGAATGAGATATTTTTGCATTCGTCCATTATAGGAAGAAATGGCGAAAGCAGTTAGAAACAACGCCATAAATGTAAAATAGTTAGGGCTGGTTTTATGAGTGGCCAAGCTGTTGCAATATAATGGGCCCTAGTAACTCCGTTTTTGCGGGGCCAAAACCAAAGACCGTTCCAAGCTCATCTAGTGTTGAAGGATTTTTATTTGCTAAATCAATGAGAGTACGGTCACTAAAGACGATAAAAGTAGGCATGTCGTGTTCTTTTGCGTACTCTCGTCGCCAGTCTTTTAATAGGATCTTACGAGCTTCCGCTTCGGAGTTTTCTATTTCAAAACTATTTCTTTTCTTAGGTAAGCTTGATTTTTTTAATTTGGATTTCTCTTTAAATGTCCCGCGCGATAACAGCGTTGGTTTTTCTACCACCCAGATCGCAGTTGGCGCACACACATCGCAGTGACCGCAGGAATTGATACGTTCCGAATCTTTGAAGTAAGTTAAAATGCCCTCATGGCGACATTCATGAGATTCTGCAAACTGAGTCATGGCGTTTAGACAATCCCAACGACGTTGAATCACGTCATGAGCGGCTTGGGACTGTTGAATAAAATAAGACTGAAGCCCTTTGTCTTTTTTAGAATAGAGCAACAGACAGCGAGACATTACACCATCACGCCCCGCTCGACCCATTTCTTGATAAAAAGACTCTATATTTGCGGGCATTTGGTAATGAACAACGAGCCGCACGTTAGGGTAATCAATGCCCATCCCAAAAGCATTGGTGGCGGTAAGAATTCGCATCTCATTACGATCAAACTTCTCTTGAATCTCTTTGCGTGTTTCGGCACCAAGACCTGCGTGATAAAATCCTACACCTAGAAAACTCTCTGAAAGCTGTTCCGCTATAGTTTCGGCATTCTGACGAGTCCCACAGTAGATTAAAATACGCCCCTCAGGGGTTTTTGAAATCGCATTTTTTAAAAAACGAAATTTGTAATCATCATCTAAACAGGTTTCCACTTGATAAAATAAATTAGGACGATAGAAGCCATGAATATGACGATCTGGCTTTTGCAACCGCAGCTGGTAACCGACATCTTTCAAAACCGCAGGTGTCGCGGTGGCCGTTAAAGCAAGAATTGGAACATCGGGCTTCATTTTACGAAGAAGACCTAACTTATGAAAGTCTTCGCGAAAGTCTGGCCCCCATTGCGACACGCAATGAGCTTCATCGATGGCAAATAAACTGACATTTTGTTTTTTAATCCAATCGACAAACCCTGGTTTTTGCACACGCTCCGGCGACAGATACAAAACAAAAGCGCCACCTTTGTTCATGTCAGAAAAAACTTTTCGTTTTTCCGCAAGGCTTTGCCCTGAATGTACGTGCCCAGCCGCAATCCCTATAGAGTTTAGCAAACGCACTTGATCTTTCATTAAGGCAATCAAAGGCGAAATGACAATGACGAGATTGTTAAAAAAGACCGCAGGCAACTGATAACAAAGCGATTTGCCCCCACCCGTGGGCATCACCGCAAGTGCATCTTTGCGATTCAAAACAGATTTTATAATGTCGAGCTGACCCTTACGAAAAGTTTTTAGGCCAAACCGACTCTGCAAAATAGCATGAATATTTTGATCCGAGTTCTTAGAGTCGTAAGAAGAATTTTGAGTTTCTAACAAAAGCATTTCTTTCTGGTGTGCAAAGCCGAAAACCAACTGTAGATAAAAAAGCGTAGCGGTGGCAACCCCAATCGCCGAAGATCGTCTCTCCTCTTTTCCTCACTGCAAGGAGCACCGAATTTATTTTCTTCCGCCCTTTTTAAAAATCTTTGTGCCAAAAACGAGTTCCACAGCGTCTTCTCAATGTGAAGCAAAAGACAAAAGCCCCCGAGCGAGGACTGTCTGAGCTTTTTGGCACAAAGATTTTTATAGGGAGAAGATGAGCGTTCCGGCTCATAGGTTACATTTTGTACCGGACACATAGGTTACACTTTTGGCATAGGAGGAAAGTCTATGCCATGGAAGGAGTGTAGCGTCATGGATGAGAAGTTAAGATTTATCGCCCGACTCATGGAGGGTGAGAAGATGTCTGAGATTTGCCGAGAGTTTAAAATATCTCGCAAGACGGGCTACAAGCTACCGCCGATCTCGCTCCAGCACCAAATGATTAAGTTTAGAATCATCGGCTTAGCTATTAGCGACCCTCCACGCGGCGGACAATTTTATGGCCTACAACCTGCAGTTCTTTTGATTGATTGAAAGCAAATGCAATTTAGGAGATTTTATGAAGATATTGATGACGTTTTTTGTCTTGATGCTAACGATTTCAACAGCCAAAGCCGCGGACACGTTCGAGTGTGTTGAGTATTTTTCTCGTGGATTGTTAGTAGCACCTAAGGAAGAGCTCGTCTTAAAGACTATTATGCCTGATTATGAAGTTAGAGGATACTCTGGAGTGCGCCCACGTCTTTACCAATTTCAAAACCCAAATACCTCGGGTGGAAAAATAGGTGGTTGTCCACTATTTGTAACAAGCGGGACAGAAGGACTGGTTCAAGTCGTGTTCCATCTCAATAGATCAACGAATTGGGAAAAAAGTAATTCATACTTGAAAACAAAAGGCTATACAGGAAAAGATGTTAAGAACGTATGTGCTTATAGTTCTTCTAACCAACCAGATGATGCTGATACAGGTTATTTGATCTGCACAGTAAGATAGCTGGAGATTAAACCACTTATTTTTGAGCCTAGGTCCGTACGGACCTAGCGTATTTTCCAGATCCATTTGAGCAAATCTGTGTGGTCATGAGGACGCTCTCCAACGAGCCGGCGTGTTCAGGTTTTGCCCTTTGACCTTTTCTGAACATTTGAGGAGGCAGGTTACGTTTCAATTTTGAAACTGGTGTTTCTCCTCTGAAACATTTTTCAGATCCCTCGATTATATTAGTTCGACATTTGAGTTAGCTTTCAAACACTTGTGCAGATGGCACAAAGTCTTTCTTTTTTTGCATTTCTATTCTTGTCAGCACCGTTCTTCGGAACGACGAGCTGGAAAGGAAAAAAATGATACTTACACAAAAAAAGAAAGTTGCCGGTTATTGTAGGGTCAGTACGAATATGCAAAGTACCGGTCTCGAATCTCAAGTTCGAGTGATCAAAATATATTTTGAGCAAAATAATATTACGGACTACGAGATTTTCCTCGATGAAAACGTAAGCGGCACAAAATCATCACGTCCTGGGCTAGATCGACTGATGCAAGCCGTGAGGGACAACCAGATCTCAATGGTTGTAGTTCCGGCATTTAGTAGATTTGCCAGGAGTACAACCCATCTTTTAAATGCGCTCTCTGAATTTAAGGTAAAAAATGTTGGTTTTGTCTCGTTGAGCGAAAAAATCGATACGAGTACTCCAGTGGGAATAGCGATCTTCTCGATTCTAGCTGCTGTTTCTCAGTTAGAGAGAGATCTGATCGCCGAACGCGTGCGCGTAGGCCTTCAAAATGCACGAGCAAAAGGTAAACACATTGGGCGGAAAAAGCTTCGCGATTCAGATTTGATTCGTAAGCTATTAAAGGCCAAGGTGACTTACCGACGAATTGCGGAGATCGCAAAATGTTCCCACGGTGCAGTTCACGCAGAAAAGGTCGCAATAAAAAAAGAAGAGGAGATTGCGCGACAAAAGAAACTCGAAGATGTTCAACAGGTCCAAACTTCGATTGAGTCGGCCATAGATGAGGCGAAAACAAAAACAGACCCTGAAGATGATCATATAAGCTTATATTTCTAATTTCAAAGGGGCATCGCACGGATGCCCCTTTTTTTTAATTTTATTCGGGAGTGAGTATAGTGAGGTTTTTTAGAGCCTCATAAGCTAATCTTAGTTTTGCAATGGGAATTCTCCGCAATAGCCTTTCGCATTCCTCTCTTGTTGTACAAGGCAATGTCTTTGCCCTTGAAGTCCTAAAAAAGTTATCCATTGTTTCTCCATAAGCTACGACCATTTGTTCGATTCTCGCTAAAGGCAGTTTCATTTTCCCATTCTCAAGGTGGCTGATAGCCGTATCCGTAATTCCTAATAGGCGGCCCGCTTGTCGCATGGACAAACCCGCCTGGATTCGCATGTACCTTAGCGTTTTGACTTCCCCCGTGATTTCGACATTTCGATTTTGTTTCATTTTTGCGTCCTTTCTTGTAGGTTTCCGTCTGCTCAGTTGGTTGAGGACACTTACTCAACCAACTGAGCAAAACGGGTTTTCTGCCCAAAAAGTTCGCATTCATGACGCACTCACTGATTTCGTGAATCCAAAAATCTGGCTTCACGAAGCCAACGAGCGTGTTTTGGTGTGGTCACCTGTGTGACGCCGCCGGTTCGAAATCGACCGGAGCCGTTTAAATTTTATTTAAATATTACTGACTTAG
>JBFWOZ010000059.1:0-14632 GCA_050250255.1 Bdellovibrionales bacterium | reverse complement strand
AAGAGCTTATGTTACCGAATTATATGTGATGCTCACAAAGCGTCCAACTTTTCCAAAAGACTTACACCACACTCCTTATGTAAAGCAAAATCTATGTGCCTCCTGCCATCTCTCGGGCCATCAAGATCGTTCCACACTTACTGGTCCAATGCCGTTTGAAGAAATCGAAAAAATACCAAAGGTCGACAAGTCATATCTTCATAAAGTTCATCTCTCCAAAATGACAGACTTACAGCTATTGAATTCCTTAGAACTCACCGAGGGAGAGCGAAATGCTGATCCTCGAGCTGTTTCCGATCTCCCTAAAGAAAAATCAGTCCTCAGAGCCATCGCATGCGCCGACTGCCATGGCGGACCGACAAATCGAGGTCACCAATTTCAAGCGGTCGACCTGACCTGCGTGCGCTGTCATGAGAACAGGCATATCAATAAATTTGGAAAAGAATTTGGGTGCAGAACATGTCACTTCCAGGATTTTTTATCACCAGTTACTACTTTTTCTTCTTTTGAGAAGAAGGTATTCGTGAATGAAAAGTAGTCTTTTGCTGATTTTTCAATGATTTATTCATAGGGGATTTTTCTAATTTTGCACTTGGTGGCTTTGCTTCCATAGGCTTCCACATTGGCCTGAGCTGAGCATCTGAGTGACATGTGGTGCATCCCAGTTCATTGTTTCGAATATCGTTGTGACATACGGTACAGCTGGAGCCAGAGTCTGGCTTATTTTCCGCATGAGTATTGATATAATCCACTCCATGCGGGTAAAGACTATGGCATCCCGAGCAAGTAATGGATTTTCGAGTACTCTGAGCACTCTCAACCGTCGGAGAATGACATTTCATACATGATTCTTTTTTTGCAGTTTCGAGACCCAGATAATAGGTTCCATGTTGTTGAGGCACAGCCCAACTCGCTTCGTGTGGATAGTTATGACAGGAAGTGCAACTCACTTTTGAATTTCCGCCCTTAAGATCTAAGCCATGACATTGTAAACATGACGTTTTATCGGCCATGTAAGACTGACCATGTTGATATGTCTTTTTAAATTCCGGAGAGTGGGGATAAATTCCAGACACATTCGTAGTTCGTATATCCGCTTCCTTCTGAGCATCCTTTTCAGTGGGCTTATTGCACGCAATAAATAAAAAAACCATTGTCCAAATCAAAAACTTCAATTTTTCCTCCAAAAGAAAAATGATAGCTATGGATTTATCTTACACGAAAAAAAAGAGTTTCTGCGCTAGACCAGACTTAAAACCTATCTATGAAATAAGTAATAGAACGAATCTCGATTCCACATAACTGAATAGCTAATAAAATAGAAAAATCGTGAGACTTTTTTCTCTCTGTTTGAGACAAATTGTCACTTTTAAAACTATTTAGAATGTTGTCTGAACAGTAGAACCAGATTTCATTCGGGAATTCGGGTATACCGGTTAACTTGTATACCGGGATTCCGGAATTATTAGTGGCGGAGAGGGAGGGATATAACCCGCCTCTTCGCAAGTTCTTGTTAGTTCACAGTTTTTAGTAAATTCAATAACTTGTCACGCTTCAATTGTCGCTCAGGTCCCCTGAAGACATCTTAAAGACGTCCTCTCGTTTCATGGATTTGCTAAAACGTATATCCAATGTCAGCACGAACTCTAAGCTGCGGAATAAAGGTGTAATGGTCTCTTTCTTTTTCTGTGATAAGCCCAGACGAATTCGAGTCTGCATATGCGCCGATCACACGGCGAGTTTCTACTGAATCACCCAAATAGAGATAGGCACCAGATCCAATTGTGAAACTCAAACCTGAGTCGGCCACAAACCTATGATTTATTGTTAAATGTGGCATCAAATAGAAATGGGCAAACTGAGCTACTCCCGATGTCGTAACAAAATCCGAGAATTCAACGGTCGCATAGTTTAACCCGCCCTCAAGAAAATAGCCCTTCATCGACTGCTTAAGATAGTATTGGGCAAATAAACCAATGTATCTTTCACGAGCATTTCCATAATCGGAGATTCTTTCAAATTGACTCTGCCAAGCCCCCTCAAGCCCTAGCGCCCACTGCGACGAGATTCGACGTTCAAAGGCTCCATGATAACTCTTCGTCACAAGATTGAACGGGAAAAATCGAAAATTATTTTCTCCAACCTGCTTCTGAGGGTCTATAGAGTTTGACGTAGTCGAAGATACTTCCTGGGCTTGTGCTGAAAAAATAAAGCCAAAAATAGCAAGCGTTACAAAATAGTTTTTCATGTTTTATTCCCGAATGTTAAAAAGTTTTTTTACTTCATCGTCTGGGAGTTGTTGTACTGCTAAGCTCGAGTGAAAGAGTGTTTCTTCTACATCTCGCTCTAATTTTCTAATTCTCAGAAAGCCACCAGCCCAATAGTTTGTATTGTTTGTGTTCTCATCAATACCAACCATCATTTCTTTTCCGGAAGGCAAAAGAACTTTGGCCATTTTTATGCGGGAATAGTCTCTATTAGCCCCTGCTGGGTATCGCATATCAGATAGGTTGGAGTCATAGTGGAAAAGGCTCGCACCAAACGATTGATCAAAATTATTATTTACAATTTGAAGAGGTATACGAGCAACGCCCAATTGATCTTTAATGAGAAGTTCATTCGTCGGAAAAACAGAATCTCCTACTTGACGATAAAGCACATACATTTTACCGACTGGTTTTCTCCCTACAAGCAGTTCAAAATGCTGTGCGCTTTGATCCACACTGACTCCTAAAGTCGACTGTATACTTAAATGTCCCATCAAATATTGAGTGGGTTTATAAGGAAAACTCAACTGTCGACTGTCGTCTATTGTGGTGAGGCGCGAATAGTAAAGTTCAGGATCATAGGGCAAGCTCTGCACCGTAGACTTCTCCATCAAAGCCGCTCGCACAATATCTTCACGCATAATGGTGCCTGGCATGTGACCACAACCATAAATATGACCAATCTCATGAAGAATGAGACCATGCACACGACGCGGTTCTTTCCAAAAAGAAACTTTGTAATTGGCTGGCCACTTCCACTCTTTGCCAACCGCACTGGCAAGCTCTTCTTCAGCGGAAACCCAAACAAGTCCTTTGCCCCAACCCTTGTCTAAATCATATTCGGTTCTCACTGCAAAGGCTGCTGAAACATCATAGTGTTTTTTTGCCTTCTCAACTGTCTCAGTATTGATACCCATTAGAAAAGTCACATCATGTTCCTCACCGCAACGGACCTCTTGATGTTTTCGCGGTAGATAAATAGCAAACGAGTAAACCTTGTGCTGATTAGCCATGTAATCTGACCATTGCTGGAAAGAGCGGCTAATTAAATCTCCCACCTGTTCTTCAGGCATACCAAAGTCAGGCGCCACACGAACACAATATCGAATCGTTTTATCTGCGCCCACAAACCACGCAGAACCTGACGCTCTTTTCTTTAATTCTCCACCGCCACTATCAATGGCTCCTTCATTTTTTGTTTGCGCTTCGCTTACAGGAAAATTTGGAGCAGAGCTGGGCTGACTGGAATTACATCCAAAAAGAAACAAGACCATCAAAACCACAAAGTTACGTGCATTCATAAAAACTCCTAAAACCTAAAGATGCGGCGAAACTAATTGACTGAAACAGGAAAATCTAGATTTATTTATTTAATTTTTAACAAAACCATTAGCAAATATGCTAATAAGTGAGGCCCTATGGTTTCAGTATTTGATTTTGACGACTACAAACTCTTTGTGAACACACGCATTCAGGAGATGCCAAAGAAGGGGTATGGCCAGTACCAGCGGTTGGCAGAACATTTAAAAATCAACAGTGTGACAATCAGTCAGATATTTAAAGGCAATCGAGAGTTGGGCATTGATCAAGCGTTAGAGCTCTCGGAATTCTTGGGTCTTTCCGAAATAGAGCGAGATTTCTTTCTACTTCTTGTAGATCATGCGCGAGCAAGTACCCAAAAATGGAAAAGCTTTATTGAGAAAAAGATACGCCTGAAAAAAACAGAGGCACGAAATTTAAAATCTCGTCTTCAACCTGAAAAAGACATTGTGGAGGAGGTCCGATCTACCTTTTATTCCAACTGGTATTACAGTGGAATACGACTAAGTACCTCTATTAAATCTTTTTCCACTCTCGAATCCATTGCTCACCATTTTCAGCTCCCCCGCCCCCTTGTCGCCGAAGTCTTAGAGTTTCTCATACGACAACGACTTGTTGTCGAAAAAGATGGCCGATACGCAATCGGCCCAAAGTCCACTCATGTGGAATCAACATCCCCCTTAGTGAATCGTCATCACGCCAACTGGCGAATAAAAGGACTACAGAAAATGGGACATATGGATTCTGAGGAATTATTTTTTACGGGTCCACTTTCGCTCTCAAAAAAAGCGCTCGAAGAAATCCGTAGTGATTTAACCAATTTTATTCAAGACACTACAATGAAGGTGAAAGAAAGCGATTCAGAAATTCTGGCATGTCTAAATATTGACTGGTTTAAGTTTTAAGATCATTAAAATTTAAAAGAGGTGCGACCAGTAGCACATCGCTATGATTCTTTGATGAAAAACATCACACACCACTTGTTTCATCATTCGTTTCACAAAACGAATTTTAATTTTTTATATTCTCTCTGAGAGATCGGTAATTATTTATTTTCTTCACGGAAACGTTGAACGGCGTCAGCAATCGCCTGTTCAGCAGACATATTCATATACATGTTGGTCGGTATAACGATCTCACAGTCTAAAGGCTCATGTCCTGCGATGGTAAGTTCGGCTATTCCGTTCGAAAAGACTTTATAGAGATAAATAGCAAATGAGTAAACCTTGTGCGAAGCCGGGAAGCCGGTACGGACACACTTTTGGGACGCGTTGAGTCCCAAAAGTGTGTCCGTACCGGCTTCTCCCGGCTTCAGCCAAAACCCACACATTTGTGGGTAGGTTAAGTTCTAAAAACCGTAGAACCAGATTTCATTCGGGAATTCGGGTATACCGGTTAACTTGTATACCGGGATTCCGGAATTATTAGTGGCGGAGAGGGCTATAAAGTAGGCGAACACTTTTCTGCCGTTGTATTCGAGTTCGAGGCTTATCCAGAGCCGAAGATCCTGTCCAAGTCTGAACTAACCGCTTTAATGACAATCCACAAGACAACCGTAACTGTGGCCAAGTTACTTGGTTGCAGCCAAGCCCATGCCTGGGAACGACTCAATCCGTACCGCTCATTTCCACTTTGCAAACCTAAAAACATTAAACGAAGGGGAATAATAATGAAGAAGAAGATTGCTTTGTACGCACGCGTGTCAACGGACCAGCAAGTTCGGAATACTGAATATATACTTGATCCATCTTTAGACATTTCGACCGGATTAGTCTATACATTTTAGTGACCCAATTAACCCCTATTTTTCAGGTACAGAAATTATCCGATGAAACAACAATGTTTAGTTTGTCAAACTGAGTATAAAGCAAAATTTAGAAAGCGGGGTTTTGACTACGCCCAATGCCCCCAGTGCAAACTGGTTGTGACATTGCCACTGCCTGATTCAGCCACCATTGAAAAACATTACGAGGAGCAAGCAAAAAAAGGTAACTATGCTCTTGGTTACAAAATGCGTGATGCGTATCAACCCATTCACAATGGGCTAAAAGATCACCTGAAAAATGAATTAAAGCTGCTTGGCAAAAATATCAAGGGCTTAAAAGTTCTCGATATCGGATGCTTTTTGGGGGGCTTTATTGAAGCTCTTCACAAAGAGGGTGCTGATGTGCTTGGTATAGAGCTTCAAACAGAGGCCGTAGAGTTTGTGAATAAGATTTTGCCCGGAAAAGTATTAAACTCAGATGTTTACTTCAACAACTTACCCTCTCAAAGTTTTGATGTGATTTCTATCAACGGAGTCATTGAGCACGTATTAAACCCCGACAAACTTGTTGCTCGCATTCATGAGCTTTTAGCACCAGGTGGAATCATCATGATCCAAACACCAGACTCGGGCTCCTGGCTCGCACGAACCATGTCAAAACACTGGTTCCCCTACACGCCAGTTGAACATATTTTTCTCTTTTCTGAAAAAAGTTTGAAATTACTTTTTAAACAAAAAGGATTTGAATTTAGGCGTCGGATCAGTCACAAAAAAAATCTACCCATTGAGTTTGTCTATAGAGTACTCGGCACATTTGGCCCTGAGTTTCAAAAATTACTCAGCCCACTTTACAAGGCCTCTCCTCAACGACTCAAAGATCTCTCGATCCCTTTTTACATTGGTGAAATGATTGTCTTTGGACAAAAAAACTCTCTCAGTACAGAACATCAGGATCATCAGTAAGCCAAACGAGCTCCAGGCTTCCCTGACTCGCCTTCCAATTGGTATTATTGAGATCAAGATAAATAGAAAACCAAATTCGATTCCAATCTATTAAATACACTTGCTGATTGCCGAAGATAGATAAGCTCAAACTCACTGAACCCAACGCAGACTCCGAGCTCAGCACTAACTTTTCACTGGGCTCAAGTTTTTCTTCTACACTCAATTTTAAAAAAATTCTGCAGTGACTGGTCTCATGAGGCTCACAGCCTTTCGCTCTATGAAAGCTAGAGAGTGCTGGGAGGTAACCCAGGTCAATATCTCTTCCAAGACTTTTAAGCCAAAACTGCTCAGAACTTGGATACTCATGCCTTTCTAAAACATCAAAATCTCCAACCCTTGTTTTCCACTGAAAGTTTTTAATAACGTATTTAAAAATCAAAGGAGTTCTTAAAAAATATGGTACTTGATCCATATACAGCTGTTTGTTCTCTTCACCAGGAACTCTTCTCCATAATACAAGCTCCGGCTTTCTGCGTTCGAGTTCTTTTATTGTGTATGCCTGTTCAAAAATAGGTGAGCGCTCATAGAGAGTAGAGTGAAAATAAGGTGTCTGACCTAAAAATCCATACACTTGAGAAAAATCACCAAGTACAAAAAACTCGCGGTCCTTCACGAGTTCTTTTAAACGAGAGACCTCGTCAAGAATGTTTGGTAAGGCTTCTGTAAAACTGGCCTCCGAATAAAAATGATTGCGCGCGCGCTCTATCTCATCTGAGTGCCTGAGCACATCTTGGCTCGTTATCATTTTATAAACAGAGCTGAGGAGAATACCCAATGATCTATAAGAGTAACTACCAGAGTACGAAAAACTTAAAACAATAAAGCTGAGCGCGCCCCAAAAAAAGATTTTACTTTTTTGTTTTAAAAAACACTCCCACAGCAAAAGCATCGAAATTAAACCAACAAATGTCTGCAAAGCAATTTGATCAATGATGTGTGGGCGAAGAAGTTGTTTTTGAAGTAAAGGAAACAAAGTCAGGCCAAATATGAATAAGCCAAAACCCAAACGCTCCAACTTTTTTTCCGGTGCTTGAGTCAAAAATCGCATTAAAGTCAAAGCCCCAAGTGCTGACAAAATATGGACTGCTAGCCAAGACACTTGCTGTGCTGAATGACCAATTTGATACCAACGATGCAAATCAGTGTTGATACCGCCATATTCTAAGGCCACACCCAGGGTTTCATATAGGCTTACAAAGCCAGACCATTGATTCTTGAGATACAATGAAACAAAAAATACAGACACACCCAGTAGTAGGCAGACGATAGCTGGATAGGCATTTTTTAAAACTAAGCCTAAGCGTTTATTAAGCACAGCGTAGGCCATGAAAAAAAATACGGCCAACACGGGGTAGAAGAAAAGATTGGGCTCGTACTGAAAGACATAGGCACAATAAAGTCCAAACACAACTGCATAAATTTTTGGAACTTTTTGTTTTAGAAAAAAATCTGGGATTAAAAGACAAAAGGTCGACGGAATAAGGTATCTATGCCAAGTCAAAAAGGTTTCATCAAGCATGGCCCAAGCCAAAAGGAGCAAAACAATGGCCAACTTATGAGTTGAATTTTCAAATGTTCTAAAAAGACCCAGGATCAAAAAAAACATGACGATGGCTTCATGGACAAACAATCTCAACAAGCTGTCTGGCGTAGGTGCGAGCATTTTATAGGACCCAGCATACGGAAACCAAAAATCGACATAGGGTAGTAGGCCCTTATGTACGGCCTGGCTCCAGACCCAAAATACAGATTGATCCCAAAGACCTGTATGCTGAAAATTTTTAAGTTGCTTCACCACCTCATTCCAGTCGGGCCAAGCAATCAATAAAAACAAACCCCAATACAAAAATAAATGCCACGAAAACCATTTCGTGGATTCCTCTGTGTCTCTGTGGATTTCGTTTTGTGACTGACTAGGACTTGCTCTCCAGTGAAGAACAGAACCCACAGTAACAATGAGCATCACCATGAACATACTGAGAGTAAATATTAAAAATTCGCTCTTTTTAGGATAGGCAAAAAATTGAGTATATCCGATGGCTCTACGGGGAGAATCGTAAATTGGAAATTGAGACATGAGCCAAGGTGTGAGCTTTGTAAAACTCATGTAGGCTAAAATAGCCAGACCAACACTCACATAAAGTCTCCAATTCTTTTTTTCGAACTCTAAACCCGCTACGACAAGAACAGACAGACCAGTCACCAAAGTCGCATTAAATAAAGGAAGTGAAATAAACAGTCCTAAAACAACTTGTAGAGCAAAAAGCAAAAATCCAAGAGCACAGCTTTTTAATATGCTACTCGTAAAACCATCAGACAATATTTTTTGAAAATTTTGAAGTTGGACCTTCATTTTCACCACGAGCCAATCAGAGTTTAAATATCTTCTACAGTTATTTTTTGACGAAGCCCTAACATTTTAGCCGGTACACCACCATAGATGGCGTAAGGTGGGATTTTAGTATGTGCCGGAACAAAGGAGTTTGCTGCGACAATGGCACCCTCACCCAAAGTGACTCCCGGCAAAACCACAGCACCTGTGCCTATCAAAGCATCCTTACCAATGTGAACGGGGCCCGTCACCATGCCCTTCATGCTTTCTGGAATCATAGGGCCACTCAGTCTTTTACCATCCACTGGAGCTTCTGAGTGAGAGTAGATTCTAGCGAACGCTCCTACAGCAGCGTAATCTCCTAAATAAATACCACCACCAACACCCGAAATGATGGCGTAGGGAGCAATATGAATTCTTCGACCTATATGAATGTTCCCGGCCATGGCGTTTAAACTCACATGGTGATCGATAAAAGCGTAATCAGACACCGAAATGGCACTTGGCATTTGTATGTCGGCACTCGCACCGATAATCACATTTTTACCCATAGTATGAAATTTGAATTTAAAATAAATCTGTCTCAGCTTCATCCCAACTGGTCCTGGCCAGTACTGTAAAATCGCATAAGGAATGTCAAAGAGAAGACTTTTAATGCCAAGCGGGATCATGTACTTGAGTGGAATACGACCCGACTCACGGAATGCCAAAAAAGCTTTCAGCTCCACTCCACTATCAGTACGGCTAGGATCAAAAACTTCTGATTTTTTTAAATCTGTCCCCATGGAGCTCCCCATCGATCAACTTAATTTTTACAGGTATTTTAAAACGATCAAGTCTGTCGGCGCAAAATTCTTTTAATCGATCCGAAAACTCGCGTGGATCCTCGGGCTCTTGCAATTTCACGTTCGCGCAAAGCAGGCGACCTAAAATCGGGTTCTTCTCACTAAAAACAGTCACATCCACCACGTTATTTAATTGTAAAATAACGCTTTCAACTTCAGAGGGATGTAGCTTCTCCCCACCAATATTAATCATCTCGGATTTGCGACCCAAAATACGAAAATACTCGCCCTCTTGATAGACTTCGTCACCCGTTATAAACCAGCCATCTTCTGTTATGGGGCTTAGGGCGTTTAAATATCCAAGAATAGTCGATTTAGTCTTAATCTGTAGAATATTATCCACAACTCGGGTCTCATATCCCTCACCGCCAATTTTTACCCATAGAGAGCCATTCTCTTTTGATTTAGATCTCAGCACGCCTACTTCGATCAACCCATAGGTTTGTTGAAGCTTGATATGAGGAAAGGCTTCTTTGAGTCGGCTTAAAGTTTTTTCTGGCATAGGCTCGGCACCATAAGAAATCACTTGTAGACTTGAAAGATCATATTTTTTATGGGCTTCACTGAGGAGCATAAGATTTAAAAATGTAGGAGTTGAAGGTAACAGCTGCACTTTTGCCGACTGTATAAGCTCGCATACAGACTCAGGGGACCTGTCTTGTAAACTCACAAGTGCTGCTCCGTTTGAGAGAGTGTGTAGCATTGTATTGAGCCCACCCCAATGATCAAACAAAAGAAAGTTAAGGCTGACCATAGCCTTTTTTGGAACTTTGAATTTCTCGAGGAGCGGCAAGAAATCATGAACAGCGGCTTTTGGTTCGCCCGATGTGCCTGAGGAAAATAAGACCAGGCCTGGGTGTTTAAGATCTTTTAGATGTGTGTAAATGTCATGTTGAGCTTTGCGACGTGTTTTCTCAAATTTATAATTATCCTCTTTATCACAAACAACATTCCATTCTACTTGTGCGATCTCGTCTTTTTTCTCACGACCTATATGGTGGGCATTGGTATGAACGACCAAGAGACAAGCTTTTTCGACGAGGCTTAAAAAAAGTGCAATGCCATTGGGCGAAAAATCTGCTTCGAGCGCTACCACATCGCCGCTTTGAATTCCTTGTTCAGAAATGGCGCGGCTACACTCAGAAATATTCATTAACAAATCAGAAAAGCTCACGCACCTTCCTTGATACACCAACGCCGTTTGACCGCTGTTATTTTGAAACTGCTCTAGCAAAAACCTTATATGTATTGAATCCACTGACGACAACAAACATGACTCCAGATCACTAGGTTTCTAATAAAACTGTGGCATAAGAAAAACCTACACCAAATCCACAAAGAATAATCTTTTGATTCTCTTTAATCACGCCCTGTTCTTGGGCCTGCTTAAATGCCAATGGTATGGAGGCCGAAACGGTGTTGCCAAGTTGTGAAAGGTTAATAAACACCTGTCTCTCTTGGAGGTCCAAAGACTTGATCAAACTGTCGATAGTCATTTGACTGGCCTGATGAAATATAAATTGATCGATATCCGGAATAGAGAGTTTATTTTTTTCTAGTACCCGTTTGATCTGCTTAGGCACTACCGAATTGATAAACGACCAAACTCCCAGACCATCCATGTGGATATTCTCCAAAGAGCGTACATTTCCATTTCTGTCGGTTGTTTCAGTGGACGTGGCCTGAGATTTTGGGCATCTCATTCCGCCGGCAGGTATATAAAACTTTTCAAACCCATCTCCATGAGATGAAAGCTCACTATCAATAAAACCTTTTGTCTCTGCACCAGTGACTAAAGTAACCGCTGCGCCATCGCCAAACAAAACCCGAGACGATCGATCGCTTGGGTGAATAAACTTTGAATAGGTTTCTGAAGTGATGAGCAGTACGTTGGAGGCCATTTTACTGTGTATCAAAGAATGGCAAAGAGCTAAAGCATACACAAAGCCAGAACAAGCGAGGTTTAAATCAAAGGCGATCACTCGATCCGTGAGGCCAAGATGTTTATGAATCAAATGCGAATTGGGAGGCATAATGTAATCGGGGCTTTGTGTGCAAAAAATAATTCCGTCGATGGAGTTTTTATCTATGCCTATTTCTTTGATTAATTGATCACAAGCTCGTGCTGCCATATCGAAAGACGTTTCGTCAGCTCCGGCGATGTGACGTGATACAACCCCAGCCTTGGCCACAACTGAATCCATATCCCAGTTAGGGTTTTGTTTTGCTAGCACCTGATTTGTGAGTGTGGTTTGCGGCAAATATGAAGAGATCGCTTTGATTTGTGCTCTCACAAAAAACTCCCCATGAGAGTTTCTTTCCAGACAGAAAGGGCACCAGGCTTTCCATGTCCAGGGTAGAAATGAGTTTCTGCTGGAAGCTCAAACAAGCGTTTCACCGACTGAACTAATAGCTCTCGATCACTCCCAGGTAAATCGGTGCGTCCCATGCCCTTTTCCATCACAGTGTCTCCAGTAAAAAGACAATTCTCTATCAAAAAAGCAACTCCACCGGGTGTATGCCCAGGCACAGCAATCACTTGAACTTTGAAGCTCGCAATGTTGAGTTCCGTTTCGCCAGACAAATCATGATCTATCACAGGCACTTTGATGGGCTGTTTTTTTTGAAAAAAAGTACGAAACATATTTATTTGAGAGAGAATTCGCTGGTCCCCTGAGTGCAAGTAAGCAGGTACCCCAAAGGCTTCTTTGATTTCGGTCACAGAACCCACATGATCCAAATGTGCATGTGTACATAAAATCGCTTTCAATGAAAGTCCCAGTCTCTTCACGCTCTCAGACACGGGCTCTAAGGCATCATCACCCGGATCCACCACAAAGGATTCGTTTTGTTTGTTATAAACCACAAAGCAATTTGTTTTCCATGGCCCTAGGGGGATTCTCTCTACCTGAATCAAGCGCCCCCCAAGTAAATGGTTTGGCCTGTGATTTTTTGACTTTCTTTTAAGATCAGCCAATCTGTCGCTGCCGCAACATCAGCAAATTCACCAATTTCAGGAATGGCGTTTCGTTTTAAAACATCAGCTAACGCATTTTTATCCACCGCGGCCATCATTTGGGTTTCAATCGCTGCCGGTGCTACAACATTGCAGGTAATGCCTTGAGCGTAGACCTCTTTAGAGAACACTCTCGTAAATGCAACAACAGCTGCTTTAGATGATGTGTACGCTGCCTCACCTGCCACCTCATGTTTTACTGCCATTGAACTCAAATTGATGATTCGCCCAAATTGATTTCTCATCATCAGTTTTGCGGCTTCACGAGACATAAGAAATGTTCCAAAAAAATTGACACTCATTGTTTGTACAAGATCAGTCATCGACATCAGCATAGCGGGAGCTATTTTGGGGTTGATAGCAGCATTGTTAATGAGGACATCTAAACGTTTGAAGCTTGTTCTTAACGTTTTAAACAGGTCCGCCACTTCTTTTTCGTTAGAGATATCCAAAATATGATGTGTGTAATTGCTAGGCGCTTTCCAGTCCGGTGCCGTTCGGCTCACGCCGATCACTTGAAAGTTTTTTTGGCAATAGTGTTGAGTGAGAAATTTTCCAATTCCGCGGCTGGTGCCTGTAATGAGAATAACTTGGCCAGAAGTCAATGCGAGTATTCCTTGTTAGGATTCACTGTTTTTTTCTGTCATCAATAAGTAAATATAATCCACTAAACTCGCAACAGTTCGAAATGGGCTTTCTTTTTGTGAAAGAGCTCGTTCGTCGGCCAAGGTCAGTACAAGTCCGAAACGGTTTTCTAGATTTTCTTCGGTGGCCACAATCAAGTTGATGAGGCCTAAAGAGTCCAACTGACTGGCGCTTCCAAAAAGCACAGTGCCCATGTCTTTTTCTAATTGGACATTTTTTGTTTTTGCCGCTTGTTTGTTGACGCGATCAATAGCTTCATAAATCAAGTCTCTCACACTCTCTTTGGTGACAGATTTTTGGCCCGAAGTACTTGCATGGCTATTGGTTGATTCACCAGTGTTCGTCACAAAATCTCCTTCGTGGAAGTGCTTAAAATGACCGTGTTTATTGACAATGCTTCCGTAATTATCAGTAGCTAGAAGTGTGCAATAAGTCAATTCGATGCCGAGCGCCTCAGAGACTCCTCTAGACTCACATTTGTATGGATAGAGCTATGAGATTTCAGGATTTTTCTAAGGAGAGCCATTCTATTTGATAAAGGGCTTTTGAGACTAGGAACCTTGTTTTTCAATGGGCATTTTTCATGCAATTCAAGGGTGTCAATGCCGTGCAAAAGGTAAATACCCATGGGGCTTTTAAAATCCGTGAGACGATTGACCAAGCTCAAGTAGACTGGTCCTAACAAAAATATAAAGCTCGAGTGAATGGGGAGACCCGCATACTTAGTCACCGCCACGGGTATTTCTTGAATCCATTCTTTGCAGTCTCTAGAGTGAGGTACTTTTTGAAGTCTGCCGTTTAAAAAGCCCGAACTACCAATTTTTTTATTGGCCTTACTACGTTTGACATACTTTAAGTAGGCACCCATGAGCGTAGGCGACAAGCCGGGTAGTATGGAAGAGTCGTAGTGGTAACCCAATTTGATCAATATATCGAGCATGTCTTGATCTATGTAATAGCCAGGTCCACGAAAGCCAATTGGCGCAATGCCGGTGATATCTTGAAGAGCTTCGTGACACATTTTAATTTCGCGCTTCTTTTCATCAAAGCTCATTTCACTGAGATTTGTGGGATGAGTGTAACTGTGATTTGCAAAAGCATGGCCTTGATCAAGAGCTTGCTCGCAAAAACTTTGGCAACTGGGAAACTCTAAATCTCTACCTACAATAAAAAATGTGGCTTTCACAGAAAACTCATCAAAAAGCTTTAGCATTCGCGGAGCCGCTTGTGAGTAAAGTGCCTCAGGGCTGGCCGTAGACAGAGCTCCAAACTCTTTTTCATAGATCCACAAGTTGTCCATATCCACATGAAAATACATAGGCGCTTCATTATTAGCGACACCCGACTCTTTGTCCATAGGTACGGACACTGAATTCGTAGAACCTGAATTCGGGGTTCAATATGCTGAATACGGAATTCTGTATTTTTAATGGCGGA
>JBFWOZ010000058.1:0-15127 GCA_050250255.1 Bdellovibrionales bacterium | reverse complement strand
ATAAAGAACGGATAAAAAATGAGAAGCCCTGACTTAACCACCCACCCGAAGACCCAAAACGGCAGTAAATAAAAAGTCTGCAGAGGCCAAAGTTTATTTACTTGACCGACTTCTTCATAGATGGATGGATGATTCCAGACTAGCAAGAGAAGGGGCTGCCAAATTCAAAGTCACTCAGCATATCCCACTCCGCAGCGGAGGCAGTGCTGCGTTACCAACCCAGTCCCATAAAGACTTTCGGCAGAATCATGGTTTCTTTTTGCGTAGATGTGCTTGAGTATTGTAGCTCTACGGACCCACCGTATTGAAGCCCTATGTTTGAGCTGAGTGAAGTTTCGTAACCGAGACTTGCTTCTACACCCGTTGACCAAATCTGTGAGCCCAACAAAATCCATAAATCAAGTTGAGACAACCACGGTTTTGTAGCGAGCGGAAGACTTACAGATGGGCCATATCCAAATGTACTTTCTGAGACAAGGCTTTCAAAACTCTGACGCTTTAGCGTTTGTAGGGTGACCGCTTTTACACCATACTGCCAGGCTGCGACTTGTCCGTACAGCGCAGTGATCGCGACTTGTTGTCGGTTCAACTTTTCTTGAAAAGGGTACTCTGATTCAGGCTGAGGTTTGAAGTCGGCTTGGCGGTAGGAGAAGCGAAACGAGAGATCTTCGACTTCGTTCCAAGGAATGTCTAATTGTGCGCGTGCACTCATCAAATAATATCCGCGAAACTGAGCTTTAAAGGAGTCGGACTGCACGGTGGTCTGTTCACCGGTCGGTACAAAATGGACAAAGCCTTTGATGAAGCGAACTTTTTCCGCTTCTGAATCAACTTTTTTTACAACGGCTGGCGGCGGTTCACGATTTAAATCCACTTCTTCTTTCGGAGGCTTTTTCACAGGTGGTGGCGTTGCAATGACAACGGTAGGTTGAAGACGTTGATCAAATACTTTTGGATCACGTAGATCGACGGGAGTGACGGGACTGAAAAGTCCCATTTCACCTTTGGCACCTCCGGCAGCGACTCTCCAATAATATTTTCCAAGAGAAAATTCGCTCCAGATAAATTCCGGTTTTGACACTTTTTGGATGGTGATGGGAGTCTTGAAATCAGGTTCGCTATCTATTTCGATCACATAGTGAGCGGCACCTGTAACAACCTCCCACTGAAATACAGCTTGGTAATCGGCCGGTGGCGCTGATGTTTCCTCAATATCTTTCAGATTTTCACGCGTTTTTTCTGCATGAGCTGATGGAAGAATCCACTCTCTCAATATTTTCCAAATTTGTAGTGAGCTGGAACGAGGAGATTCTTTTTGCGCAGGTTTACGAATCTCTGGAGTTCGCAAAACGGGAGGAGCTAAAGGATTTGTTAAGAAGAACACAGGCGTGGTGTAAGTGTGGGGGATAGCAAAACCTAAACTGTCTTCTCCGGCGATCATCCATTCAAAAGCCCCATTTGTGTCGACAGATTCGTGACTGAGGTTTTGTTTTTCATAAGTTTTTTCAAAAGCGGTTGTCTGACGATCTACATCTTTGAGAACAAGGCGATACTTTTTGACTTCGTCAACAGGTGCCCAAGAAAACATTACGGGCTGACCTGCGGTGTAGCGATCACGAGGAAGCGGCCAGAAAGTGTGAATCGAGGGTGCTTGCCAGATTTCGACAGGCAAAGCGGCGGTTGTTCCTTGAGAATTTTTTAAACGGAAGTGATGAAGACCTTTTATAAGATCGAGAGATTGATTTGTTTGCTCAGGCGTAAGAGGAAGACTTTCGATTTTTCCTAATGGATTTTCCCAGATGAGTTCTTTAGCAGATCCAACCCACTCAATGCGTACCTCTATTGGAAAATGGTGAGCGTAGCGTCGAACAAGCTGAAGATCGCTAATGGGAGTTTTCCATTGAATCTCTTGAGTGAGCCTCTGATGTTCTACTTGATCTTCGTTCATGCGGACGAGATCGCCGGTGGAATATTCCTTTGCGACACTTTTCTTTTCGTCTTGAACTTTCACTTGGCCCTTAACGACTTCTACTTCTAACTGTTTCTCATCTTTAGTGCGCAACTGAACTTCAGATCCTTGCTGAATTTCGACCGTCCATGTAAGGGCTGCCACTGCGACACTTTTATCTGGATTACGCGAGCGAACATCTCCGCGACTAAAACGAATTTTCAACTGATCAACACCATCTCTGGTGCTCGGTTCGAGTACCACTAAAGTATTTTCTGAAAGCTTCAGCTGAGTATTGCCATGAAGCTTGAGAACAGCGCTGCTTCTTTCAAGGGTCAAAACAGAATCATACAAATAAAGAGGCTCTGCTTTTTTTGTGTCTTCCCAAACAAGACTGTTCAGGTAACGGCGCTTAAGGCTGTAATGGCGGTCTTCGACTTCACCAATAAGTTGGCGTGAAACCGCGACAGACTCTTGGGTGATTCCAGAGATAGAAATGATTTTCATGTCGGCGAGCAGCCACACGACTTCACCAATTAAAATTAAAATGATGCTCACAATGAGCCGTTTTTCCACACCCATCTCCTCACTCGACTTTTCGGGAAAAACTGAGAGGTTTTAAAGACTTGAACTCTGCATCGACCTCATTCCTAGACTTTCCTCCCCCTCCAAAAGGTGCGCCGCTCCTTTTGGTAGCGATACAGCGTCAAATTGGTGTGGGTTTTGCTCTGGTGAATCCGTTCTATGATGAATTGGAATGTATTGATTCCTATCTTTTTTGATAGCCCTAAATTGGCAGCGCAGAGGCCTTTCAGCGCTCTTCGCGGAGTTCTCTTCATTCTCATTTTTTTTATGTTGGTTGCATGTCAAAAATCAGATGAGCAAGCGGCGGCCCCTACGGTTCCTCAGTATACTTACACTTTTCAAGAAGTGGGATGTGAAACGGGAGTTCATTCGTTCAGCAGTTTTGAAACGTTCTGTCAGCAGCTCAAAGACGAAAAGGCCAATAAATCTTGTGCACAAAAAAAACGCGAAGATCTTTTTCGTGACTCAAAATGTGCACAAGCAACCCAAACTAAGCCTATATTTACCAAAACAGATCTTATTGATCCCGAGAAAATTCCCGCACATTCTTTTGGTGTCGATTTGCGAGACATCATCGCTTACAAGACAGGCCTCAAGTCATTGGCTCAAACAGTGATTCAAAATCTCCAGGAAAACCCTGAATGGTATGTGCCCGGGGGCGTGAGCTTTATAATGGCGGGTCCTGGTTTTGAACCGACGACGCGCGTGAATGCGATCTTTGGAATAGAATTTACAAAACTTATATTGGACTCAGAGCAAAAAATCACCGGCGCGGTTCTCTCGATATTTTATCACAGCAAAACGATGGGTGTTCGTGTTCGACATATGAAGTTTCAATTAGACGAGGAACAAAAAATTAGCAGCGTTGTTTTTCTCCAGGAGCTCACAGCACGGAATATTCAATTTAAGTTAGAAGTGAGTTTGTCTGGAAGAAAACTCATCGTGCGCGCTGAAGACCAAGGTATTTTCAAAATTTTCCCACTTGGAGTTGGCGGGTTTGATGAGGGGGTGGAAGCTCCAGGCACAAGACTTCTTACTCATACTATCCCACAAGCCATCGTTGATCCCAGAAAGATGGCTAGCGAAGTTTACGATCCAGAATATTTTATGGGCCGACCCTTTATTGTTATCGGAGATCAAACAGGTCGCAAAACTGGTTTTGGTTTTCACTATTCCATTACAACTCGTCTTCTTCGCGGGTTTGTCTCTCACGGATGTATGAGAATGGCAGATAAAGATCTCTACGAGCTCTACACCCTTCTCAGTCATAACCGACAAAAAATCGATCTTGCGATGCTGATGACATCAAGCTTTGAGTACGATCACCCATATCCCCTTATTAATGATCGCTACGGCCGTGTAAAAAACTTTGGAACCAAAGCGGCCCCTGAAATCCGTAGGGATGAAGAAGGCTTATCAATTATGGAAACTGTCAGAGGCAAACCGCCTCTCGATAAAATGGGAGTAATACAATGAAAAAAGAGGTTTTATTTTCTTTGATTTTAAGTTCAGCATTTTCTTACGCAGCATTAGCTCAGCAGAGTTTTTTCAGCCAACACACACCTCGACCCACAGTGGTGGGTCGTCATGGTGAGGTTGTAAACTGCACAGAAGTAAAACATGGTTGGGCTTCCTGTTGGGCTTGGAATCACCTAAGTAAAAAATGGAATTACGGGACTCAAGACTGCCATTACACAGATTGCAGTATGAAGCTTCCCCCAATGTAGCCAAAAAATTATTAAGGAGTATGGATATGTTTAAAAGTATTGTACTAATCAGTTTATTGTTTCCACTGTTTGCGAATGCGCAAAATTTCAGCGGTTTTAAATTTAAACGCGAAGTGAGTTTTGGAAACCAGGTTTTTAAAGAGTATGAGGGTGTCGATGGCCGTTTATTGGTAAAGAACACTCCCGCAAACCAACTTGAGCCAAAGCGTAGAGACTTCGTACGCCAAACAATTTCCTCTCAAGGAATGTTTACGATAGGCATGGCAGCAAGTTATGTGTCACGATCCAAAGAATCTTTGTATTGGACTGATGGAACAGTGACGAAGCCTTTTGGTGAAGCGGTGGATGGTTCTCAGACTCATTTCTCGCAAAAAGCTTTCGGATTAACTTTCCAAGCTTCTGTTCGTCCAAACTTTCATCGACGTCTGAATGTTGGTGTATTGGCAAACTTAGAAGGATCTGGTGATGCAACGGATCCAGACGGATACATCGAAGCTTCGAATGTTTCGAATACAGGAGTAGATGGCACATTGACGGATGACTCTGTTATTTCGGGAGTGACAGGAATCTACGGCGAAAGACGTTCTGTGCCTAGCTTGTCAGGATCCGTTTTTGCGGAATACGACTTCGTCTATCTCCCAGCGGGTAAAAACGCCATTGCTTTGTCGGCAGGGATGTACAGAGGACTAACAAGTACAAGCCACGGACGGGGTATTATCTCTTATGACGATACCACTCAGAAGGATTGGGGCTACACTGCAAAAGCTCGGGTTCTTTTCCATAATGGTGAAGGACTAGAGGCATTTGTTCTTGGTCAATTTAGTAAAAACGGATCCGTGCGGATCGTGAGTGGTGTGGGAATGGGGTTTCGGTAAATAAGGGGTGACTCAAACACGTCACTTGCTCGGTAAAAAATTCTTGGGCGTTTCTCTCGAGACGCCTATAGAAGAATTGAATGAGGCATAAGCCTTGTAGTTACAGCTTCCCAATACGAGGTACGTTTGCGCGAACTATTGATTCTTTCTTTTCTTTTGATTTCCTTTCACGGCTCTGTCGCCTCGTCGGCCTTACTATCTTATGAGCAGTGGAAGAGCCAGCGGGTGTCTCAAGCGAAAATCAAATACGACCGAGTTCTTCTGGAGCGTAAGCGTGACGGGGGTATTAACTCCGAGATTCACTCGCGTCTGCGGAAAGCTCGAACGAACTTGGTGGTGGCCGAAGAACTTACCGCTAACGACTATTTCCAGCACTATCTGAGCCCTTCATATGGCAATCAAATCAAGGCTTTACGGTACGCGAGTCAAAAGATGAAACCTTCTGATTTAGCAGAAATTCTGATGGCCTATTCGGCTCAACTTAAGGAGCTTCAACAAGCTCCTGCCGCCCCTCCTTCGAGCTGGCTCACAGAGTTAGAGACTCCCGATAAAAACGCGCCTAACCCCGGATGGCGCCGCTAAGCAATAAATCCTTAATGATTTGACTTTACTAATGCTTCGCATAAGATCCCGGCACTTCTATATCTTATAGAATAACTTAAAAATTTTTATAGGGCCGCTTGACAGGTTTCAAAGCGAAACCAATGTTTTGATCGTTCCATAAGAATCAAAAGTTCGTGATGTTATAAGGAGGTTAATAATGGCATCTACAAACAAACTCGGTGTTCGTCCCCTTCATGATCGTATTTTGGTGAGACGTATGACGGAAGACGAAAAAACAGCAGGTGGGATTATCATTCCAGACTCTGCGAAAGAAAAGCCTCAACGCGGAAAAGTTGTTGCTGTTGGAAAAGGTCGTGTGACTGAAGACGGTAAAGTTCTCCCTCTTGATGTTAAAGAAGGCGACAACGTTCTTTTCGGAAAATATTCCGGCACAGAATTAAAACTCGATGGCGAAGACTATCTCATGATCAATGAGAGCGATGTCCTCGGTATTTTCCACTAAATATAAAAGTACAATAAGGAGATAAAAAATGAGCAAAGAATTAAGATTCAGTGAAGACGCACGTAACTCCATTCTTCGTGGCGTGAACGCTCTTGCAAACGCAGTAAAAGTGACTCTTGGACCTAAAGGTCGTAACGTGGTCATCGAAAAGTCTTTCGGCGTACCTCTCATCACAAAAGACGGTGTGACGGTTGCGAAAGAAATCGAATTAGAAAACAAATTCGAAAATATGGGCGCACAGATGGTAAAAGATGTTGCTAGCAAAACAAATGATGATGCTGGTGACGGAACTACAACTGCAACGGTGCTTGCTCAAGCGATCTACCGCGAAGGCGCGAAAATCGTTTCTGCTGGTCACAACCCTATGTCGACAAAGCGTGGAATCGATAAAGCTGTAAGCCACGTAACTGCAGCTCTTAAAAAAATGGCAAAACCTGTTAAAGGCAAAAACGAAATCGCTCAAGTTGGTACAATTTCTGCCAACAACGATCAAACTCTTGGTGATTTGATTGCCGAAGCGATGGAAAAAGTAGGTCGCGAAGGTGTGATCACTGTTGAAGAAAGCAAAACTGCTGAGACAGAACTTGATGTTGTAGAAGGTATGCAATTTGACCGTGGTTACCTCTCTCCTTACTTCATTACAAATGCAGAAAGAATGGAAGCCGTTCTCGAGAACGCTTACGTTCTTATCCATGACAAAAAAATCAGCAACATGAAGGACATGGTTGGTGTTCTTGAAGGTGTTGCAAAGCAAGGTCGTCCTCTCTTAATCCTTGCTGAGGATGTAGACGGCGAAGCGCTCGCAACTCTCGTTGTGAACAAACTCCGTGGAACTCTCCAAGTTGCAGCTGTTAAAGCTCCTGGCTTTGGCGACAGAAGAAAAGCGATGCTTGAAGATATCGCGGCTCTCACTGGCGGAACTGTGATCAGCGAAGAAATGGGTCATAAACTTGAAAGCGCAACTATGGCTGATCTCGGTAATGCAAAACGCATCGTGATCGATAAAGACAACACAATCATCATCGATGGCGCTGGCAAAAAATCTGACATTGAGTCACGTGTAAAACAAATCCGTGCTCAAGTTGAAGAGACCTCTAGCGACTATGACAAAGAGAAGCTCAAAGAGCGTCTTGCAAAACTTGCTGGTGGTGTTGCTGTAATTCACGTAGGTGCTCCAAGTGAAGTCGAAATGAAAGAAAAGAAAGCTCGCGTAGAAGATGCTCTTAATGCAACTCGCGCAGCGGTTGAAGAAGGTATCGTAGCGGGCGGCGGAACAGCTCTAGTTCGTGCTTCTATGGATATCAATCTTGATGATTACAACGAAGAAGAGCGTTGGGGCGCTCGCATCATTAAGCGTGCTTGTGAAGAGCCTCTTCGTCAAATCGCAGGTAACTGCGGTCTTGATGGCGCTATCGTTCTTGATCGCGTTCGTTCAAACAAATCTGCTGGTTGGGGCTTCAACGCTTTGACAGAAGAGTATGTTGATCTTCTCAAAGAGGGAATCATTGACCCAGTGAAGGTGGTTCGCTCTGCTCTTCAAAATGCGGCTTCTGTTTCTTCTCTCATGCTGACAACTGAAACCATGATTGCCGAAGCTCCTAAGAAGGACTCTGGCGGTGGCGCTCCTCCAATGGGCGGCATGGGTGGTATGGGCGGCATGGACATGTAGTCCAACGCTTCCATCAAGCAATAAGAAAACCCAAGGGAAACCTTGGGTTTTTTTTTGCAGTCTAAAGCTGTCATGTTGTTTAAGTGGAATTGGTTGCGACAGTTCGTATCTATTGGATATTTCAGTGCGATATTTGTTTCTCTGTCTATTCTGTTAACAGCGTTTCCGGAGGTACAAGCCGGTAATGCAGCAGCCTCGTGCCGACATACTCTCGCTACTGATTCAAAAGGACAATCGCAGATTGTATGGGATGTAATCACGGATCGTGATTTTGACTACAATCGACTCACTTTCGAAACAATGAACAAAATGTTAAAAATCCGCCCCGGAAATCGTATCCCTGAATTTCATTTAAAAGACGTTCTTGAAGGTCGTAAGTCACTTTTGAGTTTAGGTGAGGGGATGTCAGATTTTATACGAGAAATTTTGTTCCATTCAGAGGTGTTACAGAAAAAAGAAGTGACTCCAGAGTTTGCTGTCGATGCCGTTGCTGTGGATATCAGTTATTTACAGCCAGAGTCCCAATCATACTTTATTGGCAAACTTCCGAATCGCATGCAGTCTCGCTATGTAGGCCAAGCTTTCCAAGAGTTGGATCTCAAAACAGCAGATGGAAAAAGAGCCCAATTTGACGAAGTGTTTTCTAGCTGGTCATTAATTTTTGTTTTGGAAAAAATGATGGAAGTGGATCGAGAAGCAGCTTTGCAGATTATGATTAGAATTTTCGATCATATAAAGTCCGGTGGTGTGTTAAGAGTTTTTCCTATCAATACGAGTGATGTTTTACTGCTAGTGAAACAGCTTGAGTCTTTGGGACTCGTGGATCAAATCTTTATTAGCAATATGAAGCATCCTAAAAATAGACGGCACTTTGATTTTATTAACATTCAAAAAATCTAGAACATATAATTGATTCCACCCCAAAAGGTGGTGATACGCTGGCTCGTGGTCTTAGCTACTTCTCCTATACGAGAGCCAGTGCCTTCGTAGCTTGATTGATAATATTCAAATTCCAAACTTCCAGTCGCCTCTAGGCGCTGACCCATCTTACGAGTGCCAAAGAGAGCATAGCTACTAGCAGAGCTTGTGACGCTTCCGCCAGAGGTCACCGGAGCTTCAGAGAGAGCGGGCGAGACCATCAAGAACAGTTGGCCTCCGAGGCGCCACTGATCATCTAGAGGGAAAGAACCTCTTAATCCTAAATCCAAACCACGATAAGTCATGCTGGTGAACGCGACCGGCGCTGAATTGTCGGCTACGAGAGAATATTGTGCAAGACCAAAAAGAATTTGTACTTTAGGACCATAAAAATCATCGCGGATCAGAAGATTGTAACCGCCGTGGAGAGAGTATTTATTGGTCGCAAGATTTAGCTCGGTGGGAGAAGAGCCTGAACGTGGATTCTCGACGGACATAGTTCCTTGGCGAATTTGAGTTTCTACGGACCAGTGAGAATTCAGCCACAATTCCCCACGTAAACGAAGATTAAAGTAAAAAGGTTTTTGAGCTGTAACATTAATGTTGGAGGACCCTTCAATGCTCGAGTTAGCAGTAAAGTTCCCTAGCCCTAAAGAGATATTCACAAGCCCAAAACTTGGTTGTTGAACGGGAACCCATTCTTTAGGTTCTTTACCGAAGGCCATTTGGTTTCCGGGTTTCTCCATAGACTCATTGGAGGAGGGGCCAAGGGCCTCGGTGACGGAAGAGGCATCGCCGTAATTCACGATATCCACACCGGTGATTTTTGCAAACTTCTTAATTACGCCCCGTTCTTTTTCAGAAATGATGTCACCAAAACTCAAGGTGTCTTCCACTTTTCGAATTTTAATTTTTCCGAGAATTTCTTTTTCCGTGTTGATGAGAACATGAAACTTTGGATGACGAATGGCTTTAATAATTTGTATGGCGGTGACGATCTGATCTTTTTCGACGTTGTCGCGTTTTCCGATATTCAAAGTCACCCGATTGTTGGTGCGGCTCAAAACCAAACCTTGATAAGGAACTCGACCCATGACGACTTTCAGTAACTCTCGCGCTTGAGCTTGAAGTGCCTTCACATCAAAGTTTTGAAGTTTATTAACGGTTTCTGTCGAAAAGACTTTTCCGTCGTAAGCAAGAAAAAGACTGAGTTGAATAGAAACTCCGTCGGGCCCTTTGGAAACTCGCCCTGAAAGGACACCATCTGCTCCTGCGGATTTTGCGAGCATCATCACTTTTGTGGGATCCGCTTCTAAATCTGCAGGGCTCGCCATGGGGCCTACGGTTTTTGCGTCGATGTAGTTCCACTGATGATGATTTTGAATGATATTTATGAGTTCGTTCTCAAACGGTCGGGATAAAATTCCATCCACGTTGTCGAGGATTGGGAGGACACTCAACTTTCGAATAGTCAGGTTATCGTCTAATTCGTTGATATAGGTCGTCGCTTTATCAACGGGCTGGGCGAAAGCCTGGATATTTAAAAAACAGAGAAGAAACAAACCCATAATGCAGCTCAAGATGTGTGTTTTTGTAGGCATAGCTCATTCTGCATCCTCTCAGGTAAGAGGTCAAATTTCGTAAAGGATTCTCTCAGGAAAACCGATTTTTGTATTATGAGAACCTGCACTTTGTTTTTTCTTACTATGACTTTCGTCTTGAGTTCACAGGCACAAGTAAATCCACCATCTATGGGGATGATGAATAATTCTGCCACGGTAGAGCCTATCAACAAGGATGTGAATTCTGGTCGCTATACCGTTAAGCCAAAAACAGTGAAAAAAGAAAAATCGCATGCAGAAGAATATCAGCAGGCGCGTGAATTACCGCAAAAAAAATCAGAACCAGAAAAAGAAGTCCCAGCGCCAGAAGCTCCAAAGCCTATAGCACAACCAAGCATGTTTGCGGGGAACACGGTCGAGAAAAACATTCCCGCCGAATCTGAGCCCAAGCCCTCTCACTTTGAAGCGATGGCACCACAACCTGTGAGTGCCGAAGAAGCAGAGACTCAAGAGGAAGGCTTTTTTCAACAGGCGCGGGATATGGTCATTGGTGGCTCACCTCAGAGCTTGGATGAGTACCGAAGTTTTTTACCACCAGATGATCCACGACGGAATTTATTAGAAATTCAGGTCGCTCCACTTTTTTTATATAACGAAAGTACTTCTTCCTACTGGTATCGTTCTTATAACAATTTTGCTCCCGGCTTTTCTTTAGCAAGTAATATTTGGTTTACGCCACTTTTTGGTATCGAAGTGGGTTATAAAAAAACAATTGCAGGAAGCGTTCGTAATTCACCTTCCTCAGAGAGCTATGCTTCGGCAGCTCATGAGTGGATGAATGCTGGTTTAAGGTTTCGTCGATTTTTCGGAATGGGAAAAAGCGTTCCGGTTTTTACCTTAGGATTAGATTACAGAGAATATACTTTTAAGCTTCCTGCCGAAGAACAGCAGCGTGTGCGTTTAAAATCCGGTGGTCCTCGTGTGACGGCAGAAACAAAAATTCCGAGCGGACTCAGGTATCAATGGGTGTATGGATTAGAAGTCGCTCCATTTACAAAAACCCAAGAGCTTACAAGTGGAGTTGTACATCAGTCGGGGACAGAGAGCGAAACGTTTGGAATTGGATTTTCTGCAGGTGGGGAATACAAGCTCGCGCGTACGAGCCGAATGTTTTTTAAACTTTCTTATTATATGGAACGTTCTCTTTACAGCGGGCCTGCGAACCGTGCAGATCCTAATACGGGAACAACGCCCACGAATGTTCCTGTGAATAATACATTTACTATGTTTGAACTCGGCTACATTTGGGGCCGCTAAAAAATAGATGTTGTGTCTATTTATTTATGACGTCGATAGCTTGAGCTTCGAGTTCGATGGTCTTCTTTTTAACCCATCTTTTCCAGCCCACAATTCCTAAAATAAGAAAGAAAACCAGAATCAGTATTCCAATCTGAAATTTCTTCGCGACTTCTAAAGCCAAATCAATATTGGATCCGAACCAATGACCAAGCGCCACCCAAATGGGGACGCTGAGTAGAGCGGCAAGGCCGTCTTGCAAAAGGAAAACAGAAGGTTTCACTCCAAGCACACCTGAAGTGAGATAGATTGGAGCTCGCAGGCCCGGTAAAAATCTTGCAACAAAACAAACCGTTTTTGCCCAATTTTGTATCCATCCCTCTGCTTGAAGAATGCGCTCAGGAGTCATGATGCTTTTAAAAGGCCATACGGTAAAAACTTTTTTGCCATACTTTCGTCCAGCAAAAAAGAGAAGTGCGTCGCCAACAAGCACACCTAGGTACCCTACGAAGTACGCACCAGGAAGCGAAATTGTGCCGGCCGCTGCGAGCATTCCTGCGGCGATGAGCGTGATATCCTCAGGTATGGGAAGACCCAAGCCACAGGCAAATAAAATTCCAAGAATTGTCGCATACGCCGTGGATCCATCAAAGCCGGCTAAAAATTCGATCAACTGGTGACTGAAGGTCGTGTTCTCCATATCCGAAAATTATGTAGTTGGGTTCATACTTTGCGCAAGTCTATAATCAAAGAATGAAACCAAAGTTGGTAATTGCTGACGACGCAGCATTTGTGCGTGAAATCCTAGTGCAGATTGCAAGGCGCGGGGGCTACGACGTTGTCGCAGAAGCTGCAGATGGTGAAGAAGCCGTGAAAATGGCGCTGCTGCATAAGCCCGATCTGATCGTGATGGATATCGTCATGCCGAAAAAGAGCGGAATTCAGGCCACGAAAGAAATTTTGCAACAGCTTCCAAGAACGCGTGTTTTAGCCTGTTCTACCGAAGGTCAAGAGAGCATGATCGTTAAAGCTCTTGAGGCGGGCTGCGTTGATTATTTAGTAAAACCTTTTGAAATTAAAACAGTTCTTAACGTGCTTTCAAAAAATCTTTCTTTTAAAATGGAAAAGACGGGGGAGGTCACATGAAGGATATTCTCTTTGTTTTAAAAATATTCGGGTTTACGTTAGTTCTTATCATTTTGATGCAGATTAAAGTGGGAACTTTCACCATCGAAGAGCGAGCCGCTTTATTCATTCAGGATTCTTGGCTCACTACTCAGGTTCAAGGAGTAGCAAGCGGCCTTTCAAAGGTCTTAAAAGATGTTACAGGCGAATTAGGCCAAAAAGTTTCTGGGGTATTTGGTGCTAATGCTCCCCAAAAAGCGACTCGTGGACAATTAAACTTTGAACGCAGCAATGCTTATCAAGGTAGTCAGGAAAAGAAATCTACTGTTGAGTCCGCAAAAGCTCAAGTACGCTCCCTCACTCAAGAGGCGAACGATTACCAAGTTAACGAAAGCGACATCCAGTAATAAAAGTGCCAGTGTCTTTTTTCTGGCTACGCTGCTTCATAGAATGGACGCAATGTAGCCAGAAAAAAGACACTGGCACTTTTATTCGGCATAGTTACGACAAGTGTCGGGCTTGGTGACGCAGCCGACGAATTGATCGATGCGCGCTTTGAGAATGCGCGAAAATTCAACAATTTCTTCCTCCGTAGAACCTGCGGCCTTGAAAGCTTGCTGAATTTGATCAAGCTTTAAAGGGGCGATGTGGTTTGCAAACCACTGGGCATGAGCAAGGGGAATTTTCTTAAGAGATTCCAGATGTCCCTCGATGATTTCCGCTTCAATATTCATGTGAACTGTCTGACCTTCGACATAACTCACGGGAGGATCGTTTTTTCCACCATTGGATTTGAAATCAAAATCCTTAAAATCATATTTAGAATGGTTTCGGTTGAGTATTTGGCGTGCACCAATTTCTCCGAAGGACCCACCTAAATCAGAAATAATATACCAATTTTCGAGCTGACCCTTGTCATTGATTCTTCCTAGAATTTTATTATTTGATTTCTCAATGGTTTTACCTAAATCCCAATTTCCAACTAAAACATTGAATATTGCAAGGGCGGAAAAGTATTTCGCCGTTGCTGGATTATTTTTTATGAGATTATTATTATAAAACCAAGTCTGTGTATACTCGGCTTGCCCGGGCTCTTCTTTCTCAAGACGTATCGGCCGAGTGTAGTTGCCATTGTTTTGAATAAATGATTTCACTTCTGACGAGAGAGAGTCGTAGTTACGGCCCTTTGTACTAAAAATAATTTGTCCTTGGTCACGGTAGTAAGTTTCTTCAACAAGGAAACCCATGGCCCAGGCTAGGCGAGAAGCCGCGATTTCTGCATGAACTTCTTTTCCTCGAAGGCCGTTAAATTTCCCACTCCACTTCACACAATAAGCGTCTTTTAATTTCACTCCAGGGCTTGTGCCCTTAGCTTTATTTTTATCAAAGAAAAGAGATTCGTATGGTGCGCGATCTGGAGCGCTACCACCCCAAAATAGATCAAGCTTTTCGATAGGCCCGCGATCGACCCACATCATGGGAATGCCGGTGGGGGCCTTAGACTCATCTACAATTTTCGGTTTTTTTAATGGGTCACAGTCTTCAATGTTTTTAACGGGCACTTGGGCTTTTGCAACAGACAGTGACAGGGCACTTACTATAAAAACAAATCGGATCACTTAAATCAACTCCTGCTTTAAAATTTCAAAGAAGCTAACATAGCGCAGATCGTATGGGCGTTACCGCTTCATTAACTTTTTGTAACCAAAGTTGATTTTCTTTTACGATGGCGTGAGAGAAAAATCACGGACCGAACTTTTCTCTGGAAGAATTTTTATGTTTATTGAGCGGTTTATAGAGGCCGTATCTTGATCAGCAACTGTCAAAAGTTTAGTCAGTCTCAAAGCGAGATAAGGGCCTATAAGAAATAGCAGTGGTCCTTAGCGAATCAAAATGGGATGAGGCTATGGCATATGGTTCGCTTTACCGATAGTAATAGTGAGTGGATTTCCATTCATTGAAAGGACTCTTATGAAAACGATACAAGCTCTTTCTTTTATGGCTTTGTTGGCCGTAGGGTCAACAGCTTTTTCAGCTACCGGTCAAGCATCGAGTAAAGATCCAGCATGCGTTCAGGGAAATGCGACGGATGTTCGCTTGGGTTCTGCAACGAAGTTCAGAAAGGCTGAAAAATCTCAGCAGCCGACTGTGACTAACACGGGTTCAAGCATCACCGAAAAGTAGGTTCGAATTATCGGTTGATAGGATTCTTAGAAGACTCTTGCGCTGCTGGAGTCGTTTCTTTTTTTGCGGCCGTATTGGCCGTTAGAGGTACATCGGCTTTCGCGCAAATAGCACAACTCGTTTTTGTTTGATCCTGAAAGTCAGCGTCAAAGCTTGCCCCGCCAGTGAGAAC
>JBFWOZ010000057.1:0-15742 GCA_050250255.1 Bdellovibrionales bacterium | reverse complement strand
ATAGCGAGAGTAAGATCTAAAAAGTAGTAACTTTCGTCATCTCGGTAAAGGCTGACATCAGGTTTTTTCGTAAGGTCTCGGGACTCTGTATATATCCCTACGCCCATCGTAAAATAATCCGTAAGGCCATAGACTAAACCTGTCTCTAAATAGAGAATATTTTTTTGATCCGCTGTCGCTCGAAGGCCCGTTGAAGGGTCTTCGTCTTCGTTATAGAACTGACTGGTCATCCCCGTATTGTGATAAATTTCGAGAGCGCCGGCCGCCGCACTGATTCCAAGCCAATGTTTAACACGCGCTTGCTCCGTCACAACGTAGTCGCTGAAACCAGGTCGTTTTTCGTAAGAGAGACCTTTTTGTAAGTAATAGCGCGGCTCAAGGTTGTAACTGAAAGTAAACACCTTCGAAACAGGTGCAATCACATTATATTGCGCTCTAAACATTCCGTATCTTCCCGAGTGAGGATCCTGACTCGCAATACTGAGTGGAGCGTAATAGCGAAAGTAACCTTTCGTTTTTAAGATATCTAAAGTACCAAGGTTTGTATGAGCCAATTGAAGATAAGGGTCTGTCACTTCCGCTTTTTGCGGAGATTTGTGAGTCGCGTAAGTATGGTAAAACTCGAACCCTAAGGCTGTGCTTAAAGTATCGGTGATTTTATAAGACGGGCGAATCAACATATAGTTAGTGCTCACCTGCTCAACATCTTCATCCGCACTCGCACGGTTTAAATTTCCCGCAGCGGCTTCGTTCCAAGAGTCAACGAGTAGACCCCATCTCTTAGGAGTGACCTCCGCCTTTACGGCTCGAAGATTCGTTTTGGACGCATTCACCGTTGTTGATGTGACTGAGGGAATATACGCAGGTGCTGGAGGAAGCGTTTCTGCCTTTGATATTTTTTGAGGAAGAGCTTTCGAAGGCTTCTTTGCGAACTTCTTCGTTTTCTTCATTTGTACCTGAAGGTTCGCCTTCCTTTTAGCGCTTGAGGGAGCTGCAAAGGATGAGCTCGACAAACCTGCCACAAGCACAAAAGCTGTCATTATATACAATGATTTCATGTTTCCTCCGTCGACATCCGTCGCGATATAGACGAAAGGAGCAAGGCTTATGCCTCTTTTCAAGGGCTTAGGAAGCCCTTGGTAAGCATTTATTGCGATTTGAGAAGAGGGGAGGTGTTGAGAAGCTAACGTCGGTGCCCTAATTGGGCTCTAGGAGTGAATCTCCGGGGGTTCTTATTTCGCGCGAGGCTTGCTGCTAACAGCACCAATAATACAAACAATCCGAGAGCACACGATATTAAACTCTCCTCCGTCGGCACCTATAAGAGTCAGCGTTTTCGTGCCGTCTTTTTCTACAATGGCTAATTTATCAAAAAGTACTGGAGCGGCATCCTCCATCAAATGGAGAGTTCCAAAATCACGGCCTCCCTTAGTCACTCCGCCGTCGGCAAGGATTCTTCCATTTGTCACAATGGGTTCCGGGGGCGTTTGGGCCAACGAAAGTTGAGTAAAAAGAAAAACCGTGACCATAAAAAAGAAGGATTTTTTAAACATAACCCATACTCCTACAAAGTGTTTTCTGTAGGAAGTGCAAAGCTTGTTCCTGGGTGCTCAATAGATAGATTGTTTTTGACCAGGAAAGCAGACCAACATCTCTGGTCATAAAGGAAGTTTTTTCAGTTTAAAAACTTCCTGCAATTTCTGTCTGAAATTTCTCAGAAAGTTGAAGGATAAGAGGCCGCGGAACCCAACTCCTCTTCGATACGAAGAAGCTGGTTGTATTTCGCCGTACGTTCTCCCCGACAAAGGCTTCCGGTTTTGATCTGCTCACAGCCCATTCCCACAGCAAGGTCGCTGATGATCGCATCTTCTGTTTCACCACTACGATGAGACATCACCGTTTTGAATTTCGCCGATCTGGCTTTTGCAATGGCATTCCATGTTTCGGTGAGAGTTCCGATTTGGTTACATTTTACGAGAAGTGCGTTGGCGGTACCTTTTTTAATTCCCTCTTCGATCCGCTGAGGGTTGGTTACGAATAAATCATCGCCAACAATCTGAAGCTTTGAACCATATTTTTTCGTGATCTGAGCCCAGCCGTCCCAATCGTCTTCGGAAAAACCATCTTCAATACTCACGAGAGGATAGGCCTCCATCCATTCGCCATAGATTGAAAGTAGTTTTTCACGGGTGATTTGTTTTTCTTCCCAAGTGTACTGATCATTTTTATAGAGTTCGGTCGCAGCCACATCGAGAGCCAAATGAATGTCTTTTCCTAATTTGTAGCCAACCTCTTCGATCGCTTTACATATGAGATCCAAGGCTTCACGATTGCTTTTAAGAGCAGGAGCTACTCCACCCTCATCACCAACACCCGTCGATAAGCCTTTAGCCTTTAAAATTTTCTTAAGCGAGTGAAACACCTCAGCTCCTGCACGAAGAGATTCTGAAAATTTAGAACCCACAACAGGCACAATCATAAACTCTTGAACATCAACTCCGTTATCAGCATGTGCGCCACCGTTAAGAACGTTCATGAGTGGGACGGGAAGCTGAAATTTTTGAGTATGTGAAATGTGTTGAGCCACCCACTGGTAAAGGGGCTTACGGTTTTCAAGGGCCGAAGCTCGCGCGTAGGCCAGCGAAACTCCAAGTAGTGCGTTCGCGCCCAAACGAGATTTAGTCGCCGTTCCGTCCAATTCGCAAAGCCATGTATCCAAAGATTTTTGATCCCCAAGTGCGCGCCCCTTCAACTTTGGACCAATTTGTGTGCGAACGTGATCGACGGCTTTTTGCACACCTTTGCCGAGATATCGGCTCTTATCACCATCTCGCAGTTCATGAGCTTCATGGGCTCCCGTCGACGCTCCTGAAGGAACGGCCGCGCGCCCCATGTGTCCACCACTTGTAAAGATCTCGACCTCTACCGTGGGATTTCCTCGACTATCTAAAATTTCTCGCGCTCGAACTTCTTTGATTTCCGACATGATGACTCCTTATTGCAAAGGGAATTGGAGGTTATCCTCCGTAGAATGGGTCTTAGAGGAAAATTCTTTTTTATCTTTTGACGTACGAACAGCACTCAAAAACTCAGAAGCCATTCGTTGAATTTTTTGAATTCGCTCCGTGGCCTCACGAACCACGTGTGGTGTTTGTTTTGTGACATTTTCCCAATCTACTTTTTTTAGCGCTTGTTGCACACGCGCCGGTGTTGAAACCTGGCTAGAAAAAACAGTAACGAGCTGTTGAGATCTCACTAAGTAATCTTGTAACCTGGCGACTTGATGAACCACCTGAGCGAGTGAATGATCCAGCTCGCGAGTCATGAGCTCTGAAAGATTGGCGAGATCCTGCAGATTCTCCGTCTGCTCACCCACACAAACAATTCCAAGATATTGTTTCTTCAGTTTTTCAATTTCTTGAGTTTTCAGAAGTAATTCTTTTTGTTTTTCGCCTAATTCTTTTTGGCTGTTTTCAAGTGCCGACATCAGCGAAGTAATGAGATTAGGATTCACGTTTTGCGACTCTGAATCTGCGATGAGATTTTCTTGCTGAGTACTCCACGTGATGACGATGGTATTGTCTTTCCAACTCGAGGCCGCGTGAGGCTTACCTGCGTAAACCGGCAAAGCTTCAAAAGCTCCTTTTAAAAAACGTGTCGTCATCGGATATTCTTCGCTGGAAATAGGCAGACGAAACGTGATGGACTCCTCTGCCCGATCGATGAGATCAATCGGCGGCGGAGGCGAAATAAAATAGGAAAGAAAACGATCGGGTTGCGAAAGGATATCTTGCGGTCGACCCATTAATCGAAGAACGCTATCGAGTGGTCCCCAAGCATGAAGTTTTGGTGTCATGAGACCAATTTTTTCGATATCTCCGGCTTCTTTTTCAGCGTGCTTGAGAAAGTCTTCAAGCGTATCGGCCTCTAACCAACAAGATGGATCTTTAAGAAACTCCACGGGCCAATGAGTTTGATTGTAAACAAACTCCTGTGACAGGCCTTCGCGTTCAAAATACGTAAGAATGGAATTAGAGATCTTGCTGCTAAAAAACACGGTCACACGTTTTTATCTGAATCCGACGAGAAGACAAGAACTCTGAGGAAAGTCTTAAGTGTGGCTTTAATCACGGAGCGTCTGACTGCGAGCGTTAAGCTGCAGATTGAAACTTCGAGCGCGGAAAAGGAATGTTGTGGGATTCAATTTCGTCCACAAAACTAGGCATTTCCCCTGTTGGTTTTAATTCTCCCGAAAGGGTCGCTTCAAAAATGTTCACAGTTTCATAAACTCCATTTTTACAGCCTCGAACCTCGGCTATGGCCGCAATGCGTCTACTGCCGTCATGTTGGCGATTAATTTGGATGACCATTTGAACCGCAGAACCAATTTGTTGTTGGACCGCCCGCTCACTCATACGGCTCTCTCCGCCCATAGCGAGCGCTTCTAAACGAATGAGGGCATCTGCTGGCGAATTGGAGTGAATCGTTCCCAAACACCCTTTATGGCCCGTATTCATCGCACTGATGAGCTCAAGCGCTTCCGCACTTCTTACTTCACCAAGAATAATACGATCTGGTCTCAAACGAAGACTGCTTTTTAAAAGATCTCGCATGCTCACTTCGCCTTCGCCTTGAGCGTTTGCCATGCGCGTTTCAAATCTCACCACATGCTCATGCTCAATCGTTAATTCGCTCGCATCTTCAATCACGATAATGCGCTGATTTTTTGGAATGCGATTACAGAGGAGTCCGAGCAAGGTGGTTTTCCCCGAGCCGGTCCCTCCACTTACAAGAATGTTTTTTCCAAGGAACATGGAGATATCAAGAAATTGCGCACCGTCTTTTGAAATCGATCCGCGCGCAACGTAATCTTTAAACGTCATGTGAGTTTTTAAAAATTTTCTCACGCTCACGATCGTTCCGTTACGAGCGCAGGGTGGCAAAACTGCATGAATTCTTGAGCCGTCAGGGAGGCGCGCATCGAGCGTTGGTTCAAGTGTCGTAATACGACGACCTACGCTTTGAGCAATGTTGTTCACGGCGGCTTGCAAAGAATCTTCGTCGGCGAATTGCGCTGTCGTTTTTTGAAGCTTACCTTGTTTTTCAATGAAAATTTCTTTGGGACCGTTGATAAGAATTTCGGAAATTTCTGGGTCTTTTAAAAAGGCGAGAATCGGCCCCAAAAAATTGGTGATGGCCGCTTCAAAAACTCCCATTCCGGGCTGGGTCTCCTCAAAATTTTGGCCGCCATTCTGACTCATTTTACTTTTGCTCGTCAGAAGAGAGGAATCTTTGTGGCTCACTACCAATCACAACAACTTTGCCTTCGTAAGAAGTTTCTGGACAGTAGAAAGAGTAAACTCCTTCTTGCGCTGGTTTTACTTCGAAAGTTTTAATCACACCGTAGTAAGTAGAATGGTGCTCAGAAAAAGCATCCATAATGAAGCTCACATTTTTTTCTTTAGTATTCACATTCACAACGTGAATTTGGTAACGTACACCTTTTCTCATCGCAAGCTTCGCAGGCACAAAACCCTTTTCGGTATTTAAGACTACAATTTCTTGCTTAGGCTCATCACTGGTAGAGCTAAAAAGATTCGTCAGAACCTGACGAGGCTCCGCAGTTTTCACTTGGTTCACCGGCTGGGCCACTTCTTGCTTCTCTACTTTCTTACGGCGTCTTGAGAGGTCAATCTCAAAACTCCAAGCAAGAGAACAGAAGAAAAGCATTGTGAAAACAACGAGTAAGTGACGATTTACATTCTTTACTTCAATCTTTTTCATGGTGTACTCCAACTTCTACATCGGAGTACTTTCAGCCTGAGTTAACTGGACCTTCGATCAGACCTTCGATCAGGTCTTTTGAAGGCCTAAATTTGTCAGAAGCTCAGGGGACGGAGCTTATCCCATTGGAGTCAGAGACATTTTAGAAGCAAACTGTTTAGCATCATTGGTTTTATCGATTTTTTAAGCAGTTCTTGTTCAAGAAATCTGTAAAAGACCTTATTTTTATTTTTTAAATATCGATGACGGACGCTCTCAGCAACTGTTAGACATTTTTCGAATTTTAGTCATACATCTGCCAGCGACTTAGATAAAAAACCGTTTTATTTAATAAAATGTTTTTCATTTTTTGCTTCAAGCTGAAGAGATAAGGGCGGCTTCTTTGACTTGCTCAATGACAGTTTGCTGAGTTTTTAACACCCATATGGGGGAACCAATAAAAGGAGCAAAGAAGTTTGTAAAGTTCGTGTCTTTTAAATACTCTTGAAAAAGATTTCGGTATTTGGCCTGCCTTTCTTGAGGTGTGCTTCCTAAAGCTATATACCAATCAGGAATCGTTAAGATATCGGTAAATTCATCTTCTATCCCGTAAGCATAGAACCTGTAACTTGAATATTTATAAGCTCTTAATTGCTTCTCAGTGCATTTTCCGGCCCTTAAGGGATTAGCTTCTATATAAAAATGCACTCTCATCTGATGATCAGTATTTTCAATTAAAGAAGTTTTAGGTCTACCTTCAGCGACTTTGCCAGATCTTTTATGAATTCTATTATACCTTGAGCCAAACAAAGCGTGGGCTTGTCTTAAAAAAGAAGAAAGTTTTGAGCTTTCTTTGAGATAATTCATAAGATTGTGGAAGTGATTATCCATACAAGTGTAGGCATGGATCTCTAGCGCGCTTTCTTTATTATGTGTCTTGAGAGCATCTTTTAAACTTTGAAGGTAGAGGGACTTCATTTCAGAGGAATTTAAATAATGTTCCTTATTATGGCAGCGCCAAAATTGATGTACTAGTCCTTCTGAAGGGAATAATTGAATGGATCTAGGGATTCTCATAGGAATGCAAAGCTTTGCGAAATTAGAGCCTAGGTGAGATGTGGATTAATGGACACCTACGCACAAGTAAACCTAAAATCGGAGGGGACGCGGACTCCGTCCCCCAATTTTTTATTTCAATTTTTCGGATTACTTACGAACAGGAAGCGGATCTGCCGTTTCAACTGCAAAAGCAATTCCCAGCTTTGCGTACTTCGAGGAGTGCTCCACATCTAAAATGTTCATGAGGTCAGTCGCCGAATGAATCGCTTTGTTATCATTTCTAAAACTCGATTCAAATGGGAAAGCCGCGGGATAACCATTACGCTGCCACTGAGCGTGGTCGCTGCAGGCATATCCACATTTGTCGTCACCAATTTGATCCATCGGAATACCCACGTAATTCACCGTTAACTTTTTCAAGAAAGTGGTCATCGCAGGGTCGACGTTATCGTTGATGAAATAAATTTGAAGAATATCTTGCGGTGCTTTGTAGCCAGTCATATCAAACTGAAGGACACCGCGAACTTTTATACCTTCTGCCACGAATGCACGCGCCATGACTCCTGATCCGATCAAGCCATGTTCTTCGGCTGCGTAAAATGCAAAATACATATCACGATCAAACTTTAATCTGCTGGATAAAACGGCATGATAAACTTCCATCACCGTTGAAGTTCCAGTTCCATCGTCATCGGCTCCTGGCTCTAATCGACTTCCAAAGATCTTACTATTGATTGTATCCATATGAGCGCCCATCAGAGTCGCAGGAAGAGCAGGATTTTTACCTGCAACTTTTATGAGAGTCGAAGGCTGCAGATAACCTGGTGTTGGAATGTATTTTACCGTTACATCCGTACGACCCAAGTCACTCGCGATTTTCAATGCGTGATCGCCGAGAAGCTGAGCCGCACGTGCACCTTCTGGAGTTTTTCCGTTTCTATTTGGAAGCGCACTGAGTTGGGTTAAGAAGCTCCAGTAACGAGTTTTATCAAACTTTGTAAGCGCCATTTTTACTTGTTCAGGAAAAGTCGGCTCTGTTTTATCAAAAGTCGCCACCGGAATACGCGCTTCATCAGCCAAGAAAGATTTCATATCTTTTTTCGAACGTGCAAACTCATCAGTGATATCGATATAGCCACCACAAATATTTATCTCTTCATGAAAGTGATGAGACAATTTGGTAACTTCTACGGCAGTTAACTGCACGATGGCGTGTTCCGCGCTGGTTTCTACAACCTTAGGTGCAATCGTTCCTTTAGAAATTTTTAGATTTGTTTGTGAAATCATATAAAGACGAGCTCCCGCCGGAGCGTTCGCCTGAGCAGCAAAAGAAAAAAGACCAATAAAAGCAATACGGCAAAGCAATTTCATAATTTGTCCCCCACAACACTATTGGGCGCCTCGACTCGACGGAGGTCACGCGACAAAAATGAATGTATGCCATTAGAAAAACTAAATTTTCCTAGACCTTAGAGCAGGTTCGATGCGAGTTCCGCTAGTTCTGATCTCTCACCCTTCGTCATCGTTACGTGTGCTGCGATCGGTTGATTTTTAAACCTTTCAACAGCATGTGTTAACCCCGACGTTGCGGAGTCTACGTAAGGATTATCGATTTGGTAAACGTCTCCGGTCAGAACCACTTTTGTTCCTAATCCTGCACGAGTGACGATCGTTTTGATTTCATGTGGAGTAAGATTTTGCGCTTCATCCACAATCAGATACTGCTTCGGAATACTTCGGCCACGAATGTAAGTGAGCGGTTCGATGTTAAGCATACCTTGATTGATCAATTCCTGTGCGCGACCTGCCGCTTTTTTCGCAGACCCGTCAGAGCCCATCAAAAATTCGACGTTATCAAAAATCGGCTGCATCCATGGATTGAGTTTTTGCTCCACATCTCCAGGAAGATAACCGATGTCTTTCCCCATTGGGAAAATAGGTCGGCTCACTAATAATCTTTGGAATTTTCCTTCGTCCAAAGTTTTATAAAGTCCGGCCGCAAGAGCGACGAGAGTTTTTCCCGTACCCGCTTTCCCGACGAGCGAAACAAATAAGATTTCATCATTGAGTAAACAGTCGAGAGCAAAACTTTGCTCCACGTTTCTTGGGAAAATCCCCCAAACACTTTGGCTTGGCTGAAGCAAAGGAACAATCGCACCCTGCTGCAAACTAAAACGCCCAATCGCACTATGATTGGGATTCGATTTGTCTTTCAACACGAGGTATTGGTTTGCGACTAATTGTACATCTGCAGGAGGAACGAGTTTTTTCTCAGAGAAAAACTGATCAACGAGGTTCGAAGGAAGCTCAAGATCTGCCATCCCCGAATACATCGCCTCTACGTCGACAGCATCAGGCTCATAATCCATAGCCTTTACGCCGAAGACGTCGGCTTTAATACGAAGATTGGTATCTTTCGTGATGAGTTCCACACGAGTCTGCGGAAACTGTTTTTGTAAACTAAGAGCCGTCGCCAAGATGCGGTTATCTGCTTTTACCGGATCCAAATCCACCGGCATTTCGACGTCATAATTTAAATCGAGATTAACGAAGAGAGTGGACTTACTTTTTTTGAGTGGAACCCCTTTTGCGAGGGCGCCTTCTGCACGAAGTACGTCAATAAAACGGCTGAATTGACGAGCGTTTCGCCCATTCTCACCGATGTCGCGCTTAAAACGATCGATTTCTTCAATGACGGAAATAGGAATGTAGACGTCGGCCTCAATAAATTTAAAAACGGCGTGAGCATCAAAGAGAATAACGTTTGTATCAATAACAACTTTGCGAGAATGACCAGAATCTGCGAGCGTCGTTTTTGTACCACTTTTAATTGCCAAAACAAGCCTCCCCTTCATCCCTAAAAAGTTGACCTAACTTGGTCAACCCATATTATTAGAGATCAAGGAGCGCCGAAGTACAAATGTAAAATATGATTCTCAGCCGCGGATGGTAGAGATTTGGTGATCGCCGGTATCTTTTTTCAAAACCGTGCTGATCGTTTCAACAAAGTGAATAAAAGACTTCAAAGCTTCGTGATCTGATCCGGCTTTGACGAAGAGAGTTCCATGACGGTAGACTCCTTCTGCCTTGATTTCGCGGTGATTTTTAATTTTGACCGTCAGTGGGAAATATGTGTCGCGACTGAGGTAAACTCGCAGGGCATATTCTTCACCAACACGAAAGCATCCTGATTCTATCAGAGTATCAAATGCCATACCCTCTCCAGAAACATCATGAAGCACCACAGCCTGAAGCCCGACGCTTGGAACGACCACGAAGGCCCCAATAAAATTTGTTAAAAGTGTGCGACGATTACGGCGTCGCTCTTGAGTGAGAACGCTCTGACGCATTTCGTTTATATTCTCCACTGAGGCGTTGACGGCTCGAGCCTGCTTCACAATGCTTTGGCTTGTGAGCTGTGCTTGCCTGCGAACTGTCATATCGATCACGTTCGTTGAATTCTGAGACCAAGTTTTTGATTTATGAGCCATTTTACCCCCCAAGTATGGACCTGACTCTTACTTTTCGGTCGTTTTCGTCTCAACTTTAAGCACGACCATTGCCCAGACCTCCGACATGATTTATCTTGGCCCTCAGATGCTCTACTTCTATACGATCCTCGGCAGCCTTATGGCCCACGTTATTATCTGGACCTTAATGTCCAAGATTCCTGATTTGTCTCAATCTGAGAAAAATCAGGAGGTAGAAATTATTTATGAAAAAGAACAGCCCAAGATGCTGGTTCGTGAAGTGGAACAAAAAGAAATTGATCGCGAAAAAAACGAAAAAGCACGGTTTTTTTCTCTCAACACAAAAACCGTAAAAGAAGAAATGCGCGCGCGCCAATCGGGCCTAACACAGAACCGAGCCAACTCCCCTTCTTCGCAAACTGCACAACCTCAAGATATGGCTCAAGGAAAAAAGCAAGCCGCGCGAGAGGCTCTGAAGCCGGGACAGATTGATAAAAATCTTTTGCCCACTCCTACACTCGGAGGAAAACCCCTCCAATTGCCAGGCGCCTCCACCGTCGGCCAAAGACTTCCTGAAGATGTAAAAGTGGGAGAGTGGACGTCGTTAAATACTGAGCGATATTTGTTTTATACTTTTTTTGCTCGTGTGGAAGAGCGCGTCCGCTACCGGTGGGAAACCCGGGTGCGGGCCGTTGGCGAAAATACCGAACCTCGCAAGTTGGCACGACAAGTGTGGATCACGGAAATCGAAATTGTGCTGGATCGACGAGGGCATTTTCAAAAAGCGGTCATTCTCAAACCCTGCGGTATTAATGGCCTAGACCAAGCGGCGGCCGAGGCATTTCGCGAGGGCTCACCTTTTCTAAATCCTCCTGAGGAACTCCTCAAAGAAGATGGCCAATTCCATCTCAAATATTCTATATCCGTATCTTACTCTCCTCACGGACGAATGTAGTATTCTGATCACTCTGGACCGAGTCTCGCTCTCTTTTTGCGCTAAAATAAAAGCATATGCGACAGACTCTGATTTCTTGTTTTTTACTTCTCAGTAGCACAAATGCCTTAGCAGGTTTCGTAGAAGTCGGCGCGAGCGGAAGTTATCGTTACACCACCGTTGATGAATTCAACTATTCAAAAACTCAAAGCTTAACTGGATCTGTGGCTTATTATTTTTGGGAATTATCGGCTCTAGAATTCAGCTACACCGATGGCACCAACATGACTTATGGAAAAACGGCGACCAACGAAACTTATATTGCGACCACGCGTTTTCAACTCACAGGATTAGATCTTGTGATCTCCTTTGCGGGACGCCAAGATCCATTCCGCCCGTACATTAAGTTCGGCGGCGCCTATCAGAGAAAGAAGCTGACCTATGAACAAGGTTACTTTACGCCCGTAGAAAGAACGAGCGAAGGTTTTGCACCGACGGCCGGCGCAGGTTTCAAATTAGCCATCACGCAAGAGTTTGCGATCAAGCTCGGGGCCGATGCATGGACAAGCCCCATTAGCGAAACCCCGATACGTTATGATTTTGCAGCGTCTGCTGGCATATCTTGGTTATTCTAATCTCATGAAAATCTTTTTTCTTCTGACGGCACTGATGACTCTGACAAGTTGTCACCTCAACTACCTGGTTAAAAGTGGTTATCACCAAGCGAAGATTCTTTCACGCCAAATACCTCTCGAAGAAGCCCGCAAGCTTCCTCACTTAAATGAAGAGCAGCGGCGTAAGCTAGATCTTGCGAGCGAAGTGATGCAATTTATTGTTCGAGATTTAAAACTTCAGACATTTAACAATTACAGTACTTACTCTCAGCTCGACGGCCCTTACGTCACCTACGCCGTCTCGGCGGCGGAAGCTTATCGCTTGCAGCCTTATCTTTGGCACTTCCCCATTGTGGGAGATGTTCCGTACAAAGGTTTTTTTGAAGAGCAGGATGCGAAAGTTGAAAGCGATATGCTTTCAACTCAAGGTTACGACACCTACGTTCGCGGAGTCTCCGCTTACAGTACGCTTGGTTGGTTTAAGGACCCTTTGTTATCAAGCATGCTTCGCTACGAAGACTCCGATCTCGTGAACACACTGATCCACGAAACAATCCACGCCAATCTTTACATTAAAAGTTCTGCAGATTTTAATGAGCGGCTTGCGACCTTCTTAGGGAACTTAGGTACGGAACTTTTTTATGCTCAAAAGCTCGGTACGAAGAATTCTATCATGGCTGCCATTCAGCAAGTGGACAACAAACTCTTTTCTGATTTCATTACGAAAGAATTGGAAGATTTAAAACAGTGGTACGTGAGTTCGACTCCAACTGCGGCGTTGAAAGAAGCGCGACTTAAAGAAATACAAACACGCTTTACAAAAAATATTAGGCCTCGCTTAAAGACAAGGGCCTATGAAGGCTTTGAGAAAGAGCCTCTCAACAATGCAAAGCTACTTGCTTACAGCACCTACATGGCTGATCTCAGTGAGTTTCAGAAAGTGTACGATAAGATGGGGAAAGACTTTGGGAAGTTCTTTGAATTTTGTAAAAGCTTAGCCTCTTCTGGAAATCCGGAAGAGGATTTGAAGAGGTAAGTCGCGCTCTACTGCGCGATCTAGTGCAGGAAGTGGTCATGAACGTAGGGGTTTAGTTCGCACAGAAAATTATCAGCGAATGGATCGCGGCAAGTACCTTTCAAAAGGCGAGCCACGTAAGAAGGCAATCGTTTCGTGATACCACGAGTGTTGAACATCCTCATAAGACATAAGTCTTCCAATGATGTTCCATGCTGAGCGAGGGGTTTGATCATCGTCACTGTCGACGATGAGTCGAGCAATTGCAGGCAAGGCACGAGGCCCCACGATCATTGCTTGATCAAGAGCTTGCTCTTGATCAGATAAGTTATTCGAACGAGCGAGTGATGCAATCCGATCAAGAGTAATCTGAACATATGGGCTGTTGCTCGGCATTCGTGATGCTAATGATAATGCGTGAAAACCTCTAGACTTCACCCTTTCTATTCCAAATCCGAAATATGAATAATTGACAAGTGAAGGTTCAGATAACAGTTTATCAAAGTGGCGAAGCTGTTCTTCAGGAGTACCTAGGGTCGCAGCAGCTGCGTGGTACCAACGAGCGTCGCCAGGAAAACCTAACCGCTCATAAATCTCCGCAAGCTTTAAAGCTGTATCCCGTGATGGCTGAAGTAAGAATGATGCCCTCAAGGCTTTCAATCCATCACGTTGACTCACACAAGACATATTTTTGAGCAAGCGATCAGCGTCTTTGCGGAACTCTTGTGCTTTTATGCTTTGGTCAAAACAAGTCACATCTTTAAGATTTGTGAAAGTCTCTTTTTGGGTTGAACTTTTGTCAGCTAAGCAAGCAGCCACAACGACCATTCGGTAAGAGTTCAACAACCCTGGACCATAACCTATGGCTTGTGAAAACGAAGGCAAACTCGTGCGAGCAAGTAAATCCTCAATTTCAGAATTCGAGAGGTTTGGTAGTATCGCTAGGGCGTTTACGATACTACCAGTTACCAACGGTGCGGCTCCACTAGTTCCGCCGAATCGGTCATTTGGTCCGCTCAACTGGATATCATCAGAAGGAGCATAAATTTTTGTTGGCTCTCGAGAATATGGTGTTTGAATTCCATTTGGCCCCACACTACCGACAATAATGTGCCCAACATGTGGTGCGGAGCCTCTGAAGCTTGGCACGGGATAATCGTTTCCTGCTGCTTGAATGAACATCTTGCCTCGGTCCACGAATGAATCAATAGCATCGCGAGGACTAAGACCGTAGTAAGCAATAGAGGCTGTAACTAACCTTGTTTGAGTGCGGTCAATCGCTTCGAGTCCTGATATGAAGTTTGAATTCCATGCTTCTTTCGCTTTGCTTATATCGTTTTGGCGCGTCTCAAGATTTACCAATGCTGACCATGAAACGGCTGGGCTTACACCAAATGGTGGATTACTCACGAGGCTCGCTGTCTGGTCACCATGTTGTGGATAATCGCCCGCAGGTAATAAGTCTAATTTTATTGCATTCGTTTGTACCGGCGAAGTCGGTGTTCGATCAGATATAACATCCACATTTCCTGTCGAAACCCGACTTGCTTGGCCAGATTGTAACCTCTGTGAAACAAAATCGGCAGCGAGATCGGCCCCAATTACTTGTTGGCCCCACAAAGGACTTACTTTCCACATACCATCTAGTCCTGCCCGATCTTTAGCTTGTGCCGAAGTTAACCCCTGAGAGGGAACGACTTCACAATTCTGATCTAGGCTCCTTTGTACTATCTCAGGGATCATTGAGGAGACAGTTGAGCTTATGGAGTGTTTTAAATTGCATCCCTCTTGAAATGGAAATTTTATTTTATGATCTAATTCACACGATTTAGTGCTTTTGCTCCGAAGATAAAGCTGGCAAAGACGTTCTACTGACTTTTCAGAGAAATCCTTTTTTCCTAAGTGGAATGCGACTAGGTCAGCATTAATCGAAGAAAAGTGTTTTCTTAATTTTCCGCCAAGCTGCTTATGGATTTTCTGACGTTCTAAAGAGGCAAGGTTATGCTTGTAGCTAACAATGAGGTGTAATTCATTTGTTAACTTTGGCGATTTAATATTTTGCGCAATCTTATCCGCATTGCCAAACGACATTTTACTCATGAAGATAGCGAAACTAATAACTGTCCAAACAAGGATTGACGTTGTATGGATTTTTCCAAGAAAGCGGTAGCGCATACCTGATTGTAACGATTTGAGGGTTAACTCAATAGACTAGATTCTTTCTTGCCTACTCTGGACCTTCAAAGCTTTCGTGGCTGTTTAATTCTAGACTAATGCTTAGATTTTGCGGTGACCGCAAAGGGAATGATTGCCGGCCATCCTTTGCCAGAAAATGCATCGACTTGATGAATAAATTGAGAAAACAATTTGACGTGATTTGAAGCTCTCAGAACAATCTATATCTGATTGGTTTGTAAATTTCTTTTGCATTAGTCTGCTACGAGAAATAATCCAATATAGAGGTGTTAAATTAGTTTAAACACAAGTTTCACATATGCATTTCTTCATTTGATTTTTCGATAAAATCGCAATTTTAAAACTCATGTTACGGGTATGTATTTGAAGTGCGTAATCGATTGTTTTTTTAGGTTCGAATATCATAGAGAATGACAGTCGGATTTAGAGGAACGGTTGATTGAGTTAAAAAATTAAAAATAGAGAGTTACTGGGTATCAATCAATCGTGGGGACGCTCGAAGGACCTTATGAGCTAAGAGCTCGTCGTGTTACGTGAGCGCCTCTCGACCCACCCGACTGTGCCGTGAGCACGCATAGGTAGTTGTCGTTTGATTCCCATTATCGTGAGGATCGTTTGTCCAACAAATGATATCGCGATCTCTCCAGTAACTCCCTAACGAGGAGGGTTATAAATGTATTTTGGTCTTGAT
>JBFWOZ010000056.1:0-16921 GCA_050250255.1 Bdellovibrionales bacterium | reverse complement strand
ATAAAGAACGGATAAAAAATGAGAAGCCCTGACTTAACCACCCACCCGAAGACCCAAAACGGCAGTAAATAAAAAGTCTGCAGAGGCCAAAGTTTATTTACTTGACCGACTTCTTCATAGATGGATGTTTGACTCACAAGTACTCTTCTTAACGCACCCTCGCTACAAAAAGGAGCGGCGCACCTTTTAGGAAAGAGCTTTTAAAAATAGGCGGAGGAACTTACAGTACCGATATGCCAACAAAATTTAAAAATGCCTTGGTGAGTGTGTCCGATAAAGCAGGCCTCGTCGATTTTCTTAAGCCACTTCAAGCCCAAGGCTTAAGAATCGTCTCCACCGGAGGAACTGCGAAACATCTCCGCGATAACGGTTTGAAAGTTGTCGAAGTCGCCGAGCAAACGGGATTTCCTGAAGTGATGGATGGTCGGGTGCGAACGCTTCATCCCAATATTCATATGGCTCTTTTGGCCCGTCAAAATGTTTCCGAAGATATGCAGCTTCTTAAAAAGTTTGAGCTCGAACCTTTCGACCTCGTCATCGGAAATCTCTATCCCTTTGAAGAGTCGCTCAAGAAAAATCTGCCCGAGCATGAACTTATTGAATACATTGATGTGGGTGGTCCGAGCCTTCTTCGTGCGGCTGCAAAAAACTTCAGCACAATAGCAGTCGTTTGTGATCCTGCCGACTATGCAAAAGTCTCCGACTCAAATTCTCTTGAGCTCCGTAAATCTCTCGCTGCAAAAGTGTACTTTCATTGCTCCGCCTACGATGCGATGGTGGCTCAAAATCTTTGTGGTGGAGTTATCGAAAACGATCTCTCTTTTGGTGGTAAAAAAATCCAAAGTCTTCGTTACGGAGAAAATCCTCACCAGCCCGCGCTCTGGTATCGATCTCCCGGCCAAAACGGTTGGCACGAAGCGAAGCTTCTTCAGGGAAAAGAACTCTCTTACAATAATCTCCTTGATCTTGAAGCGGCTATTCGCTCTTGTCCCTTGCTTCCGCACATTGGTGCGGCCGGTGTGAAACACAATAACCCTTGTGGCGTGGCTTTAGGAAAATCCGTTCAAGAGGCTACCGACAAAATGCTCAAAGCCGATCCCGTCAGTATCTTTGGTGGAATCGTGGCCATCAACCAACCTGTCGATGGACCGGCCGCCGAAACTTTAAGTCCCATTTTCTTAGAATGTATCGTGGCGCCTTCCTTCACCTCAGAAGCTCAAGCGATCTTCCAAAAAAAGAAGAACCTACGAATTCTCCAGTGGGACTTCACAAAGGTTCTTAAGCAAAACGCATCTTTCTCTTGGGAAATCAAACCCATCACCGGTGGCTGGCTGGTTCAGGCACCAGACTCTGACGATACCTGGAGCGAAGACTGGAAGATCATTGGCCAAGCACCCAATACCCAGCAAAAACAGGATTTGCTGCTCGCATGGAACGTTTGTCGCCAATTAAAAAGTAATGCGATCTCGATTATCAAAAACGGTCAAACCCTAGGCTTAGGTATGGGCCAAGTGAATCGCATCGACTCCGTAAAACATGCGATTGAAAGAGCTTTCCACCATCACGCGGCGATTGCACAGCAAGGGGAGCTCATCTTGGCGAGCGATGGTTTTTTTCCCTTTGCAGATTCGGTGGACTTCAGCGCGAAAGCAAAAGTAAAATGGATTATTCAGCCCGGGGGTTCGATCAAAGACGAGGAAGTTATTCAGTCGGCTCGTGACCACGGGATAAATATGATTTTAACAGGACGTCGGCACTTTAAACACTGACGTTCTCATTTGCTCGAGACGGCGGAAAAGTTCACGAAAATGGACACTTTGAATCCTCAAACTCGTTGTACTTCCTGCGAAGAGCTTGTGCCAGCTCACTATAAGGTTAAGGGCATTACCCAGTGTTTGACCTGCATGTCTCTCAAGGTTTCTTTGGCTGAGGCCATTAAGCCTGATCAAGAAGAAAAAACCTCCTCTACAATTTGTGCCATCTGTTCGACCAAAATTTCTCAGGACATGATGCGTTCTTCAGTCTGTGAAAAGTGCATTCAAGAAATTTCTCAAAACACAGGCAAGGGCTACGAAGAACTCTACCAAAATTTTTTTCGCCCCTGGCTTTTAAGAATCAGCACTCAACTCGTTGGTCCACTCAGCACTCAAGAAGTTGAAGATAAAATACACTCAAAAGAGTTAGGCATTTTCGATTCTGTGCAAAAACCTTTTGGACGCTGGATTTATGTCAGAGAAGAGCCCACTTTTAAGAACGCGGTGGAAGAAGCTCGTCGTCGCATCGGGGGGAAGGACGACACACACACGCTGGCGATGGAATCCACAGCCGTCATATATGATGATGAAGTGACAGAATCCAGTATGGGGCAAGCCAGATCGGTGACCAACCTTCCCGACATAGAAGATCTTCCTCTTGAAGCAAAAAAATATGTCACCTCGGCAAAGATCCGACAGGGGTTATGGAAATCTTTTTTGACGATCATTCTTATGATTGGAGTGGCTGCAGGCGTATTTGCGTTTTTAAGCTTGTCTAAGAAACCGAACTTCCGCGCCCAAAACAGCTCCGAACTTCTGGAAAAAGGCCTTTCGCAAAAGAATGCCGCCCAGTTTTTAGAAGCGAAAAAAACATTTCAGCAAATTTTAGAGTCTAACCCACAGGATGCGGTTGCGGCTGTGCAGCTGGTCTCTTTATATCTCGTGGATCAGCAAACGGTGGAGGCCGAAAGGCTTCTTAACGAATTTCAACAAATTCCCACGACGCATCCCGAATATATTTCTTTCCAAGTGCTAAGGGGAATGCGGGCCATCGCTTCTGGGAATGCGCAATTAGCCGAGGAAGAGTTTAAGAAAGCATTGATGAAAGATCAGTCCTCCTATTTGGTGCACATGAATCTCGCGATTCTTTACAGCATCAAGGGGGAACACGAAAAAAGTTATCGTCAGCTACATGCCCACTTACAAGAAAATCAATTCGATGCTCTGGCGACCCTTATTTTTTCTGAATCTGCTGGACGGCTGTCGCAAAAAGAAAAAAACAAAGAGTTGGTGCGAGCTGCACTCACACAAATCCAAAAGGTACTTCCTACGGAACGTCAGCAGCGGCAGAGTCTTATTTTAATGAAGGTGTGGCTGGAATCTCTTGCAGGAGATAAAGCACTTGCTGAAAAAAGTTTAGATTCTTTTTTCGAGAACGATTTCTCAACCTCCGACAAACTTCTTCCGACTTTCTTTCTTATCGATCAAAATTTTAAATGGTCTCATTTTTCTACTTTCTGCCAAGAGGTTTCAAGTCAATTGGGCGAAAAATCTCGGGTTGCGGCTCTTCAAGGAGTATGTCGTATTAAATCTGATGATCTTACAGTGGGACGAGAAATGCTCGAAGATGCTCTATCAAGAAACATTCGTGATACTGCGGTTGCAGGAACTCTTGCATGGTCTTATGGACGTTTAGGACAACCCGATAAATCTCGCGCGACGTTAGAAGCCTTTAAAGAAACCCCTGTTGGAGAAATGCCTCTCGTGATGGTTCTTCAAAAGTGGAAGCTTTGCCAGCAACAAGGTGGGGATTGCGCCGCTCTCGAGAAAAAGATCGAAACTTCAAAAAATGTTCCCTTGGAATACATAGACCATTCGTTAAATCAGAAAATGAAGATCATGCCCTTTTCCGAACTCCGTCAGCAGGTGGATATGGAGCTTGCAACGGCTCCACGATACATTCCTTTTCATAAGTTAAAGAACGAATTAACAAAGAGTTTAAAATGAAAATATTCTTTCTCCTCGTTCTCATCTTAGTTGGCTGTGAAGAAACTCCGGAATATGTGAAGGGTAAAAAAACAAAGATTCGTATGGCCGCAGCCACTCAAGATATTGTTCTGCCCGCAAAACTTTGGGCAGAGCTGGAGGCGATTTACAAGCCTCTCATCTTAGATCAATCGCGTGTCGAAGAAGAAGGCAGTCGCGTGAAGCTTGAGTTGCCGAAAGAGTTTTTTCCGTTTTCATTTTATTTGAATGAAAAAAACAAAGGTGTGTTGAAACAGGGCGATCACGAACTCATTTTTGAAAAAGGCGGTGGAGTTGTCGATCTTGCGAATTTTCTCACGGATCAAAAGGGAAGCTTCCATGTCGCAGTTCGGCCCCAATTGGAATTAGATAAAAACGATAAAGTGATGGTTTTTTATTTAAGCAATGCCAAGCGTCTCAATATTGACGGCGAAGTACATGGTGCGGGCTGTACCAAATATATGGATATTACAAATTACTTCACCGAGCGCATGAAGAAAGAGGGTATTCTCGCGAACACCACCAGTCAACGTCATGTGGCCCTTCTCGTAGGGACTTACTTTTTTGCGGCCTCTATCAAAGGGAAATTGTATTTAAGTCAGCTGACGATTAAAGACTCACGATTTAAAAAACTCCACTGCACTTGGAAATAACATGAAAAGTACAAAACTTGTTTCTATTAACGGAAAACTCTATCCGCCAGAAGAAGCCAAGATCTCAGTATTTGATCGAGGTTTTTTGTACGGCGACGCCGTTTACGAAGTGGCGAGATCTTATGGTCGCGTTTTTTTTGAACTAGAAGCTCACATCGCAAGAATGTTTAACTCCGCCGCGATGATCGGTATGGATTTGCAGCAGTCTGAACAAGACTATATCGATGACATCTACAAGGTTTACTCACACGTCAAAGAAAATGACATGTACATGCGCATTCAGATTTCGCGCGGGCAAGGCACCATTGGTCTTAGCACGAAGAACGCCGATAAGCCCAACGTGGTCATTTACATTCGTACGCTTGAGACAACTCCAGAGGAGTACTACGCAAAAGGTGTGAGCATCGTTACGACCGATCGTTTACGTAATAGCAAACACGCGCTCGATCCCAACATCAAATCTGGTAACTACCTGAACAACCTTCTCGCGTTTCGTGAGGCCACCAAGGCTTCGGCTTATGAATCCATCATGGTGAATAATAAAAATCTGGTGACCGAAGGCACGACCGCCAATGTGTATATGGTGAAAAACGGCTCCGTGATTTCTCCCCCTGATGATTTCGATATTCTTCGTGGGATTACCCGCCGAATCGTCAAACAACTCTGTAAAGAGCAGAACATTCCATTTTTAGAGCAGGGTTTTAGCCCTCAGGAAATGGAGTCGGCCGATGAGGTTTTCCTGACCTCTTCTACAAAGGAAGTGCTCCCGGTCTCTCTCGTGAACGCCACAAAAGTAAAAACTGCACCCGGCTCCATTTCTCAGAAATTAGGGGTTGCTTACAAACAATATGTGAAGGAATACTGTGCCGCTCGGAAACACTTAGGCCAGATATAGAGATCATTAGGAGATGCCGTGTTCGAACTTATTAAAGCGTACAAAAACTACGACCCGGCGGCCAAATCTGTCATCGAGATTGCCCTTCTCTATCCAGGTCCTAAAGCCATTTTCTTTTACCGTATTGCCCATTCGTTTTACAATATCCGCTGCTTTTTTATCGCTCGCTTTTTATGTGAGCTCGGCCGATTTCTCACCGGCATCGAAATTCATCCCGGCGCTAAAATTGGTCGTCGTTTCGTGATTGATCACGGCATGGGCGTGGTGATCGGTGAAACAACCGAGATCGGTGATGACTGCTTGATCTTTCAAGGTGTGACTCTCGGTGGAGTGAGCTTTGAAGATAAAAAACGTCATCCCACTTTAGGCAATCGCGTGATCATCGGTGGAGGCGCGAAAATTCTTGGTCCGATCACGCTTGGAGACGGGGCGAAGGTCGGGGCGAATGCGGTTCTCACAAAATCTGTGGCTCCGAACACAACCGTTGTTGGAATCCCCGCCCAACCCTTAGTCTAGCGTCTGGTCTAGTTCTACCAACTAGACGGCAAACCCCTTATTTACGGCACCTTGGAAGACTGTATAAAATAAAAGCGTATACATTTGTTTAAACATGAGTCCATGAGGGGTTCACATATGAGAATTCTTGTCGCTTTGTTATTGGCGGTCTTTACTTTAAGCATGAGTGTTTCCACTCAAGCCCGCGTTTCGCACGATAAACCGCAAAACTTTTTGATGAGCTTTAAAGAGTTTAAAAAGCTCTCAAAAGAGAATCAAAAAAAGATGATTTCTAAAATGATGGACTTCCTTGCAAAGTACGACAAAAACTCGAGAGCGCGATACGCCGATCTTTCGTTCCTTGAGAGAATGCTTCCGCACATCATTGAGGAAGCTCATGCGGCTAGCGGAAACAAAATCCCCAAGCAGTGTATTTTTGCAGGGTGGATTTTGAATACAAAGCCAATGCGCGATCCTCCTCAGTGTCCCAAGGAAGGTTTTAGCAACGTTACTATGGGAGATATGCAATACGGAAACGTATGGTGTGATCAACAAACTAAAACTGTTAAATGTAACCAAGATTATTTTGGAACTTGCGGAGCAGATACCGACAACTCCTCGTGTGAAGGAACTTCCGAAGGTTCGTGCTGTGTAAAGGCCAAGCAAGGAGCAACGGCAGCTTGTGTGGCTTTTGGTTATGCGAACATCGACAAACTTACAAACTGCATGCTCAAAAAAGAGGGCGCCCAAGAACGTTGGGATAACATTAACAATCAACTTAAAACTTTTTGTTCTGACTTGGTCACCGGCTTAAATCAGAAACGATATGCCAACCGTCTTCACGTGACTCATAACTCTCCAGACTGCGATATCTTGAGAGATTTTGCGGCAGAAGTGGCAGGCAGAAAAACGGGTGGTGGAACTAAGCCTCCACAAACTGGAGAATTAGAACGTATTTGTAATGGTGAAGACCCAAATGCGGGGCAGATTTGCCAAGGTTACGACAAAATAGAATCTTGTGATGCAGGTATCGTAACTTATACGACTCCAACTAAAATTGTGAAAAATAGAATTTTTGATGGAACTCAAGGTCCTAATAAAACGAAAACGATCGATGTTAAAAAAGTCGATGCAAAAGATGATCGAGTGGTTATGACGGTTGCGGGAACCAATCGCGAGGGCAAACCGCTAGCGCCAATCGTAATTACGAAAGACAAAATTAAAGGTGATCATAAAGATTCGATGAATCCGATCAATTGGCTCGTAAGGCCAGATGGAAAATTTGATTTAGGTCGACTGGGAGTTGTGAAGGATGATTCAGGACGCGGCATCTCTAACAAACATGGTCGGGTGGATAGCGCTTCGGCTCAAAGGTATTTGGAAGAGATCGGTGCTACATCGGGAATGTACGACAGCGTTGATGCTCAAATTAGCCGATGTGAAGAGCGAAAATCAAACGACAAAAATACCAAGTGGCAGATGATGAAAATCAATGCGGGCGCTAATGATGGACTTCCGTTTCGTGTCGCTACTGGTGGTGGTAAAGTTGGAAAAGATGGAACCACTCCAAATTGTCCAGGAGGAGTTCACAGCGCTTGTGCTAGTGGGGTTTTTATCTGTTCACGCGTGAAATTGGATGATGGCAAAGTGGAAATTAAAGAGCTCGCAGAGTACTTTGCCGTTTATCAAAACAAAATGGGGAATGACGGTAAACCTGGAACTCTTGAGTATTTAGAGACTGGAAGTTTTTGGAACATGGCTGAGAAAAAAGGGGTGAAGACTCCTCAATATGCCAATGTGTACAAAGCAGGAGATCATAACCCAACATTTATGATGAGTAATCCGCTTCAATTTAAAAACGGAACTGTGTTCGAAAAGGCGACAGAAAATCTCTGCCCAGATGCAGGTCGACGAAGTGATCCAACAGCCGATGCAAAACCTTTCAATAAGGTGATTGCAAGGTATGCGGTTGATTCGATGGGCAATCGCACAAATGTGGTTCAACAAATCATTAGCTGTCATGCAACAACCGAAAATGGTCGCTATGAACCATGGGGTGGTTGGAAGGATCTTCAGGAAGAAGTACACCCAGGAAAAAACACTCTGACTCTTAAAGTGAGATCTGAGAACAATGATTTGGATAAAGAAGTGGATTTAACTTTTGATCCTTCCAGATCCAATGATGCTTGCGGATGGGTGTATGACGGTGAGTCGGGATCACACATGACAGTGAATACACAAGGCAAAATGGAAAGACGCACCAAAAAAGGTGAGCGTCGCGAATCCATCGCTCGCTAAATAAAAGTGCCAGTGTCTTTTTTCTGGCTACGTTGCTTCACAAAATGAACGCAATGTAGCCAGAAAAAAGACACTGGCACTTTTATTTAATGGCTTCGCGGATGTACGCGGAGCCTGTGTCCATCGCCCAAACTACAAAAGCAATTAAGAGAACGAGGCAGCCTACTTCATTCCAGAGGGCTTGCCCTTGGTACTGAATGAGCATGGTACCGATACCACCACCACCGACAAGACCAATTACGGTGGCCATGCGTACGTTGATATCCCAGCGATAAATCGTAAAAGAGACGTAAGGTAGAATGATCTGCGGTACGACCGCGAACCAGAGCACCTGAAGCGTTCCAGCGCCAGTGGATTGAATGCCCTCGATAGGTCCTCTATCAACACTCTCGATCATCTCGGAGTACTGCTTTGCCAGTGAAGCGATCGAGTGAAGCATTAAGGCTAACATCCCGGAGAAAGGTCCGATGCCTACCCACACAGAGAAAATGATCGCCCAGATAAGAGGCTCGATAGATCTCGTGACGTTCAAAAAAGAGCGAAGAAGCATATAGATCGAAAAACCAATCGGCGTATGACCCATGATATTTTTTGCGCAGAGAAAGCTGAGCACGAAAGCCACCGGAATTGCGAGAGTGGTTGCGGTGAAAGCCATAAAGATCGTTTGCACGATCGCAAGAAGAGCTTGCGGAAGAATCTCAAAGTTTGGGTGGAGAAGACTTGAGAAAATGCGACCGGCTCCATGAAAGCCATCTTCGGAAAGAAGTTCGAAGATACTAAATTCCGTTACGTGAATGCCCGTTACAAATGCAACAATGAAGCCCACGATGAGTTGAACGCCCCAAAAAGTTTTAAACCAGGTTTTGGTTTCTTGAGCTTTTAAGTGTGGGGGATCAAAAACCGATTCTCCTAAAGTTTTGATCTTCATTGCATTAAGAACGAAGCTTAAAAAGGCACCAACTCCCATGCAAAGAAGAGCGATGGAGACAATCGTCGAAAGCTGAAGAAGCTGTTCCCGACTAGGTTGAGTAACAACAAAAATCAACACCCCTAGAAGAAAACCAAAAATGATCGCGTCTAATAATCGACTTTTAAATTTCAGCTGTGCCACAAGTAGAATCCCCCTCGAAAAACCGACTTAATTGATATGAACTTCCCGGGCGTCTTCGCCGTAGATTTTTTTGAACCACTCGGTAGAGATGTCCTTAGGACTTCCATTGTAAACAATTTCTCCACCCTTAAGTGCAATCACGCGGGAGGCGTACTGTCTCACAAGACTTAAAAAGTGAAGGTTACAAATGATGGTAATGCCAAGTTGCTTATTCACTTTATCAAGGTAGTCCATTACGCTATGGCAAGTGGCTGGATCTAAGCTTGCTACAGGCTCGTCGGCTAATAAAATTTTAGGATCTTGAGTGAGCGCACGAGCAATCGCTACACGCTGCTGTTGACCGCCTGAGAGTTGATCGGCACGGATGTTCGCCTTCTCTTCAATGCCCACAAGCTTCAAAAAGTGACGAGCCTTCTGCTGATCTTCTTCGGAGAAAAAGTTGAGAAGGCTTTTGAAAGTATTGGTGCGAGAAAGAGAGCCCATCAGCACGTTACTTAAAACCGTGTGTCTCTGTACGAGGTTGAACTGCTGAAAGATCATCGCAATTTGTCTACGAAGAGAGCGCACGTCGGTAGAATTGAGACGAGTGATGTCTTTTCCGTTAAAAATGATTTCGCCACTGGTTGTATCGTTCAAGTGGTTGATACAACGAAGCATCGTCGACTTACCAGAGCCGCTGAGACCAATGATGACGAGAAACTCTCCGGGATGCACATCAAAACTCACACCTTTGAGAGCTTGCACTCCATTAGGATAAGTTTTGACTAAATTTTTAATCGATAAAATAGGTGAAGAGTTCATGAAACTACTTCACCAATTGGTTTGCAGAAGTGCCGAGCTTTGTGAGCAACGCTCTAACGCTGTCGTAGGTTGCGTCTGAAGAACGTTTAAGATCGGTGATTCCGTAAAGGTCGTACAACACTTTTTTACCTTCTTCGGTTTTTGCGAAATCGAGAAGAGCGGTAATGATCTTTTCTTTTACTTCTTCTGGCAAATCTTTGCGGAATACAAACGGGTCATTAGGAATAGGATCTGTTAACTCAACGATTTTTACTTTTTTCTCAACATCTGGGAATTGAGTTTTCACAAGACGGCGAGCATCTTGAATCACACCTTTTTCAGGCTCCGTGTAGAAGGTCGCACCAGCTGCCACTTGGCCTTGGTAAACCATCGTGATAACGTTGTCGTGCTTTTGCGCGAAAACAGTCTCGCTAGGTTTAATGCCTTTATCGGCGAAGAGTTTTGCAGGAAGTAAGTAACCGCTCGTCGATGCAGGATCTACGAAGGCAAACTTTTTACCGGTGATGTCTTCTACTTTTTTCACCGGGCCGTCCGTGCGCGCGACGATTTGGGCTTTGTAAGTGTCAGCTCCAAAACGAACGACGGTGATTTTCGCCTCTACGCCATGTTTATCGTGGGCCATGATATATCCAAAAGTGGCAAGGGAGGCGACATCGGCACGTTTTGTTCCGAAGGCTTCAACCACCGCAACGTAACTAGCAGGAATCGCAAACTTATATTTATATGGAGTATGTTCGGCGAGATACTTCTCAAGAACGACTGAACGGTCTGTGAGTGTTTTGGCATCCACAGAAGGAACCAGGAAAAACTTAATAGGGTTTCCTTCGCTACCAATCTCTGCCGAATTTTTTGTACAGCCTACAAGTGGACTCAACATTAAAAGAAGTCCAAAAATCAAAAGAAGCTTTTTTAAGAGTTTCTCGTTCAGACAACTACCGCTGGTCACGTCTAATTTTTTCGTCGAATCTTTTGTCGCCGTTTTCATGAATCACCCCTTCAACTATCACCCGTACGCATGTCGTACGGGCACGGTCTTAACAAAGTTCGAATAGCGGGCCAAGAAAGACTTTTCAGATCCTAAGAAAATTGATACCTTGCACACCATGACGCATCGTAACTCGAAGAGCTCGGTAAGTGCCATACTGAACCAAATTTTGAAAGAGGCCAAAGTAGCCGCTCTTGATGGTCGCGCGATTCGAGCCGTTTTTGACTTGGATTCGACTATATTTGAAGTGGCTCCAAGGTCTCAGCAAATTTTGAAAGAGTTTTTAGAAACTCGTCCTCAGTATGCGCAATATGAGCCTTATTTTGACCGTTTGGCCCTGGTGGAAGTTCAGCCCACCGATTGGGGATTGCGCACAGCTATGGAACGCCATGGCTTGATGGATTTGCCGGAGCATCTTCGCCGAATCTTGATCCAATTTTGGCGGGAGAGATTTTTTAGTCACTCTTACCTTCAGTTAGATCACCCTTATGAAGGGGCGGTAGAGTTTGTACAAAAGCTTCAGCAAGTTGGTTCAAAGATTTATTATCTCACGGGCCGCGATGAATTCCGCATGGGCCAAGGTACTCGAGATGTTTTGAAAAAGTGGGATCTTCCAGTGGAAGAAAACGGCGCGACTCTCATCATGAAAGAGCGCTCGGGCCTTGACGATGCAGAATTTAAAACGAACGCGCTCAAAAAAATCGACGGCACCATTTGGTTTTTTGAAAATGAACCGGCAAATATTTTACCGGTGCTCGAGCAGTGCCCCCATGTGCAAGTGGTCTTTTTTGATAGCACTCATTCACGTCAGGCCGTCGCGCCCGATCATTTACCGAAAATCCAACACTACATTTTAGACGACGTTTTAGAAGAGGAATAAAATGGAACAGACTTTTCTAAAAGAAATCACCGACAATAAAAACATTCTCGCGTGGAATAACCAAATAGCTCCCGAAGATGTGATTCCCCAGGATATTTCTCCAGAAGAACGATATGAAAAATTAGAGAAAAAGATTTTTCGGGGAGTCGGGCGGGCCATTGGAGACTTTAACCTTATCGAAGAAGGAGATCATCTTCTCGTAGGTGTTTCCGGCGGGAAAGATTCGTGGACGATGCTTCATGTGATTCATGAGTTGCAAAAACGTGCGCCCATTAACTTCACGCTCACGGCCGTCAACCTCGATCAAGGCTATTCAGGATTTCGTCAAGATGTGATCGAGGACTATCTCGAAATGAAGGGGATTAAATTTTATACTGAACACAAAAACATCGCTCAGATCGTAGAGGAAAAAAGTTCTCCCGGCTCAATTGCGTGCTCACTTTGCTCTCGTCTTCGTCGCGGATCTCTCTATGGGATTGCGGAACAGCTTGGCTGTAATAAAATTGCGCTTGGCCATCATCTCGATGACTTTGTGGAAACGTTGCTGCTGAACCAATTCTTCGTGGGTCGCACCTCGAGTATGGCGGTGAAGCTTCTCTCTGATGATAAAAAGAATGTGGTGATCCGCCCGCTGGTCTATGTTTCGGAAAAAGATATCATTGAATACACAGAGCTGATGAAGTTTCCAATCGTGTGTTGTCAGTGTCCGCTCGCTTGCGGAACTGAAGCTTTTACGGATCATAAGAGACGAATGGTGAAGGATATGCTGACAAGTCTCGAGGAGAAAATTCCTTTTATTAAAAATTCTCTTCTCTCGAGCCTTGGAAATATCAGGCCAGCCCACATGCTCGATAAAAATCTTTGGAAATTTGAATGAGCCTCTACATTGTCGCGATACCTATTGGAAACCGTGCCGATCTGACCGACCGTGCTCGTCAAGTTTTGACGGAAGCGGATGTCGTGATTGGCGAAGAAAAGCGTGAGCTTCTCCCGTTTTTAAAAACCTTAGGCCTACAAAACAAGTTTCACGAATTTCTTAACGAGCATTCCAAAAAGGAAGAGCTCACCGAACTTGTGAAGCTTTGTGAGACGAAAAAAGTGGCACTTGTCAGCGACTGCGGAACCCCGGGCTTTTGCGACCCAGGTGCGCAACTTGTTGCTCTTTGCCGGCAAAAGAAAATCCCGGTGGTGCCAGTGCCTGGAGCTTCCAGCCTCATGACCCTTTTGAGCGTGAGCGGACTTCCGATGAAACAGTTTGTTTTTTTAGGTTTTCTCTCTTCAGATAAGCCAGAACGTGAAGTTCAGTTACGTGATTTGAAAAACGAAAAGCGTGCGACCGTTCTTATGGATACACCTTACCGATTGTCTAGACTCCTTTCGGAGTTGGCTCAGCTTTTCCCAGAGCGTAAGGCCGTACTGGGTCTCAATTTGACTCAAGAGACAGAGCAGATCCTCCATGCACCCCTTAAGCAATTGTCAGAGACTTTTAAAGAACAGAAGGCTGAATTCATTTTGATCCTCGAGGGTCGAGTCTAAGCAACGACCGTGTCTAAATTTTATTTGTTGAGTTCTCGACGATCGTCCTGACGATGCTTTTAGTTTCACAGCTCAAAACCGAAAAGTTCAATATGATCGTGAAGATAAAGTTCTGCGTTGATTCTAAGAGCAACGTTGGAATATTTCATGTTGAAGTGAAGCAGGGTTCCAGTCATGTGGCTTTTGAAGAAGTCACAGCGAAGGGCACCTATCATCTGAGCTTTGTGAATGAAGCGGGGAAAATTCACACGCGTATTATCAATCCTGATCGTCTTCAAACCAATGAGCCTCTCAAAACTCGTCAGAAAACTCATGCAAACGATGTCTACCGTCTGAGCGATGCCATTGTGATGGTGTTGGCGCTTGAAGAAATTAATGATGCGAATCCTGCAGAAAAAGAACTTCAGTTAGAGGAAGAGCCATCTACCTCAGAGGCGCAAGCCCCGGGAATGGATGTTTTTCCTTCTGTGCCGGTCGCGCTCGCAAAAGCCAAACTCCCGGAAACGTTTTCGACCCAAGAGGCTCGTGAGGACACATTTAAGAGAAAGTTGCATCTTGATACCGATACGTCTCAACTACCTCCCGTTCGGAATTCGCGCTTAAATCATAATTATATTTACTCTCCGATGATGGGGAAAGTCCAATTTCCTATCGCGAACAAAAAAGTTGATGAGAAGCCAAGCACTCCGGAAACGCCTGTTGCTGCACCGGAGACCCCAGTAGCTAAACCTACCGCATTGAGCGAGATCACTGTTTTTAAACCTACAAAAGAGTTTTTTGGTACGCGAACGAAATCTCAACTCCTTGAATCTGATGTGAGAGATCAAAGGTTTTTTCTCAAAGGACATAAGTTCACGTTACAAAATAAAATGGGTGCGGCTTTTATTCTTCTCGCCCTCATGATGATTTCGGCTTACTCGTTCATCTTACAGCGCGAAACCCAAAGCGTTTCTCTCCAGCAGAATCTGTTGGCCCAAGAAGAGTTTTTAGAAAATGTAGCGACTCAATGGGAAAACCAATTTACTCAATTGCAAAATTCCGTGGAGACGACGGCGCAAGCCATGGCGGCATTACAAAAGACGATTCCTGACGGCCGTTGGGGTGCTTACTCTGCGCTAGATCCTCTTATGCAGGCAAATCCGTGGATTGCGCATATGAGTGCTTATCGATGGGAAGAACTTCCTGAACGTCCAACTCAAAAACAAAAATCACATTCGAAAAACGTAAAGGAAGAGCCTCTCGTTTTAGAAAAGTATGATTTAGCGGTGAGCGAAACGCATATGCTCCGCCTGGTGTACCAACACTCAAAAGATGAGGCGATGAAGAAGTATGGCCAACAAGTTCCAGAGGGAATTATGGCGCATCAAAAAATCAGCTTTGGACAATTAGTACAAGCTCGTAACGTGGCTACTAGTAACAACTTAGGTGATGTGAATCCTCAGAAAACATTTTTGATCACAAAAGTGGTGGAGAGCGATTCGAAAAAACTTTTCCTCACTTTTGATGTCGACTTGAGGGCGTTGTGGCAATTGCCTACGTCTTCTCGCTATCGTTTGGCCATTTTAAATGCTGGCGGTCAGCCATTGGGATTACAGAATTGGAATTTGGACAGCCAAGTGGTTCAAGATGTCGCGGGTCTTACGGCAGGACAATTTTCTTCTGTAACTTCTCCTGATCAAAAACGTCATCTTGCCTACAAAAAATCGTCGACAGGCCTCGTGTTCTATAGCGATTTTAGTTTAAATCATCAAGAATCCAGCGGCGTAAAGCCGCATATTCTTATTTTTGCATTGATCACTTTTGTACTTATGGCGATTTTAGGTCAGTGGTTTTCTTATATCTTTACGCGAAGACTTTATAAACTCACCGCCTCTTTAGAAAGTGTGGCGGCGGGCAACTCCGCACAGCTTCATCGTACACGTGCTGGTGATGAGATTGGCGTTGTGAGTGATTACATACGCCATCTTGCGAATACTTTAGATTCTAAAAACGAAGAGTTAGCTCAGATCACAGACCAAGCCTTTAAAGATCCGCTCACGGGCCTTCACACTCATCGCTATTTACAACGTAAAGTAGAAGATGTTTTAAAAGCGGGACAAACTTTTTCTCTCCTGCTTTTAGATGTGGACCATTTTAAAAAGTTCAACAGCACGCACGGACATTCGCAGGGAGACCAAGTTTTAATAAAGCTTGCAAAGATTCTAAAAGAATTTTGTAAAGAGAAACATCTCGCGATTCGTTACGGTGGAGAAGAGTTCGCACTTTTCATGCCTCAGGTAGATGCGATGCAAGCCTTACAAATGTTAGATCAAATCATGGTCAAGATCCGCAGTTGCCAAATCCCAAATCTCACCGGAGGCGCGACTTATACAGTGTCGTGCAGTGTTGGCGTGGTCTCCGGCTCTTCCGAAAAATTTCCAACAGTCTCAGACGTTCTGCAAACCGCAGAATCCCATCTCCGCCAAGCCAAAAAGCTCGGCCGAAACCGCGGCTTCGCCACCTAAGCTTTCATAGGGACGGAGCTTATCCCATTGAAGTCAGGTGCATTTCGGAGGCAAGCTTTTCAAATTCATTGGCTTTATCGATTCTTTCAGTAATTCTAGCTTAAGAAAGCTGCGAGTAGGCCTTATTTTTTCTTTTTCGATAACGAAGAGAGGCTCGGCAAAGGCTTCGTGGATATTTTGCGAATTTTAGTCGAACGTTTACCATCGACTTAAATAAAAAATCGCCTTTAGACTATTTAGAATGTTTTTATTTTTCTCTTCAAGCCGAAGAGATGAGCGCGGCTTCTTTTACTCGATCAATAGCAACTTTCTGAGTTTTCAATACCCAAATGGGTGAACCAATAAAAGGGGCAAAGAAATTGGTAAAGTTCGTGTCCTTTAAATACTCCTGAAAAAAACTTCGGTACTTTGCTTGCCTTTCCCGAGGCGTGCCTCCTAAAGCTATATACCAATCGGGAATAGTTAGAATCTCCGTAAACTCATCTTTTATTCCGTAGGCATAGAATCTGTAGCTTGAATATTTATACGCTCTTAACTTCTTTTCACTGCATTTTCCGGCCCTTATGGGATTGGCTTCTATATAAAAGTGCACTCGCATCTGGTGATCGGTATTTTCAATTAAAGAAGTTTTAGGTCTACCTTCGGCGACTTTGCCGGATCTTTTGTGGATTCTATTGTATCTCGAACCAAACAAAGCGTGGGCTTGCCTTAAAAAAGAAGAGAGTTTCGAGCTTTCTTTGAGATAATTCATGAGATTGTGAAAGTGATTATCCATACAAGTGTAAGCATGGATTTCGAGCGCACTTTCTTTATTATGGGTTTTCAAAGCGTCTTTTAAACTTTGAAGGTAGAGGGCTTTCATTTCAGAGGAATTTAAATAATGCTCTTTATTATGGCAGCGCCAAAATTGATGAACCAGTCCTTGGGTTGGAAAGAGTTGAATGGACCTAGGGATTCTCATAGGAACGCAAAGCTTTGCGAAAT
>JBFWOZ010000055.1:0-17390 GCA_050250255.1 Bdellovibrionales bacterium | reverse complement strand
TTGACCAAGCAATTCGGACTCAAATTAAATGGTATACGTTTGATGAGATTCGAGCTCGGCTTCCATTAGTTAAGCCCTCTCCTCATATCGTTTTTAACTCTGAAGGAAAGTTCATTAACAATATTGAACAGCGTGAGGTGTCCAACAGATAAATGTCAGCTTTGAGATCGTCCGATTTCTTGGTCACGAAGGCCCGCTTTCTCGAAGCTATATCTGAGTAAACGCTCGATCTCAAGCTCTCTCATGGAATCGAGGCCTGCCGCCGTGACTCCTTTTTTTGAAACCACTTCTTCTTGTAGAGTTAAAATATCGTGCGGATCCTGCTTAGCGAGAATCGAGGCACCGAGAAAAGTTTGAATCGTCATTCGTCGCGCGATCTCCTCATCAAAACCGCGCTCTTCAAGCCAATCTTGCCAGTAAAGCATGAGTTCAAACACAAAACCGGTTCCGCTTCCGCAGGCGACTGTCAGGGCCTCAAACTGCTCTCCTTCATCGGCGTAGACTACGAAGCCGAGAGGTTCAAGCAAGTGACCCATGGATTCGCTGATCTCCTTCGCTTCGCTTGCGACACAGTAACCGACAACGCCTTTGGCGACTTTTGAGGGCGTGTTCGGCATGATTCGAACAATGTTTTTCACGTTGGGAAGCGTTTTCTTGAGAGTCTTGAGAGAGATTCCTGCTGCTAGACTCACTACCGTGTGGTGTTCGTCGAAAAGATTGGCGATAGGAAGAAGCGCATCGATCATATCTTGAGGTTTGATACAGAGAAAAATCACATCACAAGTTTCTACGAGCTCTTCATTGTTTTTTAAAATAGAAATACCAAAAGTTTCAGCTAGCTTCTCAGGTTTTTTTGCAGACCGGTTTGTCACAAACACCTGTTCTTTTGGCATCTTTTGGGACTCAACAAAAATTTTGACCAGAGCCTGACCCATTTTTCCAGTTCCCATGAATCCAAATTTTTTCTTATTGAGAAAATTCATTCATTCCCTTTCTCCAAAAATAAAAGTACCCACGCGAACCATATGAGATCCTTCTTCAATTGCAATTTCAAAATCTTGACTTGTTCCCATAGACAAAAACGCTTCTTTTTCCTTCGAAAACCAAGACTGTGCACATTCTTTAAGCTGACGAAAGTACGGACGAGATTTTTCAGCTTCCTCAAAAAGCGGCGGCAAAGCCATGAGGCCCTTAAGATTTAGGCCCTTCATTTTTTGAAACTCGGCGACGAGTTCCTGGCCATCCCGTAGAGAAGCTCCGCTTTTCGTCGTTTCGTCTCCGAGATTGATTTGAAGGAGAACGCTCTGAACGATGTTTCTCTGAAGAGCAATCTTATGAATTTCCTCAGCCAAAGAAAGAGAATCGACCGATTGAATCAGCGCCACTTTACCAACCACATATTTGCATTTGTTTTTTTGAAGTGGGCCAATAATATGCCAATCGATCTCATGATTCAAACTTTCTGCTTTTTGTCGCCACTCTTGAACATAGTTTTCGCCAAATTGTTTCTGACCCCACTTAATGGCTTCTTGAATTTTTTCGAGAGGTTGCTTTTTAGTAACCGCGAGAAGCTGCACGTCTCGAGGAGAACGACCTGATTTTTTGCAGGCGCTTTCGATTTTTTTCTGAAGGGTTTCAAGATTGCTTTGTACCGACATCCCAACCACTTTCACGAAGTAGGCTCTTTACTCGCTCAACAGGTAGTCCCATTACATTATCCACATGTCCGCGGATTTCTTTCAAGAAATCTGAGGGCACATCTTGTACACCGTAAGCTCCCGCTTTATCCATGGGCTTGCATTCACGCACATATTTTTCGATTTGCTCATCGGTGAGAGACGAAAAGGTCACGTAGCTTGTTTCTACGACAGTGAAATGAGGAGGCAAAGCACCCTGAAGAGCTTGCGGAAACTGGACCTTCATCAAGCACACCGCGGTTTTCACAATATGGGTTTTCCCCGACAAACGTCTTAAAATCGCATGGGCGTCAGAAGTATCGACAGGCTTGTTGATCACTTGGTCGTCTAAAACCACAACGGTATCGGCGGAAAGAACGATAAACTCCCCTAAATTCGGGCACTTACCTGAGCGAATCAGCGCCTCAGATTTTCTTCGCGCCAGATCCATTAGGGCCTCATCCAAGCTTAGGTTTTCATTGAGATTTTCCGATATTTCTACAGAGAGAGTTTGGAATTGAAATCCTGCCTTTTCCAGTAAGTCGCGACGGCGCGGAGATTGAGAAGCCAGGATCAGTGAACTCATCTAAGTTCACTTAATCACGGAAAGGCCTCCCATGGGAAGCAGTGACTTCATGCTTATCACTGGATTACTCCTACTAGGTGGGTCCGTGTACACATTCGTTTCAAGCATTCTTGCTTCGAGTGGTGGCAATCAAGTTTTACATTGGGCAACCGATGACGCTCCTGAAAAATCAAAATCCGGTTTCATCGAACTATCGCGCCCCATCGTACACAAATTCTGCTTGGGACTTGCAGCAAAAATCAAAAGCCCTCGCTATCGAAAAGCGGTCCTCAGAAAAATTCAGACGGCAGGTCTTGAGCGCGTTCTCAACGTAGATGAGTTTATTGGGATTCAAGTTTTATGGGGATTTCTCTTCCCCGTACTTCTCATGCTCGTGAATCTCTCACTCGAACTGGGTTACCCACCACTCTTCGTTTTAATCATGAGCGTTGTCGGAGCCTATTTCCCTCACCTCTATGTGAACGCCGAAAAGAAGCGTCGATACACGTCGGTGATTGTGGATCTTCCCTACTTCATCGATATCCTTGCTCTCTCCACTGAAGCCGGCCTTGATTTTGTCGGCGCAATTCAACGCGTAGTCGACAAAGCAGAGAACAGCGTTCTCGCTAGCGAACTAGGCCAAGTTCTTCAAGATATTAAACTCGGTCAATCACGTGCTGAATCTTTGAAAGCCATGGCAAACCGCTTAGACATGTCAGAAATTACAAGTTTCATCGCGGTCCTAGTTGATGCCGACGCCACGGGTGCAAGCATTGGCCAGGTTCTCAAACAACAATCAGTACAAATGCGGGTAGAACGTTTCACGCGTGCGGAAAAAGCGGGAGCTCGTGCTTCTCAGGCGATTCTCATTCCGCTCATGATGTTTATTTTGCCAGCGGTTTTTATCATGGTGTTTGGTCCGGTGATTTTACAATTTATGGGTCAGGGTTCACCATGATGGCTAAACTTTTTAACAAAACAAAAAATACAGTTTTGGTTCCTCAAGTTGTCGTTGCGGAAAGTTTAGTGGATCGCCTGGTAGGTCTTCTCCGACACGATAAACTTGAAAATCAAGGTTTATGGATTAAGTCGAACAACAGCATTCACACTTACTTTATGAAATTCTCTATCGATGTGGTGTTTGTTGATCGTGAACTCAAAGTGAAAGCCATTCGAAGCAATGTAAAACCTTGGAAAGTGGTTTGGCCTGTGTGGGGAGCCGACTCCACGTTTGAACTTCCTGCAGGTACTTTGAACTCAATGAATCTCAGTTTGGGAGATCACCTCGATGTTTCTTAGAATTTTAAATGGACCTCTGGCAGGTCAAACATTCGAGTTAAAAGAAGGCGAAAACACGATCGGTCGCACGAAAGAATGCGATATCGTTTTAAACCTTCCCGGAATTTCAAAAAAGCACGCTGTGATTAACTATGCACCGGGGAATATTACCATCACAGATCTTGGCTCCAGTAACGGTACTTTCGTCAACGGCATTCGAGTTCGTCAGAAAACACTTTCGACAAAAGATCGAATGGGATTTCACCAATGCCTTGCAGATTTAAAAATTGTCACGAAAGCTCCAACTATGGAAAGAACCGGAGCCTCCCAAGTTGGCGCATGGGATGGAAATGCCGCCCTTCAGATACCTCAGGCAGAACAGTCACCAGCCCCTGCTGCTGTCCAAAACCAACTCGAAAATATACAAAACTACGTCAACACCGTAGCTATGCCGGGCATTTATCGCCTGATAGAAATGTTTGAGTATAGAAATGTTCTGGCGAGTTTTATCGTGGGCTTTATTTTACTCATGACTATGTTTTCTATTGTTCCCATGATGAACATCACCAAGAACAGTATTGAACAAGAAAGTCGTCGTCGAGCGCTGACGATTGCAAAGAACCTTGCCATTTCAAACCAATCTCTTTTACAGCAAGGAACAGAATCGGCCGTGAGCACACGAGCCGCAGAAAACGAAGAAGGTGTTCAATCGGCTCTAATTATTTCTAATCGTGACGGTCACACCATCGCGCCTGCCATCAACGCAGGCTCTTATGCAAACCTTCCCTTTGTTCATAAGGCGCGCAAGCTGAGTCGCGAGTCTGTGGAGCAAATTGACGATAGCACCATTGGTGCAAGTTATCCGATCCACGCCTACAATCCTGAATCTGGTCAGCAGGTCATTGCACATGCGGTTGTTCTCTATGGCATGGGCGGTTTAGCTATTGATAGCGCCCGTTATATCAGCCTCTTCACCCAAATTCTTTTCATCTCATTTTTGCTCGGAGCTTGTCTCTTCTTTATTCTTTATAAACTCCATAAAGAACCTCTTCTCAATCTCAATCAACAGCTGGATGCGGCACTCAAAGATGATCGACAAAATTTAACAACAAAGTACATGATACCCGAACTCAATCAGTTGGTGGTGAACATCAACTCGGCGCTGAGCCGTACGGGATCTAACGGCTCCGCCCCACTTCGTATTGATCGTTCCACCGAAGCCCAAAACATTGTCCAAATGTTTAATCATCCTTGCCTCACCTTAGACAAGGACCAACTTTTTCTATCGGTGAATAACCCTTTAGAAGATTTAATTGGAATGAGATTTAATACTCTCCAAGGTCAGTCACTCGAAATTTTGTCGGATCAAGCCTTTAAGATGAGTATTGTCGATTTGATCAATCAAGCGGCCCTACAACCGGGGATGATTGTTTCCAACAATCTCGACTTTGCAGGGATCCTCTACGAAATTGATACTCAAGCCATTTTGGGGTCTACAGAAATTTCCTATTATCTCATCTCTATGAAAAAAGCAGGAGAGTCATTATGAACGCGACCGCTCCCGCTTCCATTCCTCAAATTGTTTATGTTTTAAAAATTATCAGCGGACCTGACAAAGGTTCCACTTATAAATTGGTGTCAGGAAAGGCGACCCTAGGTCGTGAGACCGGTAATGACATTAATCTGAATGACCAGCGCTGCAGTCAAAAGCATTTAGCGGTATTGATTCAGGGACAAAAGATTTTTATTAAAGATATGGGCTCCCGCAATGGCGTTCACATCAACGGTAGAAAAATTGAAGAAACAACGATTCAACCAGGCGAACCCGTTCAAATTGGTGACACTGTTTTTGTGATTAATAAGGAAGCGCCACTCGCTCTGCCTTCTTTATCCGTTGTGCCACCAGTAAGTTCCACGCCTTCGTCCCAACTTCAATCCCCGTATCCGTCGCTTTCAGCAACGAATGCCTATCCTCGCCCGCTAGGAATCGTTCCACCGCCAGGAATGCCTCGAAGCTCTCTGCCGCAAACCCCACCGTCGAGTGCTCTGCAAAAGTTTTTACGTGAAAAACCAAAGTTGGTGGTTGGTATTGTTTTAGGTGCGTTAGTTCTTTTGCTTATGAGTTCAGGCGCAAAAAAGAAAAAAGCAGACTATGGTTTAAGAACCGAAGATCAAGTGAATGCCGAAATAGCGGATATTGAAAAGAAAAAGACCGAGCTCGCACGTCAAAAGGTCAATTCCGCACAGTTTAGTGAACAAGGAAAAGAAGCACAAGCCGCTTACCTTCAGGGTTTTCGTGATTATCGTGAGGGGAATTATTCTCGCGCGATTCAAAGCTTTACCGCCGCTCTCGCGCTACTTCCAGATCACTCCTTAGCTCAACAATATAAAAGGCTTTCCGAACGTCGCCTCGATGAGTTAGTTCAATTTAATTTACTCGAAGGCAAAAGACATATGGAACAAAATAAATACGAATTGGCTCGATCTAATTACAGAAATGTTCAAATCCTTATTAACGATACGACAAATAGAACATGGCAAGAGGCCGCCGGGCAATTACAAGTGATCGACCTCATTTTGACAGGGCGGTACTAATGGCACAGCTCAAAGTCTTCCAAGATCGAAGTCAAATTTTTGAAATAGAACTCGTGAAAGACAAAGAGTATATCGCTGGACGTAATGACTCCTGCGATATCGTTCTGAATAAAAGTTCGGTTTCTAGACAACATCTTAAAATTTTCTTTGATGGTCAGAGCTGGAAGGTACAAGTTCTCGCGCGTTTTTCTCCTCTTTTATTAAATGGAGAAGAAAAGTCGGAACTTGATCTCAATGAAAGTCTTTCATTTTATGTCGATGGGTTTGAATTCCAATTCACTCATGAAGTCGATGAAAGAAAAGGTTCTGCTCTCACTGCAGCTCCTATGGAATCAACCGCCACCAAAATTTCATCAGACAACACCGCGATAGGAACTTCCGTGGGCGAGTCGTGCTTACTGGTCATTGATGAATCTCAAGATGAAGAGACTCTCTTCTCGCTTGAGGGAAATCTTTGGGTGATTGGCCGCAGCTCCAGTTGCCAAATTCAGATTCAAGAGCCCAAAGCAAGCAGAAATCATTTAGAAATTGCGAGAAGTTCCTCTGGCTTTACAATTATGGACTTAGGGAGTTCTAACGGCACGACTCTGAACGGCGAAAAATTAAAACCTCAAGTGACTAAGCCTTTACAAATGGGCGATCAAGTCCGCGTTGGAAAAACACTCATTGAGTTTCAAATTCGCGATCCACGTTTTGAATCAAAGCTTCTACAGATACCATCACATCTGGCTGGAGACGAAGAAATTGTTTTAGAGAACCAAATGGTTCCTTACCCAGATTTTACTAAAAATTTCCCTATGCTTCCAGATGGAACGCCTAACGTGATCAAATACGATAATCCAAATTGGATGACGAATTTCACAAAAAATAAAAAGAATGTGCGGATCGTCATTGGGCTCTTTGCGTGTCTAATTATTTATTCTTTCACGCAAGAAGAAACCGGAGAGCTTGAACAAAGCTCTATCCCTAACCAAATTCAAAATCCTGACGCCCAATTCAATAAGTTAACAAAAGAACAGAAAAAATTATTAGAAGACACACGTAAGCTTGCAAAAGAACTCTACATGCAAGGAAAGTACGAATCTGCACTTATCGAAACTAAGAAAATGCATGAGTTGGTACCATTCTACGGCGACTCAAGAGAAATTGAAGACAACAGTAAACAAGCTATTGCTATTAAATTGGAACAAGATGAACTCACTCGCCGGATAGAAGAGGCGCGGCTTATAAAAGTAAAAGTCGCAAGAATTACGGAAACTTGCGAAATTGAACATGGGAAGTCGAATCAGCTTGAGGAAATGCAAAATTGCCTAGCGCCAGCCCTAGAGCTTGATCCAGAAAATGCCTCTATACAGGAATTAATGAACAAAGTGGCCCAGTCGGAAGAGCAAAGAAAACAAAGACAGCTGAGCCAAGAAGAACTTAGAAATCGTATTCGTACGGGCAACAACATGTTTCAAACCGCACAAAAGCTTGAACAATCGGAAAAACTTCTCGAGGCTTTATCGATGTACGAAAAATACATCAATTCACGTTTGCCAGACCCAGACGGAAATAAAATAAAGGCGAAACAAACTGTTGCTAAGCTCAAGAATAAAATTAAATTGGATATTACTGCTCGTCTCGGCATTGCGGATAAGTTTAAAGCTGAAGAAAAATACAAAGAAGCCCTACAGACGCTGACTCGCGCTATGGAGCTAGACCCTTCGGACAACAATACACGCCTCATGTACGAGACCGTTCAGCAAGACCTTAACCGGAAAATGAAAACGCTCTACAGCGATAGTGTGATCGAAGAAAATCTCGGTAACATTGAATCTGCCAAGCAAAAGTGGCGAATCATTAAGGATCAAGATCTTGAGGGCAATAACTACTATATGAAGGCCGCGAGAAAATTGAATCGATACGGGAATTAGGTACTATATATGATTCAGCATCGCTCTTACTCGGGACAACTTTTTAGACCAAAACCGGAAATCTTCACTTCAGACGATAATAAATTTATTATTGTGGCGACTCCTTGGGGGAATCGGGCTGCAGCACGAAAAACTGTGGAAATTGCGAGCGATTACTTAAGTACTTTTTTTCGCGATCCAGAGGCAACAAGCCCCTTTCCGAAGCAGGCTGATCTTTCGGAAAATTCGAATGCCATACAAGTGGCCGCTCTCCTCGCTAACGACTCGTTATTAAAAAACGAAAATAAAGATGAATATAAAGCCGGAGTAGAACTTTTTATTGCGTCTATTCATGGAGAAGAAGTGGCCTATCTACAAGTGGGTTTTCCGCAGGTTCTGCTGGTACGCAAAGATAAAACTCCACTTCCGATTGGAATCCATTTTGATCTCTCTATGGAAAATTTGGACAAAACCAAATCGCTTCATCCACTCCCCGACGAGTACATTGGACTCACAACTGTCCCTCGCTTTCATGTGCAAAGCTTCAAACGACATAAGGACGATCAACTTTTGATGATCAGTCATTCCTGGATTTCTAAAAAAGTTTATCAGACGAAGAGCGAAAGCTTTACTACCGACTCCATCACTCACGCTTTGTCTCAAGAAAACCCAGATCAGCCATTCTGGGTAGGTGTCTGGGATTTAAAGGGATAAATAAACTCTAAAGGACTTACAAAAAATCGTTTTAATATGTGTCGGAAGAGTACAGACATCACTCTTGAATCCACCGCTCGCGCTCGTGCCGCCACGTTCAAGGCTAAATAAAAGCTCACGCCGAAATTCATCAAACCAATGATAAGAAGACTTGATGCCGAAATAATAATTTGTGAAGCCGGCATCTCCGGTGTCCATAGCGCGCAGAACGAAAACACAAGAGCGCAGCTTGAAAGCGTCACGTGTCGTACATCGAAAGGGAGACCCATAAATTTTCCAAAAATTGGCACAAAAGCGAGTAAAAATCCTAACGCTAAATTGCTGCCAATCCCCGTCATGTTTTTTGTAAGCCAGTGAGAGATCTTCGCGCATCTTTGAGGCCCAATGGCAAAATTCAAAATGCGATGTTTTTCAATCGCAAGAGGAATCTCCCGATACACCATCCAATTATCCAGCCAACCCCCGGCTACACTTGCCATCCAGAGCATCACTCCCGTTTCCGCCGCATAAAGAATCGTGAGACTCTGATAGGGATGGAGAGTTGCAATGGTGTATTCCGCATACTTCGTATCAAAAATATGATGTCCAAAAGCTTTATTAAAAACGAAGTCCACCAGGAAAGAAAAAGGTATCGCTACGCCAAGGTTTCCTAGAACCGCCGCAAATTGTGAACGTGCCGTTTTCACAAACTCGTCAACAAATTCTCTGACCCCTTCGGGCTTCTTCGTATTGTTAAGCATTCCGGCTAAAGTTGAAGCCGTATAAGAAGGCTGCTTTGTCGCTAAAGTAAAGCCCACCAACTGCATGGTGATAAAGCCCGTAGAATAGTTGAGCCACGTGGCCATACCGTCAATAAAAACAGGCAGCTTAATCTTTGTGATGACGTACTTTAAAAGCATTGTCAGCACGGTGAGTGCTCCCCCACCACCCGCAGAAGCCAACATCGCAAAATATTCCGATTTTGATCGAGTGATGTAATGCTCTCCCGAATCTCCTGCTCGCTCGACAATCTTTTTAGCGATCATGCGCATGTTGTTCTGAAAGAGATAAACAATTCCACGGCGGCCAATTCCATCCCGCACCAGATCCGCTAAGAAATAGGTGACAACACTCATTGTCTCCGGTTTCATCTCCAAAACAAAAAGATGCAGGAGGGTCTCGATACGTGTGAGGCAATGCCCAATGTGATCTAAACGATACACCAGGTTCACGCTCACTCCCGATTGCTCCAGATGCCTAAGAGTTTGATGGACTTTACGCCGACAATCCGTAATTAAGATCAAACATTCATCAATAAGAGGGATTTGTTTTTGTGCTGCGCTTCCTCCAAGAACATTTTCTGAAAATTCCTCAAGCTTTTTTCTTAATTGATAAAACGGTAGTTCAGAAACGGACACACCCTCAAGCCTCTTACGAACGTCTGCGCTTAGTCCAAGAGACGCCACATTGTTGCCTAGCAAAATAAGGGAGTCGGCCATCGACTGTTTGAGAGGCTCATAAACTCCGGGTTCTGCTTCAAAGTTAATGAGGTCCACAATTTCAATCACGAGATCTGCTGGCAATGCTTCAATCCACTTCACATCAAATTCTGATGTGAAGATACGAGAAAAAAAATCACTCATTTCAGATTCGTGAAGAGGTTTTGGAAGAATCGTATGTAGTATACGATCCATGGTTTCGCTCCACAGACCCGTCTCCTGTACGAGCCCGGATTGACTAAATAGAGAAAGTGTCGACGATTCTCTTAAAAAATCTCTTAAAACTTTTGCCACCTCTCTCTTCCACGTGAGGTGATTATTTAAAACATCTAAAAAGTAACTTAACCTAGCAATAGGTACATGATGATCTGTTTTTTTAGTTCCCAAAGAATCATTAGAGTCTGAAATCCAAATGATGAGCTCTTCAAGCCAATAGGTTTTCTTTTCTAAAGAGAGTTCGGAATGGAATTGATTCAGAATAAAAGTGAGATCCGAAGCACCGCCTGAAATATTCAAAAGCGACTTCACTTTAAAAAGTCGGATAAAATCTTTTCCTTTAGTCCAGTAGCTTTTCATTACTCATCTTTCTTATCTATCAAGAGCTTTTCATTACAGTATGCCAATAATTTTCTATTGTCAGGCAGAGAAAGGAGTAGTTCCCCTGACGAAGGTTCTAATACTTTAACATACTGTGTATCCCAGTTGAGGCCATTTACAAAATTCATCTGGGAAATTTTTCGATCCAACCGGAGCTGATAAAAGGTCCGGGCTATACTCTCCCTCTGAGAATGATATTCCGATAAATTGCTATTCATTTTGCTGAGAGTATAAATGTCCACAAAAAGCGGGTCTTCACATTGTTTAATAACGTTTTTACTTTGAGAGAACAGCGCGCGCCAACAAGGTGAGGCCCTTGACTTTCTCCAAGCTTGCTCGTTGAATGCAAAAGGAGTTCCTAAGTTCAGGCCTGCGACATATTGCCAATCAAGACGATTGTGCAATTGTCCAAGCTTCAGAAGCTCCTGCCACTGTGACTCTACAAGAGCTTGCGCAGCAACCCAGCGGCCAAGTTCTTCATCCTCTTTCGAGTCTTCCTGAAGCACACCTTTGTTTCGAGAAGGATCCCAAAGGTTCAAGCCCACGTCTAAACGATTTAAAAAATAAAACGGAGTAAATGACCAGGGCTCCGCTGACACATGATTTAAAATTTCTGATACTTTCTTATTTTTTTCTATTTCTACAAAGAGCGGACTCGTCTCTAGACGGTCTGAAAGAGAGTTGTAAAGAGCCGGTCTTTGATTATGAATATACAAACTTGAGCCAAAACGTACAGCGTACCGAATCTCCCCAAAACCGCGCCACTTTGCCCAAGCCGACTCCAATAGAAGTGGCCTTTCTGCATCCCAATAGACATCAGGAGAATTTAAATTTGCTTTTAGCGAAACGGGATTTAGAAATGTAGAGTCTTTCGATACGGGTCCTCCCAAAACATCTCTGAGAGTTTCTCCTAAGTCGACGAGGGTCACATTCGCATCTACTCCCCAATGCAAACTCAAATCGCGCGCTTTGCTTTGAGGACCCTTAATGAGCATGGCCACCTGAGTGTTTTCTGCATGAAGGTTGGTCCCCACTACTTCGTTAAATCTTTCTTGATCTGAATAGCCATTAAGACCAACAAGAATCACATAAGTATCACTCCAGTGCTTCTGCTGCTTAAGAGTTTCAAAAAGTTTAAATAGTTGGCGATCAAGCCTCGCTTTTCTTCCCTCGTAAGAACGATCAATGGGCACACCCGCAATATCAGCTGCCGGAAGATCAAAGGACTGGAGATCTGAAAAATAAAGAACCGAGAGAAATTTATCCGCACCTACATCTTCATCAAGCCATTCAAGAAATTTTGTAATGAGCTTGTCGGAGGAACGATGAAGCTGCGACCAAGAGACAGGAAAATTATCTTCAAAAACTTCAAATCCCTGAGCGAGTCCTGACTTTCGAAGAATCGGAGGCCCACCAGAAAAGAAACTCGTTTTATATCCTTGGGTGTAGGCGATTTCTGCAATGGTCTCAAAGTGTGCGCTTAACCCCGGAGCACCATTGGTTCTCACCTTATGTTCAAAGGGCCAAAGGCCAGTAAAAAGTGACGCGATTGCAGATTGACTGAGCGGCGAAGGTGTAAAAGCGTGAGTGTATCTCACCGATTCTCTACATAAGACCTGAAAACCCGAATCAGAATCTTCGCTCCCCTCGACGTTGACACAGTTCACGGCATCAACGGGCAAGCTCTCTACAGCGATTAATAAAACGGACGGAGACGCCGGCCCCTGACTTTGGCAGGAGATAAAAATAAAAGAAGCAAAAAGTAACCACACTAAACGAGTGTATTGATTCATCATCCGACGCCTACCGACGTCTATGATACCTTGACCAGCCGTTTCAACTCCAGAGATAATTTATATATAGGAGCCTACTATGATTACACAAAAAATATTCGTCATCGCTCAGGCCGGAGCTGAATCCGTTTTATGGTTACTTATTGCTTTGAGTGTGTTCAGCATCGCCTCCATCATCGAGAGATACCTCACGCTTAGCCAAATTCGTTCAAAAGGCGCAAAACTCAAAGAACAATTGCAACAAATTATGCAAACGCAAAACTTAGAGGAACTCAACGAAGTCAGCAAAGACCGTGATTCTCTCGAAGGCCGCGCTCTTGCTTACGGTCTCAAACATGCCAAAGAGCATGGAGCAGAAGGATTGAGTGAGTTGATCAACGGTTACGCGTTAATTGAAAAGCCAAAACTCGAAAAATCTTTGAATTTTCTTGCGACCGTAGGATCCAACGCTCCGTTCATCGGTCTTCTGGGAACTGTGTTCGGAATCATGAAAGCCTTCAACGATCTTGGCGCGAGCCAAGGTGATGCTGCGAGCGTTATGGTGGGTATCGCCGAAGCACTTGTCGCAACTGCGGTCGGTCTTTTCGTAGCGATACCAGCCGTTGTGGCCTACAACACGTTTCAACGCCAAGTGAAAAATATCATGATGAATCTCGAGACCGTTCGTGAACTCAGCATCGCTTACGCAAAAAGGAAAGGTAAATAATCATGGCCGCCATTGGTGGAGATGACAAAGAAGCCATTGCGGACATTAACGTCACGCCCTTCGTAGACATCATTCTCGTCGTACTCATCATTTTCATGGTGACCACTCCGATCATCATGAAGCCAAGTATTAACGTAAACCTTCCTAAAGCCATCTCGGGCGATGAAACAACCGCGAGCCCACTAAGTATCAGCGTGAGCTCCACCGGCGGAATCTTCCTCAATGGAAAAGCTTCGAGCGAAGAAGAACTTAAAAATGTCGCCACACAAATGGCTAAAGATAAGCCCGATTCACAAGCGGTCATCTCGGCCGATAAAGATGTTCCTCACGGAAAAGTGATTGCTGTCATTGACGCTATCAAAAGCGGCGGCATTCACAAGTTTGCCATCAGCATCGATAAAGCGAAGCAGTAATCGAATCTACAGAAATTGGATTTTAAAGAAGTTTTCGAAGACCATTTGAAAATTTTTGTGGGAAATTTTTTGCCCTAGAAGATCTTCTAGATTGGTCATCTGGGCGGTGGAGAAACCGCAAGGGTTGATTCCCTGAAAAGCTTTGGGGTCGTGGTGAAGATTCATCGCGATTCCGTGAAACGAAACCCATTTTTTTACGCCAATTCCGATCGATGCGATTTTTTTAGAGCCGATCCATACGCCCGTCGCATCTTCACGCCCGCCTTCAGCTTGCACGCCGTACATGCTGAGGCAACTGATCAACACATTCTCGAGATTCCTTAAATATTTATGAAGATCAGATCCGCGTTTTTTTAAATCAAGAATTGGATACGCAATCATTTGTGAAGGTCCATGATAAGTCGCGCGTCCTCCACGCTGGACTTCGTGTACGTCACCGTTCCAACCAATCAGATCTTCTTCTTTTTTTGAAGCACGGCCTAAGGTGACAACGGGTGGATGAGTGCAAAATACAAGTGTGTCTTTTCGTAAGCCATCTTGCACTTGCTGGACGTAATGGAGTTGACGTTGCTCAGCCTCGCCATAGTCCACAAGTCCCCAATCCTCCACACGAAGTTGCGAAGGAGTATTTTGGGGATCAACATGTACTTCAATATTTTCCATATTAATGTGCAGTCGGAGATGCGGCCGCAGTACGTAGAGGTCTTTGAATGATATGAATCGCGTGACCAAGAGTGGCTTCCGCCGCTTCCATCATCGCTTCTCCTAAGGTTGGATGCGGATGGATGGTGAGCGCTAAATCTTCTAAGCGCGCTCCCATTTCGATTGCGAGAGCTGCTTCGCTAATAAGATTACTCGCCTCAGGACCAACAATCGTAACGCCAAGGACGACGTCTGTCTTTGCATCAGCAACCATCTTGATAAATCCGTCCGTCGACATCATGGAAACCGCGCGGCCATTGGCTGCAAACGGAAACTTACCGACTTTTAATTCTTTATAGCCTTGAGCTTTCGCTTCTTCTTCGCTCCAACCCACAGAAGCAATTTCAGGATCCGTGAAGATCACCGCCGGAACGGTTTTCGCATCGAACACGCGGTTTGCGCCGTGAATGACATCAGCTACGAGAACACCTTCGTAACTCGCTTTATGAGCAAGCATCGGGTTTCCTACGATATCACCGATAGCATAGATACCTGGGATATTCGTGCGACGTTTCGCATCGGTTTCAAGAAAACCTTTGTCGTTAATTTTTAGACCAATACCTTTAAGATTACATTGATCTGAATTGGGTCTACGACCAACGGTCACAAGAATTTTATCTGCCTCTAGAGTTTGCGTTTTACCGCCCACTTCAATCGTCACTTCCACGCCGGCTTTTGTTTTTTTATAAGATTTCGCTTTGGCGTTTGTGAGAATTTGTACGCCTTGTTTTTTTAATTTACGAGCAACCACTTGAACCGCGTCTTTATCGACAACGCCGACAAGAAGATCGGACATCGCTTCCACGACTGTCACTTCAGATCCTAATTGCGAAAGGTATCCACTGATCTCAAGACCGATGTATCCACCACCGATAACGACTAATTTTTTTGGAACCTGATCTAAATCAAGAGCCCCTGTTGAAGACATCACGGTTTTTTCATCAAACTCAAAACCTGGAATTTGCACCGGACGAGAGCCCGTCGCTACGATGAAGTTTTTTGCACGAATCGACTTCGTACCTTCTTTGGTTTTTACTTGAAGCTCTTCTTTCGAAACGAATTGAGCTTCTCCGCGAATGACTTCAGCTTTATTACCTTTCAGTAAGCCTTCCACTCCCGTCGACATGCGGTCGCATACGCTTTGCTTCCAGCTTAAAAGTTTTGGCATATCGAGTTTCACGCTTGAAGTTGTGATCCCCATCTCTGGACCGTCATACTGAATACGGTGAAGAAAATGCGCTGCCGTGATCATCGCTTTTGAAGGAATACATCCCACATTCAAACAAACGCCACCTAGTGCATCTCTTTCGACAACGATGGTTTTTAAACCGTGTTGAGAAGCGCGAATTGCCGCCACATATCCGCCAGGACCAGAACCAATCACACACACATCGTAAGACATTTAAAACTCCTTAAGCGAGATCCATCATCAAGAGGCCAGGATTTTCTAACTTCTCAATGAACGAAGCCATGAACCGAGCCGCTACCGCGCCATCGATCAAACGATGATCGGCAGTGACCGAAACGTTCATAATATGAGCGGCTTCGACTTCACCTTTTTTACTAAAGATTGGCTTTTTAGAAATTTTGTACATACCCACGATCAACACTTCAGGATGGTTGATGATCGGAGTCGCATAAGTGCCACCGATACTACCGATATTGGTGATGCTAAAGCTTGCGCCCTTCATTTCTTCGAGAGAAAGTTTACCGGCTCGCGCTTTTTCAGAAAGCTCTACAATTTCTTGGCTTAATTCCAAGATCGACTTACGATCGGCATCTTTAATGACCGGAACAAGAAGCCCCTGTGGAGTGTCGGCCGCGAAACCAATATTAAAATATTTTTTGTAAACGATTTCTTGAGCGGCATCGTCGATGCTCGCATTCACTTCTGTGATTTTTCGAGCGGTTGCAATGAGCGCTTTCATCACAAATGGGAGATAAGTGATTTTCACTTTTTGATCCGTCATTTTTTCTTTGAGCGAAGCACGAAGATTCACGAGTTCGGTCACGTTCGCTTCATCCATCAAAGTGAAGTGAGGGATCACATGTTTAGAAAGTTGCATCTTCTCGGCGATTTTTTTGCGAACTCCCTTGAGAGGAACGCGCTCTTCAAGAGGACCACCACCTTGGTAAGAAGGACGCGGGATCGAACGCGTAGGGGTTGCAGCTGGAGCGACGATCTCCATTCCGCCACTACTTCCACCACCGCGACTTGAGAGCACATCTTCGCGAGTCACGCGGCCCGCAAGCCCCGAACCCTTCATCGTGTTGATATCCACGTTGAGTTCACGAGCAAGACGACGAGTCGATGGTGTAGAAAGCACACGGCTTGATGCCACTGGGGGAGAAATTTGGCTTCCATTATTTGCAGAGGGTTTTGCAAAATTCGCAGAATTCGTAACACTTGCACCTGCAGGTGCTGGTTTACTTGCCGCCTGAGCAGGAGCTGCTGCTGGCTTTGGGGCTGGAGCGACCGCTTGGGCTGTGCCACCACTCTCAAGTTGAATGAGGGTCGCGCCGACGCCAATTGTTTCGCCTTCTTTGGCAACAAGTGCGGTCACTTTCCCATTCTGCGGACTTGGAACTTCCACGGTGGCTTTATCTGTCATGACTTCAACGATAGGCTGATCTTGTTTTACAACATCGCCCACTTTCACGAGCCATTTTACTAATTCACCTTCGGTAACGCCTTCACCTAATTCTGGAAGTTTAATATCCATGCTGCACTCCCTGCAAACTTGCGTCTGCACTTTGTTGTCTTTGTTTTTCGATAATTCCCTTAATAAAAAATTCGCCCGCTCGGTAACTGGATCTTACGAGCGGTCCGCTCGCGACGTATAAAAAGCCCATAGCCTCGGCTTCTTTTTGCCACTCTTGAAATTTTTCTGGAGTCACAAAGCTTTCGACTGGAATATGTTTTAATGTTGGCTGTAAGTACTGACCAAAAGTCACGACGTCACAACCGACAGCACGAA
>JBFWOZ010000054.1:0-17733 GCA_050250255.1 Bdellovibrionales bacterium | reverse complement strand
AATGTCAGAATTTTTCGTGTACCCACATTCCGTTAGTTCTTTTAATTGAGCTCCGTTTGGCAAGCGTTCAAACTTTGCAATCTGCTCGCGGCTGTAGGAGAGATTCGCTTTTGCAATCGCCGCAAGTCCTGATCGAGAGAGCTCTGTTTGTAGAACCTCATAGCCCGTAGAGCCCGTAACCGAAGTAACGCTCGCAACTTCTAAAGGCTTCAGGGTGGATTCCTTCATTGGAACTTGTGTGTTGCCACCACTTTCCGTAGCCGACATACCGAGACCTGTTTTAATCAGGCTTCCTTGCAATCCTGCCTTCGCGACTTCAATCAAAGCCGATGTCGTATTGATGCTTGAGTCATCTTGGCTTTGATGACAAATGCTTCCCATGCGTGTGAGGGCTTGAGCCTCTGGACTCATCGTGGCGATCATCCCTTGCAAAATACGGCTGACGTTTCCTCCAGCCATTGGAAGACCAAAACGTCGATCTAGCGCAACGGTACGAGGATCCCAACCTAAGAGCCCGTAACTTGCGAGAAGATCTTCGGGACCACCTTGTTTTCCAACAAGGAAGTTACCGGGTAAACCTCCGCCTCCAGCCATGTCGAACACCATAAATGGAATATATCCATTGTCTGGAACTTCACAGTTTGCATTCAGCGCCCATGCCGCTTTCGCAGTGAAGGTGCTGAGCACTGAAGGGACGACCGTAAACGCGGCTAGATCTAAAAGACCTTGCGCTAAAAACTCGCGGCGAGTTGTTGGTTTTTTATGATCACTATACAGAAGAGGTTTTTTTGGTGTTGTTTCTTTCATTGTGTCTTCCTTTTTAGTGAGTGATGAGGTTTAAGCTCGCCAAAGCGGGAGTGCAGCCAGCCATTAAAACAAGTTTGAGACTTTCAGGAGTCTGCTGTAATCCCACACCGGCTTCAGCAAAAGCGGTCATACCCGTAGTGAGTTCTGTCGCTGTCGGTTGTAATCCCCAAAAGAGGTAAGCATATCGAGTCAGCACATCTTTTTGGGCGGCCTGAGTAAACTGCTCGGGACTCTTCGTAAAATCTACGGCGCCGTGAGCAGCTCGTTGATTTTCTGGTTTTGCAGCATCTGCATTGATCATTTCTTTGCAGAAGCGAGAAGCCAAAACTGTCGTTGTTAACAGAAGGGGTGCCGTGACGCTTGAAACAGCTCCTGTTTCAGAGAGTCGGCGGTAAGCTCCTGCAAAGTAAGCTGCCGTGCTAGGATTTTCTTTTGGAACTCCTGTGACAATCGACATGGCACTGTAGACTTGGCGATAATTCTTCACCCCAATATCCGCATGCACTGCCGGAGACAGGAAGGCGAAAGCTAAAATAAATAAAGCAAAAGACTTCATAATTACTCCCCTAAACATTCTGTTCGAATAGCTGCTTCTTCAAATAACGTTTTGATTTTGTAACCATTGTTGACGAAAGCCATAGCAATTGTTTCTGCAACTTTAGGATCTACGTCCGTCGCATTTTTACGACAGACATTTGCATAGGCTGTACGAGCCATACATGTCGAAAACTCTTCAGCTTGGGTTAACATTTGCCCAAACTCTTGAAGTCCTCGGCCTGCTTTAATTGGTGAATTCACCCATAGGTTTTCCCATGAGTTATCAAGAACTACGTTTCCTGGAGGATATGTACGATTATTTTGGTTCATCTTGTTCGCAACAAACGGAGGCTGTAAATAAAGCATTCTGTTGCCTGCGAAATCAAAGTGAGCGTACGCACCACCGAGCGCATCCATTCCAGCATGACAACCTACACAGCGCGTTTGGTAAGTTTTGTAAACACCACCAGGGCGACGATCCACATCTCTTCTGACCCAATTATCCGGGAGTTCAAAATTCATATAAGATTCAATCGGTCGGCAGAGAAACACTTGAAGGGAGTATTGAAGCGCACGACGGTTTGTTCCCATAATCATGTGAGCTTCAGCCCATGCACGACTGGTCAACACGCCGGCATATTCTCTCTTCCCTTGAGAAACTCCATCTACTCTTTCCAAGTTTTGACGAAGGTTCATTTGTCTTTGATCTGCTGTTAAATAATGAGTGTTATTTTCTGGAACGGGAGCCGGCAGTCCCTTCACAACATATGTGAAATCTTTTGTGAGAAGCTCACGCGCATCCGTTTGATCTCGCGTGATTCCGATAAACATCGAAACAAAGTCGTTGAGCGGAGCAAAAGCCGTCCCATCTTTGTTCGACATCGGCATCGCCCAGTAACGTACCGTCTCGTTGTAAAAATTGTCGTCGTTTGTTGCGATTTGAGCGGCTGCACGTAATTGACCCGACTGAACCATTGCTTCCATTTGCGGAAGACGTGGGTCATTCAACATCAGTGGAACCCCGGTCAAACGCTCAAAAAGTTTCCTCGCTGTCTCTCGTGGTCCCGCAAATGCAGGAGTAGAAAGTATTAGTAGAGTACAAAAAATAATAAGCACTTGAACGGCGCTTACACATCCTTTTCGTTTCATGAAATTCCCCCAAAAACTAATTCGTTCCGAAATTCAAGTACGGTAACGCTTCACCCATAGTATCTGCCGTCGTACCCCGTACGAGAGCATCCCCCAAGCCCAACTGACCACGCGTATTATTGCCCCAACACTTCACGCCTGGACTACGTCCTATTTGCTTAATAAGCGCACAAACATGTGCCCCACCTACAGACACGTTCAACACCGCAGTTCGCTGACCTAAATAGACAAATGGCAGATTATCGCCCATTTCGCCAGTATTATCGCCACGATTGTTCTCGTCACCGAGACCCAAAGCGCCGGACCGGTTCCATCCCCAACACTTCATTGTGAAATTTGTGAAAAGACTACAAAAAGCTCCTGGTGCAAAAGAAAATATGGACTGCGGATTCAAGCCAATTCCGAGCTCTGTAGTTAATAAGTTATCACCCATATGGGTGGGGCTTGTGCCTTTTGCTTCCGTATTTCCAATACCTAATTGGCCGTACTGATTAGCTCCCCAGCATTTCACTCGGTCGTCAGTCAAGACCGCACAAGTGGTGTTGTAGCCAACGACCACATCCTTTGCGAGGGCTCCTGCACCCAAATCAACGTAAGGAAGAGCGTCGCCCATCTCAGTAATTCTAGAGCCACGGTTTACCATGTCGCCAAGACCTAACTGACCAAATTGATTTCTTCCCCAACATTTGATGCGCTGAGAACTTAAAAGAGCGCAGGAATGTTCATAGCCAATTCTGACTTTTATGACCTTTTCGTTCATGCCCAAATTTGTATAAGGGAGGGCGTCGCCCATCTCGTTTGCGGCATCACCGATATTATTAAGACTGCCAATACCAAGCTGCCCGTAGTCGTTGTAACCCCAACATTTGATACGTTGGTCTTCAAAAATCACGCAACTTTGAAAGACACCAATCGCCATTTCTGCAATGGGTGCCGTCGCTCCAAAGTTTAAATATGGAAGTCCATCTCCCATTTGGGCTAGTGAACGACCTACATCCACCGTGCTTCCGCTTCCTAAGGCCCCGCCTTCAGAATTCCCCCAACACTTCACTTTTTTAGCTGTCGTAAGTACACATGTGAAGGTATTTCCAGCCTGGATGTCTTCGACAAGCACATCCGTACCAAGATTGAGGTAAGGAAGATTATCGCCTATTTGATTCGGCAAACTTCCCATCTGCGATGCGGTCGTTCCAAGCCCGAGCTCTCCGTTTCCGTTAATACCCCAACACTTCACCTTTTTGTTATCGAGTAGAACACAGCTGTGTTCGTTACTCGCAACAACTTTCATCGGCATTGGCGCTATGGAGATGGCGTAAATTTTGGTTGAAAAAAATAGAGACAAAAGAAAATAAACAAGCTGGCAAGCTTTCATTGGGTTCCCTCTTCCATCAATAGCTTATGAAGCTCCCACAAGGGTCTCAATGTAACTTCAGAGAGTCTAGATAAAACGCGCCGAACGTCCAGGCGTGTAAACTGGAGTCATTTAATCACTCCATACTTTCTGAAAAAAATGGCATATTTCGTCAAGAATGCGCATTGTACACATGGGGGCAAAATGGCAATTATCAGTCTTATCATTTTTGGCTTTGTTGTTGGACTCGCCGCTCGTTTTTTTATGCCGGGTCGAGATAACATGGGCTTCATAGCTACGACCCTACTCGGTATCCTTGGGGCGGTCGTTGGCTCCTATCTAGGATCTTTTTTGGGATTTTATGCGGAAGGAAGCCCCGCAGGATTTATTATGGCTACACTGGGTGCGATGGTTGTACTTTTTGTGTTCAATGCGATTTCTTCACGAAAATAGTGTTATTTAACAGCGAAGGTACTCTCCCTCTTGCCCGTAAAACCTGTTTTTTCCATAAGAGAAAACCCCGAGACCTTAAGAGCGCGCTTGAGCGCCGAGGTAGAAGCATAGGTCGCAAACGCACATGCGGGCCCTGCATATTTTTTTAAAAACTGAATCAGGAATTCTTCGCTCCAAATTGTTTCACCGCTTTTTTTGCTAAAAGCATCATAAAAAATTCCCGAACATGGCGTGGCCACAGGTAGATCCGCCAGTTCTCTTTCCACACGCCAACGATTCTCTAAATAAAGTTCTCTTAAAGCTTGTTTCAACTCCTGCGGCTCTATCTCATAAGCTCGCGCCACCCATTCCAAAGAAAGATCAAAAATGCTTTTAGTAGAATTATTTTGAATCCAATTTTGAAACTCTCGCCTCAATTCTTCGTGATTTTCAAAACTCAAAATTTCAACATTTCGAAAATCCCTGTTGTTCTTAAAGATTTCTGCAGCGGTCATCATTTCCACATACCCAAGCCCTAGTCCCACCGAAAGAAAGGTCAAAGGATTCTGTTGATCTAACACCCGCTGTACAACGGGTTGATAAATATAGATTGTTTCACTCCATGCCCCATGGCTGGAGTGCATAAGCTCAGCGTCTGCATGAAATTGGGCGGTGGGACTTCCGTCGCTAGTAAGAACTATAAGAATAGATGATTCTGCAGACGTTTCTTCAGTCATGAGGTGCAATTTACTGTGGATTCGTCTAAAAAGAAAGGATGTCACAACCCATGGCCAAGAGATACTACGCGATCAGCGAATACTATAAGGAACGTTTTGGAGAAAAGGTTCAAAAGATTCCCGTCAGCACCGCTACGGATTGCCCTAACCGTTTAGGTCTTAAGGGAATGGAAACTTGTGCGTTTTGTGATGTTTGGGGCTCGGCTGCTTATATCGAACAGCGAGAGATGGATCTCTCTTCACAAATTGTAAAATACAAAGAATTTCTAGGCACTAAATATAAAGTAAAAACCTTCCTGGCTTACTTTCAAGCCTACACAAATACCTTCATTGGCTTACCTAAACTCAAGCAAAATTTCGATCTCGTCCTTTCCGACCCCCAAATTCAAGGAATCATTGTCGGAACAAGACCGGATTGTATTTCTCCTGCCGTTCTTAATCTGTGGAAGGAATTCCATCAAAAAACCTACCTATCCGTCGAACTGGGCGTTCAAAGTTTCTTTGAAGATCAGGTGAAATTTTTGAAACGAGGCCACACGGTCCAAGATTCTATTGAAGCGATTAAGAAAATAAAAACTACGATCGATCTCGACTTAGGAATTCATTTAATTTTTGGTACTCCCGGAGAAACCGAAGAGACGATCATCCAGACCGCAGAAATAGTCTCGAGCCTTCCTATCGATAACGTAAAACTTCACAATCTTCACGTATTGAAAAACACGCATTTAGAAAAACTCTATTTGGCAGGGGAATTTCAACCCATAGAGCTTGATGAATATGCGGAAAAAGTGGTCCTTTTTTTACGACATCTTCATCCGCGTGTTCGCGTTCACCGTCTTGGCGCCATGTCAAATCGCTGGGATGAACTTTTAGCACCTGAATGGACCAGATATAAGATGGGAACCTATCAATATATTCTAGATAAGATAAAATATCGAGACGCTCATCAAGGAGACCGATTTAAATCTTTGGAGAACGCAATACACAATCGACTAGAACAACACAACTATAGCTAAGGACACAATTTATGTTCAATCGAAGAGAGTTCATTCGCCTTGCAAGTCTATCCGGCGCTTCAATTTATCTCACCAACTGCACACAGACATTGAAGCAAGCCCAAAGCCTTTTACCTCTCGAACCCAAAGAGAGCCAATGGCTTACCAAGAATAGTTCCATTGACCGAACTCTCTCCAAATTTTCAAGCTCGCAAATGACGGGAGATAACTTCACTCTCGCTCACCAAATCCTATGGGATAAAACAAGTTACATTAAATCTTTAGGAAAACTGCCTGAGCCTACTGAGCAAACAAACGTGGCAATTGTTGGTGGTGGCATGAGCGGACTCATCTCCGCCTTTGAACTCAGCGAACAAAACCCTGTGGTACTCGAGCAAGCACCCCGATTTGGTGGTAACTCAAAAGGCGAGTCGTGGAAAGGTTTGGATTTTAGTTTGGGCGCAGCTTATTTCGTTGAACCGGAAGAGGACTCACCTATTGCCCAATTCTTGAATGAAGTGGGCGTCGACAAACTCTATAAACTTCATGAAGGCGGCGATCCTGTTTTGATTTCTGGAAAAAAATATTTGCAAGTCTGGGAGAACGGAACCAATCCTAAAAACAAAGCTCAGTTTCAAAAAATCTATGCACACTTCTTAGATATCTATAATGATCGTGGCGTTATTAAATATCCCGAAATCCCATCCTCCTCCGATAGCGAATATCAGCATCTCGCTGAGCTCGATAGAATGAATTTTAAAGAATACGTTCAAAGCGTGCTAAACGAACCCCTTGACCCGCACTTAGAAGCCATCATCGAAAACTTTTTCTGGTCTTCAGCCGGCGCCTCCCCTGAGGAAATCAGCGCCAGTATGGCAATCAACTTTTTTGCTTCAGAATTTGGTGCATTGGCTGTTTGCCCAGGTGGTAACGCGGCTATCGCTGAAAAAATTCTCGAACGACTAGCGCGAGAAGGCCACAGTTCTCGACTTCGCACAAACTGTTTGGTTTTTCACGTTGAAGTGAAAGCCGACCATGTATTGATTTACTACGTTCAAGATGGCAAACCCAAATGTCTTCAAGCCAAAAAAGCGGTTATGTCGTGCCCCAAGTTTGTTGTTGCTAAAGTTGTCCAAGACTTAGAAGAAGACAGGCTCGCCGCTATTCGCTCCCTCAAGTATCGAAGCTATTTAGTCGCAAACATTCTGATCAAACCGCCACTCAAAGATTCCTTTTATGATCTTTTCTTTATGCCGGCCGCTCGGTTTCAACAAAAAGATCTCCGTAGCCGTGCAAAAGCACAAGGCGTGACCGACATTGTTTTAGCGAACTTTGCCCAACGTCATAAAGATCAGAGCATTCTAACACTCTATAAACCATTAGCTTATGAGGGTAGCCGCGCCGAACTCTTCCCTCCGAATGCCTTTGACCAAATCAAATCACAATTTAATGAACAGATTAAAAAAGACATACTCCCCGCGCTCAACATTCCCGTGCGTTCACTCGAAGGTTTACGAATCACACGCTGGGGACATCCCATACCTATTTGTGAGAAAGGGGCATTTGCGAACGGCAAGATTCCTCTTATCAGAAAACCATTTCGAGACCGACTCTTTTTTGTAGAGCAAGACAACTGGCTTACACCTGCCTTTGAAACCTGCTTTGAAGAAGCTCATTATTGGGCTGAGAAAGTGAAGAAGTCCTAAACAATGAAAAACCCTTCTCTTCTCATACAAGATCGTTTTTTTTCTGGAGCTAAAAACCTACGTCAAGAGTTTGAAAACCATTTTTCCAATCCCCTAGAGACTCATTCCAAAAGATTTGTGTGGGACTACTGGCATGTAGAAGACCAATACACTTTTTTTCGAACGCCAGCCTATCACTACTTCACAAAAAAAGCTTACGAACAACTTCACAGAGCAATTCTCCAATTCGGCCGCGAACAACTAGGATGTTTTGATATCACCCCTCCTTGGCTTAGCTATTATGTGGATGGGTGCTCACAAAATCTCCATGCAGATATTCCGCACGGCCCTTGGGCCTTTGTATATTCGCTGACCCAATGGAGTCGCAGGGAGTTTAGAGGTGGGGAAACTCTCATATTAAAAGACGAGATTTTAAACTATTGGAGCCATTTCGATTCTTTTAACGGTCTTGAGAGCAAACAAGTTTTTCACAAAGTACCGGCACTTTTTAACCGCCTTGTGGTTTTTGACCCCAGGTCGCCCCATGGCGTTTCTATCGTGAGTGGCACAAAAGATCCCCTTCAGGCGCGACTCGTAATTCATGGATGGTTTAAAAAACCAGAACCTTACGTAGAAGGAGGACTCACTCGCTCTGTAGCGACTCGTTCTCTTCAGATCCTTCTTGAAGAAATCTCTTCGGAACTTCAAATATTAAGTGCATTAAGAGGCGCTCTCGTTCTCAGGTTTCATGTTAGTAGCTCAGGAAAAGTGAATAAAGTTTTTCTTCCGACTAACAATTTGAAAGGTCCGAATGTTTCCTCACGTGAAATACAAAAAGATCTTAGGCGTATCGGTGAGAAAATAAAAAGATTTTCGTTCCCGAAGGCGAGCAAACCTACCCGAGTGACTTTACCGCTGATTTTTTCTTAATAGATTAAGGGGTCACAGTAGACGCAGGGCTTTTTTTCTTCGCCAGAGCGTCAGCGATAAGTTTGTATAACTCTGGCTCTCTTTTTTGATTGATCACAAGGCTCATCGTACTTTTTTCTTTTTCTAGTTCCAAGATTAAATCCGTAACAACTAAAATACCGAGCGCTGGAAACTCTGTGACAGATTGGCCATGATCAAAATCTAACGGTACGGGCGAAGCGTCTGAATAAAACTTAAGAACACCATTCTCTTGCGCACCTACTTTTTGGGCATAATACGCGATGAGTTTTTGGGTATCTCCATAACCAATCGCAAGATCTAATACCGCAGGAGAAGGATTCTCTTTAGAGACTTTTGCTAGCGTTTGTACGATAGCAGGAGCTGAATTCTTCCAGTCGGGAGAAAAGAGATTAAGTAATTCGGCGAAATTGATTTTATGTTTATCTACCAGGCTCCAATCAATCGTTTGTTCCTCTTTTGAGTTACCTGAACCCAACAAAAAACCACTATAACCTACTAACGCAAGAAATCCGATTTGGAATAGGTTACGCACCAACTCCTTTTCAAATCGCTTCGTAATTAAGTCTTTAAGATAATGACCTGCATACTTAACCCACAGCCAGCGGCGGTCTGCATTAGTGTCAAACTTTCTGAGCTCAACTGCTGATGCGGCTACAAACCCTTCAGTCCAATTTATGTACTTCTCCAGCAGCCGAGAAGGAATCGTAATGGGTATGGTAATAGATCCAACTCGCCCTTCTATGCTCATGGCATCTTCCCATTTGAGTTCAGAGGTCGTGAATTCTGTGACATCTTTATTCACAGGCTTTTCAGCCAAAACTAAAACCTCCTGATTTCCATAGATTAGGCTAATTTTTTTAAGCAAGCCAGTTCGCTTTGATTGAAAACGACTTTCCACGACATAATCTAATTCAATCGTTTCGTTCTTTGAAAGAGGTATGGCTAATTTAAACTCCCCCTTCTTTTCTGTCTCTCGCACAAGTTGAGTAAAATTAGCGACTGAACCTGCCATCTGGAAAAGCTTAAGAAGAGCTTGATTAAATGTTTCTCCGCGAACTTCAGCATTTTCTATGAGTGTATCACGTTCTAATCGTAATGTTTTTTGAGATAAGGACTGCGAATTTGGAGATGTGGTGGATCCTGGAGCCATGACTGATAGACAAGAAATCTGTTGCTCCGCCTGTGCCAATGGGCTCACCACAAGACTGAATATTAAAAAAGCGCAGACGAACTCTTTGGCTTTAAGAAATTGCATTTTCAAAAAATTTGTCCCCAATTTGAAGGCCAATTAAACCTTAATTCTTGGACATCTTCCATTCCCACCCCACTGTCGTCAAACCGAACAGGTTAGTAAAAATATTTCACGACAAAAGATTCAAAGTGTTTAAGTTCTTTGCACTTTGGCCACGATTTCTACATTATCGCCACGATTTCAGTAGAAAGGGACACTCTGAATGAAAGCGTTGTTACCGGTTTTTCTCTCAATTGGTGTACTTGGACAACCCTTACCAGCCTACGCACGACCAAAATCGTCGGGGTACCTCGATACATTTCCAATGAGTGGTCGACTTGCAAAAAGTCTTTTCGAAAGTGCCAAAGCAGAATGGATGGAAATCTATACCGATGAAAAACTCATTTCTTGGCTTGAGGCGATTTCTGAGGACGGCTCAAAACATTTAACTGAAGAGAGAATCGAAGAGATTCGCCGCTCACGCGTTCTCGTTCAACGTTTACGTAGCCTCTATTTCTTTTTAGACCGTCGCCACATGCCTCCTGAGGATTTTAACGAATTTGTTAAAAAATTGGGGAAATTAAAGGACGCAATTCAAGCAGGTGAAAAGATTCGCAAAAAAACAAAAAAAGTTCTCGGCGTAATCGAAGCCACTCAACCTATCGAGACCATGGTTTTTATTCCCACAGATCGTACGTCCTTTGTTTTGTTCGCTAAGCAGCATCTAAAAGATATTATGGAGTTGGCGGAGCAAGATGTGTTGAGTTTTGATGACCACCACACACTTCGTAAAAATTTGCGCGACTTTATGAACCTCACACGACTTTTAAAGAAAACGAACCCTTCTGAATCGCTCTTAGAACTCTTTACGGAAATGAAAGCTGTGGATACGCTTCTTGGCAGCGCTCATGACGCTCTAGAAATTGAAATTCTTCAAAGTACCAGCCGCTCTGAGAAAGAGGCCATTGAAGCCACACGCATTCAAGTTGAGCCCCGCGTAAAAGATCTTGCCGTTCAACTTTATGAATTTTGGATGGGCGAAAAGCCAAAAACACATGAGATCCTTTCCTCCAAAGAACTTTCAGCTATTAATTCTGCACTAAAGAAGCCGCAAAAGATGTCTTGCCAGGCTGTTTTAAGGCCCATTTAACTTTATTCCTGAAACTAAAAATGTTTAGCTGTTCGATGCCTCTTTTCCTAGGGGCATTGTCTTGCCCAAGGGTTGACTTCTTCGCAGGAGTTCATACATTATGGGTGAATTCATTTGCTCACAGTTGAAAAGGAGTTGTTATCGCACTCGCAGAATTTTTAAGAAAAAAAAGAGAAGAATTAGGACATACTCAGAAGGAAGTTTCTGACTCGTTAGGATATACTTCTCCTCAGTTTGTATCCAATTGGGAGAGAGGTGTCAGCGCTCCACCTCTAAGCTGCCTTGCTAAACTTGTGGATCTTTATAAACTCAACCCAAAAGAGCTCATAGATATTCTCATGAGAGAGCAAGAAGCACTGCTCAAAAGTACTCTTATAAAGAAGCGAAAAAGAGCTTAAAGGGCGAAAGCCTTGATTTAGCGTTTTCTCAGTATTTTCAACATTATAAGTCATTATAAAAAAGTTGTATTCTCTAACCCTCATGTGTGAAAACTCACCTATAGCCTATTGCTATATGCAAATTCATACATATATTTGATACTTGGGAGGACAGATGGCAAATATCGAAAGCACGACGGATGGCGCTTTTCTTGAAGTTGTTAAGTCTCATAAACTTGTTTTGGTAGATTTTTGGGCAGAGTGGTGTGGTCCTTGCCGCGCGCTTGCTCCTAAGTTGGAAGAAGTCGCAAAAGAAATGGGCGATAAATTAAAAGTTGTTAAACTCAATATCGACGAGAATCCTCAATCACCAAGTGAATTTGGTGTGCGCGGAATTCCTACCATGATTCTTTTCAAAGACGGTCAGATGGTGGATCAACTCGTTGGAAACTTACCCAAAGACCAAATTTCCTCTTTAGTTTCTCGACATCTGGCTTAGTATTACCACCAGCCCGTCTTCGGCTGGTGTCCAGTTTCGTAATAAACTTGATAGGCTCTTTGATACCTTTTTTCTAAAGGTGGGAGAGCTTTGTGTTTAAGATTTAAGATATACTTCTCACTCTTCCATACATTTCTAAGAGATTCGCGCCACTGAGACTGGCTATGGTCTAAGTTTAAAACCTGATAAGCGCGCATTCGACCCGTGTCATCGACGTATTCATCAAAGTAACTCATGACGAGCCGGTGAATCGTTTTAAAGACAGGTCGCCGCCCCTGCAAACCTATTTCTTTAGATTTCCCAACAGTTCCCCAAAAACCTTTCTGTTGAAAAAGAAAAACCACATGACCAATATTGTCTTCACTCTCCATGCTCAACGCTAATGGAAGATAACCTTGATGCTCTAGAACAGCGGCCGCAAAATGGGTTGCTTCTAAACAATGTGCCGCCTTCGTCTGCCAAACCTTTAATGCAGATTGCATTGTCTCTGGCTTTTGCTGATTATACTTATAACTTAAGAGAAGACGCTGAACCTTCTCGGGGGTTGAGTACTTTTTAGAGATGCGGCTAAAAGTTTTGAACATTCTCTTCATCTTCCGTGAAGTTATGAATCGCCTCAAGGAGAAATTAATGGAAACGAATACACATCATAAAACAGCTCTCGTGACCGGTGCAAGCGAAGGCATTGGTCGCGCGCTAGCAAAGAAATTAGCCCATGAAGGTTATCAAATCACTCTGGTGGCGCGAAATAAAAAACGCTTAGAAGAATTGTTAGTGGAATTGCCAGGCACACATGAACTCGCTATCGCCGATCTTTCCACGACAGAGGGAGTTCAAAAAATTTGCCGAACGTTGACCCAGAAACACTATCATTTGTTAGTTAACAATGCCGGCTTTGGTCTTATTGGTGAGTTTGAACAACTCTCCTTAGAGAAGAATATTGAGATGCTTCATCTCAATATTGAAGCATTGGTCGCGCTTTCACATGCCTTTTTAGTCCAAGCTCAACGTGGGGATGCCTTAGTCAACGTCTCCTCCGTTCTCGCCTTTGCGCCATTACCCGCTAACGGTCTTTACTCTGCAACAAAAGCTTTTGTAACTTCCTTTTCCGAAACCCTCTGGCACAACCAAAAAAAACGTGGAGTCTACGTCATGAACCTTTGCCCGGGTATTACGGCCACAGAATTTCATCGTCGGGCAGGTGACTCTCAAAGAACTCCACCGGCCGCACTTATGCAAACCCCAGAAGAAGTTGCAGAAGCCACACTACAAGCTCTTCGACGCCGCCGTGATCCCACGATTGTTTCTGGTTATAAGAATCAATTTATGGCGCAAATTTTTAAAACTTTACCACGCAAGAGCTTGCTGAAAATTTTAGGCTCACAAGTTTAAATGTTTCGCTTTCCTTTAGCCCAAGATTTTGAGCTCTACGCAGTACCCGCCCTAAAGGATAACTATTGTTACCTGCTGTTTGAAAAGAATTCTTCTCAAACTCTGGCCATTGACCCATCAGAAGCGAAACCCGTCTTTGAGGCACTCAAAACGTTGAATCGTAACCTCACCCACATTGTGAACACCCATCATCATTGGGATCACACTGGAGGGAATGAGGCACTAAAAAAACATTTTAAATGCATAGTTTTAGGACCTGAACAGGAAGCACAAAAAATTCCAGCTCTCGACAAAACGCTTAGCGAAAAGGCGCCGTTTGTTTTTAATCGTTTTCATTTTGATGTGTTGGAAGTTCCTGGCCACACCATTGGCCACATTGCTCTTTTTGAGAAAAATCAACATCTTCTCTTTAGCGGGGATGTTCTGTTTTGCTACGGTTGTGGAAGAGTTTTTGAGGGTACTCACGAAACTATGAATCACAGTTTGAATAAATTAAAATCACTTCCTCAGGACACGAAGATCTTTTGTGGTCACGAATATGCCCTGCAAAATGTAGAATTTGCTCTGCAGCTTGAACCGAAAAATATTTTACTTCAAAAACATTTTCATAAGATAAAGGAGCTCAGGGAGAAAGGTCAGCCATCCGTACCGACCTCACTTAAAGTAGAGCTTTCCACTAATCCCTTTTTAAAATTCTACGAGGATGATTTCAAAAAAGGTTTAGGACTCTCATCTGGCGCCACCGCCCTTGAGGTCTTTACGAAAATACGACTTCTCAAAGACGTCTTCAAATCTGGCGTTACTTTGCCTACCAAATTCTAACTCTTTCGCCTTCTGGTAAAGTCATTGGTGAGCCAGCGGGGCAAGAAAAAGCTTCGGCAAATCCCGGCTGGTGCTTTATTTGCTCATTAACACGCGCATACCCCATGGCATGGGAATCCGTTTTCAATGCTTTCTCTTCCCATTTAGGACGAGCCACCGTACACCACAGCCTTCCGTATTGTGTGAAAAACGCCTGCTTTAATTTTACATCGCCTCGCGCTTTAGGAAAAGCGGCTTCATAAGCAGATGTAAGACCTACGAGATCACCAATGTTTTCCCCTAAGGTCAGCGTTCCGTTGTGACCAATTTTATCAAACTGCGAGATTAACTTTGCTCCACGAGTCTTAAATGTATTGAGGTCCTCCTTGGACATCCATGGGATGAGCTGACCTTTTTCATTATACTTCGCACCATTATCATCAATTCCATGACCAAGCTCATGCCCAACGACCATACCTACTGCCGCCAAGTTCACTTCGACAGGCAAGGACGGATCGTAGAAAGGGTATTGTAAGATTCCTATAGGCATAACAAATTTGTTATCCGCTGGGTTATAGTAAGCGTTCACAACGAGCGGTCCCATGTACCATAAATTGCGATCTCGGGTTTCTGAAAATTCACGCAAAGTTTTTTTCATCAGGCTGTAATGAAGGTTGCGAATGTTCTGGTAAGGAGTGGTTTCTGTGTATTTAGCTGGTGGATTAAAGTTCCACTCTTTTTCATTACGCGGTTTTACCAACTGTAAACGCGCTGTCTTCATTTTTCGGAGAGCCGTTTTTTTGCTTTCAGGACTCAACCACTGATTTTTTTCAATACCCGCCAAGAGGGCCGAGCGTACACGCTCGGATAGGGCAAATACTTTTTGCGACGGAAAGTTAGGAAACAACAGTGGGAGCATTTCTGCATCCAATTCTTTATCAAATTTTGTTTCCACCAAATCCGTACAGCGCTCATTACGTTCCGAACGTTTTTCGGGTCCACCCAAGTGTTTTTTTCTAAAATCAAAATATTTTTGGTAAAAAACGGGATAGGCGTCGTCCATATATCCAACCGATGCATGAAACAAATAAACATCCTTGAGAACATTCAGAGGCGTTTGCTCAAGCGCTTTATTCACGAACTCAAAAGCCTTGGGCATAATATTACGAATATGCGTTTTTTTAGGAATCTTTTGAAGAAGTTCGGAGAGATGGAGGTTTGGGTACTGCTTCTCCAGTTCTTCTCTTGTAATTCCTGTTTTTGTCGCAAAAAGTTGTCGAATCTCTACGGGCAAGGGATATGTCTGAGCAAAATCCTTTTCGAATTGGACAACAGCCTTCGCTCTTTGTTCGGCATTAGTGTAGTCGAGAGTCTTAAAAAATTCCGCTACGACACCTTCAAAATCAGAGTAAACCTCTTTTTTGTCGTAATAAGAGCGCTCTGGAAGACTTTGTAAGTCAGTCATTAAAAGTAGATCAAACTTGTCTGGATTATCATGACTCGCAATGTTGTCGAAACCAATCACACTCAAGTCTTCACTCAAAATATTTTTGGCGAGAAACTTTTGAAACTCTTTATGAGTATCAAGCTTCTGAATATTTGTTTCAACACCCTTCACAAGCTTGATTTCTTCAGATCTAGAAGCATCTACATTCATACAAGCATTAAAAACAGTTCTTAACGTTCTCCCTCGTGGGGTTAATTTTTTATTGTTCGAAAGTCCCGCAAGAAATTCCTTCCTCGCTTCCAAAATTCTCTCGCTAGAATCACTAAATGAAAACGTATGTCTGGAGCGATCATCCCTTAGTTTAAAGCTCTGGTTTACAAGAGAGCATGTGTATTCATAAAAGTTATCACATGGGTTTACAGCAGGATTCACCGGAAATTCTCTCTTAGGTGGAATTTCAGAAGAAGGAGCCGGCACCAAGGCTTTCGCAGAAACCGTAGGCTTGACCTGTTTTGCACACGAGAGTTGAAACAATAGAGCGAGAACAAGAGCAATTAATAGCTGCTTCATAAGTATCCTTCTTAGATATTTTTTTAGATAGCGCATAATGATACTTCACCCATCAATGGTCTTTGATAAGGTGGAGGATCAAAATTTATTACAAACGGAATTTTTAAAATCACTCCACGATGTTTTGCCTGAAACCAAATTTTATAAATACCGTTTGGCAAGCCACGCCGTGGATCATCGAAAGGAAACTTAAATTCCCCAGGAGTTAAAATCGGCATAAAGGAATGTAAATGGTAAAAGATTTTTTCTTCTACCGTGACACCTGATTCACTAACCAAAACCGCATGTGCACCCATCCCCAGCCAATTCACAAAATCTGTTGCGGGTTTATAATTTTGAGTTGTTGGATCATAAACAGAGAACTGTGCATGAAACCGAGGCACCCAGTTGATGCAACCTTTAAAAAGTACGATTTTTAAATCTACTTTTAGGAGTGCACCCCACTCTGCCACTTCACCTCTATCAGTAAAATATTTTGTGACCGTGTCTGTGTGGCTGTTTAAATCCGGTATGAGTTTTTCAACAACTGGAGCCGGACCCGTCGCCTTAACTGTAAATCGATGAGTCATCATAACTTCATCAGGCATCGGCATTGTTGTCGCGAAGACAAAATGATCTCCAGAGCGTTTCACACATTGCAAAAGATCTTGATTGTCTGAATCTGATGTAGATTGGTTTACCGTCACTGAAAAAAGATGAGTTCTTTCATTATAATCAGGATGTATATGTGACAAATCTTTCAGATCGCGACTTACAACAATCATATGATTTAGCTTTTCATGCATTTTCATAAAGTGATGTACCGGGCCATTCGTAAGAGTATCTGTGTATTTAAACTCCCAACGACTTGGTTGCTGAGGGGTCATCATCTGATTCGTTTGTCCGTCTACTTTCATCATCGCGAGGATATCTGCACTGGCGATCGCCGCCTGAGTTTGCAAAAGAACAAAAAGGATTATGTTTCGCAATTTCATAGACTCTATCGCACCATGGTTCCTGCCCTTTGTCTAGTAGCGGATCCCCGAGAAAGCGCTTACAGTTTTAATATGGATTCAAACTCGGTGTGGCAAACATTACGACGCGTAGACTTTAAAAAAGGTGATGTTCTTTTTAAGGAAGGAGATCACGGCTTCTTCTTTTATATTTTGCAGGAAGGAAAAGTCGAAGTTTATCACACAGATGAAAACGGGAAAGAAAAGTCTCTTTCTGTTATTGAATCAGGGCAACCCCTCGGTGAATTTGCGTTGATTACAGAAAGCCTACGCTCAGCATCCGCGCGCGCTTTGAGCGATGGTTTTGCTGTTGAAGTCTCGGAGGATGGCTATAAAAAGCTTCTTGCGGATCTCCCAGAGTGGGCCATTGCCGTTTTTCAAAGTCTTATTCGTCGCTTGAAAGAAGCAAATGAGCGCCTCAATAACTCCGCGAAAGAGAATTTTCACTCTACTGAGGCCTACAGTCTGTTCCTAGACGAAACCACCCAACGCTTCACTAAGTAAAAGGTGCCAGTGTCTTTTTTCTGGCTACACTGCGGCCACTCCGTGAAGCAGTGTAGCCAGAAAAAAGACACTGGCACCTTTTAAAAGCCGAATTTCTTTTTCACAACATCAACAGCTTAGACCAAG
>JBFWOZ010000053.1:0-17768 GCA_050250255.1 Bdellovibrionales bacterium | reverse complement strand
CGCCATGCTGTCCGCGAGCTTTTTTCCCATAGAGATATCTTGGCGAATTTTAGTGAGACACAATTTTAAAGTGGGATTTGAACTCGATCTTTCGAGTAACTCCAGACTTTGAACAACGGCCACACCGGAGTTAATAAGAGTCGCAAATTGTCTCGTGAACACTTTTAAATCCTTAGTTTTTACTTTTGGGATCAGAAGACCAGAGACTCCACCTTTGCCGGAAAACATATTGCCTAAGCTTGTGCCACCACCCGCCCCATTACTTGCAACAACTTTAATGGGAATCATTTGCTGAGCACGGATTTTTACGCGAGCTTCAACTTCACTGGAGGCTTCAATCTCTCCTTTGACCCCACGACCATCCATCTGTTTAGCTTGAAAGGCAAATATGGGCATCGTTAGATCCCCGCTTTCTTAAGGAGCGCATCTAACTCTTCAGGCTCAGGGCTTGCCTCAAAGGCTCGCTTCATATCAATTTTTCTTTTCATTAATAAATTCATAAGAGACTGGTTCATGGTCATCATGCCTGTACGATTTTGGCCCGTTTGCATAACACCATAAATTTGATGCAGCTTATCTTCGCGAATAAGGTTACGGATTGCCGGAGTTAAAACTAGAATTTCAACGGCTAATACTCGACCACCATCAATTCCGGGAATCAGTCTTTGAGAAACAATTCCTTGAAGAACAAAACTTAAAAGCGTTCGAATACGATCTCTTTGCCCACCATCAAATACCGAAACGATACGATTAATGGTTTGAATGGCGGAATTGGTATGAAGCGTTCCAAAAACCAAATGGCCCGTCTCCGCAACCGTTAACGCAGTCTCAATCGTCTCAAGATCGCGCATCTCGCCGATTAGACAATAATCGGGATCTTGCCTAAGTACATACTTCAATGCGGATTTAAAGGCCCAGGTGTCGTACCCAATTTCTCGTTGATTCACGATACATTTTTTATGTGCGTGGATATATTCAATGGGATCTTCAATCGTAATGATATGACCCCGCTCTTCGGTATTAATTTTATCAATCAGTGAAGCCAAAGTTGTGGTTTTCCCAGAACCCGTAGGACCCGTAACCAACACCAGACCATTATGATAGTGAGTGAAATCTCCCACCATCTGCGGAAGCCCCAAAGTTTTGTAATCAGGAATTTCTACTGGAATACGACGAACGGCCGCCGCAACGGTACCTCTTTGATAAAACATGTTCGCACGAAATCGCGCAAGACCTTTAATTCCAAAACTAAAATCTAATTCTTTGGTCTCTTCAAAGCGACTTTTTTGCTCTTCTGTCAAAAGAGAGTAGCAAAGCTCCTTGGTTTCAGCGGGCTCTAAGTCTGCTGAACGTACTTTTACAAGGCTACCATCAATACGCAGAAGCGGAGGAGCACCGGATGTAATGTGAATATCCGAAGCCCCTTGTTCAATGGCCACTTTTAAAAGTTGGCGGAGATGATTCATCCTTAAATTCTCCTTAGTCTAAGACTATTTATCTGGAGCCGTCGTTTCCATGGCTTCTTCGATTGTCGAAACACCACTTCGAACACGCTCTAAAGCACTCGTTCTTAAAGTTGTCATACCATCTTCAATGGCTAACTTTTTCAACTCTAATGGAGTTACACCATGTAGGATACCTTGCTTTAGCTTGTCAGTAAATCTTAGCACTTCATATACTGCAACGCGACCCCTGTATCCAATTTCATTACATTGGGAGCATCCTTTGCCCTTCATAATATGTAGGTTTGGAATTTCCGCAGCATCAAATCCTGCTTTTATCAAAACATCAGGCTCCACTTTTATCTCTTCTTTGCAGTGTAAGCATATCTGTCTCATAAGTCGCTGAGCCACGATACAAGTCAAAACTGACCCTACAAGGAAAGGTTCTGCACCCATATTTAAGAGTCGATAGATACTACTAGGAGCATCGTTTGTATGGAGAGTACTCACCACCAAATGGCCTGTGAGCGCGGCTTTGATTGCAATCTCAGCCGTGTCGAAGTCACGAATCTCCCCCACCATAATCACATCAGGATCTTGGCGGAGAAAACTCTTCAAAGCGCTCGCAAAAGTCAGATCCACATCCGCATTCATCTGTACTTGATTGATCCCCTCTAAGTTAAATTCCACCGGATCTTCCGCAGTAGAAATATTCGTATCTGCCTTATTCAGCTCCATAAGGGCTGAATAAATAGTTGTCGATTTACCGCTGCCCGTTGGTCCAGTGACCAGCACCATTCCATGAGGCAAGGCGATGGCCTCTTTAAATATTTGGAGCTGACGTTCGGTAAATCCAAGCTTTGTCATGTCTAGTTGGAGATTGCTTTTATCGAGTAAACGCATCACAATTTTTTCGCCAAAAAGAGTCGGAAGGACACTTACCCGAAAATCAATATCTTGCCCTGCCTTGGTGCGAATTTTCATACGTCCATCTTGAGGGCGGCGTCGTTCAGCTATATCCAATTGCGACATAATTTTAATACGACTCAAAATAGCTGAGGCCATATTTGCAGGTGGCTGCAAACGTTCGTAGAGCACACCGTCAATACGAAATCTGACACGGAATCGTTTTTCATACGGCTCAAGATGGATATCGGAAGATTGAGTTTTAACGGCTTCAGTCAACATGGCATTTACAAACTTAATAACGGGAGCGTCATCTTTTCCACCACTATCCACGATTTCTACGACGGGTCCCATGTTCATGGCGGCACCAGAACGTGAATTCACTTGGGTTTTATTTTTGGCATCTTCTTTTTCAAGCTCGTTAATGATGCTGTCCATTTGAACTTTTCGACCGTAATGTTGCTCAATGATTTTCACAATTGCTGTTTCTGCAGCAACTACAACTTCGATCTTCATGCGAGTCACAAAACGCAAATCATCACGAACAAAGATATTTCCTGGATCCGCCATCGCGACAACGAGAGTATCTCCCGCTTTTGAAACTGGAAAAACGAGATGTTTTTCACAAACTTCTTTTGGAATAAGCTTTACAATTTCAGGATCAATTTCGAAAGAACTCAAATCGATAGATGGAATTTGATATTGCTTTGATACAAACTCTGCAAGGTCGGTTTCTTTTACATAACCTAACTTCACAAGAGCCGCACCTAACCGTCCACCGTTGCTCTTTTGCTCAACCTTTGCTTTTTCAAGCTGGTCTAGCTTAATCACATTTTCTTGAACCAATAATTCACCAATTTTTTTTGCTGCAGACATGTGAAGCTCCTTCATGCATCTCATCGGAAAGACGTGTGAAATTCTGAATTTTTATGGTAACCTTGGAGCGTGAAAGTACTGCGTGACATCAAACAACTTAGCCCACAACTAAGGTCCAGCTCTCGGCCTCAAAATGGTAGCCATGAACCCTCTGAAATCACCCGCTCTGTGGTAAGTATCGGCAACTTTGATGGAGTCCATCTGGGACATCGCGCCCTTCTTCAAAATCTCCTACAAAAGTCTAGGGAGCTTCAGGCTAAATCCGTAGTAATGACCTTTGACCCACATCCAATGCAAATTCTTTATCCCGAAAAAAAACTCATCAAATTATTCGATCGTGATGACCAAATCTCAGAGCTAGAAAAAATGGGTATTGATTATCTTTTCATTCAGCCTTTCTCTCGAGAGCTTTCACAAATGTCTCCAGAAACTTTTTTAAAAGAAATTATTTTTGAGCCTCTTTCACCGATTGCATTAGTAGTAGGCTATGATTTTTCTTTCGGCGCAAACCGATCAGGAAACATCCCTCTGCTAGAAAAGCTCTCTCAAGAATGGGGTTTTGAACTTCAAGTCGTGCCGCCGCTTCGGAAAAAAGAACAAATTATTTCCAGCTCCTACATTCGAGAAAAAATAAAACTAGGTGAAATGGAAAAAGCCCAAGAAGCTCTTAGCCGCCCTTTTTATTTAAAAGGTGTTGTTATTAAAGGTGCGCAGCGTGGACGACATCTCGGATTTCCCACCGTCAACATTGCATCTGGCACAGGCGTGGCACCAAGTCCCGGAGTTTACGTTACTCACACTCAAGTGAAAGGTCAGTTTTTTCCTTCTGTCACGAACGTGGGATTCAACCCGACCTTTGAGGATGATAGAAATTCACAAAAAAATAATATGAAAATCGAAACTTATATTTTGGATTTTGATCAAGATCTTTACGGTGAGGTTCTGTCAGTTGATTTTTTTAAAAAATTACGAGTAGAAAAAAAGTTTTCATCCATTCAAGAATTAAAGAAACAAATTACTGAAGACGTTCAAATGACTCGCGATTTTTTCAGAAATTATAAGGATTTAAAAAAATGAAATGGTGTGTAGTTACCGCTGAGCAGAATGCGGCTCGCTTTGAAGCTCTTAGTCAGTTCATGACCTCTAAGGGTATAACCAATACGCTCACAAAAATGCCTGCTACATCGGAAAACGTCCTCGACGTAGTCAAAGATTGCCAAAATCAATACGACTTTATTCGCATTGGACCACCCTTTGGCAACAGAATCACTCATATGGGCGTTCATAATACTGAACAGATTTCGCGCATTCGCTCAGGCGATGCTCTCATCAAAATTCGATCTGTCTGGTGGCCAAAATCTTTTCTCTTTGGCGCCATTATGAAGCAATTTAGTCTAAACATGAAGTCCGTGAACCACCACTCTGCAATTTTTATTGTGGGAGCAGGTTCTACAACCCGAGTGTTGATTGGTGTTTTTGCTCAGATGGGATTTTTAAAATTCCATATAACAGATCGAGATAATAAACTTGGTTCAGAGCTTATGGCAGAAGTAAAAAAAACGTATTTCAACGTTGAGTTCCAATTTGTTCCTCAATCCTCCATCATGCTTCTTCCCGGAGTGAACTCCGTCATGATCAACACCACACCCCTTACGACTGAAAACACAATTCTGAAAGATTTGTATTATTTTAATTTTTTAAAGAACCCGGCAACCGTTATCGATATGAATCTCTACCCCATTCCCTCCCCACTTTCCAAAGAAGCGGCAGAGCTAGGCGCCCATTGCATTCACGGCTACCAATTTGCCGCTCAAGCAGATGCGGACTGGCTAAAAGAAATTTCTGGCGTCGACATCCAAGTCGCTGAGTATCAAGAAATTCTTAAAGAAGAACTCAACAAAATCCCTTTCGACACAACTCCCTTCAATCGTCCGAAGGATTAGTTTAACGTTACTAAAACTTACTTCCTGTTTCCTTAGAAAAGTTTTCGCCCAAAAGCTCAGACAGTCCTCGCGCCTTTACCTTTGATTGCGTTAGACCCCAAGTGATTTCTGCTCTACCCCCTTATAAACTATTTGGTGTGTAGGCGCTGCGGAACTCGTTTTGGACAAAAACTTTTCTAAGGAAACAGGAATCAACTACTCTCGAGTTAAAACCAATTAATTCCAAAATCTTTATGTGATTAGAATCAGAAATGCAGATCTATTAATTTCTTAGAACTTTCGAACATTTATTTAAAACATCTTTTGGTATAGCGATTCTCACATTGGGCTGAGGATACGGCACGGGCAAAATTCTAGGAGCCAATTCTTGAAACATCTTAAAACAAAAGATGAGCGGGATCTGGTTTGGGCAGAAAAAGTTTTCGCCCAAAACGAGTTCCGCAGACAATGTCCTCATGAAATGAGGACATTGGTGAGGACTGTTTGAGCTTTTGGGTGAGAACTTTTTCTGCCCAAACCAACTCATTACTTTATGCTTTAAGAGATAATGAATCTACTGCGGAAAGAACCTCTGAGGCCGCAATCGACTTCATGCATTCGTGGGTACCGATAGGACATTTGTCATGGCCGTGTTTACCGCAAGGCCGACAAGGGAGTGACTTCTCCACAACGCGCGCTTCCGATTGCCAAGGACGATAGCCTAAATCCAAAGTTGTTGGACCATAAATCGCAACCGTAGGGAGGCCGGCAATCGCTCCCATGTGCATCACTCCGCTATCGTTCACGATGAGAAGATCACTTTTCTTTAAGAGACTGAGAAGTTCAATGAGACTTGTTTGCCCACAAAAATTTTGGGCACCTATAAGCTTTTGCGCTAATTTATCACAGATCGGCTTTTCATCTTTTGATCCCACAATTAAAATCTCAAAACCTTGAGTCTGAAGGTTTTTCCCAACTTCTAGAAACCCCTCAGGGGTCCAACGTTTTGTAACCCACTGGCTTCCCGGCGCAAGAACCGCCCGCTTTTTATTAGACTGTATAAACCCCGCAGGTAAACGCAACTCAAACTCTCTTTGCATAGAAGCCCAAGCTGGTAATTGTGGGGTTTTCATTCCATTTTGCGAAGCAAAAACCTGCGCACCTTGTTTATTAGAAAAAAATTGGTTGAGCTCGGGGCTTAAAAAATAAAGGAGATACAGTTGCCTTAAAGCATCTGGCAGATGTTTTGGTTTTGAAAGGCGATGAGTGTAAATAAGAGAATTCCACCATTTTTTAAATCCAATTTTTCTTTTCGCCTTCAATTTTTTTACAAGCATGGACGTTCGAAAAGACTCATGAGGAGAAAAAATATTTTCAAACTGCTCATTCTTTAAATCTTTAATAACTTGATCGTAACTATCTGATTTTCTTTTTTTGACTTCTATCACTTTATCCACAAGCTTCAAATGGAGCAGTAACTCCCCTAGTCCCTCTCGACAGAGATACCAAATTTCTTGTTCGGGATATATTTTTCGTACATAAAGAATTAAGGGTAAGGAAAGGAGTGTGTCTCCAAGAAAGGCTGTTTGGACAATGAGATTTTTTTGTTGTCTTTCCACACGATCTCCTCAAGCCCTCTCAGTGTGCTTTCCATCATTTGTGGCAAAGGTACCAAATCGTAACACATGGGTTTTTTTTGACAAGACCTCTTCCAGCATGGGTTACAAGGAGCCGTCGTTATCACTTTTTCTCCTCGATCATAGAGATCAATCTCCTGAGCGCATGTTGGTCCGAACCATGCGACCGTCCATTTTTTCAACGCGATCGCCATATGCATTCCAAGGCTATCACCTGTGATCACCACATCACAAGCGACCACGGACACTAAACCGTCTCGCACACCCTCGAGTGTAGGGCTCTGGTGGACTGGAAACCCATAACCAATCTCTCGGTTACGATGTTCATCTTCCTCACCCCCACCAAGAAGTACTATGGAGATATTCGAAATGGTCATCAGTTCTGAAAGAAGCTGACGGTGACCTAATACACTCATTTTTTTATATTTAATAACAGGACTACACCCCGTATTGATTCCCACAATCGCTTTAGAGTTCCCAAGCCATCTTTCACGACGCTGCTTGGATCGTTCCTGCTCAGCCGCTGATAGTACAAGATCATACGGATCACGCTGATAAGTGAGCTCTAAGGCTTCACAAATAAGTTGGGTTTCTGGTTTTTGATTCACATAGAATTTTTTATGATTATCTAATCCTAATTGCCAATACTCTTCCGCAGCTGCTGTTGCAGGAACAATCGCTCCTGTTGGATCCGCTTTGTATCCATAGAGAATATCGTACTGTGTTTGTGCTAAGATGCCTGCCGCCTTCAAACTTTTATCGATACAAAAAGCGACATCAAATTCTAAAATGGAAAGAACAAGCAAATCTTCTGGAGTAGATGTCAAAATTCGATCTACCTTAGTTTGATTCTGAAAAAAGTGGTGAGCTGGTTTATCTGTCACCCAAGTAATATGGCTTGACGGATATTTTCTTTTGATCGCGCTCAAAAGACTTGTTGATCTCACGACGGCCCCAAGAGCTCCAAGGTGAACCACCAATATTCTAATTTGAGGAATATCTTTTGAAGTACAAAATTCATCACAAGAAGAAGATCGGCCACAAGGTTTATAGCCGTTAAAATACCTACAATTTGTCAGTGCCATTAGGATAGTTTAAGGAGGCTCTTCCGTTCCCACAATACAGATGGCGTCAGAAGAGCAATAGGTTGCTCCTATAACAAGAAACTAGATCAAGGTCCGCCTTTTTCAAGGGACTTTAAAACGCCGATAACTTTCCCAATTTTGATTTGGGCTTCTAATTTGACATACAATTTGCGTTCGTCGTCAGTCACCCAAAAGAGAACATCCCCCATCGGCTGGAAAATGCCACCGATTTCAACAGTCGGTTTCAAAACAAGTGTATTGAACTCCCCCACACGCGTTTTGATTTTTTCTTTTCTGAGTACTTCAATTTTAACGTTCATATTTTTACCGTCATCGGCAACATGAAAACGAAAAACTTTTCCTGGTCGAAGTGTAAAAGCTCTCACGTAATAAAAAGCACTAATCACGTTTTGAGAAAATGGAAGAATATCCCATTCCACATTTCTTTCACGAGGAGCTTCGCCTTTATTCACTAGTCTTTCCCAGCGATAACCTTTGTTCTTTTTGAAATCAAAAACCGTCTTCAAAGCGAGTAGTTTTTTTGATTCTGTCGCAGAAATATTGGCGTTGTAAGGGGTGAAGTTTTCGTAATCAATGAAAGTCTCACCGTAATCATCTACTAAATAAACTAAAGAAAAGAGGTCACTCGATTTGAGTGTCACCATCATGTGATAGGATTTGTTTCCATTTACTTCTTTAAAAGGTTTTACTTCTAAGATCATGTCTCCGGCCGAAACCCCGAAGTAAGTCATCATCATGGTGATTTTTTCACCCACACGAAATGGATCTATCGTAGGTCGGCGGCCCACAAAACCTTCACCATCTTCTAAGTCTGGCAAATGTATGGACGGGTCTATCTCTACTTTTTTCACCTTCTTCGCTTTTTTTGAAAATTTAGCTTTTGGGACTGCTGGAGCTGGTGATTTTGGAGTCTCCGCTACTGGCGTTGCGACGGCAGGAGGTGCATCTGTAGGTAAATCTTTAACCTGAATGAGCTTATCGTAAGCCTCAATTTTCCCTAAATCCTTTGCATGTTCGTATTCCAAAGGTTTAGAAGCGCAAGTTACGAGAACAAAAATAGCAGGAATAAGTGCCAGTTTCTTCATCATGGAGTTATCGTACTTCAAAAGTTTTCCAACGTCTATGCAGCCACATCCACTGATCAGGATATTTTTTAATAATTTCTTCGAGCTTGGACGTGTAAATTTGGGTCATTTTTGACACATCCGCTTCGTGATTATCCGTTTTGATAGGTTCAATAGGGTCCTCAAAGATCATCATAGTTTTGCCGCTCTCTACGCGAAAAGTGTAAGCCGGGACTACGGGAGCGCCACTACGTAAAGAAAATAGCGCCAGCCCTGCGGCCGTCCCCGTTTCTTTACCAAAAAAAATCGTGCTCACTCCAGCCGGAGGACCCATAAACTGATCTAAAACGAATACAACACAATCTTTGTTTTTTAAGCCCCGCAGGATTTGGTAAGAGCTTTTCTCTTCCGGAGTGAACTTCATCCCAATTTTTTTTCTTACCCCGAACCAAATCTCATTGAGCCACTCAGATTTAAAGTGCTTAGAAATCAGATTAATAGGATATCCCTGAACGGCGAGAGATGCGAGGGCGAGATCTCCATTCCCGAGATGCAGCCCGAGCACCAACACCCCTTTTTTTTGATCTATCGCTCGTTGAATTTTCTCGCGCCCATGAAGTTCACAATTTTTTTCAATCCACGCCATATTCATAAAGGGAAAATGACTATATTCGATGAGGCTTCTGCCTAAAATTTTATAACTTCCACGAGCTATTTGGGTCTGCTCTTTCAAAGACAGTTTTGGAAAGGCCAGCTGTACATTATCCATCGTGATTTTTCGTCGAAACCTAAGAATATCAAAAGCAAAATAGGCCAGCAAATCTCCCGCCAACAGCTGGAGCGATCTCGGCAACGAATGCATAAAATAAGAAAAGAATTTAAGACATATGCCGGTCAAGGATTTCATAAAACTCTTTTTCATTTTGAAAACTTAACTTTAACTTTGTCACAAGAATAGGAACCGGAAAAGGGATAAAAGGAGCAAGCTTTACGGCATCTTTTTCGGTCGTTATAATGCAATTTGCGTTGGTAGAATGAATATATTTATAAACTTTCTCTAAATCTTTTTTCGAATAGGCATGGTGATCTGGGAATTGAAAATACTCCATAATATTCATCTTCTCAGAACACAGAAGATTCTCAAAGCTCAACGGGTTGGCAAGCCCAGCCATCAGAACCACTTTCTTTTGAATGAGCTGAGAAATGGGAATTCTTTTACCCGTCTGTAGATCCGTGATCTCTTCCAACAAATAATCCGCATAAAAAATAGGTTTGTTTTTTGGCACTCGGGTTTTATGCCAAATCTGCCGAACTTCCGTAGCTAAATTAAATTTAGTGAGGATCACCACATCCGCTTTTTGCAAACGAACGAACGTATCTCTCCCGTAACCCATGGGTAGAGGCCAGTAGTGGAAGTCTGGAGCCGTCGTATCCAAAAGCACGATGTCTAAGTCTCTTTCTAAGCGTAAGTGCTGAAATCCATCATCCACGATCATGAGTTTAGGACTTAACGTTTGATCCACATGCAAGGCCGCCTGGGATTTGGAGGCACTTACAAATACGGGCATAAGAGGGAGGCGACTTTTAATCTCTACAGGTTCATCTCCAAAAGCTTCTGCGGCACTTGGAGAAAGGGAGACTTCCTGACAACCTTCCACTTTGGTTCCATAACCCCTGGCAATAATCGCAGTAGTGATTTTTTTTCGTTCTGCCCACTGACCAACAAGAGAAACGATCGGAGTTTTTCCTGTTCCCCCTGAAGTAATGTTCCCGACAGAAAACACCTTCGCCTTTGTTCTTACCGATTTCAAAATTTTGAGATCAAAAAGAATTTGCCTGACGATCACGCCAAATTGAAACAAAAGTGCAAATGGTGAAAGAAGATATCTAAGAAAAATCATAAGTACTGTCTCAAAATTTCTGCAACACGGTCTGTTGCTCCCCGAGAGCCAAGAAGAGTTTTCAGGTTCCTTAAATCATGCACCATTTGATCGTGTTTTTGTTGATTATAAAGCAAGTCTTTGAGCGTTTGGGCTAATTTCTCAGGATTGGCATCCTCTTGTAGCAGCTCAGGAACGATTTCTCTTTGAGCGATGATATTGACGAGACCAACATGAGAAATCTTGACGAGGCGCCGAGCTAACCAAGCCGTTAAAGCATGCGCTTTATACATAATCACCATAGGTTTTTCCATAAGACCTACCATCAACGTGGCCGTCCCTGAAGCACAGAGGATCACATCACACATGCTGATCATTTCAAAAGGCTTTAATTGAATCACCGACAGTGGAAAAGAAATATTCTGCAGAGGCAGATCTGACTTTTTAAGACTGGGTGCTAGCAAAACTTGCACATGGAGCTGAGGGTCTTGTGAGGTGAGAATTTGGGCGGTCTGAAGCTGAGCTTCAAAATTATACCGAATCTCACCTTTGCGACTCCCAGGCATCAAACCTAAAATCTTTTTGCCGCTGGCCACTCCAAATTTATTTCTCTTAATTTGCTGAGCTTCTGAACTTAATTGCTCATCGCTTAATTCGTCAAGAATGGGATGTCCGACAAAGGTGGCCTTCACATTTCTCTTTTTATAAAATTCTTCTTCAAAGGGAAAAAGCACCAGCACATGATCTACGTAGGCACGCATTGTTTTAATGCGGCCCTCTTTCCAGGCCCAAAGCTGCGGGGAAATATAATAAATGACAGGAATCCCCATCTTCTTAAGTTCCTTCGCGAGGCGAAGATTGAAACCAGGATAATCCATGAGCAGGGCGTATTTTGGTTTTTTTTTGCGGCATTCTTCTAAAATGCTATAGTACGTAGACTTGATCGTTTTCCAATGAGAGAGAATTTCAGAGAGACCTACGACCGCCATCTCTTCGGAATGACCTAACCGATGGAATCCCGCCATTTCCATCTCGCGACTGCCAACACCAAAAGCTGAAATGCTAAGTCCCTCAGTCTTCCACTTCTCTAAAAGCCTCAAAGCATAAAGGCTGCTTGATTCTTCCGCAGCCACAATCAAGACAGAGGCTTGTTCCACAAGTTATCCTTTGATTTTTTTCATTACCAATTCAGCAATACGAAGAGCTTCAAGACCGTCTTCGCCTGTTACCTGAACTGGTGCTCCGCTCACGATGGAGTTAAAAAAACTTTCCGTTTCCGCCAAAAGCGCGTCAAATTTGTCGACCGTAACTGTGCCCAACTTTAACGGCTGTGCTGGATCATCACTTTTTTCGGCAATTTGAATGCTTGTTCCACCAAGATCAAGAGTTAAAACGCGATCTTGATCGACGACCGTGATTTTGCGAACCGATTGCGAATCGGCACGACTCACAATCATGTTCGCATGGAATCCATCTTCAAAATACAGATGTGCTTGAGCCCAATCATTATAATCAGAAAAAATTCTAACTCCCGCGGCAGAAAAATCTTTTAATTTCGCCTTCGTGTAAGCCCTTGCCAAGTCAATATCATGAATCATGAGGTCTAAAATCACATCGACTGATAGACTTCGAGTTTTAAAAGGTGCGAGACGTTGTAATTCCACATAACGAGGCTTTTGAATCAACTTTTGTCCATGAACAAAAACCGGATTAAATCTCTCAATGTGTCCCACTTGTAACACTAAAGAGTTCTTGCGCGCGAGCGCCACAAGCTTTTCGCCCTCTTCCACTTTCACCGTGATGGGTTTTTCAACAAGTGTATGTACGCCGTTTTTTAGAAAAAATTCTGCAACTTTGTAGTGCGAGGTTGTATCGGCAGCGATCGTCACCGCATCTACTTTTCCCAGAAGGCTTTCGTAGCTGGAAGTTGATTCAACGCCAAGCTCTTTCCCCCTCTCTACGGCTCGTTCCGCCGAAGCATCACAAATAAACTTCAATGTCCCTAGCGTTTTATGTTTTTGCGCATGGAATCGTCCTAGATATCCAACCCCAATGACCGCCGTACGAAGTGAGGAGAGATTTTTAGCACTCACTTAGCAATACCTCGCTTAGAATTTTTAACAAAGTTTACGAGATATTCCATTTCTTTGGTCATCTGACACTCTTTCGCAACTCGCTCGAGCGATTCTGCCACCGTAGACGTGCTCTTAAGAATAATGCGAACCGCACGGTTAATGTTCTCCACATTTTCTGGAGTCATTCCCGAACGTTGAAGTCCAATTTTATTCGTAGCAGCGGAGACTGCATAATTTCCACGACAAATAGTGTAGGGAATCACATCTTTATGTACCGAGCTTGCACCCGCAATAAAAGTGTAACTTCCAATACGTACAAACTGATTTACCGCACACACACCGCTGATGGTGACATGGTTATCGACTTGCACGTGCCCTGCAATTTGCGTCGAATTCACGATGATATTGTGATTCCCAACTTGGCAGTCATGTCCTAAATGGACATAAGCCATAATCAAATTATCATCACCAAGCCTGGTCTCGCCCTTGCCACGAACAGTCCCAATATTGAGTGTCGCAAACTCGCGAATAACATTTTTATTACCGATCACAAGTTTCGTAGGATCATTTTTATAGTGAATATCTTGAGGTAATCCGCCAAGGGCCGCACCCGAACAAATATGATTGTCTTCACCAATTTCAACAATGCCGTAATCGGAACCCACACTAACATGGCTATCAAGTTTTGTTCTGGCACCAATTTTAACTTTACCTGTGATAATACAGAAGGGACCGATCTTCGCATCAGGTGCAATGATGGCATCACGAGAAATCACAGCCGAAGGATGTATTGACATAAATTTATCCTCTAAGTGATAGCGACCATTTTCGCCATGATTTGGGCTTGGGCAGCGACCTGTCCTTCCACTCTGGCTTCCGCATTAAAAATAACCATACTTTTTTTGTCTCGAATGATTTTCCCATATAGTTCGATTTGATCACCGGGCACAACCGGTCGTCGAAACTTCGCGTCATTCACACCTACGATATAAAAATCCCATCGTTTTGCTTCGGGAGGGAGCGGACGACAGCTCATCAATGCGCAAGCTTGTGCCATAGCCTCAACAATGAGAACTCCTGGCATAATAGGGCGCGTAGGGAAATGCCCTGGAAAAAAGTTTTCGTTAAATGTGACATTTTTGATAGCGAAAATTTCGCTATTCTCACGGTTGTCATCAGTACCTTGTTGATTGATTTTTACAACTCGATCCACCAACACAAAAGGATATCGATGTGGCAACAGTTCTAAAATATGATCAATTTCCCAAGGCGGTTCTTTTTGATAGCGACCCATGTGACTCCTCGAATTACATCTTCTCGAAGTTGGAAACGACTTTTTCTGTGATATCTAATTCTTTCTCGGCCCAAACCACACTGTGCTCAGACTTTTCCAGAACCATAGCCAGCTTCTCATCCTTTGCGACTTTCTCGATCACTTTTTTCATTTTTTCGAGAATAGGCGCAGTGAGGTCTCGCTCTTTCGCCTGAAGTTCCATCTGACTCTTACCTACGTTCTCACGATATTTCATGATTTCTTGCTGAAGCTCCATTTGTTTTTTCTGACGAATTTCTTCAGACAAAACCATGCTCTTCTTTTCAAAATCCTGAGTCATTTTTTGTAGCTCTTTTTCTTTGTCCTGCAATTCTTTTTTCTTTTTCTCAATATCCTTTTCCATGTCGGCTTTTGCTTTTTTTCCAGCCTTTGTATCCTGAATGGCTTTTTGAAGATCGATGTAGCCAATCTTCAGGTCCGCAGACATTGCATTCTGCGCGAAAAAAAGAGCTACCACCGCAAGCGCTTGAGTAAACTGTTTCATACTACCTCCCGGTTATTTTTTGTTTTCATCTTAAAAGTTTTGCCCTTCCTAGAAAGGGGCTCCGATAGAGAACTCGAAGTTGACAGGCGATTCACCTGGCAACCGACCGAGCGGAAATCCCCACTCAAATCGAAGTGGACCAATCGGCGAAAACCATCGAAATCCAAAACCTGTATCGTGTCGCATTTCATTAAAATAGATGTAATCATCAGCGGTACCCACATCGTAGAACACGACGCCCTTAATTCCTGCTTCTTTAATCAAAGGGAATTCGAACTCGGCGTTGTAGTAAGCTTTTTGCTTACCTCCATAAGGCACTAAATACTGCGGTCGCTGATTGAGTGGTTGTTCCGGCGGGCCAATACGCGCCAACTTCTTTTTACCCACAGAGAACCACGGATAACCTCTTAAGTTATTCGCTCCCCCGAGTAAGAAGAGCTCGTTGAACGGCGGTTCACGACCATTAGGGGCCGTAATAAATCCGTAAGTAAGATTGTTTCTAAATACAACATCCCAGAAAAGCTTTTGGTAAAAACGCGCCGAAGTTTGTCCCAGCGTATATTCTTTATGACCACCCAGCCCTGATTGCCCACCGGCCCCAGCAAGCTCCACCCAAGAAGACGAGGCAAAACCTTTTGTTGGCGAAAAGCTGTCATCACGTTTGTCGTATTCGAGAATAAAAGTGACCGAATTGGTAACCCCATTCACCGTTCTCACGGGGAAAAGATCAGGATCTGAGTTCCCCTGATTTTCAATGACTGTATAGTCATTTTTAAAACGCATGTAACCATTCAGGTATTCTGCAAGTGGGTGGCCAAACCGAACGGACCCGCCCTTTTTTTCTTCCTGGTAACTCTGAAGTGAACGCATGCTCTGATAAGCATCAAAACCTACAGACCATTTAGAATCTAAAAAGTAAGGCTCTGTAAAACTCAAAGTATAGGAAGAAGCACGACTACTGATATCCATCGACACACCTAATTTTTGACCACGGCCAAAAAGGTTTGTCTGATCAACACGACCATTGAAAATAAAATTAGAGTACGTGCTATAGCCGGCACCCACTTGAATGCTGCCCGTGTTTCTTTCTTTGACTACGATATCAATATTGAGAATATCCGGCTTATCGGTAGGCGTGCTCGTATTAAAGTTTACTTCTTCGAAATAACCTAAACGCTTTACATTTTCTAAAGATTCACGGCGACGGGTTTCGTGATAGAGCTCGCCTTCATGGATTTTCAATTCTCGACGTACAACTTTGTCGCGAGTCTTGCTGTTACCCACAACATTAATCTCACCAAAGTAAACTTTGTTCCCTTTGTCGATTTCAAAAACAACATCGACAAGTTTTTCTTTTTCCCTGACCTGGGTGCGCGGAATGATGTTTGCAAACGCGTAACCCAAATCCCCATACTTTGCTTGAAGAGTACGGAGATCTTTTTGAAGAGTTTCGTAAACAAAGATTCCGGCATTTTGAATTTCGATAGATTCAAAAAGCTCTGGTTTCGTAAACAGAAGATCTCCTGTGAAATCCACTGTTCCAACGCTAAATTGGTCGCCCTCTTCTACACGAATAGTGATGTAAACGCTTTTCTTATCGGGAGTGACATATACTTGTGGACGATCCACTTTTACCTGGACATAACCTTCATTGAAATAAACGTAACTTAAGAGCTGCACATCGCGATCAAAAATATCTTGTTTGTAGGATCCTGAACCCGAAAGGAAGCTGAAAAAACCACCCTCTTGCGTCGCCATACGAGCTTTGAGTTGGCCATCAGGAATATTACGATTTCCAAGGAAAGTGATTTTCTTCACCTTCACCTTATCATTCTCTTTGATTTTAAATTGAAGTTTCACCGATTCGTTTTTTTCAACGTCGGTTACATTGGTTTCAATCTTTGCAAGAAAGTAACCTTTATCCTCATAAAGCTTCTGCATTTTTGCGACAGCTTCATTGATGCGATGGTTATCAAGAATTTCGTAAGCTTTTAAGCCGCTTGCTTCGCTTAAATCCTCATCGCTGATTTCGTCGTTACCGTCATAAGCAATTTCCACCATCGAAGGTTTTTCTACCACGACGTAAGTGAGTTCTATGCCATCACTGTTTCGGTTTTGCTCAACCGTGACGTCGTAGAAGTAACCCATTTTGAAAATCGACTGAACATCATCACGAAGAGCGTCTGCAATGACGGGATTACCAACCAAGCTTTTGATTTTGGCACGAATCGCATCGCCTTCGATTTTTTTATTTCCCTTAATCGTGATTTTTGAAAGAAGCGAGCCCCCAAGACGTTTTGCAGGAGCGACAGTTTTTTTTGTACCGGCTTCTGGAAGAGCGACTTTTATTCTTTTCTTTACAGATTTTTTTTGAGCCGTTTTTTTCGGTTGAGAATTGGTCTTAGAAATCGTCGGTTTTTTCGCTGGCAAAGTTTTCGTAGGTTGTGACCAAGCGTCCACCTGTCCTAAAGTCGAGATCATGAGGAACACAAACAACATGCAAATCAGCAGAAGGGGGGAATAGATTTTCTTCAACTTGCTTTCCTCATCGATGCGAATCAAATCGTTGATTTTTCATATGAATTTTTAAGAGACGCTCATTCTCAGGGAGCCTAACTTAGGCCCTGTAGCTTGTCAAAAATGCTATCCGATATGAGAACGATTAAGAAACGATGCGGCGAGCGCTTGTTACGCACCGCTCATTATATTGCAGCTAACTCTGACAAGCTGGGGCTCTCCTTTTTCTACTGTAGAATTACCCATTCTTTGAATTTTAAGCACTTGGATCCAGGTATTCCGTTAACGAGAATACTCGGATCCCGGTATTGTTTGCCCCCATACCCCCATGTTCGAACGGTCTTCCCAACCGTTCGATCTAGGTTTTTAAACTGCTTACTTCTCTGGGACAGCTATAGATTTTTGCTCGAGCTTCGCTGGAGCGTGTCCGAAAAGTTTCGTAACCCTTGATAGATAGTGTTTTTAAAGAGTGTATAGGTCGGCTATTGATTGAAGCGGGAATCCCCCTGAGAATATTTCTGCGAAG
>JBFWOZ010000052.1:0-18259 GCA_050250255.1 Bdellovibrionales bacterium | reverse complement strand
GTTATTGGGGTGCTTTTGCTTCTTCGTGAGCCACTGTCGCGCCTTCTAGGCCGTCTGCCCCGTGTAACCCGCCACCCGCGCGAATTACAGATGGTTATGAATATCTAATTAAACCGGACAGCAGTGAAGTAGAACATATCGGTGTCTTAGTTAGTAACTTCATGTGGGATTAAAATCATGGGGTCTTACAGCATGGATTCTCAATCCCTCATCAACCGCTGTCGCTTTCAAATCCCGGCAAATGCCTACCAACGAATCAATTGGGATGGCTGCATTACAAATTGGGGCAATTAAAATACATTACGAAGTCACTCACTTCGCTTCTACATACTTTTTAAAGTTATTTAAAATAGCTTGCCAGCCGCCTTTTTGCATTTCTTCGGAGTTCTGCTTTTCGGCATCAAAGACGGTGGTGACTTTTGTTTGATTCCCTACACTTTCAAAATGAGTGGTGGCTTGACGTCCATCTGCCATTGTGTAAGTGAGTTTCTTTTGAGGAATCACTTCGTCATACACCGCTTCGAAATCGAAACCAAAACTTCCATCCTTTGCTTCCATTCTGGCTTTGTATATACCGCCAACCTGCAAATCGTTCGTGGCTGATGGGCATTGCCAATCGTCAACGGCAAAATTCCACTTGGTGATGTGTTCAGGTTTTGTCCAATAGATCCACACCTTTTCGACGGGTGCCGAAACAATCGCTTCAATTTTGATTTTTGAGAAAGTCATTATCTTATCCTCTCTAGTTAAACGCCACTAAGCTTGATATGCTTTTTTCTTTTAGATCGGCGCAAACTTGTTGTTGTTTGTTGGTTTTATAAAAAAGGTTTGGAGCAGATCCGACTCCAAGTACAGGCTTACGAGCCTCCTCATATTTTTAAAAAGTGTGCTGTTCATTGATGCATTAAGATGCTCGGTCCACGCATAGTTTTCTAGCGTACGAGGCGTAAAAGCGCTTACGTAGTTAAAACGCATAATTCCCCCTGAGGTTTTAAGTATTGAAGGGAGACTCCAAAGATGCAATAAAAATAAAATGGGGCAAAAAGCACCCCCCATGCCGCAGGTTACTTCCCGTAGAGCTCAACAAATGTTGTCTAGAGACGCTTTGTTCTAAAAACTAAGCGTCAACATAAACGAATTTTACTATGACAATATGGCTCATCCCCCGTGTCAGATATGGCTCAACATAAGTCGTCGTTCATCCAAGAACGCGCTTAAACAGATCCAGATAACAATCCACTCGCATTAGACGACTCGATATTGTGTTGCAGGTAGTAACTAAAAATTGGCACTCTCATTGCTTTATAAATCTGCAACAACCTTTTTAAGGAGGACAATATGTCTAATGCACTAGAACTTTGGTTTGATAATAAGAAAATGAATACATTTCGCGAACTTTCGCAATTTGATGATTCCTTTGATCGCCTATTTAACGAAATGTTAACGCTAAAAAAGAAAAATGGATTGCAAGAATTTAACTTTTCGCCTTCGTGTGAAATTGTAGATGAAGGCAATAACTATGTTATGAAGTTTGATCTACCTGGCGTTACCAAAGATCAAGTTAAGGTGGAAATTGACAAAAATCAGTTAACAGTTAGCGCAGAACGAAAAGAAGAAAAGAAAAAGGAGACTAAAAAGAAGTTTTTATCAGAAATTTCTTATGGTGCTTATACAAGAAGCTTTACACTTCCTGGCTCTGTAGATGAAAAAAAGGTTGATGCAAATTTTAATAACGGTGTTTTAACTATTACAGTTCCAAAAACCGAAGCGGTCAACACAAAACAAATTCCAATTCATAATTAAAAAGGAAAACTTTATGCCAATCTCAGATTTATGTTCACAGAAACTTATCAGCGTCGAGCGTACTGCAACCCTGCAGCACGCTGCGCGCCTGATGAAGAAATATCATGTAGGCGGAGTTGTTGTTGTTGAATCTAATGGCAAGAACAAGCCCGTCGGAATCTTAACCGATCGTGACATCGTCCTAGGTGTGGTCGCTGAAAACTTACCACACACAACTTTGGTGGAAGATGTCATGTCCAAAAATGTCGTTCAGGTTACAAAAAGTGAAGGGATTTCTTCTGTTATTGACAAGATGGAGAGAGAGGGCGTTCGACGAATTATTGTCACAGATGACGCAGGAAATGCTTTCGGTCTCGTTTCATCAGATGATGTTTTACAGCTTATTGCACAAGAAATGAATGGCTTAGACAGACTTGTTCAACGCCAGGTACAAAATGAAAAATTTAATAGACAAGAGCGGAAAGAAAGATTCGATCGTACATTTGCTGCAATTGATCGGAAACATCTTATGACATAAGAATTTATTAGCGAAAAAATAAGAAGGAATATATGAAATAACCAACGATACGATATGAAATATGCATAGAGACTTTAAAAAGCATGCGATTTTGTGAAGATACCTCTTCCCTATGCATTCGTTTTCAAATTTTATTTTTTTACTTTTGTAACGCAGGCTACGCCTTCGACCTTTTGCAAAAAATATCCAACTTTCTCTAGTTGAATAAAGTACACATGCACTTCTCCAACAAGCGACATTTTGTCACAAGCCCATCGACATAACGACATAACGACATTTTGTATATGCGCACACAGATTCACAAGCCATCAAGAATACAAAACTAGAAAGATTCACAAGCCATACATTTCATAAATAATTTTAGTTTTGTTGACGAATTACAACTTATACACCATAAACGATTCAAACATAGGAATGAAGCCACATGGCTTCAAATAAAATATAAAATGATCGACACATACAATCCCACACTTAGTAATTTCGTTGCAGCAAGTTCTTCAATGAAGAACTTGCTGGAAATTGTTCAAACTGTATCGCTATCATGTGCCAATGTGCTCGTGACTGGAGAGAGCGGCGTAGGTAAAGAAGAAGTAGCTAAGCTCATACATACCTACAGCCCCAGAAGATCCAATAACTTTGTTCCAATAAATTGCACGGCTATCCCATCAGAATTACTTGAAAGCGAGCTCTTTGGTCATATCAAAGGATCGTTTACTGGAGCAGTCAAAGATAAAAAGGGACTGTTCGAAATTGCCAATAACGGGACTCTTTTTTTGGACGAAATTGGAGACTTGGATTTTCATCTGCAAGCAAAACTTTTGCGTTCTTTACAAAATAAAGAAATTCGACCGATCGGTAGTGATAAAACAATAGTGGTTAACATCAGAATTATCACCGCAACTCACAGAGACTTAGGAATATATGTAAAAAATGGTAAGTTTAGAGAAGATCTGTTTTATCGTTTAAACGTGGTACCTATTCATGTTCCCCCTCTCAGAGAACACCCGATAGATATTCCTGAGCTCGTAAACCATTTTTTAAAAAAATTGGCCGCAGAACATAGGATTGATAAATATGAAATATCTGATTCAGCTATGGATATGTTGATGCATCACAGTTGGCCCGGTAACGTTCGTGAATTACAAAACGTAATTGAAAGAGTCACAATCTTCTCCAATGACAATGCAATTAATTCTCAGAACATTCTCAATGCGATTACGCCAACAGATCGTAATCTTAGAGCTGAACTTGAAATTGATACTGAACCACTCTCCCTTTCGACTTTGGAAGAACGATATATTAAAAACATTTTAGAAGAAGTAAAATACAACAAAGTAAAAGCCAGCCAAATTCTTGGCATCAGCAGACGAACTCTCAGTCGGAAAATAGAACAATATCAACATAGAAGCAAAGTTATCGTGTGTGGAGCGGCGGCACTGAATATGCAATCCAAATGAGAAATATGGTCAGAAAATTATTAGAGTCTAATAAATTGGAGTTTTAAAATGGCAGGCGCCGAACGGCTTCCAAATCTCTTCAAAAAAATATCAAAGCTATTCAACTATACGCAAAATGTTAAATACTCAGAGGATGATCTCGATCACCCTCTTTTACAAATATCAAAAAAATCAAATTCCAATGTCCATCTTTCAGAAGTTCTTGATTTTGCATACGATACCTTGCGACAACATATTCCTTTTGATCGCTTAGGAATAGCGCTCGTTGACAACACTAGGCGAAATTTGAAGTTAACATGGGTCCGCTCGGAATTTCCTATTACGCAATTAAAAACTGGCTACACAGCTTCAGTAAGTAAAAGTCTAGAACTTTTACTCCTCTCACGAACGCCACGCATAATAAACAACCTTGTTGTTTACTCTGACAATCATCCAGAATCGTGCTCAACAAAAGGGCTCATCATGGACGGAATGCTCTCTAATTTAACATTTCCTTTGATTGTGAATATGCAGGCAATAGGTGTCATTTTCTTTTCCAGCCGAACAAATAATACCTACTCAGATCAGCATATAAATATTTTCCTACCGGTAGCCGAACACCTCTCCGATGTAATTAGACAATCCAACCTTTATGGTGATCTCAAGCTCGCAAAACAAAAAGATGTCATGCTACGAACGACTCTCCACGATTTAAAGTCCCCACTTGGAATTATTCAAGGTTACATTGAGCTCCTAGAAGAAGGACTATTCTTAAAAAATAAATCTCAGCACACCACAGAAGTCATTGAAACTTTAAAAAGAAATTGCCAATCTTTAGGTCACCTCCTGATGGATCTAACGGAAGTGCATTCATCAAATAATGCTCAACCCAAACTAGACAAGACCACTGTTTCTATTACGTCACTGCTGCGAAACGCAGTAGAAATTCATTATGATGTTGCACGAAAAAAGAATATTCGGCTTGAGATTGGGGCCACGCCAAACAATTCACTTCAGACGGTCGTTGATCAACAAAAAATCATGCGAGTTTTTGACAACCTTATTAATAACGCTATAAAATTCTCCAATGGCGGGACAACTGTAAGCCTTCATACTTTGGTGAACTCTAGTATGGTTGAGATTTCCATTATTGACCAGGGCCCAGGAATTCCTGATGGGGAGATCGACAAATTATTTAAAGAGTATGGGAAAGCAAGCACCCGACCAACCGCAGGTGAGTCAAGCACTGGCCTGGGTCTTTTTATTTGCAAACAAATCGTTGAAGCTCATGGTGGAAAGATATGGGTTCAAAGCCAACCTGATCATGGATCGGCCTTCACCTTTACCCTTCCACTATTGGTATCGTAATTTTGAACAGTCGATAAGGATGTCATTAGCCATGGTTCACTTCTCCGGCCATTCGACGTTTATTCTCATTGGTCAACACATCGCTCACACAAAAACTCGAGGCTTGTTCTTCGACTAGCCTTTTAATTTCGATGAGTTGTTTTCTCCCCATAATGAAATGCGCTAATTCAAAGATCGCCGACATGATTCCGTTCATTTCAAAATCTTGGAATTGATAAGTGCGACTGATGAGTCGTGTCTTGCATGGGCCCATCGGAATAAGATGAAAGATCCATCCGTCCATTGCCAAAGTATGATGAGGATCACACACATTCACTCGCAAGCCAGGCGCCTTTGGATGAAGTTTGATTTCGTCACCCACTTTTAAGTTTTGTAATTCCGGACGAATTTCTGTGACGTTTTTCACATGACAACCGATCAAATTTTCAAGAAATGAATGGCTATAAAATCCTCCACGCCCCTGTCCGATTTGCACCAACCAAGGCCAAATTTGTTCAGGTCGTGCATTGATTGTAATCGCCTGAGTCGTAGCGATCTCAGGGTTCGTCAAAAACTCTTCTCCTGGAAGATGAAGATTCATTTCTTCCTTTGTGGCACCCCAATTTGTGATGCATACAGAAGATGACACTGCGGTTTTTGTTGGACTGACATTCTTCATAATTACTCCTCATGAATAGTGATAGCATCCACTTGAGCAAGACATAGGCCCACTTCTAAAGGCTATAAAATGATCTGGAACAAATAATGACGACAAGCTGTCATTGTGAGGATGTCTGAAACGACAAGTTGGCACAGTCGCTATGCACGACGACTTTTCACTACTATCACCGGAATAGGAGATTGAAGAATCGTTTGTCTCGCGGTGCTGCCAAAATAGGCTTGGCCCACTAAAGTTCGAGCATTTGTTCCAGTTATTACTAAATCTGGCTTTTGCTCTTTAATGGTTTTTGCTACGGCTCTCTCCGCAAAAACAAACCCTTCCTCCAAAAACATTTCACAGTGAATTCCCATCGCCTGAATCTTTTTTTGACGTCGTCTCATTTTATCCAGAGCGGATTTATGGAGATTTTTAAACAAATCCGCCACTGCTTTTTGACCTTCAGGTGTGCCTAAGGCAATTTGAATCATGGGATCTTTTCCCTGAAATGGACAATGCAAAAGTACGAGACCTGCTCCTGTCTTTTTTGCGAATTGAATGGCGAATTCTTCAGCAGAACGACCGCCCTTTGCCAAATCAGTAGCCACAAGAAGTTTTAGTTTTTTAGAGGCTGTCGGCATGTTTTTCTCTTGTACTTTTGGCCCCAATACAAAAACTGGAATGTCAGAATGACGAATCACTTCTTCCACGACACTTCCTTGTAAAATACGGCTGATCCCCTTGCGTCCGTGTGTGGCCATTGTGATCATCTGATATTTATCAGAGCGTGTAAGCTTGGATAACTCTTCCACTGGAGAACCAAAAAGTACCAACGAATTGGCTTTCGCCTTCCGGTTTATTCCTAATTTCAAATTGGAAAAAGGCTTCATCGTCCCGTCACTTCCTAAAAAAGTATAAGAAGTTTCAACAACTGAAACTGACTGCAACGGGCATTTCATTTTCTTGGACATAAATTGAGTCCACGAAAACGCGATCTTCTGTCTTCTGCGATCAGCTGCTGATTGAATATTTATATCTTTAGGAAAAATAATTGATTTCATGAACCCGGCCTTTCTTAAATACCGACGTTCGCCAATGCGGACGCCAGTTGTCCAATTTGTGTCTTATAAAACCAAGCCCTTACTTTTTCAACATTCGCCGTCTCTTCAATTTCTTGCTCAGTGAAAAATCGTAAAATATCATCTGTAGTCACTATGCCCACCAAACGCTCATCGTCTGCGACCAAGACAGAAGAAATTTTTTTCTCTCTCATAATTTTGGTGACTTCATTCAGGCTCATTTCTGTAGGTACATAAACCACCGGCCAGCTCATATACTCCGCGACGATTTCACTAAATGTATTTTCAGACTCTTGTGTCGACAGCCAGATGGCTAAATCCAAATCTTTTTCAGAAACGACTCCGACAATGATTTTTCCATCACCAACAACAGGAAGGTGTCTGAAGTTATTTTTTTTCATTAATCCATAGGCAAAATCAACAGTGTCATTCCAATTCACTGTGATAACTTGCTCAGTCATAACTTTTTTAAGCTCTTTTTTCATAAATTTCTCCATGCGACAAATCAAATTCTTGAAACATCTTCGGTACAATAACTTCAATTTTTAATTCTTGAGATATCCGTTTTGCCAAATGTCTGGCAGCATGTTCTTCCCCATGATTAATAAATATTCTTTTGGGACCTCTGCGAAACGCTTTGACCCACAAGATGATTTCTTCGGCATCTGCATGTGCCGAGAGTCCTTCGATTGTGGCAATCTCCGCTTTTACAGGGATTTCTTCGTGATGAATTCTCAAAGTTTTGATGCCGTCTTGCAAAAGACGGCCCTTTGTCTCTTCCGCTTGATAGCCAGCAAATAGTACAGCATTTTCCAGCTGTGGTAAACGATACTTCAAGTGATGCATCACTCTTCCTCCGGTCAACATGCCCGCAGCCGAAACAACAATCATTGGACCTTTTTTTCGCGCTAATGCTTTTGATTCTTGCGGTGTGCGGACAGGAATATACTGACTCGTACATACTGGTGGTTTCAACTCACCATTCAAAACAACGAGCTGATGATCTTTTGTGTGTTGGATATAAATATCAGTTGCATGATTAGCCATAGGGCTATCTAAGTAAACGGGACACGACGGAATGGCTTTCTGCTCTTCTAGTTGGCGAATCAAAAGAAGAATTTCTTGAGTTCGACCCACGCTAAATGCAGGAATTACTAAAACACCACCGCGATTTACGACTCGAGAAATGATGGCCGATAATTGAGCTTTCAAATCATCAGTCGGATGAGTTCGATCACCATAGGTGGATTCCAATACGAGATCATCAGTTTCAAGGCCTGTGACAGGCGGTTTCAATACTTGAGAGCGACCACTTCCCAAATCTCCTGAGAAAGTAATGATTTTTGTTTCATTCGCATCATCATAGGCCACCTGTATAAATCGTGAACCTAAAATATGACCTGATCTTGTGAGTCGAAAGCGGATATCAGGAGATAGCGTTTGCCAAATTCCATCATCTACAATGTGAAACTGCTTGAGTGAGGTGATTGCATCTTGAGTCGTGTAAAGAGGAAGGGCTGGATTATGATGGGAATACCCTGTCTGATTAGCAAATAAAGCATCTTCTTCCTGCAAATGAGCGGAGTCGAGTAAAAGAATATGAGCTAAATCTCGGGTTGCTGCGGAACAAAAAATCTGACCTGTGTAGCCCTCTTTTACAAGTTTAGGAATATATCCTGAATGATCAATATGTGCGTGCGTTAGCAACACTGCATCGAGATGCTGAGCCTCGATAAAAGGATTCCAATTCAAAAGGCGCTTCTCTTTAGGGCCTTGAAATAACCCACAATCCACGAGCATTCGGTAACCTCGATGTTCCATCAAGGTACGACTCCCGGTCACGGTCTGTGCGGCTCCTAAAAATTGGATTTTCATTGCACGGTTTCTCTATAGATTTTCTTGCGCAGATTATTTAGTTCCTTTTGAACTTCGCTTGGTACATGAGTACCGCCAGATCCACTATAAGAAAAAAGCGTATTACTTTCATACTCCTTAAAACATTGTTTCGCCACAGGATGATTCGGGTAATGATTCATACATTCTTTGAGATAGATATTTGAAAGAGAATAGAAAAAATTATTGTTCAAAGTTTGATCACATTGCGCAAGCCAAAAAAGGATATTTGGTCGAATCTTAGTTTCAGGATGTAAATTCAGATACTCGTAAAGTATGCCCGAGATAATAAGATTTTTAGTGAGTCGCGGATCCGCGGCCTGAATCATACGATCCCAAAGGCCCTTTTTCATTTCTTGGGTCACGTATTTTTCTATTTGTTCATCGTTAGATGTTTTTGGATCTGGAAATGAATGTTTTGCGGCTTCACGAAATGAGGCCTCCCAGGCCATCAAATTTTTCTTAACATATTGAGGTAATTCTGTATTTTTCTGGCTTCGCAAAACGCTCTCTAATCCACCTTTAAAATCGCGCTTTACTCTTGCAAAAATGGCCATCTTTCGTTCAATGGATTTTTCTAATTCCAAAGCCCTTATTTTATTGCCAGGATACCCGTCGATCAGGACATCATACTTCTCTAAAGCATGATCAAAGTCTCTTGCAGCAAACAAAAACTCTGCATGCTCAAAATCACTTCCAAATTTTGTAAACCCAATCAAACTCCAGTTGCGAGACTCCGAAGGTGCCTGAGTGTGGCAGCTCATGCAAATTGTGAAGGTCGAGTTGAGAGACCAACGAGCATAATCTTTGTTCCCAATTTTGAAAATACGGGTCGTATCGTCAAGATGCTCTTGCAAAACTTGCTTCGACATCCGTAGCCCAGGGGCCTTAGAGAGCTTGTCGTGCTTTGCTGTCTTCACAAGTTGAGTCAGTTTCGTTAATTGCTCGGCGATCTTTTGTTCATTCTTAGGATCTTCAAAGCTTTCTTTACTCACCATATAAGGACGGAGTGCTTGCATTCGAAACAGGATTTCATGCATCGTCGTGCGCACACTCGCCTGTTCCTTGCGCTCTTTCGCGAATCCAACATGAGAAAGACCTAAAATCAAAGTAATTAAACCGAGCGTTTTCATCTTTTTCTCTTTTGTTAGTGTTTAAGACGAGTTTCTAATAGTTCAGAGAGGGCTCGAAATGCATCTACCTCAGTGAAAATTCCAACTAGGGTGTTGTTATCCACGACGAGCGCGCATCCATATTTATGTTCTGCCATTTCTGCAACAACCTCATTAAGAGGCGCAGAAGGTTTTGTAAAATAAGGATTAGGTGTGTAAGCTTCTTCCACTTTCATATTTTTTGGATCGACATCTTTAAATCCAAGTACCAGATTAATGTCGCGATCGCTTAATACGCCTACTAGCTTTCCGCCTTTGAGAACCGGCAGATGTCTAACTCGAAGTTCCCGCATAACACTGACCGCTTGCTCAATAGATTGATCAAAACCGATACTCTTAGGAATATAGGTCATATATTTTTGTACGCTTGGGATCGATTTCATGATTTTCCTCCATTGGAAAGTTGATAGGCTGTAGATTCTATCGGCTTTACATTACAATTTACCGACCAAGCTCATCTTTAATATAGATGACTTAACGATGGCGTTTTGACAAATTGGCATTGTATTTTGTCAAAATGTCCCATTCAACATGCTTCGCCTCCACTACACATATTGTTTTATAAGTTTTGTAATCAAGTACACGTCGAAGCTCAGGTTCTGAATTAGAGGCGATGCAGGTGAAAGGTGTCAGATAAAATAGCAAAATTAATAAGCGAGTTTTCATACGACTTCCTTTTTATATTTAGAATTGTTTTTATTGGGCCCATTCAATTAATTTTTCTACAACATTGGCTAACGGCAACGACTCACGAGAGGAATAGCGTGCAGCTGACAGCCAGTTGGCTGGTACAGAGCGCCCAGCTTGCCACTTGGAACGGATCATGTAGTCACCTGATGACATCGCTCGAGTCCCACTTTGTGGAGTCCAAATAAAGTCAGGGTGTGCGTTATGGTACCACTCACCACCAATGATGTCCCAGCCCTCATTCAACTCAAGATCATAAAGGTAGCGCACTCTCATTCTGCTATCAAAATCTGGTGAATCGTAATCTTGTATCGAAGGAAGATTTTCCGCGAGATAAATAACCTCCATCGAAATTCCAACAATGAACTTACTCTGTGATGATCGGTATTTTTTAAATTTGTCATTCTTGAAATTTTCAATCGGAATCACAGACTGATTGAGATCCTCTGAGTCTTCCATAGTTTCAGGGTTCACATATTTGAACGAATAACCAAGTACTGGCTGATTCCACACTTCATAATCGTAAGAGGCATCAAATACGAATGGTTTTCCCTGTCGGATTCTATTGATTAAAGCCAAATGCCAAACTCCAGGATTCGTGTCGAAGCATTGACTGCTAATAATTCTTCCGTTTTCGTCTCGTGGTGGCGATTTATCGTTGCATCGACCACCAACAAAGAGCGTGTTATTTTGGTCGCTTGTCCAAAGCAGTGTTGCAAGCGCCTTGATGTCCGATGGATACATTTTCACTTTTGTTACACCATCGGCTGCCGTAACCTCGACAGACTTAGTAGGTCGAGCAAGCATATAAGAAGCCGCAGCCCAACCATGACACAGTCCCATCCATCTTTCGACATCACCTCCGCTGTCATAGTAGTATCGGCCTTGATTCCACATACTCTCAGTAAGAGTCTTTGCTCGATCCCCTAATAAAAAATCATATTTTTCAGAAGGAGCGAGCTGATCTTTTGGACCTCCGTCAAAGATATCGAATTTTGAAACGTAATTAAAATTGGACAACCAGTCACTTGATGGGAAATTTGGATCACCATAACGCTGCCCAAGAGCTCCCATGTAAAGAGGCCAATAGGTATCAGACCAAGGTTTTTGAGCGACTTCTAGCTCTCGGTATTTATCAATATCTCGAATATTCCGAAACGATGGAACTCCCTCAAAAAATTCTTGAAATGTCGTTTTAATACCCTCGTCGATGAATACATGATTGGACTTTTCAAGAAATAGGGAAATATTATTTTCTCTAAATGTAGGACATCTCTGCCTCCTACCGTTCTGAGTACACAGTCGTTGACGTAACGAATCCTTTTTATTCAAGAAAGATTTTGTTTGTATGGAGCTCTTAGGAAACGTTGATTTTTTCTTTTGGCCTGTCTCAGACCATTTGGTTGGAATTTCCTCCATAAAAATTTTTGGCTGAGCATGAAATCGTCTTAACGCTTCCTGAGTACTCATCGGTGACTCTGAACTCCAAACTACTGAGCTTGTAACAATTAATAATAATACAATGATTTTCATAATATCCCCTATGCGACGAGTTGCTATGGCAAGTGAAGTGCCAACATTCAAATACGCTGAGAACAAGCTCTCATACAAAGACGTGATCTTTTGGCAATAATGGTGGACAAGTTGTCTTTCAAAAAAAGTAGAGGAGTTGGCGAGTGCAGCAAAAATGTGCTTTAGATATAAGCAAAATAAGGAAACCCCGAGTATTTGAAACTTTAAAAGTATTCAAATCTCGGGGTTGGGTTGAGATGGGGACCTTGCAACTAACTTATCAATATAAATTTGCCGTCAGAGAAGATGATTCAAATGGTGCTCTGCTTTGCTCGTCTGCTTCTTTTTTTGCTGGTCTCAAAGCTTTGGGTCGATAAAAAATCAAAACTGGACACTTAGCCTGTAAAAGAACTTCTCGAGCTGTGCTTCCCAAAAAGGCTCTTGCAATTGGGCTTGAATAACTCGGCATAGCAATGAGCTGAGCTTTCGTGCGGTTTGCCACGGAGATAATGTCATCTGATAAAATAGACTTTTGATTTTCTACTAAAGATGAAACAGAGATACCCTGCTCCTCAATAATCTTGGACCAATTATTAGCTTTTTTCTTTCGTGAAGCCTCTTGAGAGGTGGCAAGTGTCTCTTGATAGTATTCAGGCAAATAGACTCCGGACGCTGGAATATGTACGAATGGAGTCTCCATTTGGTTGTAAAGCAAAACTTTGGCATTCAATTTTTTGAGCCAAGGCGCCAACCTCATTAAAGCAGTTTTTGAACTGCCACTAAAATCCGTTGGAAACATAACAGAAGAAATACGAGGTGAAATTTTGGCTTGTGGATTCAATAACAAAACAGGAGTGCGAGATATTGTAATAAGCGCTTCAGCGAAACCACCAATACGGGGGTACCATGTTTTTCGAGCACTTGTAGCAGAGACGATAAGTTGAGCTCCATTTCTCTCGGCAAATTGTGCAAGGGCACTGGCTTTCGTTCTTCGAGAAGAAGACGGGATAGAAATAAATTGCGGAGGTAAGTGTCCTTTAAAATTTGCTTTTGCTAAGAAGTTCCGAACAGATTTTTCAACAATTTTACTTAAACTTTTTTCTCCTAATGTTTCAACTTGAATTGGCATTCTAAAAAGGGGTTGTGGAATCACAGTCACAGGTAGAATCTTACAATCAAGAGCCCTACTCCATAGTTTCATTTCTTTAATAATATTTTTTGAATCTTTTGGATTTTGAGTTGGATCTACAGCCCAGATTATAACGTTTTGAGTATTCATACATTCTCCTTTTAAGAATTTTCTAATAAATTAAGTAAGGAGAGTGGCGCACCGAGAGGGAAAATAAATTTATTCCTCCCGATGGCTCCACTTCCCATTTTAAGAACTGCCCATTGAGATTTCCTCAGAACAGCTCAAAAACTGAAGCTAGGCTTCAGTTCCAGAGATCCTCGTACTTCTTCCGAAGGTCACACCTTCAAAAGAATACTTATTGATCTCATCCGCCCCACTTAATAACTTTAGCGTATGGTTTCGATGGCACTCTCAACAAAGTTGTAAGCACACACTTATCTAACGCTTTTTTGCCGACAGTCACCTGTCGCCGATCATCAAGTGGTTCCGCGCTTTCATCATTTCTCCTTACAATCATGTTTTCCTTCTACCTCTTTAAAGAGAGACTGACTGCTCTTACCAGATCTTCATCAATCCTATTGCCTTCACCTGCGTTCAATGGTTCGGCCTCTTTATTACATCTCCCGCCATTCGTTCCGAGCGTTCACAGATGTTTGAGTTCAAAGGTTCGCTTTCGCTAAAACCTGCTTGTTTGCTAGATCCACAACACGAACTTTTTGTAGATCTTGTCGACCAGCCGCTCAGAGGCAAGTTACCCTGCCTCTGAGTGGTCCAAGCTAAAGTGACAACTGGTATTTTCACTTGCGGGACTTACACCCACCGGAGCTATAACTAGCGTCGCTACTTGCAAACACACAAACCACTAGAGCACATTGTGTGCCAGACCAGCATTTTGCTAAAAACAACATTTAATTTGAAATGAACAGGTACTTTTAAAAGTTTGAGTCATAATGACCGAGCAGGCACATGGCGTCAATGGCAGGACAAGAATCTAAAATTCCACCAAAAGTCTTTAAAGCTCTTTTGCTTGTTGGTCATGCCTTTGCAACTCAATCGCAAACATGTGAGGAAATTTATTCCTTAACAGTAACTAAGGAGACAAAGTGAATACTACAGTGATTTATAAAGGTGAATTTTACGCTGATGAATCAACTTTCGAACTAACATCATTGAAAAGATATGTGTTGAAGCGTGCACACCCTCGAAGTTTGTTTATAGAAATGGCAGGATTACCTTGGGTCGTTTACTTTATGTGGTATCAAAATTGGATGATGGCCTTAGGAGTACTTGTCGCGTATCGTCTTATCTCTTATGCATCTGTGAGTACAGTAGACCCACTGAAACTCGCTGAGACAACCTTAGGAAAAATTGTTCTTTTGCATTTGCACCCCTTCAACATTATCGCTCATTCTATTGGCTTTATTGTTCTTCTCATAGGAGTTTGGCAACATTCAATAGAGCTGGTACTTGTTGGAATTTCGGCCTTATCCCTAGGTCATATATATGGGTGGGAAAAAGTGAAGCCGCAATTCTGATATCCATTTCTCAAACGCAACATCTTTATTTAGAAGATGTTGCGTGAAAAATAAAAAGCAGCCAACTCTGGAATATATAAATAAAACATCGCGCATCTGCACTAATTATAATAGACTTAAGCATGCTATTTGGAAATGAATCTATTTCTCACTATACTCCAAGCAACATTACCGTTTGGATGGCAATGGCTTTTCAAGCCGGCCTTTTAAATATCGGCGGCTTTATGGCCGTCCATCGCTTTGTATCCCATGTCACTGGATTTGCAACCTTCTTTGGTTATGAAATTAATCAAACCGATACAAGCCACGCACTTGGAATGTTGATCGTTCCTCTATTTTTTCTTTTTGGCTGTATGCTCAGCGGCCAACTAGTGGATATACGCCTAAAACTTCATAAACGTCCCAAATACTACATTACGTTTGGTTTGATATTTTTTTTGATTACTATCGTTCTCGTTTTGGGCCTGACAGGACGTTTTGGAAAATTTGGCGAGCCTCTTGAAAATTCAAGAGACTACCTGCTTCTCGCTTTACTTTGTCTTATCTGCGGAATTCAAAACGGCACGATTGCAACCGTTTCCAAATCTGTTATTCGCACAACGCATCTAACCGGGATTACGACTGACCTTGGAATTGGCATAGTAAGATTTTTAAATAAGAAAAAACTTAACGGTGAATTGAACAGCGAAGTGCAGGCCAACCTCATGCGCACAGGCATTATATTCTTTTTCTTTTTAGGTTCTATTGTTGGTGGATACTGCTTCAAAAAATTCGAATATGCTGGCTTTGTCGTACCAGTAATAACTTCTGGAGCACTATTTTGGGTTATGCTTTATTATCAAGTTTTCAAGCATAGACCGCATGCAAATTTGTCCAGCTAAGGATCTGACTTCGATTCAGTTTGAGATCGGCATTACATTCGTAAATTCTAAAATAAAATCTGGTGCATGATTTTTAAAACCTGTTCTACTTTGCGCGAAAAGGCTTGCGAGTTATATATTATGACGCGATTAGGATGACTACTCCAGGCCGCCTTCACCTTCTCATCAACAATCTTCGCCTGATCGTACGATTCTATTCTTATAGGGTTAGAAATATCGTAAGCATGACTTGCACTAGTTTCTAAATGCAAAACCCAGTCATAACGCTCACATTCATGGCTCACTGTTGTCCCAATGGATTCTAAAAATGAAATATTGCTCGTACTTGGCCAATACGCCATTCCATCCAGCGAACCACGATCACAAACAATCACCTTATTTGGATTTTTTTTCTGCGCGAGCGTTTCGAGCTCAACTTGTAAATAATAAATCGCACGTTGCTGATAAATTAAATCTAGCTCGCTAGCTCCCCTAAACATTCCACCTTTAAAAAGAATACTGGCGCTTTCTGGAACTGTAACGACAAAATCTCTAAACTCTCGCTCAATGATTTGAACGAGAGTGGTTTTTCCAGCAGAGGGCCCGCCTGTGAGTACGATTTTCATGAGAAGTTCAATTCCAAGAATCCTGCCAATTACGAGAGCAAAACTAAGGTGTTTAAAATCAGCATTTGGGCCATTTTGTCACAAATCATGATGACATATTGTCATTTTTTTGCGACCATTGTGACCTATATTCGATTTGATACGGGTATAATAATTGTACTTATCAAAAAGAAAAGAAGGAAATAACAGATGGGTTTAGCAAAAAAAGTAGCAGTGGTAGACGACGACATCGAAATGGGCCGGCTCATCAAGGACATGCTTACAGCAGAAGGCTATCAAGTTACTCAATTTACATCCGTAGCCGAAGCTCTTGTTAAATTCAAAAACGAGGTCCCAAACATCCTCATCACCGATTTGAAAATGAAAGACATTGACGGGATGATGTTCCTCCAGAAAGTTCAAAACGATTATCCCTCCATTGTTTCGATTATGATGACCGCATTTGGTTCTATCGAAACAGCCATTCAAGCAATGAAGCTCGGGGCTTACCATTACATAGTGAAACCATTTAAAATGGATGAACTCATTCTCCTAGTTAAAAGAGCTCAAGAGCGTTCACAGCTTACAACTGAGAATAAAGTGTTAAAGCGAGAGCTTAAAAAAGAATTTCATCTCGACCATATTATTGGAAAAAGTCCTGCGATGATGGAACTTTTTGATCTTATCAAAAGGGTTTCCCATGCTTCTGCCAATGTCTTTATTAGTGGGGAGAGCGGCTCCGGAAAAGAACTAGCCGCCCGCGCGATTCATTCTTGCAGCCAAAGAAGCAAGAAGCCTTTCGTCCCTATTAATTGTACGGCTATTCCAGAAAACCTTTTAGAAAGTGAACTCTTCGGACATATGAAAGGTTCTTTTACAGGGGCAACTGAAAACAAAAAAGGCTTATTTGAAGTTGCCGAGGGTGGCACTTTGTTTTTAGACGAAATTGGCGACTTAAGTCTTTCGCTTCAAGCAAAACTTTTGCGCGTGTTACAGGACAAGGAAATCCGCCCTGTCGGAGGAAATACGAGTAAAAAAATTGATGTGCGTATTATTACAGCCACTCATCGCGATCTTAATACAATGGTAAAAGAAGGGAAATTTCGGGAAGATCTTTTTTATCGTCTGAATGTAATTCCCGTTCGTGTCCCCCCCCTGAGAGAAAGACCTCAAGATATTCCACTTCTCGTAGAACATTTTGTAGAAAAGTTCTCCGTTCAAAATAATTCGAAGGTACGAGGCGTAACTCCAGAAGCCCTTGCCGAACTAATGGCACATCCTTGGCCAGGCAACGTGCGCGAACTTGAAAATGTGATTGAACGTACGGTCGTATTAAGTAGAAATGAACTGATAGCTGCTGACGAAATCCGCGGCAGTGCCATTGCAACGGCAAAAGCTACATTTCAGCAATTGTATTCGGACACTCCTACTCTTGAAAAACTCGAAGAAAGATACATTCGCTTAATACTTTCTCAATTCGAACACAAAAAAGATTTGGCATCAAAAACATTAGGCATTAGTCGCCGCACGCTTTATCGAAAAGAGCGTGCGTACGGCCTCATCTCGGATGATGTGACTGAGCCTGAAGAAGATTTATAAGGAGCTTAAAATGAAATGGTTTATCACAATTGCAATGCACATATCACTTACAGCTATGGCAGAAGATAAATTTGCGCAGCCTGATTTACAAAATATTTCCCGCTCAGGAAATCTTGTAACACTCAATGTGCAACCTGGAGAAAAAACAATTTCATTTTCTTTAGTGGGTAAGCCGATGGTAGTCGTAGATCTCGCAAATGCACATATTGATGTGCTTATTTTGGAACAAAACCGAAAACGTACGTTAAAATTAAAAAAACTTTCTCACGGAGAATATGTTTCAGAACTCAGCAGGACACGGACGCCTATAGAAATGGAAGTGCGAGTAAAGGTAGGAGACAACACAGAAAAATTTGACGTTGTTCTTCCACAGAGAAAATAAAAAATAAGCAGAGTTCCGTTGTGAATGACTCGCTCTTAGTTG
>JBFWOZ010000051.1:0-18598 GCA_050250255.1 Bdellovibrionales bacterium | reverse complement strand
GCTCTTCCGATCTCAACTTGGGCGCGCGATCACCGAGTCCAAAAAAATATTAGCTTGTAAGTGATTTGCGTTGTCTTGAAACCGAAATCGTTCACCATAAGCCAAAATGTCACCTTGGCATATGACAGGTTGTCACAGCAATGACCTTAAAAGCAAACAAAGATAGGTTGGCCATTGGCAGGAGTATTGTAGTTTAAGCTGTTAACAAATTAACAAAGGGGACAACATGCCACGCCAACTCCAAAAAATGAATACTCAGCCACAAGTTAATAAAATTGTGAGAAAAGGACCGACGGCTTTTGAAGTTGTCTACCTTGCTCAGTTAAAGGAAGAACTCGAGATTTTTTTAAAGGGTCGAGGCTTTGACACTATCAATAGAATTGCTTTGTCTGTTCGAGGTGATGACTACAACGCACTCATGACTATTTCAAAGTAATAATGACCCCAAAGAGAACTAGACAACAAAACAATGAAGTATTCTTGCAAGGCCCCCTTACTCGGCGATTTGAGACACGTCAGGCAATACGGATTTTGGTGGAATGTATCAGAGGCTTTCGTGCCCTTCATTTTGTAGGTCCGTGTGTAACGATTTATGGATCTGCACGGTTTAAAGAAGATCATCCGTATTATTCTCAAACTCGAACATTAGGTTCAGAAGTCGCGAAACTTGGCTTTACAGTTATTACTGGTGGAGCTGGTGGCTTAATGGAAGCCGCAAATCGGGGAGCTAAAGATGCTGGTGGCAGATCCGTTGGATGTAATATTCTTCTTCCCAAAGAACAAAAAGCCAACCCATATCTTGATACGTTTGTTGAGTTCAGGTATTTCTTCATACGCAAGTTGATGCTCGCGAAATATTCATATGCATTTGTCGCTATGCCAGGTGGTTTCGGAACGCTGGATGAGTTTTTTGAAATAGCGACTTTAATTCAAACGGCAAAAGTCGAAAAGTTTCCGCTTATCTTGATGGGTACCAATTATTGGCGCCCACTCATTCAGTTTATGAAAGAGACTATGATTGGGAAACACACCATTGATTCGGAAGACTACGAGAACATTATTGTGAGTGACTCTCCAAGTGAAATAGCTGCTTTGATTAAGAGCCGTGCTATTCAGCAGTTTGGTTTTAAGTATAGACCCAAAATCAAAAGAAGCAGGCTGCTTTTTGAAAAAGAGCTCAAGCTGGAGCCTTAAGGCAGGGAAATGGAATGGCGAATGTTCAATATCGAAAAATTAATCTAACAGAGTTTTTTGAATCTTATGGCAAAGCTTTTGACGATGGAGAAAAGCTGTCTAAATTTTATGGTGACTGTGCTCTTGCGGCAGCTCCTAATTTTACGGGTTGTCTTAAAGGGAGAGAGGAGATTCATGTAGCTCTCAACAGCGTAGCTGAGTCTCAAAGAAGTACTGGTATGCTCTCGTTAAGTCCTCAAAAAATTGAAGTTACGAAAATTGACGACTTACATTCGTGGGCAAAGGTTCAATGGAGTGCCCGCTTTAGAAAAACTGGAAACAAACAGATTCTATTCGACATTTCATATTTGGTTCGAGAGAACAATAACAGTCCACAGATTCTCGTCTATGTTTCTCACCAAGATGAGCAAGTTATGCGGCGAGAGTTAGGTATTATTTAGAGGAGGACGGGATGTCAGGACTGGGAAAAGCGTTCATGGTAGGCATGTTCGCAATAGCTATGCTTTTTGTAGTTGGATATTTTGTCTTATCCACATTGTTCAAAAACTACATTGAACTACCTCGAAATATCAAAGCGTTAGAGGAAAAGATTTCAGTATTGGAAAGACAGAACGCACAAGAGCACTCAGTACTTCTTTCGAGAATTCAATCTATAGAAAATGGAAAGGCTATAAAAAGTGACAACGCAAATAAGCCGAATGAAAAATAAGCCGTTTCGCAAGCGCCTTAGGTTTGCATTGCACGGAATTGAAATAGCCTTGAAGAGAGAGTCAAGCTTTCGCTTTCAATGTCTTATAGCCGTCTTGGTCTTGAGCATTGTCGCAATACTCGGCGCCTCACCTATGTGGTGGGGCTTATTGATAATAACGATCGGAAGTGTCCTGTCGACTGAAATGATAAATACAGCGCTAGAATATCTTATAGATCGACTTCATCCAGAGCTACACCCTGAAATTAAGCGAGCAAAAGACTGTGCTGCAGGGGCCGTGTTGCTTTCGAGTGTCGTGTCGATCGGTGTATTTGTTGCTTTTCTATTAGATTGGACAAAACATCGAAGCTAAGCTTGATCAAGCTAAACTACAGTTTTAGATCCGACCTTTCAACCTTAGTGCATTAGCGATTACGGAAACTGAGCTCAGGCTCATCGCTGCCGCAGCAATCATTGGACTAAGAAGTAACCCAAAAAATGGATAGAGAATTCCTGCCGCAACGGGTATGCCAAGCGTGTTATATACAAATGCAAAGAAAAGATTCTGTCGAATATTTCTGAGTGTGCTTTCGCTTAAAGCTCTCGCTCTCACAATTCCGATTAAATCGCCTTTGACAAGAGTCACGCCGGAACTACTCATTGCGACGTCTGTTCCAGTGCCCATTGCGATTCCGACTTGAGCCTGTGCTAATGCAGGAGCATCGTTTATGCCATCACCCGCCATAGCGACAAACCGTCCTGCGCTTTGCAATCTCTTAACAATCTCGGCCTTTTTCTGTGGCAATACATCGGCCATGATTTCATCAACGCCCACTTTTTTTCCGACAGCCTCTGCAGTTTTCTGATTATCTCCTGTGACCATGATGACTTTAATGCCCGATGTTTGGAGAGCTTTAATTGCTTCGACGGTCGTTGGTTTGATCGGATCGGTGACGCCAAGAAGTCCTGCGAGCTGGCCATCAACAGCGACGTACATGACGGTTTGTCCTTCAGACCGCAGCGAATCGACGAGGGTTTGCCAATCTTCTGTTAGGATGGATTGTTCCTTCATGAGCGAGTGATTCCCCACGACTACATTTTTTTTGTCGATGACGGCAGTGGCTCCTTTACCGGTAATGGATTGAAATTGATCAACAGGACTTAGTTTTATATTTTTTTCTTTCGCATTTGTAACAATCGCGGTCGCCAGTGGGTGTTCGCTCGACTGTTCGAGACTTGCGGCTAATGCCAAAAGCTCTTCCTCGTTGAGCGTTCCTACGGATTTGATCATGACGAGTTTTGGTTTTCCGAGAGTAAGAGTTCCTGTCTTATCGACGACGAGCGTGTTCACTTTTCTCACAAGCTCTATAGCTTCGGCATTTCTAAAGAGGACACCAATTGCAGCACCTCGACCGGTAGCAACCATAATCGACATGGGAGTAGCGAGTCCAAGCGCACACGGACAAGCGATGATAAGAACGGCAACAGCGTTGACAATGGCGTGAGCTAATTTTGGGTCAGGTCCCACGAGAGCCCAAACAACAAATGTAATGATGGAGATGAGGATCACCGTTGGAACAAAGTAGGCGGAAACTTGATCAACCAGTTTTTGAATGGGCGCTCTGGATCGTTGTGCTTCGCTCACCATTTGAACGATCTGGGACAACAAAGTGTCTCTGCCGACCTTTTCGGCTTTCATGATAAAAGATCCTGTTCCATTGATTGTCGCTCCAACGACGTTTGAACCAGGAATTTTCTCAACCGGAATCGGCTCTCCGTTAACCATCGATTCATCGACAGAGGAATGACCGTTTACAACAATCCCATCAACCGGAATCTTTTCGCCAGGCCGAACCCGCAGTTGATCACCAACTTGGATCTCTTCAAGTGGAATGTCTTCTTCTAAACCATTTTGCCGCATTCTTCGAGCCGTTTTAGGTACGAGCCCCAATAAAGCTTTTATCGCGGTACTTGTTTGGCTGCGAGCTTTGAGCTCCATCACTTGTCCTAAAAGAACCAATGTGACAATCACTGCAGCCGCCTCAAAGTAGAGTCCCACTTCACCAGTCATGGAATCTTTGAGGGAATCAGGAAATAGGTTGGGGAAGAAAATCGCAACTAAGCTGTAGAGATAAGCCACGCCTACACCCAGTCCAATAAGTGTGAACATATTGAGATTTCGATTTTTCAACGATTGCCAAAATCTTTCGAAGAACGGCCACCCTCCCCAGAGTACGACCGGCGTTGCAAGTACAAGCTCGACCCATTTCATCCATTTCATGGCTTCATGCGATTCGATAAAGTTTCGTCCGCCCATAGTAATGAATAAGAGAGGTACGGAAAGAACAACGCCCACCCAAAAACGTTTTTTCATCGCTAAATATTCTGAATTGTCTTCTTCACCTACCGTGATCTCGACGGGCTCAAGGGCCATGCCGCAAATAGGACAGGAACCAGGTCCGATTTGGAGAACCTGGGGATGCATAGGGCATGTATATTCAATATCGGCTCGGGCTGTCTTTTTAGCTTGCTCTTCAAGATACTGTAACGGGTTCGCGTCGAATTTGGTTTTGCATTTGGGATTGCAAAAATAATAAGTCTTACCTTGATATTCGCTTTGAGCTTTTGCGGTCGAAGTTTGTACGGTCATCCCGCAAACGGGATCTTTATGTTGGGAATCATGATGGTGTTCGTGATGATGGGTCATAGTTTCCTCTTTATACAGTTACTAGTGAACTTCTAAGCCTTAGTACATACAGGTATTAAGAATAATATGGTGTTGGAGTCCATTCAAAATGAGGTTTAACCCAATTTTGTGACAACTTGTCATAGCAGTTTTACTTGTTGGAACTATAGGAAATTGTGGGCATGAATAGAAAGGCTCAAAAAGTGACGTTAGGGGAAACTTGAATATGGATATCTTTCATTTAGCGCTATTGGTGGTTTCAGTGTTAGCAGGTGGAGTTGCGGCGGTATCGGGCTTTGGAATTGGTAGTCTGCTGACACCTCTTCTTGCTCTCAAACTAGATACAAAACTTGCCGTAGCTGTCGTTTCGGTTCCGCATCTTGTTGCGACCTTCACGCGATTTTGGATTTTACGACATCACATCGACAGACAGGTGCTTATACATTTCGGAATTTTAAGCGCCGCCGGTGGTTTGCTGGGCGCTCTTCTTAATGCGAACTTTCATCCATCAGTGCTGACTCTTATTTTTGGTTTCATATTAACTTTTGCGGGATTCACTGGATCCACAGGACTGAATGAAAAATTTCACTTTGGACCAAAAATGGCATGGATTATGGGAGCCCTCTCGGGAATGCTCGGAGGTTTAGTTGGAAATCAGGGAGGGATTCGGTCGGCCGCTCTCTTGGGATTTAAAATAGATCGAAATACTTTTGTGGGGACAGCAACGGCGATTGGGGTACTTGTTGATCTGGCGAGAATGCCAATCTACTTTATGAATCAAGGCCCAGCGCTTCTTGCCCAAACGAATTTTTTGATCGTCGCAACTCTTGGCGCTTTAATAGGAACATTTTTTGGAATTATCGTTCTTAAAAAACTACCGGAGCGAGTCTTTAAAAGACTCGTTTCATTTTTTATTCTCTTGCTAGGCATAGCGATGATTTATAAGGGAATATTTTTGTCATGAAAGGATGGATGGGCTGCCTCGAAAATCTTGCAAAGTTTTATGCATCTTGATGCTTAGGCAGCTGATTTTGAACGGGCAGGCTTTTGAAACTTAGGTAAGCGAATAACAAAAGAGGTATTCTTGCATTTATTGTTTAGGCGCAGTTCACCACTATGGCTATCAATAATGCCTGTTGAAATACTCAAGCCCATACCGGTACCTGCCCCGATTTCTTTTGTAGTAAAAAAGGGTTGAAACATTTTGTTTTGCACTTCGGGAGAAATGCCTGTTCCACTATCTGTTATATGAAGCTCTACCCAATCTTGTTGGTCAGAGACGGACACTTTTATCCATTTATCTGTGTGATGAAGAATAGCATCATGGGCATTATTAAAAAGGTTCAGAAGCACTTGCGAAAGCTCGGTGTAGCGCCCTTCGATGCATAAATTTTTGTTGAAACTTTCTACGGTGACTGGAGTGCCGTGACCGATAAATCGTTCTCTGCAAAAACTCAAGGTTTCTTCAATTAATTGATGAATGTTCACAGACTGATAAGGGTCGTTGCTGCCATCCCGAGAGAAAGAACGCATACTCCGAACGATTTTCGCAATTCTATCTGTGGTGCTTTCTATTTGTGTTGCCATCTCTTTGGCTAAAGGTCGATCGATATTTTGTTCCTCTATCACTTCAAGGAGTTGTGCGGAGAGAGTTTTGATTACAGCCAAAGGATTATTGATTTCGTGAGCCACTCCGCCGGCCATTTCACCAAGCGCTGACATTTTCGAAGAACTCACCAAGGCTTGTTGTTGGTCCATGATGATTTTTTGTGATCTTTCGAGTTCTTGTGTGTGCTCTGACTCACGTCTTAAACTTTTTGTCAGAACTTCCATTGTCTGTGTGATAAAGCTACCTAACATTAATGCCAAGCCGGCATACATTCCAAAAAGATACCAGTTCACTGGTTTAGGAGAGAAAGTAGCGACCAAAACCATCATCGTGACATAGGCACACACAATGATCTTTCCGTGGGTAGGATTAGAAGTAATGGACATAACGATAATAGAGCTACCAAGCGTAAGCATAGCGGCAGTAATCCAATATTGATCAAGCGCACCATCAGTAAGTAAAAACGCAAGTGGCGCAAAAAAAATGCAATTGAGTGAAAGCCGGAAAATTTCAAATGGCGTTGGATTTTTTAGGCGAAAGGAAACCTGCGAAATTATGAGATTAGTGATGGGAAACGACAATTGACTGATAAAACCCCACCAACTCGTTTGTTGGTTATAGGCTGCTACCCCTGAGAGTAAAGCTAAGCCAATAAAATAAGCACCAAAACAAACATCCATGATTTTTAGGAGTTCATGGTGTCCGTCATCTGTTAATTTATAATTTTTCGTAGATGGCATGCTCTCTTTTCGTCAAACCTGAGGGATTGCTGAAGAGAATTGGATAGACTTAAGACCAGGTTTCTGATCCTTTAAACTTTCTTGTAATCTTATCAGCGTCCCGTTATCTTCATGTGCTATGGCAGACGGACAAAATCTCATTCAAATGAATAATGGCCATAAATCTTACGGCCCTCAAGTTTTATTTGAGCAAGCGACATTTTCTATCAACGAGGGCGAACACGTTGGGGTGATCGGTCCTAACGGTGCAGGCAAATCCACACTTTTTAAAATTCTTATTCAACAAGAGAAGCTTGATGACGGTGAAGTGGTTCGTTCACAAAACTTACGACTTGGCTATTTATCTCAGCATGATGAATGGCTTCCGGAGGAGACAGGGAACTCCTATCTCGAGCGCATCTGCCGTTTGCCCGTGTGGCAAACAAAAACATTAGGACGCGAGCTTCAAGTTTCTGAGGAGATCTTTGCGAAGCCCATCTTGAGTTTGAGTGGTGGTTACCGTATGCGCATTAAGCTCATTGGTCTTTTGGGAATGGATCCCAACCTCATGCTGCTCGATGAACCTACGAACTATTTAGATTTAGAGACCACACTTCTTCTTGAAGGATTTTTGCAAAATTACCGGGGCGCTTTTTTACTCATCTCTCATGACCGCGAAGTTTTACGAAAAACCACCGATCATATTTTAGAGATCGAAGCCGGAGAGGTTGTTAAGTTTAGCGGAAATATCGACGACTATTTTGAGCAAAAAGAACTTTTGCGTACTCAGCTTGAGGCGCAAGCCCAAAGCCAAGCTTTGAAGAGAAAAGCCGTCATGGATTTTGTGAACCGTTTCGGTGCGAAGGCCACAAAGGCGAGACAGGCGCAGAGTAAATTAAAAACATTAGAGAAAATGGAAACCGTGGAGTTGAAGCCGGTTCCGATCAAGGCGGCAATTCATATTCCTAGACCTCCTCATGTAGGGAAAACGGTTTTGCAATTAAATGAAGCGCAACTTGGATATCCAGAGAAAACAGTCTTGAAAAGCGTGTCTTTAGAAATTAAACGCGGCGATCACGTGGCGGTCGTGGGTTTGAATGGGGCTGGCAAGTCGACTCTTTTAAAGGGAATTGCGGGAACTCTTGCGCCTTTAAAAGGAGAGCGCACTCTTGGGCACCAAGTGGAAATCGCCATCTTTAATCAACACGTCATTGAAGTTCTGGATCCTGATCACACCGTGTATGAATCTTTAGAAGACGTCACTGAAACAAGCACGACTCCTCAAGAAATTCGTGCGATGGCAGGAGCTTTACTCTTTACCGACAACAGCATTCAGAAAAAAGTGAAAGTACTTTCGGGAGGTGAGAAGTCGCGAGTGGCGTTGGGACGTATTCTCCTTCAAAAAGTTCCCTGTATATTGCTCGATGAGCCGACGAACCATTTAGATTTTCAAACGGTCGAAGCGCTGACCCAGGCTCTCTGTAAATACGAAGGAACACTCATTATTGTCAGCCATGATCGTCATTTTATCAGACGAGTTGGGACAAAGATTCTCGAAGTATCTAAAGGATCAGTTCATCTCTACCCAGGACCATATGAAGAATATGTTTGGCGGATTCAACAAAACTTAGCCTCGGGTGACTTAGAAGAAGAGTCTATTTCTGATGAGACGAGTAAGGGTTCTGGGAATTCTCCAAAAGACGAAATCAAACAGCAAAGACAAAACAAAAAAGAACTCGAGAAGCGCGCAAAGCAAATTGAAAAAGAAATGAGTCAATGTGTGAAGCAAATTGAAAAGCTTGAAAAAGAAAATCAGGAGCTCAATGAAAAATTGCTTTCAGGCGGCGGATATTCGAGTGAACTCGTGAAACAAATGGCCGACAACACGACCACGATCCAATCACTTGAGACGAAGTGGATGGAGCTCTCGTCGGAAAATCAGTGAGGCGAAAGCGCCTCAGCGTGAAGTACTCGGGGGCTTTGGTGTAGTGGGAGTCGGTGGCCGCGAACTGTAGTCCGCAGATTGACTCATCTGTTTTTTGAGACATCTCAAATAATTATCGATTTTTAAAACGAGCGGTTTGCCTTCGTGATTCAAAATTGGCTTACCCGTTTTTTTGTTAACGATCTTGATCCCATCTTTGTAAGAGGACATGGGATAAATGATCGTTAAGGGAGTGCCAATCTTCCCGTTTAGCACATACCCATCTTTCGTCATATCCTGTTTAGGGAGATCAGGATCATATTTGCGAACTTTTAAAGAACCAAAATAAAGTTGCGGAAGAAGATTGTCCGCTTTCATTTCAACGATTTGTCCTTGCTCATCGGCATAAGTAAAAGTCGTTTCAGAACCAATGAAAAAGGAAGTGGTAATTCTCTTGTCGTCTTTCGTGTGCAGGCCTATAAATGCGGGCGGATCAAAGGATGTTGCCGCCTCAGTAGGATAATTGGGCCACATCATTAAAAGTTGGCTATGAGATTTGTAAATTTCTGGGTGTTTACAAAAACCTTTAGTAAAATTTTTGCAATGAGCATTTCCGTACATGAATTGTGTTTTAAAATCCTTACCATTCTTTTCTTTTTGAAGAGTTTGGAGAAGGGATGGAAACTCAGGTGTGCCGGTCACGATACATATTCTATGCTGAAACATAAATTGGTCAAAAGTTAGAAAATCATCTAAACCCTTTGCTAGCTCGATGAAGCCGTAACCGCCATGAGTTCTCGTGGCGACGACTTCCTCATTATTAGTTTGGGCTAAGGCGTTAAGAGCTACGACAAGAAGCAATGCAAAAAATATTTTCTGTTTCATTCATAAATTCTCGCGCCTTACTACGATGAAAGCAAATTTATTCATTGTGCTGTACCATTTTGCCCTCGTAAAAGTGGCAATTTGCCCAACTGGCTTTTGAAACCTGCCGAAAAAGGCGCATAGATGAAAGGCACGGTTCTTGTACTGCGCAAATGAAAATAGCATGAGAATGCGAAAAAATATTTTAACCCTTTTAAGGAGTGCTACGAATTATGAAAAAAATTATCCATCTGGCCTTTGCCATGTTGTTGTTTGTTACGACCACTGCGCACGCGACTATTAATCCAAGCCGAGAATCACACTTCACTTTAGAAAAATCGCTGACGATTTCCTCAGCTGATTTTGATGCCGATGAAGCAAGCGTATATGTTGTAGATGGCGATACACTTGCCGCAGGTAGCTATATGTTTAGACTTGTTAACCCTATGTCTGGAGGAAACATTGTCGCCATCTATGGTTGTAATGACGGTGATCGCGAATTTATTGGTCTTGTCATGGGTCAAAGAACCTATCTTCCATATAATCAAGATATCTATGACGATGCGGAACTAGAGACGTACGAAACTGCAGCTGGCAACGTACTGTATAGATGGTATTTTGCTGGTGAACGCTCTGGAATTGAATTTATCCAAGACGACGACGATTAAATTTTCACAGCCGTGCATCTTAAGTATGTACTTTGCTTTAAAAATCTCTAACCCGAGAGGGTTAGAGAGGTTTATTAAAATAGACGAGACTCTTTAGTTCCTTGGTGGGGCAAGAGCCTTGAGTGTCTATTTCAAGATAAGAGAATGAATCGCTTTGAGAGCGAGCCTGTATTGCTGATCAAAATCTCCACCCTCTTCGGAGGCGGCGAGTACCCCGTGGCCTGTCATAAGCCCTTGAATAAGAGTGGCAAGTTCAGGAACTTCAAATTCTGAATTTTTTTTGAACTGTCCTGTTTCAATACCTTTATAAATCAATAAAGAAATGCGATCTCGTCCAATTTCACGTATGTTGCGATTCAATCGACCAAATTTTTTGTCGCAGGCTGCGAGATGATAGAAATACATCCACACCGGAAGGTAGGTAGGTCTTTCTTTGGCCCACTCAAAAGGGGCTTTAACGTAAAGATCGAGAGCTTTTCGGGGATCGCCTCTGCCTTTTTCAATATTTCGTACCGAGTAAGCTCTTAAGTCTTCAAGCGCGATATTCACTACTTCGGTAAAAAGAGCTTCGAAAGTAGGGAAATAATAGTGCATATGGGGCGCTTCGACCCCGGCTTTTGCCGCGATCTGAGTGAGCTTGGTGGTGCCCACCCCTGATTCGGCAAAACAAAAAAATGCGGCATCGATAATCTTATTTTTGAGGCTGACCTGGGAGGACACATCGCCAGATTTCTGAGTCTTTTTGCGGACTTTAGCCATATTCACGTATCGGCATAGTTCAAAAAAACTTTAATTAAGTTTAAATATAATTATATGAAATTTTAATAAAATTAAAATTTCCTTTACTTTTAGTAAAGGCGCTCATAGATTCCCGCGCTTCAACCAACTAAAACCTTTAAAGGGGAATTTATGAAAAGATCGACTCGTCTGTTTTTTGTTTTATCAATGACCGTACTGGCGGCGTGTTCTGCGACGGTAGAGGGCGGTGGCGGGGATGCGGCCCCGGCAACTGCGCCTTATCAGAGCCCAGAAACTCAAGCGTTAAAAGTGAATGCACCGGCGGCAGAACAAAATGAAATTGTTCTCAATGGCCATGCTGGTGGAGACAAAAAATGGTTCTTCACATACACGGCCACTGAGACTGGAATGCTTCGTGTGGTGAATCCTCATGTCACAACGATCAATTGTCCTTCGTCAAACGAGTTTATTCGTTTCTTGACGATTGAAACTATTCAAGACGGCCGTTCGGCAGATCTCCGCTACTTCACCGCGACAGTAGCCTCTCACTCGGTCACTGCTGGACAAAACTATCGTTTAACTTACAGCATTCAGAAATTGGGTCCGTGCACTCTTGCGGTCGGCTTCAAAACTGAATTTCAAAAGTTGTAAGAGGTAGAACATGAGCAAATTTTTATTTCCATTTGTAATCTACTTAATGGCGACTTCTGCCTTGGCTTCTGGAGAAATTTCTACCGACATGCCTTCCAATCGTGAAGCAAAAAAAGTAGGCGTAGGCTTGAGCGTAGGAAATCCTTTTCCTTCTCTCATTGGTCTTAATGCTTCTTACAACATGAACGATTTCCTTCGTGCACGTGTCGGCTACGGTGAAATTGAAGCAACGACGGGCATCAGTTCTAATGGCAACACTCTCGTCAGTAAAACAACAAAGGTGACGACCTACGGTGCAGGGGCGACGGCTTTTGTTCCGGGAATGAGCTTTAGCCCGATTGCAGGCCTTGCGGTTTCGCACGTGGCTTTTGAAGGCGACGGAGAGCTCGAAATTCAAGGAGTGAAAAAATCAGGCACGCTCTTTTACGGTTCTGTCGGTGTGGATTGGCTTGCGTCGAGTGGTTTCAATGCGGGGCTTGGTTACCATATCGGAATTTCTCAGGCGGGTGGCAGTATGTATGCCGACCTCGGCTGGTTTTTCTAAAATAAGAAGGTGATGTTTATGAAAAATATATTTTTAGCTATGATTGCATTAGCGATGATCAGTTGTTCTGGGCTTACGCACTTCAAAGATGAAGCTGCGGTTGGAGAAATTAAAAAAGTCGCCGTGGTGGCTTTTATGGTTCAACAGCCATCATCGGCTTCGCTCGGTGTGGATTTAAGTAAAGGGCAGCTCAAGGCTGGGAACACGGCGAATTTTATGCCCACAGAAGGAACGCACGCGGATCTTATGTACACGGATTTGTCCGAAGCTTTAAAGAAAAATCTTCGTTGGAATGTGATGGATAAAAAGACCATGGCTTCGAATGCGGGATATGTGAAGGCTTACAAACAAACAATGGATGGTTGGCAGAACAAGATGCCTCCTGGTGAAGGGATGAACCAGTTCCTCGTGGCTCAAGTCATGGATGCCGAAGGGCCACGCATTCTTGATATGAAAGGTCGCGACGAGTTGATCGAGGCATTGAAGGTGGATGCCATTATGGTTGCGCGTGTGAACGTCATACTGAATGGAACTTCGATTATGGGTCTTGGAAGTCGTTATCCTCAATCAAAGGTGAGCTTTTTTGTTTACAAAAAAGGCGTTGAAAAACACATATGGTTTGATGGCGGCATCGACGGAGAAGAGTCAAAAACTTCGGTTGGAGGGAGTGCCTTTATCGACGAAACTCTTCTCTCAAATATCGCGGTGGCATCTGCAAAAACAGCCTTCGCGAAAATTGGTCCCGAGCTGAGAAAATAAGCGTACTCGTGAGGAACTTTGCAGTTGTCTAAAAAGCTGACAGGTCACTTTTAGTAAGGGCTCTCTAGAGCCCTTTAACCTTTCTAGACAGGCATATGGCTTGCTCATAAGGCTTATGTGTTGAAGGGTCTGATTTTCCTTATTTTTTTTCTGGTTTGGGGAGTTGCGAATGCGGGGTCAAAATCTCCGGTTTGTGGCCCTAAACTAGGTGGTTCTGAGCCTCTCCAAGACTCATTCAAAATGAATGCAAAAGTGAGAAAAGAGTTAAAGGAATTTCCCCAAACAATCTCTGTAACCCGCTTCAACCAAATTGGTCGCGACCGTCACACTTCAACACGCATGAATTGGAAACGCATAGGAAACCGTTTCCAGCCTGATACGGGAGTTGATCACCATTCAACAAATGTTCCTGAAGAAATACCTCTGATGCAACAACAAGCATATGCGCTTCGTCGGATGGTTGAGACAGGCTATTTAACAGCGACTGATGCAAAAGAATATGCAGGTCTCATTCATAATTTAATACACGAACAAATTACTTTTGTGCAATCCAGTCATGAAGTTTTGGAGAATTGGATTCTTCGTAACTTTGAACCTTATCCGAGAGAAAGGGTGGAGTCTGCTTTTAGCGATTACAATCATCCCGATCAAAGGACATTTCGCACGGCGACCATGTGGTCAGTAGCTGGCCAGATATGGGATCCCGCAGAACGACGTATGCAGCCGACCTCTCTTCCTTGGCAGTTAGAACCTGCGTATCACAAAATTTCTAGTAACTTTGATCGCCAAAAATATCGATACGTTTGGGAATGGGGACGAGGAGCTCAAGATCTTGCGGGTGAGCATGAGCAACTACGTCACGTTCTTGTGGCTTTGGCCTACCGTGAGCTTCGTTCTATGGGTGGAAGTTTAGATAATGCCTACGTGATGTTTCATTCACTCGATGAGGCGAATACCAAATTGTATTTGAAAGCCTATCCCGATTCAGTTTTTCCAAAAGGACACAGCAATCCAAGTAACTCGCTGTTTATGGTGCCGCTTACAGATTTACTCATGAAATACAAACCTTCTGAACTTTCCGCGCAGTTTGCGGCACTCAACAAAGCGTTCGACGGTAAGTTGACTGAAGAAGAGCTCATGACTCTGCATTCGGGAATTCAAGAAACTTACTGGCAAGAATTAAATTATCGCTTTGAAGGAAAATCAGAACAAATGTTGCCGCTGCTCTTCGCAGATTATTCGCGTGGCTGGGCGGTGATTTTGAGGCGTCTCGCGAAGAGTTTCAGAAGTGAGTTTGTTGAAGCCAAGCTTGAAGAGTATATGAAGATCTTTCGTGCGACTTATTTGTTTGAGGGATTAGGGCAGTATAACGACGCCAGTGATCCGCAAATGCTCCATCCCATGTTAAGTCCTAAAAATGTGGTGGAACTTTCGAATTTAGATCCTCGGTTACTAACGATTGATCCTCAGTATCCTCTAAAAGTGTTGTTTTCACTTGTCACTTATTACGCACGCAAAATTTCTTATCCAGAGAATACTGTTGAACGTGTTAGGCAATCTCTCGCGGAGATTCGAGGTGCTAAACTTCGTTTTGCGATTAGCACTTATGATTCAGCCCTATCAGAGGCGATCAAAAAACTTTCGCCAGCAGAAGTTTTATCGTATCAAGCTCCCGCCGATCCTCAAGACGTCGCAAGTTTTAAGACGCAAGCAGTACGACCTTTAGAAAGCTCTATGGATTGGATCAATACGATCTACACGAAGCCCATTCATGTTCACATTTTTGATATAGAACAAATTGTGGAGCTTCAAAAAAAGCATCCTAAAATTTTTGATGATACTTTTGGAACGCTTTTCCCTGGGTCTTGGCAAACCCGATGGAACTTAAGGATGCTGGATCAATTTTAAGGAAGTAGATGTTTAAGGTTTTAATTGTCTCTCTCATTTCAGTCTTTAGTTTATCTGCATGGGCTGAGTTATGTGGCCCCTTTATGGTGCCAAGCACGAAACGCCCAAGAGAGAAAATTCAAGTTTCGATCTGGCGGTATTATGGGCAAAAATCTTTTAATTCAGCAACGTACATGCAGTTATACTACAGGGAGGGCGGCTACTCGTCTGGAGAATATGGACTCATTCAGGAGGGTCAATATTATTCGACAGGCTATTCTCTCGCAAGACGCCTCGACACTCCGTATATTAATATAAATCCATTGCAAGTCGAAATGGCTTCGGGAAGTAAGGGCGAAACTTTAATTGATCGCAATCAATATTACTCATTTAAGTCTATGGAAGACATCCAGTATGTGGACCCTAGAGAAATTCAATTTCATTCCAATGCTCTGAAGAAGCTTTCGACGGACCAAATTACATTTTTTGAAATTACTGATGAGTTAACTCGCGCGGAACTCGTTAAGCGTTACGGAAAAATTCCGGATCATGCACGACGAGATCCCGTGGATCGCGGAGTTGAAGAACATTTTGCCATGACAGACATGAGCTTGCTTGACGAAAATAAACCCGAATCAAAAGATCGCCAGAAGTATCGACTTAAAGTGGGAGCTTCGGTGCTCATCTCGGGTCAGCCTTTTGGTAAAAAAGCGTCCTTAGCTCTGGAAGACGAGCGCCTGCTCGTGCCGATTGATCGAACCAAATATAAACACATTTGGGAATTAGGAAGAGCCGCACGAGATAATGAATACGAATATGGCTTTGAAGAGGCGATAAGAATTTCAGCATTCTATGCCTACCATGAGCTTATTCTTAATGGTGGTAAGGTTGAAGACGCTTATATTTTTGGCCACTCTCTAGATCGAGGTCACTCGGGGCTTTATATGCGAACGCATCGAATGAAGAGATTCTCTGGATACAAAGATAACCCCAATGAATTGGCACTTGTTATTCCTCTCAAAGATGTGTTGATGAAATATGGTTTAGATAAAGTATCGTTTTCGATTGCGGATCTTGTTCAGAAGACAGAAGGTCGGATGTCTGCAGAAGCTCTCCGCCATTGGCAGTTATTCGCGCGAGGACAATCGTCTCAATCTTTAAAAGACGGTAGTCAAAATAAGGCTCAGTATGAATTGAGAAACTTTTCTAGTCTTCTCGAAAAATTGATAACAGCAAAAGTACTAAAGGCAGGGGTTACAGAATCTGATGCGCAAGACATTGCTTCACAATTTTCTCAAGAGCTTCCTTTGGAGCAATTTCGAGATCAGATGGCGAAGTATGCAGAGATCTCAGCGCGACCCTACGTTACTCCGATTCAAGGGGTTTTCGTTGTAGATCCCCACTTTGCGCGGACAACGGGAGCACGTATTCAACGACTTCAGGAGCTGGATGAATTTTTAAAAGAGCAAAATGCGATAGAGGTCTACTCAGGCGATAAGGAAGTTTTGTCAGGTCTGCAGCAATTAGTGGGTGCTTATTTGCATGTCTGGAGGCAGCTGTATGAATCGGGCTTTACAAATCCTGACTCTGTTATGAAAGAACAAAATGTGCAATTTGCTGTAACCACAACGAAAGCTCAAGTTATGCAGCAACTTGAGGCGCTTCCGTATGCAAAGAAATGGTTTGTATATCGACATGAACTTGTTTCGGCACATAACAACTGGGCATTTAATTATCGTGAAACGATTAAGCCACGTATTGACTGGCGCACTTATGCTTTTACGGTTGCTGATATTCAAAAAATAATGAAAGAGAATCCAGCGGTACGCTGGCGACAATTTCAATTGGACCGAGAAGCTCAATACAAAACTCTCATGTCTCAGCCGGACATGTTGTCGCCTTAATTACTTAACGCGCTATTGCTACCAAAAGGAGCGGCGCACCTTTTAGGGGAGTTGTTCGCCGGCTTTGAAGAAGCGCACTTGTCCTAAGAGATTTCCGCCGAGGAAGAAGTAGGCTTGTTGGCCGGCTTCTTTGTCGGTACCTCGCTCTGAGGGAGCGCCAACGATTTGTGGGTACCAGTTTACGCCGGTGTAAAGTTTAACGGGCGGGCTCCAACCCTCTGGATTTTCGATGGCGTCGGAGAAGGAAATATAAACGCTTTCTTGTTTCCAAGAGGCATTACTTAATACTGTGTGATTCAGAAGCATAACGTATTGGTTGAGATAAGTGTTGAAATGAACGGAAGGTCCCCAATAAACATCGGTGACCGGTTCGTGCCAGCTTCTCTTAGCAGCAAAGGCAGGATTGATGGCAGACACGTATCCGCCAAGTCCGGGCTGGTTCCAACCGCTAGTAATATACTTATGAGCTTGAATCGTTGTTCTATGGACATTGATTCTCGAAAGTTCCTGATCGCGAGTGGGGGAAGATAAAATTCTTCTGACCTGTTCGCTGGCGGCGGAAAGATCAGACCAGTTAAGATAAGCCACGCCGATTCCCTGATCCTGTAAGAGTCCAGTGTAGTTACTAAAATAAATAAAGACATATTGGTTATTTTTATCCGCGATCACACTGAAATCACCATGGCCACCAATGAAGTAGGCGTTTTGTGAATGAAGACATTGTTGACCGAGTAAAAGAAGTTGGGGATTTACATCTAAAATAATTCCCATATCGACCCACGAAACTCCTGAATCCAAAGAGATCGCGGCACCGATGCGAGGAACAGTTCGTCGAGCATTGGGATCAATAATCCCATCGATTTCTGCTTCTAGTGGGCGAGCCACTGCGGTAGAACAAAGACCTACTTTTTCTTGTTGGGTTGGATCTTCGATATTGGGTTCGTTGTGATAAAAGCCATAGAGAACACCTTGTTGGTTGGGATCTGCGATCACGGCTTCCATCCAACGGCCACCGTTGTTGCCGTTGATGTACTCTACTCGCTCCGCTTTTCCTAATTCGAAAAGTGTCCCACCTTGGCTGCGCCAAGGGTGTCCTGCAGAGTTAAAAGCAATGAGAGTGTCGCCTTGCCATACGAGGGGACTATTGGAGTCTGAACCTGCAGGGAAGTGCCAAGAGGTATTTGTTGTCGTGACGACGGCCGTGCTTGTTTGGGCGTATCTTACGGGCGGTTGAGAAGGTGGCTTAGGTTTTTTCTTACCGAACCCAAATAACATTGTTGAAGATGTTTCTTGGGCGAAGGAAAGCGAGGCAATAAATAAAAGAGGTAAGATTTTTACTAAGATCATTTTGAGTGCCCCATGGAAACATTGTTGCACCCAAGAATTTGGTTACGAATCCAAGACTCATAAGGAAGAGATGGATCGTCTTCGAGCTGTGGCCATAGATTTGGAAACTCACTGTTCATAGTGCTTCCAAGCTTCTTTCCGTCCTCGTAAAGTCGTTGAATGAGGATTTGTTCGCTTTTAAACTCTGATTCACGCGAATGAGCAGTAAAAACTCGAATGCTAAGAGGGACAGCAGCTTCGATATCAATGAGGTTGAGGGCCAGCACTCGATATCCTGGACACAACTGAAGCTGAGCAGCTCCCCATTGATAAGGAATAAACTGAACACGATATTTTTTAAAGGTCTCAGTAAGAGTTTTTTTGCAAATCGCAGAACCAGAGCTAATAAGGTTTGAAATGACGAGAGCGCTTTGAGC
>JBFWOZ010000050.1:0-19195 GCA_050250255.1 Bdellovibrionales bacterium | reverse complement strand
TTCAGCGGGAGTAAGTTGATCACCAGGGCCCTTGATGCCAAGGAACCCTACAGGCGGAGTCACATCAGGAATTGTTGTAGACTTGTAGGCGGTGAGAGCCGTGCTCGTGCAGTTTTGTACACCGCCTGGCAAGGTGCTTGCATCATCGCAGGCATCCACCACAGCATAAACAATATCTGCATCGACGAATGGAAACTGAACGCTGGTAATATTCGTGCCAGAACTATACGTCGCATCTGATCTTAAGAAGGTTGTAATATCTCCAGCAGCGGGAGTGGTTGTGTTTTTCCACATTCTGATTTTATATTCATAACGGTCAGTGGAAGAGCTTTGGTTCCATGTGAGATCCAACTGCTGTGTGGTGGAATTGTAAGTGAGAGTCTGCAAGCCATCCCAACTCGGTGCCGTCACATCGTTTGTATTCTGAGTGAGAAATGTTGTGACAACCGAGGTATTGCCAGAAGCATCGACCGCCTTAATACAGACACGATAATTGGTTCGAGAAGTTAAGCCTGTGATGTCCACGGTTGCGGCTCCTGGCGGATAGCCAGAGGCTGGAACAGTGAGGATAGTAGATCCACTTGTACACGGATCTGCGGGAGTTCCAGGAAACGCTAAAGAATTCGCCATGAACACATAATTAGTAGCACCGTTGACAGCCCCCGCATCACCTGTGCCTTCACGAGCAATTGCATTAAACCCAGCTGTCAAAACTGTTTCGGAAGGTGCGCCTTGCACGAGAGTACTAATCCCCGCAAATAAAGGTGGGGTTAAGTCTCCTGCGGTGATTGTTAAGACCGTTAGGTTGTTGTTACTTACGCCTGAGGGGTCTTCGTCCTGTACAATGTAGTGATAAGTGGTGTTGTCAACCACGCCAGGTATAGAAATAGATGTGGCGGGGTTGGCAAGATCTACTGAGACTTCTGTTTTAACAAGTGTGTAGTCGGCAAGATTGGTCCCACCCACCGCACCAGTGCGTTGATAGACTTTTCTTTTGTAAACAGCGCCGTGAATTTCCTGCCAAGGCACTGTCAGCGTAATCGCACTATTGTTTGCGGTGGCTAACGAAGCACCGTTTGTTTGAGGAGCACCATTATCAGTCTGAGTTTTATCTATTTCTACAACATTTGTGTCGCAGTTATTGTTAGACGTACAAGCACGTACACCAAAAGAATAGGGGAGCTGATCACCTAAACTTGTCAGCGTGTATTCGTAAGTTCCCGCAGAAACAGTGGCTCTTGGAGTGAGCGCCCAGTTCACGGTTGTGCCTGGGTTTGCATACACTTTATATGTTTTTGCCACGGGTCCTAAAGAAGACGGCGGATTCCAAGTCACTTTATTAGTAGTTGCAGAAAGAACTGTTGAACCGGTAATGCCCGAAAACGTCGGTGGGTTCGTAGAAATAGTAGAGAGAGTTAATACTCTTGTTCCAACTTTCACCGTTTTACTTTTTACGGCTTCACAGGAATATTCGTACTCAGCACCTTCTTGTAAACCAGTGTCAACAAATGCAAGTGAAGTAGGCGAAGACGTTGAATAAGCAATACTTCCGTTTCGATAGATATTTACCTTTTCGGCACCTGACGGGAATTCAAAGTTCACCCGAATTTGTGACGCCGACACCCCAACGCCATCAATACACCCGAGAAAACTGGATGTAATTGATCCTGACGTACTTTGTGGGGTTAAGCTTTCTGTGCTGAGACATGCAGTGAGAAATAAGAAGGGTGCGATTATAGCTATCGCACGACATTCAGAAATAAAATGTGTAGATCGTAATACCTTCAACACACGTGCCTCCAGGTCTTTTATACCTAAGTCACTTATCGACCCTTTGGTCGCAGGACTTTAGTTGGAGGATTTTGAGACAAAAAATAAGACTCAAACTGAGACGGCTGTGATGAGTGAAGAAAGAATGTGAAAAAATGATGAAGCGAGTGGAAGTCGCAACTAGAAGATCTCTGTCTCAACTCGAGATAGAGAGGTTTTGTCCTTATATATGGCAAGGGGCATAAGGCATGTGGCATAAGTCAAAGTCATGTGGAAATTTCCGCCATTTCCTCATGCCGTTCACATATGTCTTATGCCACATGCCTTTGGCTTATATATGCGAATTAGTCTTCTTGAAGAAGCTTAATCAACCAACTCTGAACAACCTCTTTATCTGTTTTAGAAGATGTCTCTTTTAGATCAGGGTTGTTGCTCTGAGTGTTGGCAAGATAAGCCAAACGCTCAGCTTTTACGTTCTTAGATTTTAGATCGCCTAACATGTTTTCATAGAGTGATTCGATTTTAGTTTGAGAAATTTGAGTGAGTTTTTCAAACTTAGCTTCAAACTTGCTTTCAAGATCACGATTGCAAGCTTCAGCTGAGGCAATCTTTTTCTTTAGCTCTTCAATCGTATGTTTTTGAACTTGATTTTGAACTTCAAGTTCACTCAGTTGAGCAGTGAGTTTTGTTTGTTTAAACTCCTGAAATTCCATTTTTGCGATTTGTGTTTCTTCTGATGTTAGAAACTTATACTTTTTAACTAGTGCTTCATGGGCGCTGATTGTTCTTCGGTGAACCAGATCCGCTTTTTCGTTTTTTTCTTGTGATTCTAAAAGAGCAGCTTCAAGTTCTTGAATTTTCTGACGTGCTTTTCCGATCACAGACCCTTGAGTCGCGAGAGTGTTGTTAAGAGCTTGTTCTAGGTTTTTGACTTTTCTTTGCCCTTCAAGGACCTGGGCCTCTTGAGCCATAATGCGCTCGATATAAGATTTCGCTTTTTCCTGAGCTTTTTCTAAAAGAAGCCTCTCTTTAGAAATAAAACGCAGGAGATTATTGAGTTCACTGGGCGTATGAACAAAATTTTCATCAGTTTTTTCGAGCCAATCTAATTTTTGATTTAATTTATTTAATTCCATAAATCTCTTTTAAAATAAATAGTTTAATCCAAAATAAACGGAAGTATGTTGAATGCGAATACGATCATCACTTGCAGCAAAAGCAAGAATCGAGTTTGATGCCTCTGCATTGACTTCAAAATCCTTGGAAAGGCGATAGTCGACGCCAATAATAAAATCGGCCGTTGAATACGAACCTCTAAGCTGATCCACTTTCAAATCGCCGAGGGGATCTTGCCCTAAATAGTAACTATGATTCGAGTAAGCTCCACCTGTGTACATGCTCCATGTATCATGATAAATGCTTTCGCCCCATTCACCAGAATCTTTCATGCGTGTGCCTAGTCCCCAAAAGTAGTATCGCCCAAAAAGAGAGGTGCCACTGATAGGCATTGTACCTTTGGACATATCAAAGGCGGCTGAGTAACCAGCACCTGCAGCTAACTTTTTTGTTAAAAAATAAGAGAACACAATATTAAAACCGCTGCCGCCAGATGCACTACCGGCCGTCGTACCCACGTTATTGAGCATTTCAAACCCTGAGCGTAGCGTGAGTTTGGGTGCCAGTCGTTCTGCGGCTAGAGTAGGGAAGCTTACAAAAAGAAGAGAGATAAGAGTAAGTTTTATCACGCAGATTTCTCTTCCTTATTTAAAAGCTCATATTCTCCATCAAGCGCTTTCTTTCTTAAATTTAAAAGATAAGTTCTGGTGACGTTAAAAGTAGCAGATAGTTCTTGATTTGCCCCTTTGCCCTTTGCTCTCTTCACGAGATCTAGAACAATGGATTTTTTATTTCCCTCAGGAAGAGATTTCTCAATGGTGCTCGGCCAAGGTTCTGGCAGCGCCATCATCAAAGAAAAAAGTGTGTCTGTGTCTTGTTCAGTCAGACTCGTTTTTAAATATTGAGGGGGAACATTATTCAAATCATTCGGCGTCCAAAGTTCTTTACGAACCATCCCATGAAGATCCGCATTCAAGCTTTTGAGGCGTTCTAAGAATTTTTCGTCTTCGCCCGGAGGGAAGGCGAGAGCGGCTTCAACCGTTGGTTTTAAAAGTTTTTGGCTTACGAATTCAAACTTTTCTTTATTCTGTGGAGAACCTGTTTGAGTTGCCATTTGCTGAGTCAGTTCGGCAAAGCTTTGCTTTATATCTTGAGCTGTGACATCGGCCGCAGATAAGAAGTGCGGCCATTGTTCGTTCGTGAGACGAGCTGCGACGATTCCTAATTCATCAACTGATAAAATTTCACTAAGTAAGCGGAAGAAAGTTTTATTGGAGTGCTTCAGTGTCGTTTCAATAAGGGCTTCTCTTGGCCAAGTGAAGAGAACAGATTGTTCTTCGCTCGAGAGTGCTTCGTCGATCAATTTTGCGCCTTGGATTTGATTGATCAAAAGCTTTTCAACAAAGGCTTGAATCCATTTATCCATTGCGAACGAAGTTGTAGAACTGATAGAGATGTTTTTAATTTTGCCAAAGTAGCTTTCGCTTAAAACCTTTTTAAGGCTGGCGAGTTCGCTCGTGTCGAGCTGAGTGAGTAACCATCTCATGCCGCGGAGATCATTTTCATCTTGGGTGAGGGTCTCTAAGAAAACCTTTGGTTTTGCGGCTAAGATGTCTTTTATCGTTTTCAGATTTCGATTGATATTGATTTGGTCGGGATCGCGGTTAGAAGTGGGATCTGCCTTAGCAGTCGCTTCATCTTCTTTGTCATCGCCAATGTTTTCTAATTTGATGGATTTAAGTGAGCGAATTCCCCCTGCAACATTTTCGGAGGCCATGCTAAGAGCGCTACGAAAGAGAAGTGATACAACTAGAAAGAGGACCAGACCCAAAAAGGCGATACCAGTTTTTGTGATAAATGGCCAATCGAGAGGCTTTTCCTCTAGCGGCTTATTAGCTTCTTCTGAAGCTAATTTTCTTTCCGCTTCAATATCTTTAAAGGTCGCATCGCTCACGGTCACTCGAGCTCTTAAACCAGACGTTGAGAAACGTACGATATCTTCCACTTGTTTTTTAATATCTGGATTCATAGGGGCAGGGACTTTTACTTGAACCGCAACAGATTCGATTCTTTTGCCTTCATCTTCTGTGCCCGTAGAAAAAGGGATAGGAAGGTATCCGAAGTCGCTACTTGCATCCGTTGCAGAAGGGATTCTTGCAGGCGCAATGCGAGCTTGAACTTTGACAAGCACTTTTTCTTTGCTTCCTAAAACCTCAGAAAGATCCATTTTTATTTTATTTTCTAAACTTCTTTCGAAAGAATCGAGCTCAGTACTTAAGATCGTTTGAGCTTGTACGAGGAAAGGTAAAAGTAGGAGAGGGAGGATTTTTAGAAATCTCATAACTTTTCTCCCGCTGTAGAACGAATCTGATTAATCATACGAGAAACCACTTCATCCTCTGGATCAATGGTTTGTGCTCGCATAAGATATTGTAGGGCTTGAGCATTTTGGTTGCGAATTGCAGAGATGTTGGCGAGTAACACGTAGGATGCGGCAATGTTGGGATATTGTTTTTGAAACTCATTAATTCGTTGAGCCGCTTCATCCACTTTTTTAGAGATGAGTAGACCTTGAATTTGAAGAGCTTCTCGAACCATTTTGTTTGAAGGTTTTGAGTACAAAAAGAGGTTGTTAGATTTAAAGTTCTCGGCAGAAAGTTGGTCTAGTTTAAACTTGTGCTCATCGGCCCCTACTTTATCAAGGAGAACACTTTTGTTTTGGTAGCCAGATTTGCGAAGTTGAAAAACAAGTTTGCTGCCATCTTGAATTTTCGTGAGCTGATCGGAGTTCACTGAAAGAGGAGTCTGGCCAATCACCTCGTTGGTAGAGTTGACGACGTCTGCACCCTCAGGTTCAGAGGAGATTTTGATACCTGCCGATGAGCAGGCCATAGCTAGTAATAGGACTGATATTGCGAATAATTTGTACATGAACATCCTTGCTTCCACTACAAGCCTCCTCCATTGAGACATGTTTTCTCATAATCTTTTTCGACGGAACTGTCTCATTTCTTAACTCTTTCTTCGTTTTTATGTCGGAGGATGAGACAAACTTGACGATCGTCAAGTAAACTTAGGTCGAGCGGTTGCTTAAAGGTACGGACACACTTTTGGGACGCGCCTAGTCCCAAAAGTGTGTCCGTACCTTTAAAAAACGTCTAGCTGTTTGGCGAAGTTGGTGAGAGTGCTCTCGTCAAGTCCACCAAAGTAGTGTTTTGTGACTAAAGCCAAGCTTTGGTTCTCTTGCTCTATATTTTGAGCAAGACTCTCTACAAAATGAGAATGAAACCATTCGAGAATTTCTAAGTTTTTAATTTCGTTCTGAATTCGGTAAGCCACAGGCAGCGGAAGTGAAGCGTATGTATAGGAGCGAAAACGTGTGAGCTCTTCACGATAAAAATTGAGAAACAGCGGCCGTAAAGTCTGCTGAACTTTTTTGTAGACCCACAAGCTTTCTTCCGTTGTTTTTAGAAGTGTAGGGAGCGAGTGCGTTTCTACAAAGAGAGCGGCCGGAGGAAAACCTGCGAGCACAAGACTTTGTTTCAATTGCGAGGTGAACACTTGAAGCGCACTTTGCGGACCATCCTTCTGGAGACGACCCAGAAGGAGCATGCGATTCACAGTCAAAATTTGGATTCGGGTTTGAGCGGTATAATAAGCTTCGTACAAAACGTTCATGTAACGTTCACGTGCAAGCTTTGTGGACTGAGCCATATTGTGAATCAGAGGAAGCGGCTTTGAGCTCTGGAACTCACTCGAAATCCAGGTCAAGGTGCTCAAACCTTTGTGGGAAATATTTAATTGTATCTTGTTATGGGTTGCGCGAGCGAGTTCGATACTAAATGTGACAAAGTCTTTTGCCTCCTGAGGAATGGCAAGAAAAGCCCCGTAACCTACAAAACCAAAAGCGGCTCCAAGAATCGTACCAGCACCAGGAAAAAGTGTGGTGCCAAGAGCACTCGCTCCCGCGAGCGAAGCCACGAGAGTCACAAAACTGCCTGAAGCAATTTTTAAGCGCCACGTGTTGTAGAGCCACTGTTGGCGAAGATCATTCTCGAAAAGAAGAATGAGAGAAAGATTATTGAAAAGTAAACTCAAAAGGCGTCTTGATTCGAGAGACTCAGAGGATGTTTTTAACAGGGAATAGATGTTTTCTGTTTTATTGTAATCTTCTGTGTTTTCGAGCAGGAGTCTCGCTTCTTGCCAAAGTTGGCTCCCTAATTCCCAGCCCATAAACGTAAAACTTGATTGAAGGCCAGAAGCCAACAAGTTCGAGAGAAGCGGGTTCGTGTTAGAGTTTCTGAGAAGTTGTTGAAAGACCATGACTGGTTTTTCCAATGCAGCGCCGCTAGCATGTGCGGAAAGAAGTCCAAGCCAAACTTGTCCTGAGGTCAGGACAGACTGACTCACTTCGGAGTAGAGTTTAAGTATTTCTGTTGTCTGTAGTGGTTCTCCACTTACGGCAGATTCTTGAATCTCGTGCTGCGCGACCGCCATGCCTGACAAAACAAGCAAAAGCGGAATCACCTGTGCTCCTTGAATCAATTGATTTTTGGCTTGTCTTGAAAGTTGCGCTCTCCACCCCGTCGCTTTTCTTTGCATCGCTGAATTTCTCAAATGATTTCTTTGAGAAAGATAAAGTTTCGTAAATTCTTGAAAACTTTTTTGCGGAGAAACTTCTGCCGCAGAAAAAAGTGGGCTGAAAGTCAGCACAAAAATGAGCGTGGTACAGAGAAGCTTGCGGCTTAAATGAAACATCAACGCATGGTAGCAAGGGCTGCGGTTAAAATTAAGGAATCCTCTCGTAGAGGGAAATATTTATATGCGTTCTGAAGCCTTTCCTAGGCGTTATTGCTCTGCAATGGTTCTAGACAAGGAGATAGCTTTCGTAGCTTCATGTGCCCTGATTGATTTTTACAGGAGGGGATATGAAATACAGTTTTTTTTACAGCTTGTTTTTGGTTCTTGGTTTAACAACATCTTCTGCTTTCGCGGCAGGAAATATTGCTCTTATCTATAAAGGTCCCGGCGCTTGTGTTGAGGAGTGTTCTGAAGCCTCTGCATTGATTGCAAAAATGGCAGGTTTAGAACCTCGCTATGTAGGTCCAAATGAAACAGATCCCGCAATTTTTAATAATGCAAAAATCTGGATTCAACCAGGTGGATTCTCTGTTGATGCTTCCTTGGCGATGCGTCCTGCACTCAAGAAAAATTTAGTGAGCTTTGTCGAGAATGGTGGAGCTTATGTCGGTTTTTGTGCCGGCGGTTTTTTGGCGACCAGTATGATTGGACGAAGTGAATATCCAGGATTAGGTTTTGTCCCTGGTTCTACTCGTTACTTCAATGAAGTGGATGAGAACGGAATCATGGTCAACGTCAATTGGAAGGGCAAAACTCGTCATCTTTATTACGAAGGTGGACCTCGTTTTGATGTCCCTCAAAATTCAGGCGTTCAAATTCTCAGTCGTTATGCTGATGGAAGTGTTGAGTCTTTGCAAACGACTTATGGTTTAGGCCGAGTTGCGGTCACGGGTACACACCCAGAGGCTCCCCTGAGCTGGCGCCAATCTTTCGGTCTAACAGACCGTGATGGCTTGGATTTAGATATCGCCGTCGAGCTTGTTCGTTGGGCTGCTAGGTAATTACCTTAAAGTAGATCCGCAGAGAAAAGTCTTGGGGCTTGTTGGGCCTAAGACTTTTTTCTGAGCGTTTAAGCGGTCGAGCGTATTCGCTGCCAAACGAGAGTGGCGTGAAATATCAATATCATGTACATTCCAGATCTCGGAAGACTGACTTGCCGCTTTCACTAAAGCAGCTGCAAAGGCTGTGAGCTTTAAGGCATAGTCAATGTTGACCTTATCAATGGTGTCAGCAGGTGAGTGATAATACTTATAGTCTCTTGTTTCTTTACCCGTTTTATCTACAGCCCATTCGCTAATAGAAAAATTTGGTATTTCAAAGTCCCGAGCCGAGAGATTATCTGAAACAAAACCACCCCACCAGTGCATTTCGAAATTAAAGGATCCTTTTGTGTTCATGCTTTTTACAAACTCAATGAGCCCCTTTGAGCTATCGATGTTGAAGAGCAGATGTTTCCCGCCTTCTAAATTGGAATTTCCAAGCATATCTAGATTGATAAAAAGAGGAACGGCAATATCACCTCTATGTATGCGCTTTACATGTTCCGAAAAAAACGCTTGAGAACCAATGATGCCAACTTCTTCCGCATCAAAAAAAACAAACTTAATAGTTCGATCTGCTTGGAAGCCGCTCGCTTTGAAAGCCTTTGCCAGTTCTAAGACTGCTGCTGTACCAGTTCCATTATCGTTGGCTCCTGGTACGTCACGATAGGCTGAATCGTAGTGGGCCCCAATAATAATTATTTCTTCAGGTCGTGTTTTACCTGGAATCGATACGCTTATGTTTCTTCCTTCAGAGTCACGAAATTTAGATTTAAATTTTCTACTAAAGCCTTGGACGACGACCTGCTGATAGCCAGCTTCAAAAAGCTCTTGAGCAAGAAATGTTCGAACTCTTGAGAGGTCCTCAGGAGTGAAACGACTATCAATAGAGTTTTCTCCATCGATAGGCTGAGCCCCGCTGAGTTTTGATAGCGTTGTCTGATAACTCGTTTCATCGATTAATTTGCTAGGATCTTGAGCATAAGCTGAGGATAAAGAAAGTAGGAGACCTAAGATTGCAGAGAAAAACGAAATCAAAGAATATGGCTGCACGACTGAACTCCTAGCGTAGTTGGAGCATCAGATATATTCTTAATGGGATTTCCTCGCCATCGAAATTTCAATCGCTCGAAAAAATTTCTCATGACATGGCTCAATCGTGAGGATGTAACTATGTAAGAATCTTCCGACTGAGAGGCTGCAAATACAATAGCGGTAGCAAAAGCCCCGAGGCGAGCTGCATAGGGTATATTGACCTTTTCAATTGTGTCCGTGTCTTTATGGTAAAACTTATAGTATTCGGCCTCGTTTCCGAGGGGATCGACAGATTTTTCGGCAAGAGAAACACTGGGTACTCCGCGCGCGATCCCGGATTGATGGTCAGAATAATAAGGACCCCAGCTTTCAAGTTGAATCGGGTTTTGTGATTTTTTATTTACGTTTTCAACAAGAGCACCAACGCTCTCAAATTCTCCTCGGTCAAAAAGCGCAAATAGTCCTGCTTCGGTTCTGGAATCGCCCAGCATATCGAGGTTTACAAAAAGCTTTATTTTTTCTTTTAACTTTCGTGAGTGTTCAAGGTGAGCGGCAGAACCTAAGAAGTAAGGTTTGAGCTCTTCCGCATCAAATAATACGAGGCGAATAGTGTGAAGAGGTTTAACTTGAATGTGTTTAAATACACGCGCGGCTTCAAGAACGGCGGCGACTCCGGTGGCATTGTCATTAGCACCGGGACGATTCACACCGGTCGTGTCGTAGTGGGCTCCCAGCATGACGATTTCTTGAGTTTGACCCGGAATTTCTACAACAAGATTGTAACCTTGCGGATCGCGAGCCTGATGCCTTTTTGAAAGTGTGACATCAAATTGTTCCACACGCACATCGTAACCGAGGTTGGTTAAGTACTGAGCCAAATATTGCCTTACATATTTCATCGACTCAGTCGTGTAGCGATCTGGCAAAACTTTTTTTGCCGAAGGTCCTACAGGAATCGGAAAAACTCCTGTCAGGATTTCTAGCTGTTTATGAAATTCGCCTTCAGAAAATTGAGTGGCGATCTGGAAGACGGGAGGATTCGTCGAAGCGTTCAGGACTAGCGGGAATAATATTCCCAGGAGGCAGAGCCTGAACGCCTTCACTTATTTCCACTCAGTCTTTTTAATATATCCGTAAGCAATTCCTGCCGTACGGATATGACTTTGGGCTCTCCCGTTTGGGGAGACGACTCCAGAATCAGGGAAATAAGTGTGATTAGCGGCCAAAAAATAAACTTTATTCGACAAAGCGAATTGTCTAAATGTCGACATACCACCTCTACCAACCCAAGAGGTTGGGAAGGCAATGACCGAAACTCCATCTTGAGTGACGAGGTCAGTTGCAGGATGTGCGAAGTGAATATCGTAACAAGTGAAAAGCCCTACTTTGCCCCACTCAGTTGTGAAAAACACACGCTTACTACCTGCTGAAAGAAAATTCTTCTCTCCTTCAAAGAGCTGAATTTTTCGGTAGCTTTGAACCATTTGTCCTTGCGGATTTATAGCGAGAATTGTGTTGTAGTAACGATTCGTTGTTGGTGCGACTTCCGCGATTCCCACAACAAGCCAAACATTGAGTTGGTTGGCTAACGCTCCAAATTTGCGAGCCGTAGTACCATCAACAGTTTCTACGTAAGGTTTAATCTGCTCACGGTTTTGAAATTCATCCTCTTCGTCTGGAAGTTCTGGAATATCAGGGTATCCCACAGTTCCAAACTCTGGAGTTACGATCAATTTGGCTCCGCCTTTTGCGGCCGCACGAATTTGCGCTTCAAGAGCAGCGGCTGTGGCTACCTTGTAACGATTCACTTCCGCTTGAGTTGTATCCACCGGCGCATTTCCAGGAGGTGTGAAAGCAATAGTAGCAACTTTCACATATTCTGCCGGAGGAAAAGTTCCTTGAGGCTCCATTTGTTCTTGAGCCAAAGCATACGAACTTAAAATGAATGTGATTGAAAAACTGAGTACCTTATAAAACGTTCCCACAAGTCATCCTTCTTGTTAAAGTTTTTTCTTCCGCACGTTTCTCTTGAATAAGAGACTTATCCATTGCCGAGTAAGCGGTCTTCACACGCTGTGAAGGGCTCGTTTCGCCGTAGATGACGCGGATTTGTTGTTTGGTTGATTGAATTTGTCGTAGTGGAAGTTCTAAGAAAGCGTTGAGATCTTTGCTTCCAGATCTACGATAGTTGTTGTAAAGCGCATCGATTGCCTCTGGGCTAATGAAACGAAGTTTTGTAGCTGCTGTAGAACGACGTGCCATCAATTTGAGTACATCTGTTGAATTCGTTTGTTGTTCGCGCGCTACAACCTCCGCGAAGAGTTGAGTCAGCTCTGCCATTTGCTGAATCTTCGCTTCAGGTACGATAGCTACTGGACCTTTACGGGAAATTAAAGATTTCCAAAATTGGCTCAGTCTGTACTTCCAACGATCAGCCGGGAACATCTCTTCTACGAATACACGTTCTGGGCGGTGATCTCCTAGACGAAGGCTTTCATTTTTAATCGTGGAAAGCTGAGTAGAGAGTTGAGAAGCAACTCCACCAGCATTCCAAAGTTTACGTGCAATGTTGGCTTTTAACTGTCGCGTGTCGGTGTTTAAGTGGTTGTAGTTGATATCCCAAACAAGATTTTTATATCGTGTAGCCATGGTTGCTTGCGTGCGAACCAGAAGCGCTGCTTGCGATTCTGAAAAACCTGCTTGAATCAATTCAAGGCGAGTGAGTTCCGCCTCATAGGCTCTTTGGAACTCTGTTTGCACATCGATCGTCAAGCTCGGGTCTACTTGTTTAATAGTATCAACGAACTGCTTTGTCACTTTAGCGAACTCTTGAGATTGATACTCAAGACGGCTGTAAACGTTGAGAGGAGTATGCTTACCGTCTGGAACAGCAAGTGGGCGAGCGTAGTTAATGTCGGCCCATCCATTTTCTGTAATATTCGCAACGTTGATAGCTCCATGAACAACCCAGAAATGTTGAGCAACTGCAGCTCGTAAAGCATCTCTTTGGATTTTATTTTTAAGATAAAGAGCTAGGGGTGGAGGATTCGTTTTAGGTTGACCTAAGCGAATCGCTTCACGTTGGCGAAGCCAATAAGACACACGTTGAAGCTGATCTGGAGAGTACATGCGAAGATGAGCGCCACGAAGTCCGCCTGGAAATACGCGAAGTATTTTCGATGTAGGTTCAATGAGCTCGTTCGGGTCTTGGCCCGGTGCTGGCTTTAAATTGTGACCTGTCGTTCGTCCTGTTTCGATGTTGGCCAGAACGCGTTCTGATTCGATCCCAACAGAATCAAGGAAGGTTCCAACAAGGATTGTACGGAAAGCTTCTCCAAGACTGAGATATCCGTCTTTTTCAGCTACATGGTAACCTTTGTCGATCGACTCTTGAGGAATAACGTACTCTGTAGGTCCGATCCCCTTTTCGCCGACGTCATAAACACCCACGCCTGGAATTTCAACTTCGTATAACCAGTTCGCTCTTCCATCTCCGCGACCGAGGTACCCGTCGTTATAAGCTAGAGCGAGAACGTTTTCGCCTTTGTATTCTTTTAAATTCATCTTACGAATTTCTTCTGGGCGAATAGCTTCGTTTGCATGACGAGCTAAAAAGTCGGCCTGAGTTCCTGTGATGCCAAGAGCTGCGAGAGCCCCTTGATTAATAAATGAAACGTTCACAGAGGGGATTGGCTTTAATGGAATCAACACGTAGTTCGATGGATCCAAAACTTGACGTAATGAATGGTCGAAAGGTTTTGTCGCAATCGACTTAGCTTCCGTGTTGATGTTGATACCACCTTGTTTTTTAAGCGCGACCATTGCGGTAAGATCTTGTGGAGTAAGATGGCCAGTTTCTTTCGCAGCTTCGGCAAGGGCAAGACCTACTTCTGCAAGGTTCGTGAGGTAGCCCACTTCTGTTCTAGAGTTTGTCTCTCTTATTTCGCTTGCTGGGCGTGGTTTGATCCATCCAGAAGATACCAATTCTTGGATATTGTCTTGCGGAATTTGTGAATTCATCACGAAGGCAGGGGTGATATTAAAAGCCGAGAGTTTTGGTTGAACTCCTTTTCTGAAATCGAGCCAAAATTCTGGAGCTGTTGGTCTATAAGTCCAATCTGCAAGTTGGGCTGCCATTTCAGGAGTGGGTTGTTGAATAAAACCACGAAGTCTGCGGATGAGAAGAGGTTTGAAGTAAGAGCGGAGTAGTGATCCATTGTTGGTGTAAAGGCCGAGAAGATTTCTCAGGAGAGTTGCATTTTGAGGATCAATTTGCGTGTTTGTGTGGATTGCGGCAGCGGAAAGCCCTTTTGTGCCTGTCGCACCAGCATCATTTAATTTTGCGATGAACTCTTCAAGAAGAGGGATTTCACTGTACTTTACAGGCGGAAATACAATTTCTACTGGAGAGCCGAGGGCATCAAAAATGGCCTGAATGGCGCGGCGTAATTTGTTTTCGCGTCCACCGTTTTGAACCATCGCCCAATCTTGGTAGCGCCACATAGAACCGTCATAATACACACGAATATCACCAATGAGAGTTCCGCGAACGTATTCGCCTTCGATTTTCCCACCAAAGTGCTCTTGTACAAGTTGAAGAATCTTAACTTCTGTTAAACCATTCAGCTCCACTTCAAAACCAGTGCGACCGTTTTCTTTGGCAGCATCCGTTAAATAAATAGCTTTGAGGTTTTCAATAAATTGCTCTTCCGGAGTTGTCGCTAGAGCGGGACTCATTTGTCCCATCAGTGAAACTACAGAGAAGAAAACAGAAAATAGAACTCGTACAATAAATCGTTGCATTTTTTTTAACCCCTTAAAATCAGTTAATGCTTATTTTTCTTAAATTTAATTAATTAACGACGAATTGTTTCTACAATGCTCTTAATATTCAATAGAGCGCGAGCGGCCCGATAAGGTCGTGCGGATTCCTCTTTGAACATGCTTGCGATTTGTCTTTCCGATTCTAATGGCATGATTTGAGGCTGATTTCCTGTACGCAAATATTCGTTATAGATCATTGTTTTAGCATCATTAATTGTAATCGCACTTGTCGGCGTTACAGATTTTGCTGGTCCAGCCGACGCCTGAGATTTAAATACTTGGCCATTTTCTTGGTTGATAACGAAGACATTTTTGCTTTGAGTGTCGATAACAATTTGTACGGTTTGAGGATTTGGACCACGAGCCTCCAGCGTAATGCTGATGTCATTACCGGAGTTAACAGCGAGGACCACATTGGAGGTATCAAATGTAATAGCCTTGTTGGCTGGAAAGATTCCTTGTCCGAAGGCAACGTATTTTTCTAAGTTAATATTTTGAAGTGTTATTTTGTTGCCGGATTTGGATACGGCAACGGAGCCTACGATGTTATTAATACCGCGTTCAGAAAACGAGTAAATAATGGTTTCGGCGTTTGCGACAAACGACACTAAAGATAAAACAAGTGCGGCAATAAAGTTTTTCATAAGAGTTCTCTCCCCATTTGAGGGTCGAGATATAAAGGCGAGCTGCTAGGCTGTATATACTTTCGACAAAAAATATAATTTTTATCTACTCAATTTCGAACAAAATCTGTATTTTATTCATGTTAAATAGCCTTGCAGGGTCGTGCAGTTGCGGAGAAATGTTAGAGTGAGGCGCTCTACCAATTTTATGTAAAATATTGGGCAGATCATAACTAGGGAAGTTGGAAGATGAATAATCGAATGATCTCTTTAAAAGAGAATGGTCTTCATTGGCTAGATATTACTAATCCAGAATCTACCGAGTTGATCAAGATTGGCAAAAAGTACGGTCTTCCTAAGAGAGCCATTGATGACTGCTTAGATCCTGAGCATCTTCCTAAAATAGAACGAATTAAAGAGCTCACCTTCATTGTGATGAGATATTACGATGCCACCTGCGCTCATGATGCCGATAGCGTGCAAGAGCTCACCCGAAAAATCGCAATTTTTTTAGGTCCAGATTTTCTTTTAACGGTTCATCGACGTGATCAACCCTTCATTGCTCAGTTACGAGAAAAATGGGCCGAAGCCAAGGATGCCACTGACGAAGTTCTTCAAAAAATTGTTAACGACTTACTTTTGGAAGTTGTAGCAACCTATGAAAAACCTATTGAAGACGCTACAAATCTTGTAGAAGACCTTGAGACAAAAGTTTTTAAAGATGGGAACACCAAATTTATCATCGAAGATGGTTATTATCTTAAACGTAAGGCTTCGGTGATCAAGCGTATGTTAAGGCTTACTCTTGATGTGACCGCAAAGCTTGTAGCTCGTTCGGAATTGTTTTCTTCGACCTTCCAACAACTAAAGAATCTAACAGATAGTACGTTTTTTTTCGCGGATGAGTTGCAGGAAAACGTCACAGGATTACTCAATTTACAAATCACGTTGGCTTCGAATCGGACGAACGAAGCCTCTCATAAAACTAGTGAAGTGATGCGTATTCTTACAGTCTTTTCGGTTTTCTTTTTACCACTTAATTTTATCGCCGGAATTTATGGGATGAACTTTGCATGGATGCCTGAGCTTCAATGGGTTTATGGGTACCCTATGGTTCTTGGTGGGATGCTTTTAGTCTCAGGCGCCATCGTTTATTGGTTCTGGCGCCGAGGTTGGTTGTCTTAACTAATCGAGAAGGCGGTTGAGTAAACCTGCGAGGCGGATGCCTGCTTTGAGCATGCGTTCTTCCATTAGATCCTTATACTTAAAGCGATAGTCGTAACTAAGGCTTGGTACGAGCTCATTTGGAACGCGATCTTCGTTTCTCGTTTTGCAATACGATCTTGGTGGAGCATCATTCACTGGAGCAGGATAGAGATCGTTTCTTAAGCTTTGGGATTCTTTTGCCCATACAAGAACGTCATCCTTTTGCCAGGCTTTTTTTGCAGATTCAGGCGCGCGAGATTCGCGGTCAAGATGCTTGGCGATTTCGGTGTAGCTCAATTTTGTGGAATCGATAATGCCTGAATCCCATACGGAATGGAGGTTGGTGAAAGATCCAAAGAGTTTCACGATACACCAATTGGCGCCACGATCTTTTTCGTTCCCAACATGATGAGGTTGGTGAATGTCGCCCACGAAATGTGCGAGAAGTCGAACTGCGCGCACTTTTTCTTCGGGTGTTGATTTTTTGCTTTTAAGAACTTGCGACATAGATTGAATCGCAACGATGATGTCGCCATCTGGGTTTTTTGGGGAGGAGTTATAGTCCATTCCGTCAGGAATGGTTACGAAGTGAAAAGAATCTTGGAATTTGTATTTTGGATCCGAGCGTACGTCATCGGCCCAAGTAGCCGCGATGGCGAGAGTTTCGTCGCCAATAATTTTGGCAAGTTTGTTGCGTGTAGAATCAGAGAGATGATTCTCCGCAATTTGTCCAACGACTCGGTGGCCTGTGTCTCCCCAGGCAAAACTTTTTTGCGAGGCAAAGAGAGCGACCAACGAAAATGCGGTCGAGAATGCGACAGTAAGGAAATAATGTTTTTTGTTATTCATAACACTCCCAGATTTGTGTTGCCTCATGGACTAGCATATTTTCTGACACAAGCAATACAGCCGCAACATGACACCAGAAGAGGGTAGAAAATACTTGGACTTTTGCTCGAGGGGTCAAAGCTCCTCTTGGAGAGAGGCTGGACTTATATCGGGTAACTTACTGATTCTACAAAATAATCCGATAAGTCAAGCACATGGCCCAGATCTATAAGAAGCACATCTTTGACAACATTCACGGTTACATTTTGCTCAACCGTGTTGAAGACCGCATCATGAATACAGCCTATTTTCAGAGGCTGCGCTGGATCCGTCAGTTAGGCTTTAGTTTCTACATTTACCCAGGAGCCACGCACACACGTTTTTCTCATGTGCTAGGAGTTCTCCATGTCATGCACCGAGTTCTTAAGAGCATTGGGAAGTCGGTCGAGGACGAAAGGCTATTCGATGCCGATAATCAGGATGCGGCTACAAAATTTCATCGATTGATGAGGCTTGCGGCCATGCTTCACGACATTGGAACTTTTCCTTTTTCACATACGGTGGAGCTCGGATACATCAACCACTGGCGTAAGCAAAAAACTCTCGGCGGTAATAAAAAACTTCTCGACGCGAATCACGAAACCCTAGGTTCTCATATTATTTTGAATACCGATTTTGAAGGCGGTATCACCCGTATCTTAAAAGAAGAGGGAGTAGATCCCGTTGAGCTTTCGAAAGTCATCGCGGGTCAATCTACAAATCTACTCGCTAACCAACTCATGCACTCGGATATTGATGCGGATCGTATGGACTATCTTTTAAGAGATGCGCACCATACGGGAGTTCAGTACGGCGTATATGATATTGATTTCCTCATTCGTAATCTCACGACGTTTACCTCTAATGGTCAGGAAGCTTTAGCCATTCGCAATGAAGGGCTCAACGTCGTCGATTACTTTCTTTTTTGTCGTTACTCTTGGTATTCACAGATCATTGACGATGGCACGGGTTATAAGTTTGATCTCGTCGCAGCAAAAATCACCGAATACTTTTTAGAGAACGGGCAGATCCATAGCTTTGAACAGCTTGTGAAAGAAGTAAGCCAAGATCCAGACCAGTATTTTACGTTTAACGACAACTACTTTTTCGCAAAGATCCACGAGTACTTATCTCAGAAAAATAATCACAGCTTTATTCGCGATCTCACAAAAATCTTGGCCTATCGACAGCCGCCGAAACAGATCAAAATTGCACCGGCGGAGCCGACACTGATTCAAAGTGAAGAACATCGGCAAGATGTGATCAAACAGGTGACCGAAGCCGCTCAGTGGCTCGAGCACGAAATTCGTTTTCTCGATAAAGACGCATGGATGATCGTGGATATTCCGCAAAAAGATGTCATGTTCACAAAAGCTTTCGATACCATTCGTAAGGAAGCTCGGGGCGGGGATCCATTAATGACCCGTGACCCGGTGAAAATCCTCACTCGTCACGGCGAACCTAAGTTATTAGTGAATGAATCCAACGCGCTCATGAAGATTTTGAGTCAATACCGTAACTTTATGCCACGAATTTATGTGAGTCCTGAAACTTATGAGTTGTTGAAACGTCGAGGTGTTCTCGATGCGATGCTAGTGAAGTTCGGTGGCGGTAAGAAACAGCCAATTCCAGGGAAGTGAAATTATGATTATGAACAATGAAATTTTATTGTACTTATTTTTGGCGGTTGGCGGCACCGCTTTTATTGTCTATCGAAAATTAACTATGAAAGAAAAGCGTTGCCCGAAATGTAACGAAGTCCTTCCAAAATATCGAGTTCCTGCTCGTGTAAAGGAAGTCCTTTGGGGCGGTTGGACTTGTCAAAAATGCGGCACTCCGATTGAAGTCGATTTTTTCGGGAACATCAAAACTCAGCACAATTCTAAGTAAGTTTTTGATTAACGGCAGTGGTTTAACCTTTCTGCCATAAGTCTATTGTGATTTGCACCACTGCTGTCCGGTTTAATGCATTGATTAGAATTGAAAAAGGCCTTTGTCCGAGGGAAAAGTATTTTCGACCAAGAAAAAACTCACCCTCAGCCAAAGGCCAGAATGTCACAACCTACCGTATTT
>JBFWOZ010000049.1:0-19334 GCA_050250255.1 Bdellovibrionales bacterium | reverse complement strand
GGGGTTGATGATGGCAGTCGTGACATGTCGTTTTGTCTCCGTGAATGCTGTCTTTCCAGCCGACTGTTGCATAGTCATGAACATGGCACGAGGTGCAAAATTGAGCATTCTTCCAAGCATATTCATAGGCTTTATAACCTGGATATACCCCCATGGCGATTCCACCTAAAATACTAGGAGCCAAAAAAGTAAAAAGTGGAGCGAGTGTCATCCAGAAGTATTTCACCAAATTCCTCCGTGCGGAATAACTTTTATCAAAAAGAGAATTTGAAATACAATTAGGGTGCTCAACAGAAGGCCAAAAATAAATCCGCTCAGATAAAGAAAAAATTTTTTCGTCTTTGAAAGCTTACGAAACTTATCTAAGTTAATCACTGTCGTCCTCGTCTTTTGTTAGCTGTCATTCTCATGTGAAAATTTTTGTAAAGATCCTGAGCCTTCTCCCCATGGCACGATTGGCACAGCTTAATAGAGGGCTCTGCGATATTCAGAAGAGATTGCTTTTGATTTGAGTTGTGGCTTGAGTGACAAGTCAAACAGTTAAGTTGATGGTTAAAGAGCTGATTCAGTTTTGCAACATCAATATCCTCGATAGTATTTAAGTTCCGATGCTTAAAGCTCTTAGTCGCATGACAACTCACGCACAACTGTGTAGAAACGGTTTTTAGTAGGTGCTCGTACCCTTTATGCATCTGGTGACAGAGAGTGCACTTTCCTCCATGGTTCATTGGTCTTTCAGCATGTGAGCTATGACATTCAAGACATAGTTTTTTTTCATCCATACGTAAGTGGGCCTTAAACTTTGAGCTTTTATTTTTATTGCTGTGGTGTGGGTCGTGACAACTCACGCACGAGGTTTTCCCATCTTCAAGTAACGGCTGATTTTTGCTTTTCACTTGTTGAGAAATGGGGTGAGAATTTTTAAAATATTTATCCCATTCGTCGCTCACAAGCCCATCATGGCACTTAAGACAGCGATTTTGAAAACGATCTTTTAATACTTGAGCTCGGCGAAATAAATTTTGACGAATGAGTGTTGGTTGCCAATTCGATGAGAGATTTTTCCATTGAAATGCGATGATTTGGTTCGCAAACACATCGGACACGTAAATATGGTCTGGGGTGACGCGAATGTCTGAGGGATATTCAAAATCAGGCAATTCTCCAGAGGTTCTAAGAGTTGCTAGGAACTTTCCCTGGGTGTTGTAGAGGAAGATGGCTTTAAGGTCTGAATCAACGATGATCAAATCTCCTCCAGGAGTGAAATCAAAGGCTCTAGGGTTCATCAGGGAGCCTTCCCAGGCTCCCCACTCACCCCATTTAACAAAACGATTTTTTGTTTTTTCGACAATTTTTACCCTCATAGGATCTAATAAATAAATGGCCTGAGAATGAGGTTTCAAGCGAGAATAATGGGACGAAGCTAGGACCATATAATCTTGCCAGTTAGAGAATGGGTTAAGCTTTAGATCTATTTTGTTATCAAGAACCGCTTTAGAGGGTGGGAGTGCATTCTGTTCCCATTTTGTGAAGTCTTTTGTAGAGTAGAGATTATTATCAAGCAGGGCATAGCAAGTCGTCTCATCGCATTGGAGGTCTTTCAACCTGCCATTTCTAGGAAGTAAAAATCGTTTATTGTTATAGGTAATGGATTGATCTTGGTAACCAATCAAGATTTGTTTTTTGAAACAACTAAAGGAAACAACAGTGTTCCTCGATTTTTCCGAAGATTCTTTTTTGCCCGTCTGAATGTTGAGTGACCAAATAATTTTCTCTGATCTGCTATAGGACCATATTTTTTCATTGCAAACTACTAAAAGCGTTGGGTGCTCAATTTTTGTTTTCCAAGCAACTTGGACATCCCATAAAAGTTGGTTCGAGTGGGCTTGTAAACTGAAAACAGATAATGAAATAAGTAGGATTCGGGCAACTACCATTTGTGACAGTCCGTACATGTTTTACTGAGCATTGACTCAGATTTTTTTTTATTCACAAGATGATCAGGCAGCGCTTTTTCTGTTGTTTTAAAAAATGTGCTATCTTCGGCTTTTTTTGAGCCAAATCTATGAGCAGAGTGACAGTGTAAGCAGGAAATAGATGCTCCCTTGTAGGGCTTTCCTAAGTGCTCTGCCACCCCGCTGTGTGGCGCACGGTTATGGCAATTAAAGCAGCTATGTTTTGCATCTATTTTCAATTTTCCAGAACTTGAATGGCAGGTCGTACAGGCTTTCTCCTTTAAGAAGTTAAGGTTCTTGATGTCGACATCGCCTTTTCCATGTGGATCTAGTCGACCATCGTTTGCCTGGAGTAATTGTATAAAAAATAAAATAATTAAGATTTTCATGGGGTTGCTCCATTGGAGCCGTGGCAGCCGCGACAACTCATTAGGCCATACTGTTCTACTAGACCTCTCGCGGAGTTAAAGCTTGGATGATTCAGCCGATTTTCTAGGTGGATGTTTGTGGACACGTGGCATGTGAAGCATTCAGCTTTTTCCCATCCATGAGGGTGATTGTCTGCGCGCAGAACAAGATCTTCTTGAGTTGTGACATGATAGTCTTCACCTTGTTTTTTGACGGAACAAGAACAAAATATAATAAATAAGAGTAAACAAATTCTCATAGACCACCTTTTTGATGGCATTGTGTGCATGAGTTTTGTGTCGAGTGACAACTCATGCAACTTTGGGGGTTGGCGCGCGCTTGTACGGAATGAAAAATTCTATAATTAGGAGGGTGTACAGTAGGCTTTTGTGACTGTCGTTTGATGTGACATTCTGAACAGGTGTTCGTACTGTGACAGGCAACACAACTTTCTTTGTTCATTTGAGCTATTTTACCATGACGAAACATCCAGGACCGGTGGTGATCTTCAGGCATTAAACGAACAACATCTCTGTGGCAGAGGACACACTGATTGGGTCGCGGAAAATTCACTTTACCTAAGTGACACTCATGACATCTTGTACGAGAGCCTTGAATGAAACCTCCTGCTACGGGTAATCCTAAGGGATCCTGAGCTTTTGATTTGACTGAAAAGCTGTGACACTCAAGGCATTTAATGGAGGACTGCAGAAAGATTTTTTCGTGTGATTTATGGGAAAAGAGCTCTGGAAATGGTTTTGTGTACTTCTGATCAGATTGACTAAAGGAGCTTATGAGAAGAATTGCCAGGATTTTAGTAATATTGCGTAACATAGGTCATAATCCTTCCATCAAACTCATAGATATGATTCCTCTCAAGTTCTATCCACGTAGAGGCAGAAGTATGTGAGAATAAGTAATAGTTTAATCCCGAGCGAATATGACCGGCCCAAGTTTTTACTCCACTTATTTTTTCAATGTAAGCTGATGAAATGTCGGTAAGTAAGCTTGTCTTTTCTGTAGCATCAAAAAGATACCTAATGCCCTGATTCCAAACGTGTCCACCGTAGCTTTTTATGTAACCGATGTGGGGTGTGATTTTATGAGCCTGTGTAAGTTGCCAGTCTAATGAGAGGTCCTGCTGTTCCGCACGTTCATCTCTTTGGCCGCTGTTATATCTCATCCAAAGCGTTTGTAGTTGAAGCCTCACTTTTTCGTTCGCCTTCCAAGAAGCGGAATAGCTTTGGGTTTGTTGTGGGGAAATTGAAAATAATCTATAAAGAAAATTTTGTTCAGCTTCCGTGTATGCTCTTGGCTGACGATAAGAGTACGAGGCAGAGAAAGATGTATTATCAGTTGGGAACAGGTTGAGTTCGCTTATGGATTGAGGATAAGTCCAACTCGTCGGCAGCACCTCCTGCTTTAGCAGAAGTGAGGGAGAAAGTGGCAGATTAAACTCTCGATATATAGATCCGAAAACACTTTGTCTTTTGAGATTGGGATCTTGCCCCATCCATCCGACTCGGAAGTGAATATCTAACCACATTTCAAAAACACTCATGCCCCAAACTTGTCCTGTAAGATTCTCATCCAAATCAGTAGCCTGCGTTGAGCCGCCATAAATAAAAATGCCACCGGTTTGAGACCAATAAATGGGCATTTGAATTCCATCGAGCAGTGAAAGCTCAAACCCTTCAAACCAAAAAAGACGTCCCGCCTCTACTCGAGAGCGATATTTTTTACTTAATGGCACAACAACAGATCCATACGCGGGCGTAACTTTCCACTTATTTTCTAGCAAATTGTTATTCATGATCATCTGTAGAGATGTTTCAATGCCCTGTGAGTGAAGCCCTTGATAAGACCAAGATAAATAAAGCGGAAACTTTTGACGTTGTTGAACGTCTTTGTAATATCCAAATGATGTTTTGGTTTCAAAGGAAACAAAAGCATGTGTATTCGTTTGGAATGAGAGCATTATGAATGCCAGGAGCAAAATTGGGACTAAATTCATAGGTTAGGTATGTTTGCTTACTGAGCCGAATGGCTTTTGACACGACATTTTTTTTGGAGGACTAGATAATTTGTAGTTTGGTCAATGATATGGGACATTTTGTCCCGTTTCAGTGATCTCTTGAACGAGGGCTGGCCAATTCTGATTCAGTGTTGGCGGTGCGTATATCTTCGTGGGCTTGAGTAAGCTAACACTTGTTTATGCGGATAATTCTGACGAGCGATTCTTCCAAATTCTATTTGGTGGAGTCGGAAATAACTTTGCTCACAAAAAGCCAACGACTTAAAAATGCACGCAAGAAATTTAGCGTTCTTTTGGCAGCAGCTGTTGGTTCCGTGCTGATTCCTGTACTTCATTTCGTTTTAGTGCCGATGTTTCTGATTCTTTCCATCATTGTTTTTGTGATTTCCTATCGAGTGAAATATCAATTTGTATTAAAGGACGTTCACTTGTGTTTCATTTGTCAAACTGAGTTGCCATTGACTCACATGTTTCGAGAGGATTTCACGATTCGCTGTGGCCAGTGCCTCGAGTTCTATACACTTAAATAATCATAACTTGTTCTTAAAAAGGTTTCATTTTCGGGACCTTCGTCTTGTGGTCAGGTTCCACGAGGAATGACGCAACTACTGAAGATCCGCGCTCCAAATAAGAATCTGCACTTCATTCTTGCGTAAAAATGAAATGGTATTTGGACCATCATACTCAGCCATTCTCATGGTGGGAGATTCGTTTTTTTGCCCACGTAGTTCTAGCCAAACTTGAAGTTTTAGATAATTGATTCGCATGTCTTGAGGTGTATTTTCACCAGAATAGGTCACCACCGCCCAAGTCTGTGAAGGGATAGCTTCGATGTGAATACCAGAGTCTGTTGGGAGTGGCGCAATCTTCGCGCTGATGTCTGAGGGTAAAACAAAAGACATGGTCAGGCTCTTATTTCCGGCAAATGGAAACTCTTGTAGAACATTAGGCTCCATCGCGTGGATGGCCATTTCTACGTCTGCCCCTTCTTGAAGCACAGGAGCCGTCATAGGCATCACTTTGTGTTCACGGTTTTCGCCGAAGATGTAGTTTGCTAATTTTTTGAAAGCTTCGGCTCGCGCTTCTTCATAAGAGCCTTGCACCGTCACTTTAGCAACAATCATGGGCTCATATTCTCGCAATTCAAAGTCGCCCTCGTGTTTCAATAATTTATATTTTGGTTTTTCTGTAAAGTGTATTCCAAATACTCCAGGAATATTTTTAACCTTTTCGCTGAGTGGTAGTTGAACCTTCGGCTCCTGTTCCATAGTCCCTCCCTTTGGAATTTTTTGATATATATAGGCTGCACCCTCATTGAGAGCGCGAGGATGCAGCCATTATCAAATTTTTTAATTAAGCACTTTTAGATCGACGAGCTGCAGAGCGTCCGCTCGTGCTTGAAGAAGATTTTCTCTTCGGCGAAGATGCGGATTTAGTTCCATTTGCTGAGCTTGTACCTGCAGCTGCTTTGGCGCTCATTCCGTAACGTGAACGTCCTAGCACGGCACTTGCACCAATTACGGCTGCACCCGCAAGCATCGACCTCCAGTTTTCTCTTGCGAGCTTCATAAGAGTTTTTGAGTTCAGGAAGCTGTCAGCACCATCTTGTTCAGCTCCAGACTTAAGAACCCCGGATTTTTGTTTGAAATATTTAGATTCGTTACCAGAAACTTGTGGGTTATTTTGAAATTCGTTTGCCATGATATTCTCCTTTAGGGAATTAAGTTGTTGTTAACGTCAAATCAGTCGGTGTTTCGTACACTCCAGACTTAACGTTGGGTGTTTTAAATACATCTATCCAAAATTTCTTTCGTAGGATTTGTAAGAAAAAAAGCGAAGTTGCGGTGAAGAAAATCGCTCCCATAATTAGCGCAGCGATCGCGACTGATCCCAATGAAAGAGTGATCAGATACGTGAGGCTTACAACAATAATGAATAAGCCAAGTATCCAACCTACGGAAATGGTGGACCACAAACTTAAAATAATCACAACGGTCCTTAGCTTCTCAAATGAATTTTCAAAGAGATCTAAAAGTTGCTGAGTCACTAAGGCGCCAAGCGCTTGAGTGAGAGAATTCGAGGCAGTGTTTGTGATCATTCGTTCCACAGGTCCATCCATTAATTAAAGGTGAGGAGGGGCGCATGGCCTCTCCTCACCAGTTCCGTTCTTAATTAGCAGCTTTTCTTGCTGTTTTTGTTTTTGCATCGTGAGTGAGGTAGGCAGTCACTCCAGCAGCTACAAGTTCAGTCAAAATAGGTCTCCAGTTTTCTTTTAAGAATACTGCGAGTTGCTCAAGTTGACTGGCTTCGCCGTCCATTCCAAGTTTTGAACCTGCTTCTGATTCAGAACCTGACTTCTGATTTTCAAAACGTGTACTACCACCTGTAGTAGATACATTTGAAGAACCACTGGAACTTCTCATATTATTATTCGTTGCCATTTCTCACTCCTTTTTTATTCACGATTGTTATTTTGAGCTGCGAAGTTTGTTTCCATGTTCAATACGGTTGGAGACAGAGCAAAGCGCATACCATCAACGAAAGTTGTCAGTGAGTGAGTTCTATTGCAGTAGATTTTTAATAGAAAAAAAACGAGGAAAAAAAGAACGTTTGGGAGCGGGGCAAAATGCCGTCCTGGACGACGGCACTTAAAAAGTAGACTAGTTTTCGCCAATGGCCTCTTTGATTGCGTAATCGAGCTCTTCAGCAATATCAGATAAGTTGCGGAAACCGAAAACGTATGTATTTGGCCTAGCTAATACAGAGTTTTTATTGAGTGGTTTTAAGTGATAACCTAAATTAACAATAGTGAGATCGTAAAGTTTTTTGGGACGTACGTTGCGCCCCTTTTTGATCGAATAATAAATAATACGATGTTCATCTTGGTGGTTAATGATAGCGCCGGCAAAGTCAGAATTTCGAGCTGTAGCCGTTAATCTTTCATCCTCAGTAACTCCTTGGATAATTGCGGCGAGGAGATCTACGCGATAAGATGTGTAGGAGTCGTTTGCGCTTTCACCCTCGGGTCTGCATTCTTTGAAAAAGTTGCTTAAACATCATCTTAAAATGAGAATCCGTGGAAAACTGTGTGGATTTGCGGATTTAGGTTGTGAAGAAATCTTCACTTTCAAACCCATCTGGCTTCACTTTCATCCTTTATCCTGTTTTGAACCAAGGGAGTTGTATGGATCAGGATATTCTTTGTCTCGGTTTTAAAGTGAAGCCTTCTGAAATAAAAGAGGTGGAGATGCAAATTGCAGATCTTTTAGAACTTTGTCCTTCTGATTCCTATTTAGAGGCCAACATCACGAAGACGCATACTCCTTCAGAGAACTCCTTTTGTATGATGGCAGAAATTCGCTACGTAGGAGGCGCGTTCATAGCTCGTGGAACAGCATCGAATCTGGTAGACGCGGTTGAGAAGTGTATCGGTCAGTTATATGGACAAATGCACTCGTGGCGTAAAAAACGTGGGCTTTTTAAAGAATATAATGAAATCGAACATTAACCAAAGGTGATTTATATGCAGGAATTTTATGACCTTAATATGTGGAATCATGAGTACCTGACAAATAGAGAGCCTCAAAGGCCTCAGCTATCTGTCTTGCTGGTAGAGGATGATCTTTTCTTCCAGGCAAAATTTACGAGCCTGCTAAGGGTATTAGATTTTGACACTCGTGTGGATAGAGCGTCGTCGGCGGAAGTGGCAAAAAAGCTTCTTGATAATAGGGCTATTCATTACGATTTAGTCATTGCGGACCAATTTCTCGAGGGGAATGAGACGGGAATGGATCTGTGGAATTACTGTCGTTATAAATACCCAAAACAGCAGTTTCTGCTGACGTCAGGAAAAGACTTACAGCCCTTATTAACAAAAAGTAAAGATCCAATGCCTGAATTTTTGCCAAAATCATGCACAAATAGGCAGGCAACGGACGTGTTGCTAGAGGCACTGAGTATAACCACAAACAAAATTAATTTACCAGAGGCGGTTGATCTAGCCGCCCCGGCTATACTCAAAATGACTTGGGACGCGAAATTCATATGGATTCTCGGTTTGCTCTATATAGGATTAACGTTCTATTATCTGCAGTTTATTCTATAGGATCGATCAAAACTGTTTTTATTTATAATATACGAGAGTTCGCTTTTTTCAACTTCAAGAAGAGGTCGCAAAATTCCGATAAGTACTTGACCACTAAAAACTATGAAACATCTTTTGCTGATCGACGATTCAGAAGAGACTCACCTGCTTGTAAGGGCAGCCCTAGGAAGTCAGTACCATTTAACTTGGGTGGCCTCGGCTTTAGACGCTCGTCTCAAAATGAGACAGCAGAGTTTTGATCTCATACTTCTCGATGTGATGCTTCCTGATGGAGATGGCTTTTCTCTCTGTGCGGAGTTTCAGCAGGAAGACCGTACAAGGCAAGTTCCTATTATCTTTGTAACGGGTAAGACGGGGGTTTCAAATTTAGTTACGGGCCTCTCCTTGGGTGCAGATGATTATATCGAGAAGCCTTTTCACGCGATGGAGCTACTGGCTCGGGTGAATGCAAAAATTAAAAATCTTAAAACACAAAAAACCAAAAACTCTGAAATTCGTACTGGGGCACTTTATATCAATTTGGAAAGTCAAAGTGTGGCTTTGGAATCGGCGAATGGTCCTATCTCGCTAATACTTACACCTATCGAGTTTAAAATCCTTTATTTCCTAGCACGGCACGAGCAAAATGTTTTTTCTCGTGATCAGATTATTACCGCCGTATGGGGAGAGAACTTTGCGATTACCGATCGAACGGTGGATAAACACATCTCCACTCTCCGACATAAATTAGGATATTGCTCGTCTTATATTGAGACGGTCTCAGGGTTTGGCTATCGCTTCTTGGGTGCAACGCCCGAATCAAAAGCTGCATAAGTTTACGAAATCTTCATAACCGCACCGCCGTTTCTCCAAGATTTTATGAGATTCTATAAGGGGAGTAATTCATGGACTTAAAACACATTCCTGTTCTCGACCATTCAAAAGTTCAAGAGCTTTTGGACTTAGAGAGGCAATCCCAAACACCACTCCTCAGTGAATTAATAGAGATTTACGAAAAGATTGCTCCAGAACGGATTATCAAAATGACAAAAGCTCTTGCCCAACGAGACTGGCTCTCCATTAAGTCAGAGGCTCATGCTTTTAAGGCAAGCACCGGAAACTTAGGATTTTCCCGTGCTTTTACTCTTTGTCGTGAAATTGAAAAGCAGGCCAGTGCCTCGGACTACGCAAAAACAGAGACGCTTTTGATAGAGATCAATCGTGAGATGTTTTACGCGCTAGATGCGTTGAAAGAATTTTTAATGAGATTAAATAGGAAGTCCGCATGAGTAATTGGTGGCGCAATCTGTCGGTTGCAAAAAAACTTTATGGTGTTGTCGGCATCATGGCGATGCTGATTGCGGCTGAGATGTTTACCCTTCTCTTTACAATGGATGTTCTTTCTGCCGTGAGATCTTTTGTGAGCGGTGAAGGGCTTTGGTCAAAAGCACAAAAAGATGCGGTCTACAATTTACAAAGATATGCCACAACTCAGGACGATCGCTATTATTCTGAATATTTAAGGCATCTACAAATTCCGCTCGGCGATCGTCGCGCGCGATTAGAGCTCATTAAAGCAAAACCTGATCTTAAGAGCGTTCATGAGGGATTTGCTCAAGGAGAAATTCATCGTAGTGATATTCCAGGTTTGATTCGCCTTATCCGAAATTTTTATTGGGTCAGCTACGTAAACCATGCTCTTGTAGTATGGACAGAGGCAGATACGTTAATAGATGACCTCATGAGCGCGGCTCGTGACTTAAGAGCAGAAGTGCAAAACTCAACAAAAGAAAATCCAAGTCCTGGCGTAGCTTCTGTTCTTATTAGGATTGAAACTCTCGATGATCAATTTACCTCTTTAGAAAAAGAATTCTCTTACACTCTAGGCGAAGGTTCGAGATGGCTGGAGTCTCTGTTGAAATGGCTCCTGCTGTGTGCTGTTTTTACGGTTGAAGCTACTGGCGTTTGTTTAACTTTTTTATTTACAAGAAATCTGAGCCGAAGTTTAAAAGAGTTGAGCAATACCGCAATTGAAGTTGGGAATGCGAACTTTTCTTACGAAATTCCCGTGCGCTCAAAAGATGAATTGGGGCAGATGGCGCAAGCTCTGAACCAAATGGTTCAGAATTTGAAAAAGAATATTGGTGAACGCGAAAAAGCCGAGAGTGCGAGTAAAATTAAAAGTTTATTTTTGGCCAACATGAGCCATGAAATCAGAACTCCGCTCGGCGTAATTTTAGGAATCGCAGAGATTCTAAAAGATAAAAATATTTCAGTCGATGATCACGATCAATATGTACAAATGATTGAGCGCACGGGAAATAATTTAAAAAGAATCATCAATGATATTTTAGATATTTCCAAAGTCGAAGCGGGACATCTTGAGATTGAGAAAACAACGTTTCAGCTTTCGGATTTTATGAAAGAAACTCAAGAGGCTCTCAATGTGCGAGCGGAAGAGGGCGGAAATAAATTAAAATTTGTGGATAAAGGTGAGTACCCAAGCGCCATACACACAGACCGAATTCGTTTGCGCCAAATTCTTCTCAACCTTGTGGGGAATGCGCTCAAATTTACGAAAGAAGGCTTGGTTGTTGTAGAGTATGGAACGCACCAAGTGCCGCTCACGAACGCTTTGCAACTTTATTTTCGTGTGAGCGATACGGGTATTGGAATTTCTCCAGATAATATCAAGCAGTTGTTTTTACCCTTTTCACAGGCCGACAATTCCATCACTCGACAGTACGAGGGGACAGGGCTTGGGTTGATTCTTTCTAAACGTTTGGCGCAGTCACTTGGAGGAGATGTCATTTTAGAAAAAAGCGACTTAGGTTTAGGTTCAACCTTTTTAATCACTGTTGGGTTGGATCAGGTCCTCAAAAACCAATTTGCAAAACCTTCTGTGTCTGAAGATCTTAAAGAAGTGGCGCTACAAAATAAAAGCATCCTGGTGGTAGAAGATTCGCCCGACAATCAGCTGCTGCTTCGAGTTTTTCTGACCCGACATAATGTTCGTGTCGACTGTGCTAACAATGGCAAAGAGGGATTAGAAAAGGCGCTGAAGGGCCAGTATGATTTGGTTTTAATGGATGTGCAGATGCCAATCATGGATGGTCATACATCAACCGCAGAGCTTCGAAGGCAGGGGTATCAAAAGCCAATCATTGCTCTAACGGCGCATGCGATGAAGGAGGATCGTGAGCGTTGCCTCAATGCGGGTTGCAACGATTATCTCACGAAGCCTATTGAGTTGCCGAAGCTTTTTAAGACTTTGCAGCGTCACCTGGCGCTTTCTTCCATTCCTTCCTTACCATTAGATAAGATGGCTTAGCGACCTCGCGGGTGCCAACATCCGTCTCCACGAATTTCGCAAGCGCCGGCGCGGCGACCTTCAGAGATTTCACAAATCGATTGGTTTCTAAAACCTCTTCGACCACGACCTTCGTAGCTACCATCATCATCTTGGTGTGGACAAACGGCAGGCGGTGGTGGTGGAGGCGGTGGCGCAGGGTTAGGAACCCAACATTGACCTTCAACACGACAGCCGTGCTCATGCATGCGTTCGCAGCGAGCTTGGGTGTCGTACTCTTTGTATTGTGGATCACAGCGTGGGAGTGGTGGTGGTTGGATAGGCCGAGAAACCCAGCAGCCACTTCTGTATTCACAGCCTTCTGGAAATCGAATGCGGCAGTCATATTCTGAGTCGTATTGATCGTAACGATGTTCGCATCGAGAGACGGGTTGGATGTTGACGGAGACATAACAGCTCAATCGAGAATTGTACTCACAAGCTCGTCGCGTAATTTGTTCACAGCGATCTTGATAATTAAACTCGTCTCGTCTTTCATCACAGCGATTACTGCCACCAAACTGGGCAAAGCTAGGCTGAGAGAAGAGAAGACTTGAAGCAACGAGGGCAAGGGAAAATAAAACTCTACAACACATTCGGCACCTTCCTTTTTGTCCCCACAGGGTGGGGTGAAGGTGCCTATGTACAAACTCTGTGCCCTTATTTTGGGATCAAAAAGGCTCTACTCGCCTCTAAATAAAACTTTGAGGATTCTTCCACTACGCAAATAAATCGCTGTTAAACCATTGTTGTGAAGGCCTAGGTAAGCGCCTGCATTTCCTGATGTGTTGGAAGCCCAAATCGGTGATCCGCTGGTGTTGTAGATTACGAGATTTCCATCTCCCTGCATTTCGAGAGAAGAGGGATTGGCGCGTCCAGCGGTGTTACTTGCCCAAAGCGGTTGGTTTCTTGGACCATAAAGTACCAAATTATTATCGCCTTGATAAAACAAGCGGTAACGATTGTTTGGAGAAGCAATGGATTGGTTTGGTTTCAAGGATTGGCCGGCTCTCATCACGGTTGATGGAGTGGGAACTGGATCACGATCTTCGAGTGGAATCCAGCATCGTCCCACTTGACGGCAACCCTGAGGATTCAAGCGTTCACATTGATTTCGATTGTTGTATTCACCCCGGCGTGGTTCACAAACAGGACGTGGGGGCGGATTAGAACGTTCAACCCAGCAACCATTTCGGTATTCACAACCTCGAGGAAATCGTTGCAGACATTGTCTCTCGTTATTGAATTCATCGTAACGTCTTTCGCAACGACCCGGAGGATTGTTCAAAGGAACATAACAACCTGTGCGACGGTTGTATTCGCATGCGGAGCGTGTGACTTGCTCACAGCGATCTTGGTAGTTGTATTCTTGCATTCTCTCGTTGCAGCGTGGAGCTTGTGCAAAGCCCACATCAACGATGAGAAAGTTCAAAGCAAAAACGCTTAAATAAAGTAAAATTTTAAACATAGAGAACCCTTTCTTTCTGTACCCCTTTTGGTAACAGAGGCTACCGAATACAACTTACGTGCCGATTTGGGTACCAGGTTCCGTTTCCGGGTCACGATGCGTCTTTTATGTTTGTGATGCGGTGTGACCCGGAAACAGAACCTGGTACCCAAATGGGTTTGTTTCTTTTTTCTGCAACCTTTTGGTGGCAAGTTGGCAAGTACATTTATGGGGATGAGATGACCACAGTGAATTGGGATCAGATTGCCGACACTTTGGGTGAAAGGCTCTATCAGTATTTTGGGAGACGAGGCTTTCAGGCGCTGGCTTCGGATCTCACGCAAGAGACTCTCATCCGACTTTACGAAAAAGTTGAGAGCGGGCAGTTCGATACGAAGCTTGGCAACTTTAATCAATACGCATTTGGTATTGCAAGATATGTGGTCTTTGAACATCTTTTTGAACTCCAACCCCATGAAGATATTGAAAACCACACTTTGGTGGATTCTCAGCAGCTGAGTGAAAATCTTGAGCAAGAACAAAAATCAAAACATGTAAGACGGGCTATGGCTTCTTTAAGCGTTGCCCAGCAAGAGGTGCTGTCACTTGTTTTAGATGAAGAGTTACGACTTGAGGAAATTTCAGAACTTCTGAATATGCCCGTCGGTACAGTGAAGAGCCATGTTTCAAGATCTGGATGCCATGGGCGGCGGGGATTGCTTTGGGATTTCTTCTCGGTGCAGGACTCTTTTACCAAACGCAACCGCAATGGGTTCAGGATGTGGCGGCCGTAAAAAATACGACACAAAATTTGAGTGAAGATGCAACCATCGAGCACGTTTACACCAATAACAATTAGAACGTGCACGACATCAACACTAAAAATTATTTTGGAGACTTTATGAAAACACTTTTTGCGATTTTATTTTTACTTAATACGCAGGCGCATTCTGCAAGCAACGACTTTGGTGCTTCGGACACGGCAAGACCCAATATCAATTTAGAGAAAATGCGTTGGAGTCTTGAGATCCAGGGCGAAATTCTGGTTTTTGATAAAACAGGTCAGAAACTAAAATATAAAACGCACGAAGGACGCAGTTGGAATTTTGGTGATTATAAACCGATCGTGGCCAATTGGTCGTATAAACAAAAAGGCTTAGCCGATGTGGCTCTGACCCATGAGTGGGATTTAAGTAAAGACGGAGTTCTCACGGCGAAAATCAAACAGTACAGCAGCATGAGTAGGGTAGGGAGCGAAGAGCCGACTTTTGGAAAACTTCTTAAAGAAAAAGAATTTGTCATCGAAAATTTTGACGACATCAGCTGGGTCGTTGAGCAAACCGATTCTCGAAGGGTAGTGGCAAAGTTTCATGTCATGATGTGGAGTTCACCAGATCCTTCTGACGTAGGACGCCTGCCGATCAACAGTGGTCGTATGACAATTTATGATAATCGCGGCAACCTCTGGGCCTCGCGAATTAATAATTCAGAAGGTGAGAACGTGTTCTACGGTGTAACAACTCATCAGGGATCGGTTTACATCAGTTATGTTCCTTTTAAAGGTGCCAAAGAAATTGGAACAGCTGAGAAAGGGAGAATTAAACTTGATGATGGTATAACGAAACTTACGATCGAAAGCGATCAACCCTTCTTACCAAAAGGAACGCTCGCAAAAGTGTACGGATTTTTTAATTTGAATAAACGTACCGAAAAAATTGGCTCCGTTCACTCTAACGGTGGCGACAAAGAAGAAAACTTTCTCAAGCACATCAACCGCTAAACGATATCGACGCTCAAAACAGAAAGGTTTCAGCTTTTGAGAAAAAATCAACGGCTGAAATAATTTGAATTCCAGCATGTGATCGGCTTTCGCGACCACCATAAACTAAGCGAAGTTGGGCTTCCGGATAATCTTCCTGAAAAAGACGCAAGGTCGCGAAATCGGCTTCACGGAGACGGGAGCTAGATTTGAACTCGAATGCATGAAACCCATTTTCACCGTAGAGAATCAGATCAACTTCTTGATGTTTGCGGGTACGCCAATGGAAGAAGTCGTATCCCCCTTCCAAGTCGTGATTCAAAGCTAAGAGTTCTTGCAAGCAGAGAGTTTCAAATGCAGGTCCATTCAATTCTGACTCAATATCGAGAGGTCCCTTAGGACGAAGGGTCCTATACAAGCCAACATCAAAAAAATAAAATTTACGCTTCGTCATCAGTTCGCGTTTGGCTCTACGAGTAAACACGGGCAGTTCATAAGACAGAAGAAGGTCCCGGAGAATAGAGAAATAGTCCTCAGCTACTTTGCGATGTACTTGTGATTCACTAGCAATTTGAGATATCGATAGAGGTGCCGCTTGTGAAAAACTCGCGATTTCAAGAAACCTTGCAAATGAGCCGATTTGACGGGTCAAGCCCTCTTGCTCAACCTCCTCCTTTAAGTATGTTTTCACATAGGACTCAAGGTATTTCTTAGGGTTTGTTGATGTAACAGCCATTGGTAACAATCCAAAGCGAAGTGCCTTAGATAAATTAAAATCACTCCCCAATTCTTTGGCTGTAAGAGGAAACATTGAATATGTTAATGCACGCCCAGCTAGAAGGTTGGTGCCTTGTTTTTTTAGTTTTCGCGCGCTTGAACCTGTTAAAATAAATTGGATCTTTCTTCGCTCAATCAGACGATGAACCTCATCTAATAGAGCAGGCACTTTTTGCACTTCATCTAAAATAACTGTTGTAGTGGACATAGGCAGGAATTCTGTGAGGGCTCCTGGGCGCGCCAACAAGCGGCGATAAATTTCGTCCTCTAGAAGGTCAATGTATGTCGCTTTTGGATATGTTGTCTGAACCCAACTAGACTTACCCGTGCCTCGCGGGCCGAAGAGAAAAAAGCTTTGATTAGAGGCTGGCTTTAAAAGTCTAGTATACATAAGTCCATTTTATAGTAAAAAATGGACTTATCAAGTCTAAATTTTGTAATTACTTACAAAACGGCCGAGTGGGTCTCACCACCACCTGTGGAGTTGAGATAAAGGCAATTCACAGTTGATGTGTCACAGTTAACATGCATTTTTGCACTCGGTGATATCGTACCTATGCCGACGTTTCTTATTGGAATCCAAGTTCTTTCCAAGCCATTTGCCATGGAAGAACGGAGACTCGGCCCACCTTTTTTGCTTGTTTTTCCTGGGAGATACATATCAGCTGTGCTTTTGGAAAATCCTTCTCGAAATGAAGCAGGTGGCGAAGATGTCTGTCATCGATTCTTTCCGTGGATTTGATTTCAACTAACGCCATTGAACCATTGGGTCGCTCAATGATCAGATCAATCTCAACATCATCTTTGGTGCGCAGATAAGAAAACTTATAATCCAGTTCTAGATATGAATTTAAACGGTGGCATTCATTGATAAACCAAGACTCAAACGCATTGCCAAAATCTGAGCTTTGTTTTTGAAGGGGAACCGTAAGTTTCCCCTCGATCGCACGCACAACGCCAGGGTCAAAGAAATAGAACTTCGGGGATTGGCGCTGTGACTTCCTAACAGACTTAGAAAAACTCTCTAAAAAAAAGCCAATGTATGTTTCCTCAAGAATTTGAAAGTAATTCTGAATTGTTTTGTAATCCAACTGCCTTTTTTCAACCCAGATATTTTTTCAGAAAAAGAGGATGGTCGTAGCGCCAGCTCCTCTTCTAAATCTAGATCTAGTAAGTCAAAATAAAGCGCATCTGCTAAAAAGTCGGTGGCTTTGATCAAGGTTGACTTTCCTGTACCACGGGCTCCGAATAGGAAAAAACTCTGTGATTTCGATAGATTGACAGCTCTACGTACCATACTCCTATATTATCCGCTAAATTAGGATCATAGTCAAATGATGTTGATTGGGAGGAGTCTGCCCGCCATAAGCCAAAGACAGTATTAACCAATTCTGGTTAAAAAATTGACCTCAAAAAATTACGGGATATGAAAATCTAGGCCATGCGGAAAAGAGACGACGAAAGCCCTCTTTATTTTGAGTTGAGAGCTTTCTCGATTTTCTCAAGACGAGCTTTAATCGCTTCCAGTTCTTTCGCTTGGGCTACGTTCTCCCTTTTGAGTTTCTCGTTCTCGGTCTTCACAGAAGCAATGTCTCGTTCATGGCGTGCTACAATGTGTTGAATAGATGCTAACTGTTCTTGAGACATTTCGCATTTGTTATTGAGTTCTTGTACTGACTTCACAATAAGCGGAGTAAGTCGTCCGTAGTCGACTGACCAGGGTTGTGAATGTGGATCTTTCCCACCAACAGTCACAGCTTCGGGATAAATAGTATACAGTTGTTGAGCAATAAATCCTTGCTGAGACGTTTTTGAAGAATCCGCGATGTAGTTATAGTCTCTAACATCTATGCGTTTCAGATCAGTTAAACCAGCTAATGAGTCTCGAATATTTTCCTTAAGACGTGCATCTGAAGTCGTGTTGTAGGCAATACTAGGACCTCCACCAATACTGATGGACCCGGCTGTTACACCAGCTGTTTGGAAAAGTGCCAGTGTTCCACCGCCGCCTGTGGAGTTGAGATAGAGGCAATTCACTGTTGTCGTATCACAGTTGACATGCATTTTTGCGTTAGGGGAAGTTGTGCCGACGCCGACATTTCCGCCAGCTGCGATGAACATTCTGGTGCTGTCGGTCCAATCTCCACTAGTTGTGTTGGTGGCAAACCGTATACCGTGATTGGTTCGTGTTCGAATGACAAAACCCTCGCTGTCATGAGCTGTTGCGATCTCCGCCGCTGATCCTGAGCTTGTTCTTTCAAGTCTTATTACGGAATCGGCAGCCTGGCTGATGTGTAAATCCTGGGCAGGGGCCGTCGTACCGATACCGACATTACCTCCATTTAAGTAGCTATTTCCGCTAGAGGCAAGCACTACGTTTAATGAGCCAGCATTGTAAAGTTGAAAGGAACCATTTCCAGTTCCACCATGAGTTAGTCTTGCTAAATAATTTGCTGGAGTGACAGGGTCAAAGGAATTAAACACACCACCGCGCATGGACATATTTCCAGCAACGTCTAGAGCTGAAGCCGGTGCTGTAGTACCAATCCCGACATCACCACCATTATAATAAAGCTTTCCTGAAGCGAGCGTCCATTGGTTATTATTATCACCAGCACCTGCGGACATTAAAGTGACAGACATTTGTGGGCCACCATTGGCAGCGGTTTGAGTATTTAAAGCTGCTCCTGTATCTTGATAAACTCTCATATCAATATAGTCTCCTGCAGCGAGATCAAAAATTTCTGAGCTTTGAATTTGTCGAGATCCATACACGTTATTGGCCATACAATCGTAAATAGTACGGCGTTGAGTGCCATTTACATGAATATAGAGCCAGGCACACTGAGTAGAGGCAACTGGATACGCCGTCCAACTTGTTTGAACAAGGTACTTGCCCGCATAGGCAATGGTGAAGCGATCTGTAGCGGTACTCGCAAAACCGCCAACATCATATGTTTCAGTATCAAAATCGATTGTCGTAACCGTGCCGCTAGGAATACTTTGTGTCGTCGAGACGCGAGCCATGTGGGCCGAGTATGCAGTATTGCTAGGACTACCGCCACCCGAGCCGATGTCAGAGTAAGCACCGCCGTTTTCAGAAATCTTGAATTTATTAGCAGTTGAATCGAAGTAAATACGTCCTTGCCCCGCTGGTGAAACTGTGGGCGCCGCCATACCTCGAACACTCATAGCACCATTAATATCTAAAACTGTGGCCGGCACTGTCGTACCGATACCGACGTTGCCGCCATTCAATAGGGTCATTACAACTGAATCATTCACGCCAAATTGCATAGGGTAAGTTCCTTGAGCTGCCAAGACTGCCGCATACGCTGTATCGCCAGTCAGAAGAGCACCACCCGTGCTTCGCTCTCGGCCTATGTCAAACCATCCGCCTCTGTTGCTTGCCTCAAAGAAGGCTGCGTTTGTACCTGTTGAGGACGAAACGCGGGCTTTAGCCGTAGCCGCAGAAATATCTAAAGAATATGACGGATTTGTCGTACCGATACCGACGTTG
>JBFWOZ010000048.1:0-19615 GCA_050250255.1 Bdellovibrionales bacterium | reverse complement strand
GTACTGATAAAGAACGGATAAAAAATGAGAAGCCCTGACTTAACAACCCACCCGAAGACCCAAAACGGCAGTAAATAAAAAGTCTGCAGAGGCCAAAGTTTATTTACTTGACCGACTTCTTCATAGACGGATGGATGACTCCAGGCTAGCAAGAGAAAGGTAAGGCAAGAGTGCGTTCGACTCACAACATTCACTCCCCTGCGGAGGCAGTCATGCGTCATGAGCTTATGCATTCTTGACCCTACATAGCCTGTAAGCGAAAGTGTTGCGGATGATAAAGCAATGGCTCATATATATTTTGTTTTGTGTACCGAGTTTAAGTGTTGCGCAAACCGAAGCTCCTCCAACAACCAACGTTTTAATTGAAGGACGCCTCCTAGAACGCGGAACTAAAAAACCGCTCGCAGATACGAATATTTTTATTTTACCTCACAAACTCAAAGCGACAACCGACGCGAAAGGCCGCTTTCGATTTGAACAAGTACCTGTTGGGAAAATGCAATGGGTGGTGAATTCGCCGAATTATCAGCGCTTGGAATTGGATGACGAAATACAAGCTCACGCGGTTAACGAACTGATTTCGCTTTATCTGGAAAAACAAAGTTACCAAGCTTTTGAGACCACAATTGTCGGTAAAGCTAAAAAAGAAGATCAAACAGTTCGCACATTAAAAGCTTCCCAAGTCGCTACCATGCCTGGAGCTAACGGTGATCCCGTCAAGGCAGTACAGAATTTACCCGGTGTAAATCGCGCGGCGGGTTTTTCTTCACAAGTGATTATTCAAGGTTCTTCTCCGCAAGACACTCGCTACTTACTCGATGAACATGAAGTGCCTATTATTTTTCACTTTGGAGGCCTTACTTCGGTTCTTACACCTGAAGCAGTAGAGCGTGTTGATTATTTCTCAGCTGGTTATGGAAGTGAGTACGGTCGGGCGATGGGTGGACAAGTGGGTCTTATCACTCGCACTCCAAAAAATGATCGCTGGCAGGGGCATGCGTTCATGGACACCTCTAAGGCCGGTGGTTTGTACGAAGGCCCTGTCGGAGAAAAAGGTTCGCTGCTTTTGAGTGGTCGTTATAGTTACATCGGCGAAGTCATCAAAACTCTTTTTAAAGATAATGATCAGCTCAACTTAACTGTCGCTCCACAATTTTCAGATTTCACCGGGATCTACGCGACTAAACCTACAGAAAAAGATGAAGTGAAAGTCGTGGGAATTGCCTCACGGGACAAACTCGCTTTTGTTCTCAACGAACCCTTACGCACTGATCCGGCCATTCGCGGGAACTTCACAAGCGAGACGAACTTCTATCGACTCATTCCACAGTGGAATCACAAAATTGATGAGAATCGCGCAACACATCTTTCTATTGGCGCCGGAAAAGATCAATTCAACATCGACATTGGAGATCAATATTTTAAATTAAACAGCACCGCCGTTTCTGTTCGTGGACATTACAAACACAAAATTAAAGAAAATTGGGAAAGTAAAATTGGGATCGACAATCGCTATTATAGTAGCGTTCTCAATATTCGCCTTCCTGCTTTTTCAAGCTCTGGTGGAGTGAATAATCCGGTTTCTTCCAATGACACTCAAGAAGCCAATATCACGTCGAAATTAAATTATATCGGCACATATTGGAAAAATGACATCAAGCTTTCAGAAACTCCCTGGACACTTTCGCCAGCGCTTCGTGCGGATTATTTTGCCCCTACGAAAGAGTTTTTACCGGCACCACGCATAGCCGCTCGCTATGAGCTGACGGACACGTGGAATTTTTATTCTTCACTAGGTCTTTATTATCAGCCGCCGCAACCACAAGAGACCGACTCAACCTTTGGGAATCCAGCCGTTCGCTCCCCTCGTGCCTGGCACGGGATGATCGGAACCGAAAAAGATTTCCGTAGCGGCTCTCGCGGTTTTATTGCTTCCACTAATCTCTTTTATAAAAAATTTGAGAACTTGGTTGTGAGTTCAAGTGACTACACTGTGCGCGACGGAGTCCTAGTCGCTGAAAAATATAATAACAAAGGCGAAGGCCGCGCATACGGCGCCGAGATGCTCTTGAGATTAGAGTCAGACCCTTGGATGGGCTGGCTCTCCTACACTCTTTCTCGTAGCTTTCGTACGAATCCTGGGCAGTCGGAATACCCTTTTCAATATGACCAAACACATAACATCAACTTACTCGTGAGTTACGATTTCCCACGCAACTGGAAACTTTCCTCACGTGCGAGATACGTTACCGGAAATCCCACCACACCGGTTGTAGGTGGGATTTATGATTCTGACAATGACGTTTACATTCCTGTACGTGGACCCTATTTTTCAGAGCGTCTTGAGCCTTTCTTTCAGCTCGATCTTCGCGCAGATAAAAAATGGGTTTATGACACTTGGATCCTTTGGGCTTATTTAGATATTCAAAACATCTCAAGCCAAAAAAATGCTGAATCCATCCGCTACTCTTACGATTATTCATCTAAGGCTACAATCACAGGTCTTCCAATATTTCCCACTCTGGGGGTGAAAGGTGAATTCTAAAATGTTTTATCTTTTGATACCGATTCTTACATTACTTGGCGCTTGTAACTCCGACGATATGCCTAGGTACACAAATCTTGATCGACTTCGGGTCATGGCACTTGTACCCAGCAGTGCCGAGGTAGATCCCGGCGCCACGGTGACCATCACTCCCTACGTCAGCGATATTTACGGAGCTGGCCGCACTCTCACCTACACCGCCGTTCGTTGCCATGATCCAGGAATTGATTATGGTGCGACTCCGACATGTGATGGCTCAGCCACTCGCACCGTGATTGCGACGAACACCACGGTGACTGGCCTCGCAGCTCCTAGCTACACCGGCGCGGTGAATACTTTTTCGGTGACGATTCCAAGTTCAGGGGAAATTTTTGCGGGTCGAAGTTCTCAAGCACTTTACAACGGCGTTGGTTATCTTGTGACTTATACCGTGACTGCCACAGGAGAAAAATCCTTACAAAGTTTTACGCGAATTGTAGTCTCCACAAAAACACCAAAGAATGCACACCCCACCAGCCTCAGTCTTCTCTCCAATGGCCAAACTCTGACGACACTTCCTACGACCACGTTTAATTTGTCACTGACTTATCCTACAACCGCTACGGAAACTTTTAGCGTAGCGAATAGTGATGGCAGTACGACTGCTAAGACAGAAATCTTGCAGACAACTTGGTTTATTACTGAGGGAAGTTTAAAGCGCGACCGTACATTAGGAACGGATGTAGTGTCATATTCTCCACCCACGACTTATACTGCTGGTCGGGTAAGAATTCTCGCGGTTACCCGTGACGGCCGGGGCGGAATTGCCGTGACTGAAAAGACGTATTAATTTTAATAAGCAGATGAGTCGTCTGAACGCTTACAATCTAATTGGTAGTCCGCAAGTGGGACTTCCAAAAAAAAGTCGGGTTCAAAACCTATGTAAGGCGGATTAATATCATAAGCGGCGATGAGAAAACCATCGAGCTGACGGTACGTCACTCGACTAGTCATGACCTTCTCGCCACCTCTTGTGATTTTTTCGTATCGCTCAGTCACCCAGTCGGATCCACGTCTGATCAATGGGCTTGCTGTTTTTTTCGCAACTTTTTTTGCTTTCTTCTCGGCGTTTTTTCTAAAAGTGCTTTCAAGCAAACCTGAAAAACCATCAAAGTTCCATGCATAAGGAAAACCAAATGCCGTTGGTACAGGCTTCTTTAAGTTGATATAAATAACGGCGTGTTGAGACTCAACACCCGCATCATTTTGTCTTTTTTCTGCAGCTTCGTGTTTATAAAAATGTCGCGCCTGAAGATTGTAACGAAGGTTGGTGGCGCTCCCACCACCGACGCGGGACCAGCATAATTCTCTTTTAGGAAGAGACTCTAAATCAAGAGGCTTCGCATTTTCAAAAGCACGTAAATAAGAACAAGAAAAAGGATAAATCGTATTTTTACAGTCTTCTGAGGTCGCAGCCCAAACTGAAACCGTCACGAAATTGAACAACAACAAAACAACTAGATGTTTCACAACGCTTTACACTCACGAGCTTCGTCAGCTTTAAAAACTAAGTAAGTGACATGCGGTTTTTCTCTGATTGTTACCGGCTGCAATTTTACTACAATGAGACCATCAATTTGGCGATAAATGCCTTGCAGGGTCATCTGATCGTGAATGGCGTGATTTGGATTAGGATAATCATCGTCTTTATAACGATTACGGTACTGTAAGTGATAGTCGATGAAATCAATGACTGTCGAAATATCTTCTAACTTAAGATCTGGATTTAAAGGATAGCGTTTGGGATTGACTTGAGTTTCGAAGCCCAGCTGCCGCGCAAGTAACCAATCTTTCACGGTACTCAGAGACGCGTCTTTACCTTCAAATAGTCCGCGCCGAGGCAAATGTGTGCGAAAAGCTGCAAGCTGAGGTACCAAGAAAGTATTACGAATCATGAGCGTACCGTAATGATGGTTTTCCTGATGCCCATCGTGGAAAACATTTCCTTTTTTAATCCAACAAAGATCTTTTTTAGGTAACGCGGAAAAATCAAGAGGCTTAGCTGCGCGAAATAGTTGCTCAGGTGTCGCGTTTAACGTGAATTCTTCTTCATTGGTTTTTAAGCGAACAATCACACTTGTAAATGGTTCATCGGGATCCGCAGATGTTTGTAGCTCAAAGTGACCGCCCGGTATCTGATAGACAGGATCGACTTTGGATCTAACCATTCTGATTTGCTGAGCCTCAAGCATAGGCGTGAGTAATAGAATCAATAAATTAAAAACTCGTAGGTAAGTCATGTTGCGGTTTTATACAAGTTCTGTTCCAGGGAAACTGTGAGTTAACTTGAAGTTATAAGCAATGGGTTCGCTTTGAAACGCTTCCTCCCTAACTCTTCGTTTATTCGACGAAATAATGGCAAAACAGAGCCTATTTTTGTTAGTCCTCTTTGGCTGGGCGCAAACAAACTAGGATTGGAAATAGTGAAGAAAGAGAATCAATCCCGCGAGAATACAAAATAGAAACTTAATGGCCTTCTCAAAAGTCATAGGACTTTCTATCAAAAAGCCTCTTAAAGGGAAGCGGAATTTTCTATCGACGTTCTCACTGGTGGCGACGTTATCATGGCTTCAACCACATGATGGTGTCTACGGCAACGAGCTTCATAAAGACCTGACGCCCCCACGATCACTTGGCCCGTCTCCTGACCCATTCGCTGAGTACGGGTTGCCGGCATCCCGCAGGTAGAGCAAATCGCCGAGAGCTTGGTTACGCTTTCGGCAAGTGCCATAAGCTGAGGCATCATCCCAAATGGTTGACCGAGATAATCCATATCAAGACCTGCCACTAAAACGCGAAGTCCGCGATTGGACATGCGCTCTACAGCTTCGACAATAAAGGGATCAAAAAACTGAGCTTCATCGACGCCCACGACGCGCGTGGAATCTTCTAACAGTCGAAGAATATCCTGTGCCTTTGCAACAGGAGTAGAAAGAATTTTGTTTTGGTTATGGGACACCACAAATTCTTTTTCATAGCGATCATCAATAGTTGGCTTAAATATCTGAATTTTTTGTCGAGCAATTTTAGCTCTCTGCAAACGACGCAAAAGCTCTTCGGTTTTCCCGCTGAACATGCAGCCACAAATCACTTCGATAGAACCGTATGGGCCAAACCCTTGCCCAAATCCTGATGGATCAAACATTATCCCTCCCCTAAAAACAGCTCTATCTTATGAGCCACTTTTTGGGTGTCAACACTTGGCCGACCTAGACAAGAGTCGAGTTCTTTTAAACACCGATTTTCCAGCATTTTTTCGCTTTCAACACAGCTTCCCAAACCATAGAATTTTTGAACAAGGTAGGTTGACATGCATTTATCGAAAAACATCTTCTCTTTGGCGCCCCTTCTCTCCCTTTTTATTTGTGTTTCTTGCTTTCATTCTGGAAAACAAGATCTTGAGAGAAAACCCGCCAATGACGTGGTGAAAATCACTTTGATGCAGATTGGGAACGAATTTCAACTCACTGAAGAAGAGATGAAAGAAAATGCGACGATTCTCGCTGATTTTTTAGAAAAGAAAGTCGACGCCTCAAAAGCTTGCCCGGACCAACCTTCCACAAAATTTGAAAAGTTATGTCTACTCATTTCAAAAATAAGCCAGAAAAATACGGACGAAGAAAAAGCAAGACGCCTACCGACACCGCGTTTAACAAAAAAGAATCTTTTAAAGCACCAAAATCTTTCCTACCCTTTAGCTGTAAAAGCTTTGTCAAAAAAAAGGGCAAACCAAGTTGAGGAGTGGGCCGACATTTTAACTCAGTCTACAGATTGCCCTCGCAATTTATCTCTCGCTGCCACCAGGAAGCTTGAAGAAAATCTTCCCGCCACCAAGACATTCCAAAAAATGGAATCCCTCTACACCCATGTCTCTGCGTGCCTGCAACCTTCAGACAAAGCTTACGAAGGCGCGCACTACAGACAAGCGCTTCTTCGAAAGTTATTTGCTAACGATGAAGGAGCTCGTGCGGCTATTCGCTTAGCGGCCCAAGCGACGACAAGCGAAGAGAAAGGACGGGTGCTCTATTGGCTCGGCCGCCTCACCGACAACTCCAGTGAAAAAAACAAAGCTTGGAAAGAGCTTGTAGAAAAACAGCCTCTGACCTATCACGCTCTTCAAGTATGGAGAGAGCAGGCGAAAGACCCTCTTCAGAAATTTAATTCACGTTCACAAATCACCGTAGCTCGCTCCATGGAAGGACTCTCTACCGAAGTGTCCGACTACCTTCGTTGGCTCGAGTCTCTTTACCTTATCGCCCGCCCTGCCGCCGCTGATCGCTACACCAAATGGATGGTGGCTCAGAGCGAAGAGCCACTTCCTGCTCCCGTCGTAGTCTATATTGCGAGCTTAAAAGCCGGCCAAGATTACCATCACAACACAATTAAATTCCTCACGGAACGTGTTGTAAAAGACCCAGAAATTTTGAGCAGCCAAGTTTTAAAAATGCTTTACCCGGCCCCTTATTACGAAACCTTTGATCGCAACTCCAACGGCTTAGATGTTTTCCTGGTGCTCGGCCTTGCTAGACAGGAATCGGCGTTTAATCCCACAGCGAGATCTCCAGCACGGGCTCAAGGCATGATGCAAGTACTCCCCATCACCGCGCGCAACAAAGATGGGCGTCGCGGCCGCCCCAACCTTTTTGATGTTGAAACAAACGTACGTATTGGAACAAAACTTCTTCGTAACTGGATCGATCAATTTGGAGCCGTCGAATACGCTCTTGCTGCGTACAACGCGGGTCCTCGACGTGTGCCAGAATGGCGCCGTCGATATCCAACAAGTGACATGTCTCTCTTTATTGATTTGATTCCGTTTAAAGAGACACGAAACTACGTAGGCTCTATTTTGCGTAACAACTACTGGTACCATCGCCTCTATGACAATGACCCTCTTCTCACTTCCTTTAAGAAGGCAGAACAGGTTTCCGAACCCACTCGTCATAGCCAATTGGTTCAGGACCTCTTAGCCGTTCACACATCGGGTCAATCAAAATCTCCCAATACGCCATGACCAAGGGCAATCAACCTTGCCACTTTTCAGTGGCGAGGTTAGTGTCTTTTCATGCGCCAACTATTTCCAGAAATCGAACCCTATAATTCCTTTCGCTTCAAAGCTTCTTTACTTCACGAACTCTATGTCGAGGAAGTGGGAAATCCCAAAGGACAACCTGTTGTCTTTTTGCATGGGGGCCCGGGCGGAGGCATTTCTAAAAGCCATCGCAGGCTTTTTGATCCCAAACATTACCGCATCGTTCTTTTTGATCAGCGAGGCGCAGGTAAAAGTACGCCTTTTGCCGAGCTAAAAGAGAACACAACTTGGGATCTTGTTGAAGACATGGAGAAGCTACGAAAACATCTCGACATTGAACGTTGGTTAGTGTTTGGAGGGTCTTGGGGAAGCACACTAGCTCTCGCCTACGCCCAAACTCATCCTCAAAAAGTCACTGGCCTTATTCTTCGTGGTATTTTCATGTGTCGGCCTAGCGAAATCGAGTGGTTCTACCAAGATGGAGCCGAACAAATTTTTCCTGACCTCTGGGAAAAATATGTTGCGCCAATTCCTCCCGAAGAACGCCACCAAATGGTAAGGGCTTACTACAAAAGACTCACAAGCCCCGAAGAAAACGTGCGCTTAGAAGCGGCTCGCGCCTGGTCCACATGGGAGGGCTCAACGCTCAGCCTTCTTCCCAACGATGAGATGATCGCCACCTTCAGCGCAGATCAAACCGCCGTGTCACTTGCCCGTATCGAATGTCATTATTTCTTACACGATAGTTGGTTTAAACCTGATCAACTGCTCAATGATGTTTCAAAAATAAAACACATTCCCGCAATCATTGTTCATGGACGCTACGATGTGGTTTGTCCTGTAAAGAGCGCCTGGGATTTGCACCGGGTATGGCCAGAATCAAAACTTCAGATCATTCCCGATGCAGGCCATGCCTACAACGAGCCCGGTATTTTAAATGCACTGATCGCGGCCACCGAGGATTTTAAAGGGCTGAAATGATCTCTCAAGGACCTACAAAAACGGTTTCCTTAAGAGATTGGTTCTATTTAAATTTAAAAATTGGGGCTTTAAGTTTTGGTGGGGGCGGACGCGTTCTTCTCTATCAAGATGCCGTCATCGAACATTACAAATGGATGGAGGAAAGCGAGTTCCAAGAAATTCTCACGATTTCTCAACTCGTGCCCGGACCCAATCTCGTCAATCTCTCTCTTTATCTTGGCTTTCGTCTTTCAGGTTACAGCTCCGCTCTCTTGGGCCTGGTCGCTCTCGCTCTTCCTGGTGTAGCGGTCATTCTACTTGTGAATGCTCTCGTAGATTTAAGCAACATTCATGTGGGTTGGCTCTTTAAAGGTTTTTCGATTGCCAGCGCCACGATTTTTTTGATTTTCCTCTTACGTTTTGTGAAGGGACTTCTGAAGTCTTCCAACAAGAACAAAAAAACTTCGGCTCTAAAAATTACCGCTCGATTCGTTATCGCTTTTTGTGTGGGTTACGCCTCTCTCAATCATGTTCCGCTCTCCCAGATTTTACTCATTGGTCTAGGAATAAGCCTCATCGCCGAGTGGGTGATTCCATGATTGAGTTTGAAATATTTTGGGTCTTTTTTAAAATCAGCTTTCTCTCCTTCGGTGGAGTCTTTGGGGTTCTTCCAGAGCTAGAGCGCATGATTGTACTCGAGCATGGTTGGCTCACACATGATCAATTCATTCAATCTTATGTGATGGCTCAATTTGTGCCGGGTCCTAACATGGCGATGTGCCCGTTGGTTGGATATTGGGTGGCCGGTTGGACCGGAATGATTGCAGGATTTGTTGGTATTTATCTTGGGCCTGTTTTTATTATGATCGCCGCCTTCTTAAGCTATCACTCTTTACGCGAAAAAATATGGATGAAAAAGTTTGAAGTTTCCGTACGACCCGTGATCGTAGGACTTCTTGCCTCCTCGACGCTTAATATTTGGTGGTGGCAAACCTACAACGAACAGTTTTTATGGATCAGTCGAACCGTCGCTCTCGCGATTGGCGCCATCTTTATTTGGGTTTATGTTAAGAAAAAACCAGATCCACTGAAATTGATTTTTTCTTTCGGATTTATTTGGTGGTTTTTCCAGTACTCGCTTACAAGCCTTTAAAATTATTCGAAAAGACTCGCGAGCAAGCTCTCACCATGGGTTTAAAACCAGGAATAGAACTTCCGGCTTCAGCCACCGCATCTAACTTATCGATGGCGAGACGAGTGAAGCTGCTTCCTCCCGTTAAGATTCGAGAGAACCCACGGCTTCCGTAGGTCACTGAATCCATCATCGTCCAAGCCCATATAAGATTCGCAGTGATATTCTCGTAGATTTTGTAATAGAAGTTAAAAACGAAACGTTTCTTAAGAGCCATGGTGTTGACATATTTGATCACAAGAGGATGCGCCAAATGTTCTCTCTTAAAACTTTTAGCGAAGTACTGACTCGAAAGTTCAAAACCTTGTTCCAACTTAAAAGCAATCCCCGTCATTGGCAGCAAATAACTCGTCATGTACCCAACGATGTACGAATCCAAATCAAAACGACCTAACGTCAGCATTCCTGTAACAACGGTCCACGTAAGAGCGGCTCGCATATTCGACCACATAATCTTCACAAAATGTTTGTGATTGCGCCAAACTGAGTTTTCAGGATTTTTGAAGGTCTTTTTAAAGAACCAACTCCAATAAGATTTTTTGGCATCGGCTCCCGTAGGCACATCATTGAACTTTCCTTCGTTCAATTCGTCTTGCTGAAGCTTAAACCAAGATTCCGCAACGACTCCCGTCATAACACCCAAAACGTAGCCGTTAAAAAACACCATACGCGAAAGATGAAACCAGGAATTTTCACTAAACATTTCCGGCTGAACTGGTTGCATCACTCCTGAGGCAATGGCTGATAAGCAGACAAAGTTAAAGAATAACTCCATCGGTTTGTCGATGATGTTACTTGTAATCATAGCCCTCGTTGCACGCAGAATCGCTGCCGGGTTTTGGGATTGTCGCTCTACCACTTTCATACGAGCCACTACTTCATTTTTTTTAGGATCAAGTTTTGTCCTCGCTCGATCGATAATCACTCGAGAGGCCGTTTGTGCCAAGTTCGTTTCACGAATTTGCTGTTGAGTCTGCGCGAATACCTTTGTGTCTTGAACTTGCGTAAGATATTTTTCAGAGCTTGCAGGATCTAAAGAAATAAGCTCAGGTCTTTGAAGTGTTACGCGCTTGAGTTCTTCCGCAGTAGTCGTCTCTGCATTCAATTGCGGGAACTCTGCCCTTGAAGCAACATCCACTAAAAAAAGTCGGATCGCTTCCTCCACATAGTTTTGATAGTAAGTTCTGAAAAACATTTTTTGCTTTAAACTTAATCGGTCAATGGAATCGTCGGTTAAACCTTGTGGAGCTCCATTTTGAATAAACTTTTGTAGCTCATTAACGGAAGGTGTTGTTTTGATAGTCGCCATAAAAGCTTTTTTTATAGCGTGCTCGTGAAATTTAGCTTCCACTTCAAGGATACGTTCTTCCCATTCTTTAAACTCATTTAAATAATCACGATCACTAAACATGCGAAAATGTTTTTGATATTCGATTTCATTCATCTTTTCCGAACGCGTTGTGAGGCCACCATTAAGTTTTGTAGGTAATCGCTGTTCAGAAGCTACTTTATAAAAATTAGGATACGTTAACGCCACCGCAGACGTTGCAGGGAACCAGACAAACGAACGAATCGCAAACCAACCTTGCCAGAATCTTGTAAACTGCCTTACAGAACTAGAGAGAGAGCAAAAACTAAAGAGGAAATGCCTCATGGCTTGTCCAAAGCTTTCTATTTTCTCATCACTTTGCCGAGTCCACTTCTGATAGAAAGAGGAAGCTTTTACGTTTTCTACCCACCGACTCAAAACCCCCGGTTGTTCTTGAGTCTCTAATTCTTTTATTTTTGCAATAACTTCTGTTTCATCTTGTGCACTAAATTTATATCCTAATCGACCTGACTCTTTTAATTCACGTTCTGAAATTTCTTGTTGAAACTTTTGTTCTAACTGATTTTGACGGTCGATAAATGCTGCAAGAACCGCTCTGCGCACACTTCCCTCACGCTCTCGAAACTGAGGGTAAGTTTTAGAAATATCTCGTACGGCTTGGGTTCCGTTCACCATGAGATGAGGAATTCCTAGTGCGGCGTATAGAATACCCACGATAGCCACTAGCCCTACTTGAAACTTAGAGAACGTATCTGGATGCGTGTAAACATCGAAAGATCTTTGGAGGTTAAGCCCATCCATTGTAGTTTTAAAAGCTTCCATCCCTAAAAAACTTATGTCTTTTGCTTTTCCCCAAAGTCCTTCAAAAACCGTTCGGGTGAGGTCAAGACTTCCATAGAAAAATTGAGATGATTGCTCGGGAAAAGCAAAACCTAGTCCTAAGCCAACGGCGATGCCAGCACCTAAACGAATGCCTTTATGGTTTAAAATTTGAAGTACGTTCTCTTTAACACTTTCGTCACTCAAAACAATACCGTTCGTAGAAAACCCTGCTGCTATCGCAGCGAGTGCTTGCTTAATGGAAGTCGCGCCGGTGGGTCGTGGAAGAAGCCCTAAGGCTAAAATCAATTGAACTCGGTTCAGAAGTTTCTTTTGAAGCTTGATCTGTTGAGCCGTTTTTTGTGCGGCCTCACTCACACGTGATTGGAGCGAGTAAATGGCGAGAGCTTCGACAAAACGAGCGTCCAAAACGCTCGCCTGCGAGACAAAACTTTTTAAATCCAAAGCGCCATCGGCATATTTTTGTGCCAGCTCTCGAAGCCTAGGATTTTTAAATTCATACTCTTCGATAAAGGCTAAAACGGTTTGGGGAGTCAGCGCACCAAACTGCTTTGACTGCGCCTGAGTCCACTCCTGAAGCTTGGCTTTGTACTCTTCGGAGCTAGCCACCTGATCAACCACCGACTCTCCATGAAGTTCCACAGTCTTTTCAAAGTATGCTTGGAAATGCTCTTGCAAAGGTACAGCCGCTTGAGCCTGCTTGGGATCTGCCATCAACACGGTCATGTTAAAAGCCACTTGCTGTACTTGAGAGAACAGCTCAAATACTTTTTGATCGAGTTTCTTTTCCGGGAGGGATAGCTGCTTCTCAAAAAGGTTCAGCTCACTGATGTTCTCACCAAACGTTGGTACATTAAAAATGGCCAATTCGCTTTTGCCTAATGCACCCTTGAAAAACTCAAGATCGATGAACGAAATATTTTGAGTTTCGTTCTGCTTTACGAACACGAGCTTATTTCCATAAAACCCAATGGATTGAACGGGAACATGAAAAATGTGAAGAAGATTACCTTGATAGGTAATGCGGAATTCAAATTCTTTGCTCGTGCTGTTAAAAAACTTTTGCGAGCGGGCGCTCAGTGTTTCAACAACATTTCCTGCAAGATCGACAACCTCAACGCTTAAAGCTTCAGGGTCCACCGCTTGGGAGCGACCGATAGCATATTGATTTAAAAGCTGAAAGGTATCGAGGGAGTGGCTGCCACGACCGGTTTTGATAATCTTGAAAAGCTGCTCAGCAATTTCTGATTTGCTTTCGCTTTCCGGAGCTTCAACGGGGGTCTGCAAATCAAAAATACGGAAATTATTGGGAGTAGGTTCTTGTTCTTGAGCGTAAGAAAATGTGGGGGGCCAAGCTAATGCAAAAATTAAAATGAGACGAACCGCTTTTGACACTACAAATCCCATCAATAAATTGTGATTTGAGATCTTTAGCGAAGAGACGCAAATAGTCAAATTCCAAGGGTTTTACTGAAAATTTTCCCTTGCTCTCCCCGCTGATTTGTCATCTCATAAAATAGTAACAACCACATACACTGGAGAATACTTTGGCCGCACTGATGGAAGCTTTTAGAAGTGGTCGCATGCTTGTTATTCTCCTCTCTGGTTTTTCCTCAGGACTTCCTCTTCTTTTGATTGGAAGCACGCTGAAACTATGGCTCAAAAATGACGAAATCGATATAAAGACGATTGGTTTTTTTGGTTGGGTAGGCATGCCCTACGCTTTAAAATTTTTATGGGCCCCTCTCTTTGACAGATACACATTGCCTTTCTTGGGTCGAAGACGTGGATGGCTTTTTTCTATTCAACTTTGTCTTATGGGCGCCATTCTTTTTATGGCTCAGACAGAGCCCAGAGTAAATCTGGAGCTCGTTGCTATCGCAGCAGTTGTTACTGCTTTTTTTGCAGCCAGCCAAGACATCCTTGTCGATACTTATCGACGAGAAATATTACCTGATGAAGAGCTTGGTCTTGGTTCCTCCATTTATGCCACTGGCTATCGTTTTGGAATGCTTATTGCCACGTCTCTTGCTCCCATCCTCTCAAGCTATGTCTCATGGCATACGACTTATATGATTATGGCAGCTTTTATGCTTGTAGGAATTCTCACAACTCTCTTCTCTCCAGAACCTAAAACTGCTGAAACTCCACCACGCAATTTATACGAAAGTGTAGTTTTACCTTTTGCTGATTATCTCAAGCGTAACGATGCTTGGCTCATTTTGTTATTTGTATTGCTGTTCAAAATTGGTGATCAAATTGCGAGTGAAATGTTAAAGCCTTTTTACTCAGCCGTCGGTTTTAGCAATGAGCAAATTGGATGGGTCGCAGGTCCTGTTGGTATTTGGGCCAACATCGCTGGGGGGCTAGTCGGCGGAACACTTATACTAAAAATGGGACTAAAACGCTCTCTCTGGATATTTGGCATCCTCCAGGCTGCATCTACCTCAGGATTCGTTGCATTGAATATCATTGGGCCTCAGCTATGGGCTCTTGGAAGCATTATTTTTATTGAAACCTTCACAGGCGGAATGGGTTCCGCTGCATTTATGGCTTTTATGGCCGGTTTGACCAATAAAAAATTCACCGCGACTCAATTTGCTCTTCTCACAAGCCTTGCTGCCGTACCTATGCGAGTGATCGGTGGCACCTCAGGTCTTTTAGTGGATTTTATGGGTTGGAATGGCTTTTTTGCCTTTTGTGCGCTGCTAGCCATTCCTGGCATTTTACTCATATCTCGCTATGACAAATGGCAATCACGTTGATAAGATTCGCACATGCAGACTCTTTCACCGGCTATTACTCGTCATCTCTCTCTTACAGCTCTGAAACTTGAGCAGCTCTTCAATTTTCGCCTCATTCTTGTCGGCGCTATTTTGGTTCTCTTCTTTTTTGTGGCCATTGATCTTTGGACTGAAATAAGTCTTGGCCTCATTGCTCTTCTTATTGGAATGTTTCTTTATTTCGTTAAAATCACGGTGAAGACACGCCTCTTTCATACGCGCCTCACTCACCTAAAACGCTTCATCGAAAGACAAGATCATCGCTTTCATGGTCGTTCTGTCACGACGGATTTAGCTCAGGTCAATCATGACCTCGTACTTCAACATCAATCCGTCATTAACGATCTGGATCTTGTGGGGAGACACTCTTTGCTTTCTTTACTCGATGAAACGTTTTCGGCTCAAGGGCAAAAAATTCTCCTCGAGTGGATGCTCGAACCCAAACTTGAAATTCAAGAAACCATCACAAGACAAAAAACCGTTCAAAGCCTTGTAAAACACGCAGGCTTCTTTCGAAAGTGGTCCCTGCTGGGCGCCGAGGCCCATGAAAAATTAAAGAACAAGGACTCCCTCGAATTTTTCTTAAAAGACACTCTTTTCCCCACCTCTTTAAAAAAGCACTACTACGCAATCCTGAGCCTCTTTTTTGGTTTTTTGCTATGCACATTTTTCGAATTATATATGAAGGTGAATCTCAACCCTTTTTCTCAAGAGGCCTCCCTCACATCATGGTTATGGCTTTTATTTTTCATCTATAACCTCTACGGACTTAAACAGATTTCCCATGTTTTTCAAAAACTCCAAGATATCATGTTAAGCCTTGAAGCCATTTCACCACTTTTTCAGCATTTAGAAAAACGTCACTCCACAAAAGCTTTTCAAACATTATTAAAAACTATTTTTCATGCACGCCCTGCCCGACAGTTGATGAGGCTTGAACAAAGTTTTTCTTTCTTAAGCTTACAAACTCATCCTCTGGTTTTATTTCTAGTTCATGCGCTTTGTCCTTGGAGCATTTACTTTGTCCGCCGAGCAGAGAAAGATCGAGCTCTTTTACACACACACCTTGGAGATTGCCTTCAAGAGGTCTACAAACTGGAAGCCCTCACAAGTCTTCTCTTCTTACATAAGTATCAAACGCAAACTTATCCTGACTTCCATGATGAATGTCAGATTCAAGTGAAACAGATGGAACATCCGCTCTTAGCAAAGTCTGCACGGGTGAATAATGATTTCCTTTTTAAGGCCTCGACTCGCTTGGTTTTAATTACGGGTTCCAACATGGCCGGGAAATCGACATTCTTGCGAACTCTAGGAATTAACCAAACGCTGGCACATATGGGCGCCCCGGTTTTTGCCTCCGCGATGGAAACCAAACTTGTTCCCATACGAAGTTGCATTCGCGTCTCTGATTCTTTGCGTGAAGGCGCTTCATATTTTTATGCCGAGACTCAACGATTGGCAGGAATCTTAAAAGAAGCACAAAGCGGTCGCCCTCTCTTGTATTTTGTTGATGAAGTTTTTAAGGGAACGAACAACCGTGAACGATTGATCGGAAGCCAAGCCTTGGCTCGCGAACTGATCAAGACTCCAAGCTTTGGATTCATCACGACTCACGATTTAGAACTCACCCACATCGCCGAAAACTATAAGCAAATTGAGAATTGGCATTTCCGCGACGACATTCGCGACAACCAAATGAGCTTCAGCTACAAAATCTTGCCCGGGCCGTGTCCGACGACGAATGCATTGAAAATCATGGAGCTCTCAGGGCTTCCGGTACTTGAGAAGTTCTAAGCAAGCCGCCTAATAAATATATTCTCCGCTACCATCCACCGCTTTAATTATTATACTTGGTGTCTCCATAGAAAAATAGCCGTATTGCTCTAGCCATTTCCGATCTTGCGTTCTAAAGTTAGTCACCGGCCAAAAACTCCAGGTGTTAAACAATGAACCAAACGGATTGAGTCCGAACACATCCATTGAATAAGAATCTAAATACTTCACTGCTTGGACAAGACCACGTCCGGAAAAAATCGTATCAATCAGTTGAAAAGGAAATCTGAGGTGTTGAAGTCCGCCAGTTTGCGTTGAAAAACGGCGATCAGCGCCTAAGATATAAGGCATATGTTGTTTGATCGTCTCTTCAGAAAAACGACTACGCATGGCCATATCAAAAAGTTTAGAGTAAACAATAGGAGCAGTTCCGCTACTACAAGCAATATTTTGTATAATAAGACGAGGGGAGCCGCTCGCCACACGTTTTGCAATAATATCACCCCAACTGATTCTTCTTGCCTCATCATTGCGGCTATGTTGCGGAATAAATACGTAGATCCTTGAAGTTTTAACTTTCAAAGAGTAAGTGAAATCGTATTTCACGTAGGCGATAACAGTTCCTCGAATATACCGTGGCAGAAATAAATCCGTCCCCAGACTATTATCAACATTGATCAAAATATGAGTTTTATCGAAGTTTCGCTCCATAAACTCGACAAATGAAACATCTTGATAACGACTTTCACGTTTATACAATTTTGTTGCGAATGAAAGATCAACGGCTCTTAACTGAAGATCGCTTATTCCCGAAATCATACCTGTGTATATAATAGTATTTAAAGTTATTTCATTCTTAAGGTAGGGCTCATCGACTGCAAGAATTTCGCGTTGTGTTTTAAGCGCGCCTAAAACCTCATACTCTTTCTCATTACATGTTATGTGCCTTGCTCGTTGATGCCTAAGTGCAGAAAAACTTACTTCACTCGCTTGGGAAAAGTTTTTCTTTTCTCCAAAGCAGTGCACTACAAAATCGCCACTCGAGTTTCTTGGGAAGACAAATAAAGGAACCTGATGCACGCTCTTAAAATCATCTACCAAAGATCCACCGAAGAGATTCATTAAACCACGATAAGCTCCAGAGGCAATACCACGATGATTTGGTCCCACTAACTCATGTGACCTCCCTACATAGGCAAGCTGACTATGGACGTAGTAAGCTCTAGAAAACATATTCATGATTAAATCAAAGGGTTCAACTCGTGAAGACGCTTCAACGGTATTGGTGTTAATGCGAAATTTGTTTTTTGCTTCTTGAGGCAACTGGTCCCAAACTGATAAAAAGGACGGTGTATTCGAGATACTTGATACGATAATCAAAACATTTTTTAGCAACTCTTTGTTTTCATAAATATGTTTTTCCTCAACGCTGTCATAATGTACCCCATTCGGTTTCATAGGCATTGCCAATAAAGCCTTCGTCAGCTCGTCTGCAGAAAAAACGTTCGCAGGTGGAAAGCGAGCATGGAGGATAACAGATTTTATTTTTGAACCCGGCAGATAATCAACGACCAATAGTGCCTGGATAAGTGCTAGCCTCTTTTTAAAAGGCAACAGGGCGAGTTCGTCAGGCTTTAGACCACGAAAAAAATTGAAATTCATGGGTTTTGGATTCCATATGGCATTTGAAACTGATTGAACATCTCCTCTCAAATCGTTGGCATCCACTATAGGCCATCGAACAATTTCAAAGACAGGAGCATTCTTAATAAAATTTAACGATTGATTCAAATAGTCTGACCCATTCACATTTGCATGAACCACATCACTTACGAAAGTAAGAATTAATATAATACTACTGAGCCAGGACGATTTATTTGCAACCATCTAAAACTCTCCAACATATATCTTTTGATCGGTATGACAAATATGGGCTCAGTAGAGATTCTATAGAACCCTTCAAGCATCACTCATCATATTTATAGGAATGCATGCAACGTATGCCAGAAAATATTGAAATTTAGGGTCGTGTGGTATGTATCGAACCTCAAGCACTGCTGAGTCTCGGCGATCGATTCACCACGATCATCCTTGCATGCTCGCGCTTCAATCCGCCGCCCTCGTACTGATTGATCTTGATGTAATCCTTTAAAGTTAAAAACGCTCTCCAGGATTGAACCACTCTTGTGAAAGGTCGATAGTCCCAGAACTTGTCTTTCGCTTCTTTCTTTAAGGGATTCCAGCGGCTCGCACCTGTTACCGCCATAGCAATCGCGGCCGTCAGTGCACGAATAAAAGGCTTATACGTGTGACGTTTACCAAGCTTGATGTGGAAATGCAGATGGTTTCCTACATTCCCAAGAGAAATCAGCTTCACTCCATACTTCTGAGTGAACTTGATCACAATCTCCCGAATTTTTTTGTCGTTCTTTGGCTCCTTGAAAGACCAGGTTCCAACCGCTTTTGAGGACCGCAACACCATATGCATAGAATTTTTGGTATCAAGGGGCCTACCACGACTGCGACCTTGACGGGTTTTGAGAAGTTCTCCGCCATAGGCCAAATTTTGACGGCCGAGCATTTCAATCTGCTTTGGTTCTCGTGGCCGAACTTGAGATTTTCTCTTTAGGGTCTTCAAATTCATTGGCAACTTTATATGTGAACGAAGGTACAAATGTCAAAACTAAATTATCTGGTTTGTTAAATAATGTTGTAATGAAGCACCGAAAAGTCGAAGAACGTAAGATTTAACAGTTTTTGAAAGAGAACTAAGAATTCTGGTTGTGGGAATGATAAGAATTTTATACGCTTAATTCAAAGCCCGCTCCCAAGCTCTACTAAGGATGGTGAGCTTCATTCTCGAGCCAAGGACGGCCGTACGAGGGAGCGGGTTTTCAATCTCTAAATTTACGATTCTCTCAACAAAACATCTCTCACCTTCAATGAAGATGTAGAGGTAAGTTTCAAGTTCCATAACAATTAGTAGTGGAGAAAGTTGATAAGAATAGTCTATTTTGCTACGGCCGAGCGACCCATCAGCGAACGCGTGAGCACTCCGGCGAGAATAATTCCCCCACCGAGGATCGATACGTGACTTGGTTTCTCCCCAAACTTGTGA
>JBFWOZ010000047.1:0-21900 GCA_050250255.1 Bdellovibrionales bacterium | reverse complement strand
AATTCTGACATTATCACTAAGGGTGGAGATGTAGATCCGCGCCTCTCACCAGTTTGCCAACCGATCTTTGGAATTAACGCTCAAACAGCTCCTAATGCGCCGAACGCCATTGTTGCGACGGTCATCCTTAATTCGATTGTTAAAAATACCGGTCCTGGTTGTATCCGAATCGGTGGCTGTGATTATCATGACGGCACTCAAACCACTGGTGATGCAAAGGATTTAGAAACAGGTCAGTATATCGGTCGCGCGATCGAAGTTGCTCACCGTTTAAAGAAGCCGTTTGTATTTCAACTCTTAACGGATGGTGGAGTGTACTCAAGAGATGGATCACGAATGTGGCAGGGGGATGCCGGTGATAAGTCTATGACTGTTCTCGGGTACTATAATCCAACACGTGCTCCAGAAATGCGTCGACTTCAGGTCGGTCACTATACGAACGGTCAAGGTGCTGATCGTGATGTGTTTTTTGGTGGTAATACTTCGCTGGTTGCCTATGCGGTTTTTGCAAACTACTTGCAAGCTATGGGCAAATTAGGTGATTTCACTAAGTACGTTCCTGCGGATAAGTTTCCTCGTGAACGTCTTGATGAAATTTTATTGTTCGCGTAACAAAAGGACGAGAGCGTATGTTAGTTTTGCTAAAACTTTTAATGACGACATGGTTAGCGAGCGTTTCGGTTCAAGCACAGGATGGGATGAAGGCCTTCGAACAAACGGCCTTCCCTTTCTTGGTTAGAAACTGTGGTGAGTGTCATGGTGTTCGCCAGGCACCGCTCTTTGCAGTGGCTGATCTTACAAAGGCGTATCCAGTGGCTCGTCGTTTTGCAAATTTCCAAATGCCCGCAAGTTCTAAGCTCGTCGAAAGAAGTCAGAACGGTCATTGTGGTTTAACCAACTGTATGACCGACGGTCGAGAGATGACCCGACTCATTACCGAATGGGCCAAGGGTGAAGTGGATCTTCCTCAAAATCGTATCCGCACTCAAGAAGTGGTGATTCCAGATCTACAACCAGGTCCTTTCGTAAAGTTAACCTTTGATTTAGCGCAACTTCAGCCCGTTCAAACAGGACTTCAAGGTTCTAAGTTAGAGCTGGAGATTGCTGCTTACACGGTGGATTCCATTCTTATTAGACGCCCGCGCATTCGTGCGGCTAACAATGTGGCAATCTATGTACGTGATTTAGAAATTGAACTGAACGCTCAGAGATTAACAAATCAGCGTTTTAAGAGCGTTGATCAAACAATCGGTGCAGCAGTGGACGCTGCGGTTCTTTCTTCAGAGAAACTCCTCATCGGAACACCCGTGTCGGGTTCAAAGTTACGTCTTTCATTTGCAGCTATTAAAGGAACAACGGCCCTTGTAAATTGTAAAAAGCCTGAAATGTTCCAAGCGCAAGTGCTGCCTATTATGGAACTACGTAACTGCTTCTATTGTCACGGTGGTGGGCCTCAGCAAAGTACAGGGATTCAAGCTGCAGTTTCTATGTGGGATATGAGAAAGCCGGCTCTTGAGCTTTGTAAAGGAGCTGTGCAGAGAGCAAACTTTGCTCAGCCACTCCGCTCTCCATTAATTTGGTTTGCGGTTGGAAACGAAGATACGCACCCTAAATCTATTCCATTTGTCGATGAGGTTGTTCCTGATTGGACAAGCTGGATTGAAGCTGAGAAGTAAGAACGTCTTCCATGAATTCACCTTTTATTATGATGGCTCCTATGGAAGGGGTCGTCGATTATGTCACTCGCTCTCTCTATTCACAAATCGGTGGATTTGATCGTTTCGTCACAGAATTTGTACGAGTGACTGACCGAACGCTTCCCGACACCCTTTTCTATAAATTTTGTCCCGAATTAAAAACGGGTGGGAAGACACGCGAAGGTACGCCTGTGTTTATTCAGCTTCTCGGAGGTAAACCTGAGGTCTTGGCTGAGAATGCGGCCTTAGCCGTTCAATTAGGAGCTCCAGGGATAGATTTAAACTTCGGTTGCCCTGCGAAGACGGTCAATCGGCATGATGGCGGGGCGACCTTACTTAAAAATCCTCATCGCCTTTATGATGTGTTATCGGCCGTACGTAAGGCGGTACCGTCTACTACTCCGGTGACCGCTAAAGTCCGATTAGGATTTAGTGATAAAAACTCCATACTAGAAATTGCTCATGCGGTGGATGAATCCGGGACCACAATGCTTACAGTTCATGCGAGAACAAGAGATGAAGGTTACAGGCCACCTGCACATTGGGAGTGCATTGCACGCATGAAAGAAGTGGTGAATGTACCGGTCGTTGCCAACGGAGATATTTGGTCGGTGGAGGACTACATCAAGTGCCGCGAAGTTTCAGGTTGTGAGAATGTGGCTCTCGGACGAAGCGCGATGGCGACTCCTGATCTTGCTTTACAGATTCGAGCCTATTTATTGAATCAGTCCTATACACCTTATTCTTGGTCTTACGTTCAAACCGTTCTCCTCCCGCAGTTTATTGAAAATTCCCTCCGAGAAGTCGGAGAAGCATATGTAGTAGGTCGTACGAAGCAATGGTTGAGACTTCTTTTAAAAGGTTATCCTGAAGCGACTCCGCTCTTTGAGCAAGCGAAACACGCTCTTGATCAAGTTCAAATAGAGCAATTTTTTAAACGTCCCGTAAATAATAGTGCGGTTGAATTTTCGTCGATGTCATAAGCGTTATTGAAAGCGCTCAATATAATTGCAACGTTGGCAAAGGCTCTCGACAAGTTTTTTCTGTCGAAATCCTTTTAAAAGTTCTTGAGCTCGAGCCTGCATGAGAATGTCTTGGATGGGTTGTTCTTTTAAATTCCCTAAAGGAATTCCAGCTTCTTTATCAAGACAACAAGGCACAACAGTTCCATCCACCAATATGCCAAAATGTGAAGAAAGCCCATAACAGCGGCCTTGAGTTCCAAGTACGGGGAGATCGAGGCTCGGCCATATAAATTCTGTGTCAAAATGAAGGTAGAGTCGGTTCTTAAGTAAAATGCTTTTTTTGTTACGAACATCAACCTGTTTGGGTAATGGCACTTGGAAATGTTCACAAACGTTTTGCAACATTTGTGAGTTATTTGTGAGTGAACCTTTTACGTCGTTGAGATTCCACAACCGATAATTAATGTAGAGATCGGGGCGCTCCCGAAAAGCACGTTCGGTAAATTCGAATATATTTTTTAAATAATCCTTTGGATCACGATCAGGATAGTTATCGAAAAAGCTATGAAGAGAAAAGTTAACCTGTCGAAATGGCGAACGTAACAAAAGGTTCATCTTGTCTTCGCGCAGAAGCACTCCGTTTGTCACAAAAAAGATGCGCATGTTTTTTGTTTCGCAGATATTTACAAATTCAGGGAGTTTTGGATGAACGAGTGGGTCACCCATCAAGTGAAAGGCCACGGTGTCTGTCAGAGGTGAGACTTCGTCGATCACTTTTTCAAAAAGAGGAAGATCCATCATTTTTTTGGTGCGTATGACTTCCGGGCAGAAACTGCATTGGAGATTGCAGATATTGCTAATTTCTATGTAGACCTTGGAATATTTCTTTTCTTCGGTCGCAATCATGCGGCTCGGTTACTGGACGCAAAAGCGAGGAAGAACGGCGCAAGGCTGTTTGTGAATGTAATCCGACATCCCCCGTACTTGGGGTTTTAGTTCCGGGAACATCCACATCATTTTTCCATATTGATTCATGATTTGGATCGCTTCTGCAAATGTTTTATTCTGATATTTCATTTGGTAGTAAGCTGCTAGACGACCTGTGCGATGACACCCACAAGAGCAACGAAAAGCAATTTTCTTTCCTTTTTTCTGTGCGTCTTGAACCCAAGTATCGAAACTCTCAATAAACTTTGCTGTGAGAGTCACCCGAGCATTTTGCCTTACATTGTAAACGACTTTCAAAGTTGGACAATGAGATTGCAGCTTTTTTTCTACAACATCCGCATCACCAGAGAGAACGGCAATTTCGGTAATACCAAGTGAGCACATTTGACGAAGATCATTGGCGCTAGGAGTGCCGCTACGGTAAATGGCAAATCCCGTATCGCTTTTATCAATAAGCTGCAAATTTTTAGCAGTGGCCGAAACGCTAAGTGTGAGAGTACAAAAAAAGAATCCAAAAACCTTCAACATATAAAACCCCCTAAGAGACTTCTAAATAACGATGAGAAAGCATTCTCTACAACGGGGAAGTGGCAATGGGTAGGAAGATTTGCAATATTTTCTTAGAGTACAAAAAGGAAGCGTTTTAAGGGTGGCTTATCCAGTTGTCTCGAGCCCAACGAAGCGTATTCACGCGAGTTTCTTGATCCGCGTAGATCCATTGGGGAATTCCTAATTTCCCTCTTTTTGTTAAGCGAGTGTCGCGGTAGAGATCGACGACGGGTTGAAAATCAGGAATGGGTTTACCCATAAGTCGAAGCAGGCCAGCCGCAAAAATATCAACTTCGGCATGATAATTGGCTTCACGAACGGCTTGGCCGTCATAGTCAAAGTCGTTAGAACGACTCACAGGAATGTAGACAGACTGATTGCCTGCAGGAGTCAGCCGATTGACTTCCAAAATATAAAGTTCAATTAAATAATGAGAAAATGCGTGTGCTAAGTCGAGGTCGATCAACTCTGGATTGAGACGCTGAAGGTGTTGTTCCACAAAGTTCACATCCACATAGAGAATCAGCGACCGAGAGATGTTAGGTTTTAAATCGCACACTTCACAGAGATAAAGTTCAAAAGGAGTTTGTCCTCTAAAAAGAAAACTCTGCATATCATCAAATTTTTTTCGAATCATTTGGGCTATTTGGGAATTTTGGTCTTTAGCAAGAGGTGGATTTCCCCCACGCCTTGGAAGATAAGCAAGAATAGGAAACTCTTTAAGATTTTGGATAGCATGAATTGCCGTTACCACTTTTTCCAATGGAAGCTGAATGGGCTTATACAAATCAACGCTTGTAGGTAATGCATCTGGCGTTTGTGCAAAACTAGAGAGACTTAAGCTGCACAGAAAAATGATTTTAATGAGTAAGCGCATAAATAATGTAGTTCATTCCAAGGCGTAATCCGTCGGGTACAAGTAAAAGATTGTAGAGATTTTTCTCAGCGACTTTACTCACGTCAACTTCGCCACATCTTTCAAGGCCATCTCCGACATCCATGTTGTAATTCATGAGAATCATGAGTCGTCCTTCAGGACTGAAGAGGCCCACAACCGTATGTCGTTCTCCGCCATACTCCATATGTTTCGCGTCTTCCAAAGCATTCAATCCATAAACGTGAGGAATGTCTTTAAAGCTGAAGAGTGAGTGGAACACGGGATGCTCTTTTGTTAACTCCATAAGAATTGGAGGACCGCGTTTCCCGCGAGGGCGTTTCTGTGCGCTATAAAAAGCAACTGGAGTATAGGGAAGAGGTTTTTGATCGATATCAAGATCAGGATAGAGACGTTTGAGTTGCCCTGTCCAATGTCTCCATTCGTTGTGATAAGTAGACTCTCCATTTTTAGGCGCGCCTACATACATTGGACCATGAAAGTCATCGACCATTAAAAAACCGCCTTTATCGAGCCAGTTTTTAAAGGGAGAGATTTCCTCTTGTTGAAACTCTAACCAACCCACTTCCGTCATGAAAGCAAAAGGAAAAGTGTTTTTGGGAGAGGTGAATTCTTTAATGGTAAGACTCAGTGGAGTTTTATTTACGCGAACAAGTCCATCGGTCGCTTTTTCTATCGTGCTCAGGAGACATTGTTCAGCGGAGAGTCCTTTTTGGGGGCCGTCTTCAGCGTTACGTCCGTCCACATTCCAATGGTGTATTTCCTTTTCATGTTGAGACATTCTTGGTGTTTGGGTCCATTTCAAGCGAACAAAAGTGAATTTTCCGGGATCAATTGCGGGGGATGTAGATTGGCTAAAAGCCGTCGAGTAACTCATGAAACCCACCAAAAAAAAGCCCAATTTATACATAATCCACCTTCGTGCAGAATTGTCCTAAAAGGTATGTTGCGAGAATTGGACCAGCTGGCAATCAACCTATAGGAGAGAGGGTTTTAACTTCTAGGCAAATGCCCTTTTAGGTCATAAGGAATGCGTTCCTTGAAAAGCTATAAATATCTCGCGTGAGAAATATCAAAGGCTCAAAATTAGAAATTGTCCTAAATTGAAAAAGAATCTCACTTTGAGAAGTGCTGATGATTCTGGTCTTTTGTGCCGATAAGAAGGTATGGAAAAGACGGTACGTTCGTTCATTTGCATTCCTATGTTTATGGCGCTTATTCTCGCACTAGGTTGTCAGAGAAAAGAAGAGGAGAAAACAGGTGTCTCTCTCACTCTTAAAACATCAAGTGGGATGAATCTACTGACTGCAAGCGCAAATCAGATCCAGCATATTGTTGTGAGTGTGACAGGGGCGGGCATGCCTCCTTATATATGGGAATGGGATTCACACGATAATTCTGCGACAGCTCCATCTGCAATTACAGTGAGCGTTCCTACCGGTCAAAAATTGATCCAGGTGGGATTGTATGTAAAAAACACGAGCGGTGGTGGTAGTTTTCTTTATGGTGATCAAAGTGTGATGCTTTCAGGCAGCACAGCAGCTGTGGCTATTTCACCAACGTCGATTGCCGTTTCTAATGGTGTTCAGGGTCGAATCTCTGGGCGTTATATGAGTTCCACAATGTATACAGGATCTGTTGTGGGGTATCTCGTCCTTCCTAACGGCAAGCCTCCTATGCCACTACTCCGAGAGGAAATTTTTAGCGGATGGTTTAACTTTTTTGGAATCAATGGCTTAAAATTAAAATACGTTCACGAAGAATCTCAAGCGGTCATATTTGAAAGCGTAGAAATTGCCAGTGCTTCTGGTGGTAGTCCTGCGGAAATATTGATTGATGGCGTGAGCGTGAAGGATGATCCTCAGGATCACACGCTTCAAGTGTGGGTTCCTGCGCATTATACGGACAACGGTACTGGTGCCGCCAACATGAGCCAATTGAAAGAAGCAGAAATTCTGCTCATGGGTTATTTTGGTCCTAATCGTGGTAGTCGAATGGCCTGTGTTTTATCCTCGACGGGTACTTATAACTCAACAAATTCTTTATTTAGCGGAGCAAGTCCAGCATCGCCTTTGACATATGATTTCTCGACTTACAATGCGAGTAAGGTTTCTAAAATTGGTAGCTCGGGCGGTGATGGTGCCGCAAGTTGTATTGGTACCGTCGCCTACGAAGACTATCTTGAATTTATAGATGCAAAATTGCGTACAATGGGCGGAAGTTCAAGCGTGCCGATACGCATGGTTTTCAAAAACCCTCCTGCTAATTCGTCAGTTTATCTTTTACCTTCTGGTGCGAACGTAGCTATTACGGCATACCAGTTACCCTTTATCTGGAGTAGCAGCACCTCTGGCGGTATCGATGGAATAGATGTATTTGGCCAAAATTCGGGTGCGGCATTAGGTTTTGATGCTAATAACAGCGAGGCTGGACCCACGTGTTTAACAACCGCTTCGGGTGCTCAGGGTTTTTCTTTTCAGGGAACAATCACGGATTCTGATTGCGCCACGAACTGTTCGAAAAATTTAACCAATCGTAATCCTGTATATAACTATCATCTTTTGTTTTGTCCTTATTGGATGAAAAACGGTCAGAAGGTTTATTCGCGCTCAAAATATCGCACTTATGCTTCTGCAGACTTCACGCCAATTTCATTTGTTTATACGATGGCGGCTGGAGACGCGCAGAAAGTGTTATTACCTTCGGGCAATAACTCAATGAATTGTCGCTTAATGCACGCTGCACCTTCAGTTGCTGCGAACTATGATGCCTCAATCACTCTGGCAGGAAATTCTACAGGCACAGTCGCAGATGCAACTGTTCACGCAGCCGCTGATGTGACCTGTACGGGTGGCACAACTACAACGTTAAATTTTCCTGCAGGAAGTGTTACTCCTCAACAGTTTCGCGTAAAAGCAGCGGGCACATTGGGTCAGGCCGCATGGACTCCTGCTGTGGTAGCAACTCCAGGATCGGCTACGGCTAGCATGACTCCGACACAACTTGAGCTCAGTGTAGGTTACCAAATTGCGTTAAATGGCGCGATGGTAGGGAGTTGTGGAACTCCGGCACAGGTTAAGGTGAAAGACCATTATAATAACGTCGTATCGAATCAATCGACTCCTGTGTCATTAGTGTATGCCGGCGCGAACTCTGCATCTGTTCTAGGTAATGGATGTAATGGTGGTTTGCTACCAATGACAATCACCAATAATCAAACTGTAACAGGAGATATTACTTCGAATATTGCCACTGGTACAGCGACGATCACTCCAAGTGGTAACGGAGACTTTGTAGCTACACCGATTAACTTGAATTGGTAGCTTTTAGAAACGTAATTCTCAAAAAAGAAGAGAGGCCTTTGAAAATTGAAGCCTCCCTTCATAAATGACAACTATTCGTAAATAGAACCGTCTAAAACTTCTTCTTCTGACCATCGCTCACAGCGATTACCAATATCTAAGCCTCTTTGAGCTAGAGCTGGTTGCCAGCGAACCCATGAACGGTTTACAGCACGATTGCCATAGGTACAAATGGAGCCAGCATTACGGCGATTCACACTTGCTTGTCGCAAATAATTTCGTCCAACTTGAATATCTTGTCTCAATTGACGACGTTCAAAGTTGTTGATGCGAAAGTAACGAACGGCATTTTGTAATCCCTGTACGCGTCTTTCGAGTTCGATACAGTTACACTCTGCTTGAGGTCTACGCTGCGCCTCCACATTTGGTGCCGCGAGTGTTGCAGTAAAAAGTGCTGCAACGGCAAATAATTTTATCATAATAAACCCCCTTCGGTTTCCGCTTTGCTACAGCAAGGATTGTACCGAAGGCCATAAGCATTTACGGCAAGTTAAACGCAAAAAAGAGGAATTGTGGATTTGATCAGAGGTCTATATTGCCCCATTATTTTTTCGCGGCGTTGAAACACTGCGTGCAAAAAATTAATGGCAGTCTTGGATTTCTGTTTTGAGAGTCCAAAGGAGCTCTGCTGGTCGCAACGATTGATAAATAAATTGCGCCTGCGGAATCAATTGCGGTGGAAGAGCATCTGACTGAGGGTTATCAGAGAGGTGAATGATTTTTTCGGCTGCATCTTTTAGATCACCTAATTTTGCAACAGTTTCTGCCAAAGCCAAGACCAAGCATTGCGAAACATAACAGGAAAATTCTTTTGTTGCGGTGGGAAGTTTTGCGTACTTATCGTTGACTAGCTTAAGGTTTTTCAAAAGATCTACATAGATACTTCTAGGGCAAGTTTGAGATTGGTTCTTCGTAAGATCATAGGAAAGAAGGCCGTTCAGAGAACGTGCTTGAATCAAGAACCAACGAATTTCACGACGGAGTTCATGGAGTCCGTTTCCGTGTTCAAGGACAGTAATATCGTAAGTTGTTTCATTGATTTTTGTCAGTTGCCTTTCTAAATGGCTCAGCATTTCTTCTCTATCAACAGAGTATGCTTTCCAGGCAAATTGCGAGATTTGCTTTTCAAAAATATCTAGGCTGGAATTTCCATTTTTATCAACCCAGGCCTGCTGTACAAGAAAGGTCTCCAAAGAATATTTAGCTTCATTAGCGCGTCTTTGAAATTCTGCGATCGTCTGAGGGCTTTTCCCACTCTGTTTTGCTTCTTTAACTCGAGTGTTCCACGTATCATAAGCACCAATGACATCTTCAAGAGTTTTTAAAGTGAGACGCCAATTTTTAAAAAATGGATCTTGTGTTTGGTAGAGCTTCGCAAGTCCTTCTAAGAGAAAAGTCGCGGTTCGAATCTCTTTATTTAAAAGTGCCTCTGCGAGGGCAGAAGTAGTGTTGTGTTTTGCCACGGTTTGGCGAAGAACGGAGATCCAAGGTTGAAATCGCGAAATTTGCGCTGGTTCTTGAAAAGTATTGGCAAATGCAGTGGCGGTGAAACAAAGAAGTGCAGAAATGAGAATGATTTTTTTCATGCACCCTTGTTAAAATAAAGATGAGGTCGTGTCACTCATTACTCGACTGAAAAAAATTCAACTTCCAGTAGTCTCCGATCCAACACCTGACAACGTTTATAGGGGAGACTATTGAAACTGTATTGAGGTGATTGTGAAACATTTTTTCATTTTATTTTCATATTTTATTTTTTCAACTGCTTTCGCCCAGCCGCTTACGCCTGAGCTTACGGGTAAAATTGAACGCTATTTTAATGCCACACTTCAGCAGTCGAAGGGTGCTGGCGTTGCGGTCGCCATTGTAAAAGATCACGAAGTCATCTTTATGAAAGGATTTGGTTATCGAGATGTAGAACAGAAACTTCCTGTAACATCAAAAACTTTATTTGGTATTGGCTCTACAACAAAAGCGTTTACCTCTACCTTGCTTGGTATCTTATCTGATACAGGGCAATTGAATCTTGATCAGCCAATCGTAGAGTATATACCTTCCTTTCAACTCCTGGATTCTGAAGCTACAAAATCGGCAACCCTCGTCGATTTATTAACACATCAGACAGGCGTTCCTCGACATGATTTTGCTTGGTACAAGGGTGAGTTTTCATCTCGTGCAGAAATGTTTCAACTATTACGGTTTTTAGATCCTAGTGCAAAGTTTCGTGAAAAATGGCAATACAACAATTGGATGTATATGGCATCTGGTTACATTGCTGAAATAGTGGCAGGCCGAACGTGGGAATCATTGGTTGCAGAACGTATTTTATCACCATTAAAAATGACCACAACAAATTTTTCTGTGATCGAAAGCCAAAAATCTCAAGACTATGCTTTGCCTTATATTTTTGACGAAAGCGGACCGAAACGGACTCAATTTGTAAACATTGATTTAATAGGACCAGCGGGTTCTATCAATTCCAACCTTGAAGATATGTCTCAGTGGTTAAAATTCCAGCTTCATCGCGGCTTGTTCGGCGAACGCCGGCTTATTTCTGGGAGCATGCTGGCAAGAATTCATACTCCTGTAGTGAATACGCTTTCAAAAAAACACCAAGTGATTAAGGAGTTGGGGGCTATGAAGTACGCTTTAGGTTGGAATGTCACCACCTATCGTGGACGACGTTTTATCGAACATACTGGCGGCATCGATGGTTTCCTCACGTTTGTGGGTTTTCTACCTGATTCGAAATTAGGTGTTGTTGTTTTGAGTAATTCTTATGCTTTAGATGGAATGCCGCTAGGCCTTTACGCTATTGACCAGGCTTTGAGTCTACCTGAAGTGGATTGGTTTAAAAGATTTCGTGACCTTAACGGAAAGACAACGCCACCTCCGCCGTTGGAGTACCAGCCACCACCTCGCCCTTTACGGGATTATGTAGGTAATTACCGTCACCGAGTTTATGGGGAAGTGTTCATTTCACTTTCTCAGGTGGATGGAGAACAATTGCGTATTAAGTTTCATGGGATGGAGTTTGCTCTCAAACACGTTTCGAACAACCGCTTCTACATTGTAGGAGGCTACACCGCAAACGAAGCTTCTTTCCTCTCGTTCCAACTCGACGCCAACCCTTCCTTGGGTTGGAAAGTTGAGCCGACTCTGCCAGCAATACAGTTTGTTCGTTAAGTCTTATAAATTTGCAGAGCGTGGCTTTACATCTCGAGAGTGAATTTTGGCCTGTTGAGGTTCTGTAATAAACTTCGCAACAGCTACTTTTAACTTATTCATGAAAGATCCTGCTACTATATGATCTTTCCCTGACATAACGGCTTCGAATCCGTCTTTTGCGACGTCACTGGGAGCATCTTTTTTGGCTTGTCCTGCTTTTGTATCAGTCATGCGAGCGCGCTCAAAAAAGTTTGTATCTGTAGCGCCGGGCTGAAGAGATGTAACCACGATTCCTTTATCTTTTACTTCGTAACGAATGGCTTCGGCAAAAGATTGGAGGAACGCCTTCGAGGCAGCATAAACAGCATAATAAGGTCCCGGCATTTCGGCAGCAATTGATGAAGTGAACAAAATACGTCCTTGCCCTTCCTGCACCATATCCTGCATTACAAGTTTAGTCAGGTGGACGGCAGAAGTAATATTTAAGTTAATAAGATTGATCTCTTCTTGAATGGAATTCTTAATGAATTCGCCCCCAACTCCTACGCCGGCATTAATACACAGAACTTCGACGGGCTCTCCGAGACTTTTAATTTTTTGGTAGAGTCTTTCTACGCCTTCGGTTCGCGCAAGATTGGCTTGCACATAATCCACCTTCCGATTGTAGGCGGAAAAAGCTGAGGCGGCTTCTGCAATGCCTGCGTCTTCAGCGCACACTAAAAGATCGTATCCATTTTCGGCAAAAACTTTTGCGAGTTCATAACCAATTCCACTTGAAGCACCTGTAATAACAGCAAGTCCACGATTTTCTATTTCCATAATTCTCCCTTAGTGCATCTGTATGATGACTTTGATGCATTCATCTTTTTCATTGTTAAACGTTTTGTAGGCCTGAGGCGTTTCATCAATTTTAATTCTATGAGTGATGACAAATGATGGATCAATTTGACCATCTTCTATGCGTTTAAGAAGCGGCTTCATATATTTTTGAGTGTGTGTTTGGCCCATTTTAAAGGTGAGTCCTTTTCCGAAGGCTGCTCCAAATGGTACTTTGTCGAGAAAACCTCCATACACTCCAGGGATGGAAACAGTTCCACCTTTTTTACAAGCTTGAATAGCTTGTCGGAGAGCATTGGGTCGATCAGTTGCTAAAAACATGGCAGCCTTTGCGCGGTCAACGGCAGCGGGTAGGGTGTTGCCGTGCGCTTCTAGGCCCACAGCATCGATACATGAGTCAGGACCCATTCCACCAGTTCTATATTTGAGTTCATCGAAGATGGCATCCACGTCTTCAAAGTTAATCACTTCCGCACCAGATCTTTCTGACATTTTCAGGCGACCCGGGTAGTGATCAATGGAGATGACACGTTCGGCTCCAAGTAAAAACGCACTACGAATGGCCATTTGCCCAACAGGCCCTGCTCCCCAAATAGCGACGGTATCTCCTCGTTTAATATTGCAATTCTCTGCGGCCATATATCCAGTTGGAAAAATATCGCTAAGAAATAAAACTTGTTCGTCTTTAAGACCTGCGGGAACTACGAGCGAGTTAACGTCTACAAAGGGAACACGAATATATTCGGCTTGTCCTCCAGCATAACCCCCGTACATATGTGAGTAGCCGAAAAGTCCTGAACCTGAATAGCCATACAATTTATCCACCACGATTGAATTAGGATTGGTGTTGTCACAAGCCGAATACTCTTCTTCTTTGCAGTAATGGCATTGTCCACAACCAATATCGAAAGGGATGACGATGCGGTCTCCCACTTTAATGTTTTTTACTTCAGTGCCTGTTTCTACGACGATGCCCATAGTTTCGTGTCCCATGATATCTCCTTTTTGCATCGTAGGAATATAGCCATCATAGAGGTGAAGATCTGATCCACAAATGGCGGCTGTCGTTACTTTTACGATCGCGTCGTGTGGATTTAAAATTTTTGGTAGGCTGACGTTTTTTATAGCAACTGAATGTTTTCCTTCCCAGCAGAGGGCTTTCATAGAATTCTCCTAATGTTGTTGTGGTGATTGTTCTTCGCGGCCACTGGGTTGTCCTTCCGTGGTGGCGTATTCTCCGGTTTCTAAAACTTGTTTCATCCTTTTGAGGTTTATGAGCATCAATGTGTCAGGGTCTTCACCGGTAAAAAAAGCGGCCCACTCGGTGATTTTTCCTCCAGGAAGGGTGTAATCCGTCGAAAGCCTAACGATTGTTCCTCGATCGCCTGGCGCTTTTTCAAAAGTCACTATGCCTTTTGTTTGCACATCAGAACCGGCAAGACTAGCCCAAGCAATTTTTTTGTTGGGAATAATTTCGGTGACTTCCGCATCCCATTCCAAGTTAGGCCCAAGTTTTAATTCTGCTTTCCAACGAGAAAGCTTAGGTGAAATCGTCTTTACAGATTTAATGTCCTTCATGAAACGCGGGAAATTCTCAAAGTTTCGCCAAAATAGATAAACTTCTTCAGGAGCTCGCCCTACGGTGATGGCATGGCGAGTCTTATTTTCATCTTGGATTGAAGTTTTTTGTTCAAATTTTTTATCTTTTAAATTTTTATCGTTAATTGTTTTCTGTAGTTCTGAATAAACCATTGAGCCTCCTCGCTGAATGTCATCAGAATTTGCAAGGCTTATTCCAAACTTGGAAAGGGGAGAAGAGTTTTCGTGGAAGATTGAGTTCCAAATATCCTCGTGAGAGTTCTTATTCGCCCTAATAATGGACTATTTGGGTTTTGAAAATGACTTTTTGAAAAGAAAAAAATCCAACCGAACAAAATAAAAAATTCCACGACGGCGTCTAAAAGATAAACTTTTCGAATCACTCCACTCATCGAAAAATAAATATCAACCCCCGCTAAAAAACTAGAGCTAAATATTCCAAGAACGGCGATAGGAAAAGTAATGGACCGTGTTGTGGCTGCGCTAAAAAGTGTAAAGGCGATAGCGAGAATGAGCCAAGAAACCGTATGTACTAACCACGTATCGGTTTTGGGACCGGTTACATGCATAAACGATTGCATGTCGACGAACGCCCATAATGCTGTGATCGCATAGAAAATACTTTGGAAGTAGATCAGGTAGTGAAGCCAAGTTTTTTCTGTTCTTAGAAGCATGGTTATTTTGATAAAGCAGATTTTATGCCAAAGTTTTGTACATGTCTTGCATATTACTTGGATGATGTTCCTACTTCGTAAGTACTGTATGCCCAGCTTCAGTGAGAGAGTTTAAAGCAGAATCAAAATCATTTTGTTTTACTAAAAGATAATCTGTGTCGAAGGTTGAAAGAGCAAAGATGCTAATTTTTGCTTCAGCCAGGGGATGAAGAAGAAAAGCGAGAATTCCGGTTAAACCGAAATCGAGTGGACCTACGACTTTTAGAAGCCGCCAATCCTTTTCACTTTTTATGTGTGCGGGTACGAAGCTTTGTTCGCAAACAATAGACAATTCATCTGTTGTTTTGGAAATGGAATAAAAATCGCTTTTTGTCGCCCAAGTAGGAATTTCGCTATGTGGGGGAAGCTGGCAAACAGCTAGAACGTAAGGTGAGACTTCTAGTTTCATGACTTAACTTATTTGGCGGCAAGATTGATTGTCAACAAACTAACTTTAGAATCTTAAGCGGTGCGCTTTACTGCGCATTTAACAAAGACTAAAGAAGATTGTTTGAAGGATAAAAGCACATGAAACATATAAAATATGGCAATGCAAAGCGGAATATGAATATTAGGATTTATAGTTAAAACGATTTTTTTTCCAATCTGCAAGAACGGTCAGCATAGTTTTGTGAGCCTGCTTTACCGACGATACGAGAGAAAGGGTCTTGCCCTCTGATTGGAACTTCCCACATAAGGCATTAATTCCAATAACGGTGTGATAACTCCCATCAGCGAGTAAGTTGATAACAGCGCTCACATGAGAATCGTAGGGTGCCAGATCATCGATTCGATACATCATATTATTGCAAGTTTCGTAATCATCCTGGTGAGGTTTGAGTTTGGGAAATCGTAGGATATTTTTCATCATTCTCCAATTTGGGGAGGGCGGATTTCCACCATCCCCAGGTGTTTTGTATCAGTTAAGCTTTTTAATATCTTCGGCTTTTACTTCGGCAGATGCTGCAGCCTCAAGAGTTTTTTTAAAGTCATTGTATTCTTGCTCAGCTTTATCTTTGGTGACTCCATAAACAGATTGAACTCGTGCAGCAATTAAGTGCATATTGCCACGAAATTTTTCGACATCTGTATCTACAAACTTATCCCAACGGGCTTTAATTTTGCTTTTTACGTCAGTCCACTCTTGCTGTGCTTTTTCGGTATTCATACTCGTAACTCCTTGGTGTTTGGCTTCTTAACGAAGTAAGCCTTTGTTCTTTGGTAAGAATAACGTTTTTCAATTAATAATAAAAATATATAATAAGTATGGTATACATAGTTTAATACTATGTATAATTACAACCATCTCTATTACTTCTATATCACGGCAAAATCAGGTGGAGTGTCGAAAGCGGCAAAACACCTTCGTATCAGTCAACCTTCTCTCAGCAGTCAGCTCAAAGTTCTTGAAGGTCAATTAAACGTAAAGCTATTTCAAAAAGTAGGAAGGGCTAATCAACTGACTCGATCCGGGACAGCGGTTTATGGTTTTTGTCGGCAGATGTTTGAGGTGTCTGAGCAAATGAGTGAAAGTATTTTGCAACGTTTACCTTCTGTGAAACGAAGAATTCACATCGGAGTCTCTGATGAAGTAGAGCGCTCTTTTGTGGTGGAGGTTGTAAGCCACTTTTTAAAGAATCAAAAAGTCTCTGAAAGACCCAAGATTAGCATAGTTGCAGGTACACAGAGCCAGCTGGCAGAACGTCTTAAATTTCGGGAGCTAGACATTATCGTCACAGAAATAGCGATGAGTGATCCTGATCTTATGAATCTTTCACGTATTGAAGCGCCAGTTGTTTTAGTTTCTCCGAGCCGATGGAAGGTGAGAAATATCCGAGGAATTGCGACTATCAAGGAGATTATGCGTGAAAACATTTTTGAATGGATTATGCCATCTAATAAATTTAAACTTCGTTCAGAGATTGACCGTTTCTTTGAGGAGAATGAACTTGAGGGACGTATTGTTCTCGAGAGTGATGTGATGGCTTCTTTGATTCGCTCGGTGTCCGATGGCATTGGGGTGGGCTTTTTTCCGCTTCTCTATCTTGATAAAGAAGTGAGAGGGAAGTCTTTACGTCTCTTGGGCCCCAAAGGTGGTTTCTGGAAGTATCGATTGTGGCTTGTTTGTTCTCATCAGAGCCAGAGTGATGTTCTTATTCAATCTTTTGCTAAAGCCTTTAAAGAGGTGGGCGATAATTCTATTTAAGAACGCAAATGACGCTGGAAACCAAAATTGAAAAAGAATTAGGACAAATGGCCAATTACCTGCAAGGATATGGGTTCGGTGAACGAATAACCCATAGTTCCATTGGAGGAATTTGAGAATGGCTAAGAAAAAAGCGACCAAAAAGAAAGTAGCAAAAAAAGCTAAATCAGCAAAACCAAAAACTAAGCGTAAAGCTAGCGCCGCGTTTATGCGTCCGTTAACTCTTAGCTCAGCTCTTCAAGCAGTACTTGGTCCAAAGCCACTTGCTCGTACTGAAGTTGTTAAGAAACTATGGGTCTACATCAAAAAACACGGCCTTCAAGATGCTAAAAATCGCCGTAACATCAATGCTGATGCCAAGCTCAAAGCTGTTTTCGGTAAAGGCACTGTAAATATGTTTGAGATGACTAAGCTCATCAGCAAACACTTAAAATAATCAAAAGAACTTTATAATGCCGTCGAGTGAAAACCTGACGGCATTTTTTTGTCTTGAAAATCTCTCGCTGCCTCACATCATATGAGATGGCTATCAAGAATTCAAAAAACTGGGTATAACTCCTTGAACGACTAAGGAGGTTACAATGGTTGAATTATATTATGGTAAAGGTTCTTGCGCTATGGCCGCACATATCGCGCTGATTGCCTCGGAAACACCCTACAATCTTCATCTTGTCGACCTAGCGAAGGGCGAGCAAAGTAATCCCGAATTTTTGAAAATTAATCCTAAAGGCTATGTGCCTGCAATGAAAACGGACATTGGTGTGCTGACCGAAGCCCAAGTTGTTTTGCAATACATCGCGGATCAGGCACCGGCGAAAAATTTATTTCCTAAGGCAGGTACCCCAGAGCGCTATCATGCTATGGAGTGGCTCAATTTTGTGGCGACGGAGATGCACAAGGGCATTGGTGCCTTTTTCGCTTTGAAGAGTTACGAGAATCGTCAAACTCAAGAAGATTTGAAGCAGGGTTTTATAAAAAAACTCGAGCCACGCTTTGAGATTTTAAATCAGCAACTCTCAAAAAATACTTTTTTGCTGGGAAATCAGTTTAGCATCGCAGATGCCTATCTTGTGACGATCCTTGGTTGGACACGATTTTTTCAATTGGATTTGTCAAAGTGGCCAGTGATTATGGGTTACATGGAAAAATTGTCAGCTCATCCGGCGGTGCAAAAGGCGATGAAAGAAGAAGGTTTGGTTTAAGACTTAAATCTCCCGTCTTAGACCGGTGCGCTTACCATTATTTTTTGATAAAGCTTAAGGCCGATCCATGCGTCGGTTGCGGCGTACATGATTTGTTCTGGCGATAAAGTTCTTACTTCCCAATTGGATATTTTTGCTTTTTTTGACAGGCTGGATTGCATAACTTCTTCGGTCATTTTGCGAAGACCCATATTTTTTAGGCCCTTTTCTTTGGCAACGCTTTGGAGTTCTATAAAATTTTTCGGTGTGAACTTAAATATTTTCTGGAGATGTTTTAGGTCATCGCGAATCGCAACGCCGACTTTAAGAATTTGAAGGTTTTCGAAAATGCTTTTAATGAACTCGAACTGACGGATCCCATGAAGTCTGATGAGGTAGGCATTATTTTCAGTCGCTAATTGCAGCAGCGCCACTTTATAGACCTCACCGACTTTAAAACTAGCTCTCGTCTCGGTATCGAAGCCAAGCATAGTGGCAGAGCTGAGATCGGAAGCGATAGAGGCTAACTCTAGATCACTCGTGATTAAATGAATCTTTCCTGGAAAATTGATTCTTGGATAAAAAATTTGTGAGCTCATCAGCTACCGGGCGCTTCCGCGGGCGATGCCGAGGCGGTCTTCGTAGGTGTTGAGGACTTTGACGAAGGCGGGGCGCTCTTCGCAGCGCTCGTAATATTTTTTGACGTTCGCATATTGGGGTAAGATATCTGTCTTACGAATTTCGCGTAGTACGCACGTGAGCATAATGTCGGCAACGGTGAAATCGGGACCCGTCACGTACGTTTGAGTTTTTAACATTTGGTCGATCGGGCCTAGGAAACGTTCGAGTGTTTCGACAAGTGCAGGACGTAGTGCTTTGGCGTTGGGATTCGAGTCGCCTTGCATATCGATAAGTGTGATTGGTAGGGTTATGAGCTCCACGTTGCTGAGTGCCGTGATCAACCAGCGATAAACTTGCGCACGTCCCTTTAAGTCAGAAGGAATTAATTTACCTGACTTCTCTGCGAGGTAGAGAAGAATTGCTCCTGACTCTGTGAGAATATAGCCATCATCATCGATCGCGGGAATTTGTTTGAAAGGCGAAACCTCTTGGAACCAGGTTTCATCTTGAAGGCCCTTTGGCCCGCAGTCGAGTCCGATCGGTTCGTACGTGAGTCCGCACTCTTCCAGCGCCCACATCGCACGAAGGTCGCGGGTGTAGCCCCAAAGAAACGGCGGAAGCGATTTGAAAACGTAAAGTTTCATAGTCTTGACCTCATCTGAATTCAATCATGCTAAATAACATGAATGCCGTCGAGCAAAACCTGCTTATTGTGGGATAGTTTGATGGAACTTAACGAAGCTTCGTATTGTAACTTAGAATCATGAGCCACCAGCATGAGCGCGCGTTGTGCACTCTTATAAGCCGATTGGTTCATCTTTGCAGCTTGTTCGGCGATTGCCAAGTTATGCCAAGCTTCGGCGGATTGTGGGTGATAGCGTGTTGCTGTTTTTAAAAAGGAGACAGCCTTTTTGTAATCGCGACGTTCAAAAGCCCAATTTCCCATTCCTATTAAAGACACGAGGCTTTGGGGCCACCGCTTCAAAATTTCGGAGTAAGCGGTTACGGCTTCCTTTTGTTTTCCCACGAGTTGTAGGCCGGCAGCGGCAGTAGCGTGTGAAAGTTCGTTCGCGGTCGCAGCAAGTTGATCGGGTGGTAAGACGACAAGTCCCCAGTAATTTCCTAACTTCCACGACCGTTCAAATTTTCGGATATCCCATATCTTAAAAGCTTCAGGTCCTGAATGCATCAAAATCGTTTCTTGTTTTAGGTCATAGCCAAACACAACGGCATAATGCCATTGCGGTAACCAGCTCAGCGCCAGGTTTTCAAAAACAATGACCGGGTGGTTGGCGGAAACTTCTTTTAATAGTGAATCAAGACCTTCAATAGGAATTGCTAGAAACCCATTTCTTCGAGCCGCGCTGATCATGTCAGATTGAAGGCTGCCTTTCATTTTCGGTGTATAAACCTGTGGTGTAAGCTCTTCGACGTTGATGAGTTTTCCGGTGGAATTGATCGCCATGGCCAAAGAAGCCGGACCACATTGCCCAGCCGCCTGATTTATAAAAGGAACGTTTTGAATTTCATGAGTCGGAGATAAAGATCCAGGTGATGCAAGTAATGCATCTGCCTGTTTTGTCGAGCTTGCACAAGCCGACAAAATAAATAGGACTATTAATAAAAAACCGATCTTCATCCGTTTAGATTCGTTTGATTAAAAAGATAATCAACACAACCACTAAAACCGCAATAAGAATATCGCCACCGGCACGAGCCTCTTCCACTTGTCCTGCAAGTTGTCTGAGTTCTAATTCAGAGAGTGAAGCCATTCTCTTGGAAGCTTCTTCTGCAGAAAGCCCGTAAGCCATGAGTTGCTCGCGAACATCCGTGCGTTTCAAAAAGTTGTCTAGCTTTTCTTGCGCTTGAACGCGAGTCAAATGTTCAGCAACACTTGTTGCCGAAATCATTTATGGAATGGATGGAGTAACAGTTTCGGCAAAAACAACTTCTGGCACATGTGACATCGAAAGAGCCGTCACATAAACACAGATGATTTTTGTAATTCTTGATAGCTTCATGGTGCATTCCCTCCGCGATAAAGTCCTAACTTGCCCCAAAATTGGGGGTTGTAGCTACAAATGGGATAAATGAGCAAAGGGAGTGCCAGGTATGCATCTTAAATTTAAGGATGCGGTATGTTAATTCTGATCTTTGACTTCAGTTACTGTTGAGACTGACTAAAGACTCGTCCTATCTCTTAAGCTAAACATAAATAATTTATTTTTTTTACGATTGTCCGATGAATGAATGTGGTAGCGGGAGGCCTATGGCGAAACGTAAGAAAGAAAATATGCGATCGGCTCGTGGAACAGAATGGATGTTCCCAAGGCGTACTCTTGAGGATGCTGTTGTAGTTGCTCAAGTTATAGAAGACAAATTTGCAGGAAAACCTGCAGATACGGAAGATCTGTCGAAAGCTCTTGGATTTTCGTCGAAGAGTGATTGGCGGCTTCGCGAGTTGATAATTGCTTCTGAGCAATACGGCCTAACAGATGGCCGACTTAATGATAAGCAAATCAGACTTACAAATATTGGCGCAGGCGTTGTTGCTCCAAAAGATCCAAAACAAAGACAAGACTCTCTTTTAAATGCATTTGAATCAGTACAAACCTTCAAAGATGTTGCTGAACATTATCGAGGCAAGAAGATTCCTGAAAGTGAGTATTTTACTAATACATTAAATAAAGAATTTAAAATTACTAAAGATCGAGTTTCCAAATTCAGTGAAATTTTTCTGGGAAATATAGATTATCTTCAGTCTTTTGGAGTTACGACATTAGGTGGTGGGCCAAATGCAGAAACGAAAGAATCTCAAGATTTACCAACCTCAGCTACTTCAGTGGTAGGTGGTCGTGAACATATTAATACTTGTTTTGTATTAATGCCTTTCGGTGAGTACCATGACATGTACTTTAATGAACTTTACTCACCAGCCATTAAAGATGCGGGTCTAGATGCTGAGCGAGCAGATGGTATATTCACTACAGGAACTGTAATGGAGCAAATTTGGGATAGAATAAAAAAAGCTTCTGTGTTGGTTGCGGAACTTACTGGAAAAAATCCAAATGTTTTCTATGAATTAGGCTTGGCCCATTCTCATGGTAATCCTGTTATATTAATAGCTGGTAGTTTGGATGATGTTCCCTTTGATCTTAT
>JBFWOZ010000046.1:0-22604 GCA_050250255.1 Bdellovibrionales bacterium | reverse complement strand
ACACACCGAGTCCCTAATGTGTGTCCGTACCTTAGTCACTCTTATACTTCTTTCATGTTACTGATTTTGGAAAAACTTTGTTTCCAAAACTCTTGTGAAAAGCAATGAGTCTCGATTACTTTCGCTCTCATGAAAACCCAGATCGCCGTACAACATGCGCTTCGAACGCGCCTTGAGACTTTACGAATACGTTACCCCAACTATTCTGTAAGAGCTTTTGCTAAAAAAGTGGGGATTAGTCCCGCCACTTTAAGTCTCATTTTACAAGGCAAACGACGTGTCTCGCGCAAACTGGCAACACAACTTTGTGACAAGCTCTATTTTGACCCACAAGAACGTTCCGAAATTTTGGGCGGGTTCATTGAAAAGGATAGCAAAAACCGCGTTCAAAATGATCCTCAGTTTGTACAAATGAATATGGATCAACATCAGGTGATTGCAGATTGGCGTGCCTTCGCCATCCTCAGTCTCATGAAGACTCCGACATTTAAAAACGATCTTAAGTGGCTTGCGGAACGCCTAGGCGCAAGCTCGAAAGAAGTCACCACCTCGCTCGAAACTTTAAAACGTTTAGAAATGATCAAAGAAGAAGATGGGGTTTTAAAACGAATTCCCACCCGATATCGTACAACCGATGACGTGGTGAATATTTCGTTAAGACAATCTCATCAACAGACCTTAGAGCTCGCACAAGCAGCGTTAGAATCTGTCCCTGTTCAACAAAGAGATTATACGTGGGTTACCATCCCCATGGATCTTCAAAAAATGAATGATGCCAAAACGCTCATTCGTAAATTCCAAGATGATTTGGCTCTCCTTATGGAAGAAGGCAAAGAGCCCACCGAAGTTTATCGATTAGCTATGCAATTTTTCCCTTTAACAAAATTAGAACCGGGAGGTTCCAAGTGAAACACTTATTTTTTATTCTTTTGTTTGCGCTAACATTTGTTGCGCACACATCTTTTGCCGAGAAAGCTGGCAACGGACAACTCATTGTTGAGGTCGAGCCTGGCAAATGGGTACCTATCGAAGCAGCCCTTGCCAATGATACTCGTTTGTACCGAGGCATAGAGAATTTGCCAGATGGTCGAGACGGCAATGGCGAAGGTCCACAATTTAATAAAGACTATGTGGTCTCTCTTAATAAATGGTTAGCTCTTTTGGATCGATATTCGCCCGATCAAGCAGACCTACTTCGTGAAGCAGGTAAAACAGCCGATATCGTGTATGTAAATCGCCTCCTAGTATTTGTACCCGAAAATTATCCAAGGCTTCCTGTTGAATATCAAAAACAAAAGCCCGCCGCCATTTACTACAAAGGCCGCATTTTTGTGTCCATTCCTAATATGGAATTAATGGGTGACCTTAATGGACTTACCAAAAAAGACCATCAGGGATTTGTATTGCTACATGAATTAATTAATGTAGTCTATGTGGATCCTGCACCAAAATATTCTAGCTTAGAAAGAGATTTACGCTCGACAGAAAACCGTCTCCGTATGGGTCAAGCCATTCTCGAAATTAAAACCAGAGGTTTGACATCTGTAAAATACTTAGTTGAAACTGCACTAGAGTATTATTCATTTTGGCGTTCTACAAAAATTTCGCCACTCGTAAAAATTGACGTCATGAAAGAGCTGCGACATCTCAATCGTAAACCATGGATTGTTCCCGTCAGTGCAGAAGCACAGGACTTCGTAAATTTACGGCAACTTTTGATTGTTGCGCAAAAAGGCGAAACTTTCGAAACCCTCATTAAAAATGATGATGACTTCATCAAATATACTTTTGCATTAAATTTGGCTTCAATAGCAGGAATTCGCATCAAAGGCTCAGACGGCAACTCTTTCCCTCTCCTTCTTGAGTCTTTTAAAATTCCTGGATCCATTCGTAAATTGTATGCGAAGGGCTCTATTCAATCGCTCTCACTCTTGAGTATGATGTTAAGAAAAAATAAAGCCTACATTGAAGAGCTTAAAAACGTACGACATCCCCGAACCGCATACCCATACAGAGTATCATCGGACGGATTTGGAGAAGGATCTTTAATAAAAGATGTTTTAGATACTTCTGCCGTCTTTGATGAAGCCCTTAAGGAATTAAGTAATATTTCTTTAGAAAATTGGACCGACCTTACCAAATCTTGGCTTGATCCAATAACTTTAAAAGAGGCACAGAACTGGGAGCAAGTTAAAGATTATAACGTTGAGAAGCTTGTAAAGCTACAATCTATCAGACAAGCTTACGAAGCTATTGGTAATAAACCTCTTCCAGAATCTCTACCTCTCATCAAAAAATACGTAACAGAAGTTTCAAAATGCAACGTAAAAAGCATCGTCATGCAAGAGATTCTTCCTAAAGAACGAACTGCAGAACTCGCACAACTTACTTCTCACTATCAGGAAGTACAGAAAAAGGTACATGCTTTTTGTCGCGAGAAAACAGGACGTACGTGTCGAATGGAAAGTTTTTTTACTCACCCTGCTAGAGGCTCACCAGGAGACTATCAATGTGGGACAGCCCAAAACACCTTTATGACAAATGAAAAAGAGGTCCGCTACTTCATGGTAATGAAAACTATTGCCTCCGGATGGAGTTCTTACGATATTTTTAAGGTACAGTTTAAAGAGGATAAGAAGACTCCCAATGGCAGATTCCGACTTGATCTTTCCCCATTACAACGCGTAAGCAAAAAGGGATCCCCTGAAACGGCAAATTTATTTTTTGAAACCCGTGGTGGAACTTACGGTCAGCAGATTTTCATTCAAGAAGGACATGAACTGATTCAACTCAATTAAACCAGAACTACATCGATCGGCGGTACTGACCGCCGACTTGATAGAGGGCTTGGCTCATTTGCCCTAGCGAACAGACTCTCGAGGCCGTCATTAAGGCCTCGAAAATATTTCCACCAGAAATAGCTACAGCTTTGAGATTTTCGAGTTCTTTTTCCGCAAGCGTTTTATTTTTAACTTTAAACGCTTCGAGGTTTTTAAGCTGAGATCCTTTTTCTTCTTGAGAAGCACGGGCCAACTCAATCTTTGGTGGTACGTAACCTGGCTTTAGAGTTTTCGGATCGATAAACGTGTTCACGCCAATGACTTTGTAAGCTCCACTATGCTTGAGGTGTTCGTAGTACAGCGACTCTTCTTGAATCTTCCCGCGCTGGTACTGAGTTTCCATAGCACCCAGCACCCCGCCCCGCTCGTTAATTTTCATGAATTCTTCGAGCACGGCTTCTTCTACAAGCTCTGTGAGTTCTTCTAAGAAGTAACTGCCCTGATTTGGATTTTCATTTTTAGCCACGCCAAATTCGTTATTGATGATCATCTGTATCGCCATCGCACGACGAACTGATTCTTCCGTCGGTGTCGTAATTGCTTCATCGTAGGCGTTCGTATGAAGCGAGTTACAGTGGTCGTAGATTGCAATCAATGCTTGAAGGGTCGTACGAATATCGTTGAAATCAATTTCTTGTGCATGAAGCGAGCGACCGCTTGTTTGAATATGATATTTTAATTTTTGTGAACGCTCATTGGCACCGTAAAGCTCTTTCATCGCGACCGACCAAATACGACGAGCCACTCGACCTAACACGCTATACTCGGGATCCAGACCGTTACTGAAGAAGAATGAAAGATTGGGCGCGAAGTCATCGATTTTCATTCCGCGAGCGAGATAATATTCGACGTAAGTGAACCCGTTGCTGAGCGTAAACGCCAATTGCGAAATCGGATTCGCGCCAGCTTCGGCGATATGGTAGCCCGAGATACTTACCGAATAGAAATTACGAACCTGATGTTCGATAAAATACTCTTGAATATCACCCATCATACGAAGAGCGAACTCTGTCGAGAAGATACAAGTGTTCTGCGCTTGATCCTCTTTTAAGATATCAGCCTGAACAGTCCCTCGTACCTGAGACAAAGTCTGGTTTCGCACTTCGGTCCACTCTTCAAATTTTAAAGCATGGCCCAGCTCTTGTTCTTTCTTCTTCACTTCGTGATCGATGGCGTTGTTCAAAAAGAACGCGAGAATTAAAGGCGCCGGCCCATTGATCGTCATACTCACACTGGTTGAAGGTTTGCAGAGCTCAAAACCGTTATAGAGCTTGCCCATGTCTTCGATCGTGCAAATACTCACACCGCTCTCACCCACTTTACCGTAAATATCGGGTCTGAGATCTGGATCTTCTCCATACAAAGTCACCGAATCAAAAGCAGTTGAAAGGCGTTTTGCGGTATCGTTACTCGAGAGAAAATGAAAACGCTTATTCGTACGCTCAGGCGTGCCTTCGCCCGCAAATTGCCGACGTGGCTCTTCTTCCGCTCGTTTTAAAGGGAAGGTCCCCGCCGTATAAGGAAATTCACCGGGACGATTTTCTAATTTTAAATATGTGAGACGATCCCCATAACTGGAAAGCTTTGGCAAAACCACTCGCGGAATTCTTAAGCCGCTTAAGCTCTTCACAACCAGCGGTTGTTTGATCTCTTTCCCACGAATATGAAACGTGAGTTCATCGCCGCTGTAGTATTTATGAAGTTCATCCCAGTTCTGTAGGAGCTTAACGTTGTCTGGACCAAGCTGAGTTTTCGTCTTTTGAATTTGCTCGTCAATACTCTGTAAAACTTCTGGTTTCGCTTTTAAAGCCGCTTTTGATCTTTCAAGAGCTTGCCACTGATCCGCAAGGTCCGCTTGTTTTTTCGTGTCACCCTTGTAACCACGAACTGATTTCACAATCTCGGCCAAATAATTTTGACGATCTGCAGGAATTACGACTTGATGAGCGGAAGTTTTTAAATTCTTTTTATATTTCTCCGAAAGAGACCAAAAATCATCTTTCGTTTTTTTATGGAGCGTTTGTATAAGCGCTCCAAAAAGCAAATGTACGCCTCCATCATTAAAAAGCGAAGCGCGAGTTGTAAAAACCGGGAGCTCTTCATCTGGCGGAGCCTGAAAAAGTTTTCGCGTACGTCGGTACTGCTTTCGCACATCCCGAAGAGCATCTTGGCTTCCACGTCGATCCGCTTTATTGATCGCAATTAAGTCTGCGAAGTCGATCATATCAATTTTTTCTAACTGGCTCTGAGCACCGAACTCCGAAGTCATCACGTAAAGACTCGCGTCTGAAATTTCGGTGATTTTAGAATCGTTCTGTCCGATCCCACTTGTCTCGACGATGATCAAATCAAAATCTAAAGTCTTCACTACATCAAGAAGCTTTGGCAAATGATCGGACATCTCATGCCCTGAACCACGAGACGCAAGCGAGCGCATAAAAACGCCGCCGCGAGAAAGTGAATTCATTCGAATACGGTCGCCAAGAAGCGCACCGCCGGTTTTACGTTTCGAAGGATCTACACAAAGAACACCGATACGAATGCCTTCGAAGGCATTGAGAAATCGCTGGATCAATTCATCACAGAGACTGGATTTTCCTGCTCCACCCGTACCGGTCACACCGAGAATGGGAGGAACTTCTGAACCTTTATGTTTTTTAAGTACGTCTTCTGCCGCGGCTGAAGCTTTTGCACCCATTTCCTCAGCACTGAGTCGTTGTCCTAAAGCGACGTTGAAGAGATCTTCTTCGGTCACTTCAAAACCTGCGCTTTGCACCGAGGATGGTTTCATCGCTTTTGCTTTTTGGGCGGCTTCCACCACATCAAAGCTACAACCCTGCATAATATCGGCGATCATGCCTTCAAGACCAAGTCGGCGGCCATCATCAGGATGAAAAATGCGGGAGATCCCGTATTCTTCTAGCGCTTTTTTCTCTTCGTGAATGATCACGCCTCCGCCGCCGCCATAAATTTTGACGTAAGGAGCGCCGTAGAGATTTAAAAGATCTCGCATGTATTTAAAGTATTCCATGTGGCCGCCCTGATAGGAACTAATACAAATTCCCTGAGCGCCTTCCTGAAGAGCGGCCACGACCACATCCCGTACGGAACGGTTATGACCTAAGTGAATCACTTCCGCACCAGCGTCCTGCAAAAGTCTACGAATGATATTGATGCTGGCATCATGACCATCGAAGAGACTTGCCGCAGTAACGATCCGGACTTGGTGTTTCAAATGTTATTCTCCACGAAACTGAGGCGCTCGCTTTTCAACGAAAGCCGCAGCTCCTTCTTTTTGATCAGCAGTTTTAAAGAGATTTCCGAAAGACTCTTGCTCCATTTTCAAACCCTCGCTCAAAGAGAGATGGCCTGTCGTACGCAAAAGTTGTCTCACCGAGCGAACCGCTACGGGACCTTTTTTTGCGATGTCAGAAGCAAGTTTCAAAGCAGTTGATAATAATTCCGCAGCCGGTACGACTTGGTTAACGAGTCCAAACTGTTGAGCCTCCAGTGCTGAATATTTTTTTCCGGTAAAGATCATTTCACTCGCGCGAGCCACTCCCACAAATTGGGAAAGGCGCTGAGTCCCTCCAAAACCTGGTAGTAAACCTAACCCCACTTCCGGTAACCCGAAAGAGGCGTTGTCAGAGGATAAAATAAAATCACAAGCCATCGCCATTTCACAACCGCCACCAAGAGCAAAACCATTTACAGCTGCGATAAAAGGAAAGGGACAAGCTTCAATCTCTTTTAAAATTTGGTGACCAGTTTGCGAAAACGCCTTCGCTTCGCTTGGACCAAAATTTGACATCTCTTTAATGTCGGCGCCGGCGATAAAAGATTTTTCGCCATGACCAGTGAGGATGACACAACGAAGAGAAGAATCTTTTTTCAGATCCGAAAGCAGACCTAAAAACTCTTTCATGACTTGGCTATTAAGCGCGTTCAACGCCTGCGGGCGGTGAAAAGTCACTATTCCAACTTTTGCGTCGCCGATACTTTCTTTTTTCTCAAACAGCAGAGTTTCCATTAAAACCTCATTAGTAAATGTAAAAACCTCGGCCCGTTTTTTTACCAAGCCAACCTGCTTCTACATATTTTACAAGCAGCGGACACGGGCGATATTTAGAGTCCCCAATACCGTCGTAGAGAACATTCATAATTGCGAGACAAGTGTCGAGACCAATAAAATCCGCCAATGTCAGAGGGCCCATAGGTTGATTCGTTCCAAGCTTCATCGCTTCATCAATGTCTTTCACGCTCGCGAGTCCCTCTTGGAGAGTGAATACGGCTTCGTTAATCATCGGCATCAAAATGCGATTCACCACAAATCCCGGCATGTCTTTGGCTTCTACAAACACTTTGCCCATCTTCTCGCTCACGGCGCGAACCGTCTGAAAAGTTTCATCGCTTGTTTGTAATCCACGGATTCCTTCGACAAGTTTCATCAAAGGCACGGGGTTCATAAAGTGCATTCCAGCCACAAGATGGGGACGCTTGGTGGACGCGGCAATTTTCGTAATAGAAATCGAAGATGTGTTGGAAGTGAGCAAAACTCCAGGCTTCGCAATTTCATCAAGTTTTCTAAAAATATTTAATTTCAATTCAATGTTTTCAGTTGCCGCTTCAACGATAAAATCGGCGTCCTTCAGAGCGCCTAAATCGGTGCTCCATTGGATCGCTCTGAGAACGTTCGATTTTTGTTCTTCAGTAAGAGTTCCCTTTTTGATCAAACGATCACAAGAAGACGAGATGATTTGTTTTCCTTTATCAAGTGAAGCTTGCGCCACATCGCTCACGATGACTTGATACCCTGAAGAAGCCGCCACCTGAGCAATTCCATTTCCCATTTGCCCAGCACCAACAATGCCAATTGTTTTGATCTGCATAGAATTTATCCTTTAAGAAAGTTTAGTCCGCGCTCCACGGAGTTAAACGCCAAATGACTTGACCGTAATTGTGATTTTGAGCTTCGCCCTCAATCCACTGAGTAGAGCCAAGAAAAAATAAGGTCGAAGTTTTGTAGCGATTGTGCCAGTTAAAGCCCATCGTAAGATCTTTTTTGGTGTCGGTACGTACGCTGTGATCGGGATCCAAAAAGTCATAACGAACTTGGAAATCAACGGCAGGCCAAATCGGCAAAGAGCCATCCACATGCCAAGCGAGTGTCTGCTTCGTAAAATGATTGCGAACAAAGTGAGATGCCATCGTACCTTCAGCAGCCAGTCCTAATCCGTAAATATTGAATCCAAAAAAGACGTTCCCCGCACGGATTTTTTCTTCCACCAAGGTGAAGCGATCGACACTTCGGCCCGTGGTTCCCGAAACTCCCATTTCGCTTTTCGCAGGGCCTGAGTAAGACCAGCGACCCGTCACCCAGTAACGATCATCAACGTCCACACCCGCTTCACCGTTGTGAACGGCAAAAAAAGTATTGAAGTCGTTGTAAGACATTGCATAGCTCGCACCTTGATCACGTCTTAGGAGCAAACGATTCTGAAACAGAAGACTATTTGGAAAAAGATTTTCGTATTCATATTCACCGGCCTCATGACCGAAAAAAATCGGAATAAGTCCCGCACGAACAAGACCGTAATTAGTATCAGCCTGCGCATAAGCTTCTACTAAACCAAAGGTGGTATCGTCGTTACCAAGGCGAGCGGGTACGATCAGTAATCGCCGCGAACCCATTGATACTTTCACCGAGATCATGCGATCCGCAGACCACATCGCTCCTATGTAGGATCGTCCTTCGGAGAAACCCCGAGACGCCGTATAGGAGTCGGAGGACCAGGTTGGTTCCAACATAAAATCTGTGAGTTTGATTTCGCCAAGACGGTCTGTTCGCGGAGCCGCCTCAACCGAAAAACTGCATAATAAAAGAGATGTGAGGACACTGAAAAATATCATTTTGCCCACAATAAACGGGCATGAAGAAGAGCGTCAACGCTTATTACTAACCCTTACAACGACTTGTTACGACGACCTAATTCGAAGGCTTCATGCATAGCGAGACGCACCCTGTCCTTAAAGGCATTTCGGGCATCAAGATTAAACTCTGCGCCGTCAATTGCGGGAAGAATCTGCACCCGCACTCTCGACTTCCACATGTTGGTGTGAATAAGCCACGCCTTCTTCGGCATGACTTCATCAAGCCCGTTGATCACGATAGGGACCATCGGGGCTTTGGCTTTCATGGCCACCATAAACGGGCCTGATTTAAAATCACCAATTCTAGGGACTTTCTGACGTGTCCCTTCGGGGGCTAAAATAAAGCTCTCGCCATTATTGATGCGACTCGCCGCCTGTTCAAGAACCTTGATGGCCTCATCACGTTGCCCGCGAGCAATTGGTAAAACACGCATAGATCGCATCGTAGCACCAAAGACAGGAATTCGAAAAAGTTCAATCTTTGCTCCAAAACGAAAATCTCGAGGGATCGCCGTATGGACCACCGGAATATCGAGAAGACTTTGGTGATTAAAAACAAAGATACATGAACGGTCAGGAATGTTCTCTAGGCCCGTCACTTCAAGTTCTATCCCCACCACTTGAAGAATCGTGCGTGACCAAAAACGTAAAATGGCAAATTCCCAAACGCGATTTCCGGTAAACCACACAATGGAAAGAGCAATTATGCAGCAAAATCCGGTGAGAACGATGAGAAAGAGCGGGAGAAAAAGTCCGCGGAGGATCAAAAGTAGCTTCATGGAACTCATCCTATGTGCTTGATAGCAGGAATTCAATCACGGAGATGAAGTGCTCACGCACATTTCAACGATATGGTTTCAAGAGATTTGTGATTGAGCCTAATAGGTGCCTGTAAAGGGAGTGATTTACTGTCGCTTTAATTGGAAGTTCTGCTCAAAGGATAACGGCCCTAAAGTTCCTTCTTCATGAATTGACAAACCAATTTTAGAAAACTGGTAGTGTCTAGCCATCGTTAGCTGTCCTGTTGTTGCCGAACACACACACGACTGGCTATAGCAGCTGCATTCGCCGATCTTATTACTATTTGGGTCTAACCAACTAGATTTACCTTTTGCAGTGTACTGATAGGTGTCCAACGCAGTTGAGTTATAGCCATCAGACGATCTAGTTCCAGTTGTAACTACGTTATTTTTAATGCTAATCGAAATTTTGAAAGTCTTTTCGGTTCCGTCTGAATATTTGCCAGCACCATCACCGGACCAATTGCTATCTGGTAAAGACTCTTCTACTGAATACGGCTGCACAGGAGGACTTTGTTCTGCAGGTGTTGAAGAGGAAGAGCAGGCACTAAGAAAAACTAAAAGCAGTAAATAGATTTTTGTCATGCCCTAAGTCTTTCTGAAAATTCTAATTATGTCCACTAAAGTAATACTATTGGTCATTGTTTGATACGAAACAGGCTGACTTATTGTGCAATCTCAAAGAAATCATTTGACCTATTTTGAAGCCATTTAAACTCCGCATATTCGATCGTTTTATAAATTTGCTGTGTTTTCATAAAATTTCAAAATGCATTTGCTGTTGTGGATTTACAAGCGATTGAATGTGTTTTCCAAGGCCGCATTTCTAAGTTTCAATTTCATATAATCATCAATTTAAAAATCATGTGTTATGGTCTATTCAACTTTTTGCGTAAAGGAGAAAAGCCATGACTAAACACCTGCAGATTCACGAAAAAGCTCTTGAGGTCGCTAGCAGGTTTCGGAAAACCGAAGGCGATTTGCTCGATATTCTTCAGCAAGTTGATGAGCATCGAGTATATTTAAAGTTTCATTGCAAAAGTCTTTACGATTATGCAACAACAGCTCTAAAATTGAGCGATAGCACGGCATATAACCTCATCACTGTTGCAAGGAAATCGAAGGAAGTGCCCGCCTTAAAACAAGCTATTCAATCAGGAAAGCTCACGATTTCTAAAGCGAGAAAGATCACCCCGGTTCTTACTCAATCTAATCAAGAAGAATGGCTCAAGTTAGCTATCGAACTTCCACAGAAAAAGCTCGAACAGCAAGTAGCCAAAGTTGTACCGAAAGAAGCTGTACCTGAACGATTGAAGTTCGTGAGTGAAGAAAGACTTAATTTACAAATGGGGATTTCGGAAAAATTACATCAAAAATTAAAACGTGCTCAAGAACTCGAATCTCAGAGACAACAAAAGCATGTGAGTCTTGAGGAAACCTTGGAAGCCATGCTTGATGTTTATCTTGAGAAGAAAGATCCCATACAAAAAGCAGAAAAATTGATGCATAGAGCCCGCCAGCCTGTCTTAAGACAGGTTCAGCTCCGCGACAAAGGACAGTGCACTTATCAGAACCATCAAGGTGAACGTTGTACAGAAAGAAAATGGATCGATACCCATCACATTGTTCCTAGAAGTAAAGGTGGGCAAGATACTTTTGAGAACCTCATCACTTTATGTAAGGGTCATCATCGACTAGAGCATTCACATTAACAATACTGGGTTTCAAGGATACAGGTGAGCGGTAACGAACACAGACATGTATGACTTATCTCACTACGACAGATCCAGCCTCCACTTTTCGAGATATTCGCTTAATACAAGAGAGGCTTTTTTCAGGCCTTCTTTCAAACCGTTACGTGAGTAATCTTGGGTGGAGAGATCATCCATGACAAACTTGATGATTTCGACAGGAGATTTATTTGCATGAGCCCATTTTAAAAGTGCTGCGGCTTCCATATCCACGGCTTGGGCCTGAAACTTTGAAGCGAGCTTTGTTTTCTCTTCGAAAGATAGAACAGGATTTTCAACGGACGCCATAATCCCTTGGCCCTCAGAGAGAGAAAACTCTTTTCCCGACGTCACATCGACCACTTTTTCAGGACGGAACAAATCCCCCACTTTCAAATTCGAAACAAGAGATCCACAAAATCCTATTAAAAAAATACGGGACCCTTCGGGAATTTTTAAAGTTTCCAAAGCCCTTGTGCAACTCGCAGGTCCCATTCCCGTCACTGACAAATGGATTGAGCGAGATTGAATCGTTCCGCGTACCGAAGCAAAACCATGATCCTTTTTAGAATGTACTTCTGTTGGTTTTTCAAGATGCTGCCAAAGAGCCTGATATTCCGCACCAAACGCGGTCAAAATAAAAAGTTCCGACATCAGGCCAACTCAGGAAAAAGGTGACCTAAAACCCGCCGACGAGCCGCTTGCCTCTGGCGACGCTTGTAAAGCTCATGAGCTTCGGGACCAGAAATATTTTTGAGGTAAGTTTCGTAATCCATCACTTGCACTTCGTAGGGACAAAAAAATCGAAACTGCTTGCCGCCGGCTTCTACTTCGACCATTTGGCGTGCGATAAATTTAATGGCGCGAAAGTTTTGTCCTGAAAAATCATTTTGACGTTCTTTGTATTCCGCCCGCTCTACGGAATCAGAAAGTTTTTTATTGAGCCAAGCTTCGATCTCTTCTCCGGTCGCAAACATTTTTTGCTCTTTTAATTCCTTCATGGATTCTAAAAACAAATTGGCCGGAAAGAGGGTGTTACGAGCTTGATCGGGCATGATGTTCGGAAAACTAATAATGTGTTCGTCGACGAGAAAACGTACGACACGAAAGGCATCAAAGATGGATTTGGTCACAAATCTCACCCCGATCTTGTCATAGATCGAAGAGGCCGTGGCTTCTTTTTTCGTGAGCAGTTTGATCGCCGAACTTGCAACACTCTTGGTAGTTTTCAAATCAAAACGCACAAGCTTTATCTGCTCGACGTCATTTTTTAAACCTAAGGTGATACCCGAAACCGGATCGTTATGAATATGAGCCTGAAAAGGGCCAAACACCGTCTGCATGATTTTGTCAGAGAAAATCAAATGCAGATCATCGCCAATATGAGCTAACACGTGCATCACTCGCAAAATGGCGCAGGACCAGAGTTGCATGTCGTTGTTTTTGTGTTCAGGAGTACTCGCAAAAATGAGAAGGTAAGCAGGATCTTTGAGTTTGGTGGAGTCCGCTAAAATATCCGGGATCGCTTCGCCGGGATCAAGGAGCCGATCTCGTAAAAGGGAGATTGAATTTTTATGAAGCTCCCAAACAGAATCCAGATCCGTGGGTTTATTTAAATCATATCCGTAAGTTTTTGAAAATTCGTAGGCTTGCTCCAGGTCCTTGACGTCAAGACGTGCGATATCCACGCTGGATCTTCCACCGACGACAGAATCAAGAACTTGTGAAGCGAACTGAAGGTCAAAAGCCATGGCCTACAGTAGGACCATGAGCTTTATTAGACAAGTGCACGCTGGAAGGTGCGTCATAACTCAAGTTTTATTGGCAGTGGAAGAATCCACATTTATCGACGTTAAAGATGCCGAGAGTGCCGCTAGAACCAGGCCCTACACATTCGCCTGCAGTATTCACAGAACAGCTGTTCTGGAAACTTACGGTTCCTTGGTAAGTTTGGCCTACAAAAGTTCCGTTGAGAGTGAGGGTTCCGTAATCATCTGCAAATATGAGGTTCGCGCCAGCTTGTGTGACCTGTCCAGTCACACGACCCGGAAAATAAACCACCACTTCGCCAGGAACTTGTCCACTCACCGCTAAAGTATCCCAAATTCCAACACGGATTTTTGAGTTCGCGGAATCAGGAGCAACTTGACCGCTGATGGAGTTCACAGACGCGTTGTTCGCTAAGCGAACATCTCCGACAAAACGAACACCCGTACCGTCAGGACAAGAAGTATCTCCGCAAGTGAGACCAATATCTCCTTCGGCAACTGAAGCTGAGCCAAATTTTTTCACAGCGACATCAAATTGGGATTGAGTGTTATTCCCTCTTGTAATGGCTCCCCATTTACGATCAGTGCCGAACCCACCGACTTGGCCTGTGCCTGGATCCACAGGCACGCCGTCGGCTCTTGCACCGCCACGAACTGTGGCCGAAGCCTTCGATTTCTTAGGCTCAGAGCAGGCGCTATTGAAAAGCGTTAAGGCCAATAATGCGACGAGAATTACATTTTGTTTTTTCATAAACAAACCTCTTCAACCTGTGACTAGGGCAAAGAAAATGCCACGAAATCCGCCACCTACTGGGCTTTAAAGAGGGTTTGGCGGAAGTATTCTTGTGAGTGCCATTTCACGTCTCGCAAATGTTCACAAAGTGAGCATTAAGCTGGACGCTACGAGGCGTGGCAAAAGACAATATCCCCTCAATAGTCTCAAAATGAGACCACCTCAAATCCTCTTGCCTTCCTTTTTATATGATTCTTTACTTGTCGCACTTGGAGGAACTTATGAAATTTTTAATGGCGGCCCTTTTTACTTTCACCGCGAGCTGGAGCCTAGCTTCTACAACTCTTAAACTTTCTGGCTCTCTGAACAAAAAATATTCTCTCTCGGGTATCGTATCGCGAGTGGATGAGCGCAAAGCCGAATATCACGGAGCGATTGCGGTCATAGACTCCAGCTCAAGAACAGTTTTTAGCAGTCCTATCACTCTTAAAGCAAAAGAGAAGAGGGGAAACCTTTACGTGAATTTTGTGTTTGAATGGGGATTTTATGCCTATGACTTTTACTTCAATACCATGCAATTTCCCCCACGCCAGAACGAACTCTTAAGTGGTGTTGCGCATTTGAGCCACTGGGAGACAGATATGGACGGAATTCCTTATCCTGTGAACGATGGATCCGTACCAGCCGAACTCACTGTGACTTTTTTAGAGTGAATCTTATTCGCCTTTTGAGAGCGTGAGGTATTGAACGAGTTGTTTGATCTCAGGGAGATTACCAATACGTTTTGTAGTGTCTCCCGTTTGCGGAGTGCCGGTGGCACGAAGAGCTTCACGCATTTGAAGAGGTGTGACTTGAATCCCCTTCGCTTTTAAAATTCCTAGAGTGGAAACAACCGCTCCTGCCACAAGTGGAACTGCAGCAGAAGTGCCGTTAAAAAAAGAGGTGTAAGAGGCGAGTTTTCCCTCGGCCGTACGCGCATTATACCGATTCCCAAAACCTGTCGTGGTGAGGTCTCGGCCAAATCCCGCAACATCTACGCGTGAACCAAAGTTCGAATAATCAGCTTTCACTCTTGGCGGTACATGCATAGGGCTTTCCGTAGCGCCAACAATGATGCACCCCGAATCACGAACTCTTAGATCAAAAGCCCCATCATATCTTGGATGATCTAAATCCATCTCCGAATTACCAGCTGCTGCAATACAAAAAATTCCTTTTTGTACGGTGGCTTTTACTGCCTCAAAAACTTCAGGAAAATATTCGACGGGAACCGACAAATTATTCACGGCAGAAACTTGCATCGGAAGAATCATCACATCCCCCGCACTTAAGCGGAGAACAGACTCTTCAATCACCGTCGCCAACACTTTCGGAAACACGCGGAAGTCTCCAGTGACTCCGTGACCAGCAATTGCAAAATCAGCCTCGTAAGCAATTCCTGTTGTTCCTACGCCATCACGTTTTGCGGCGATTTCACCCCAAACGGCAGTTCCGTGATCTCTGAATTGATTTTTATTATTATCGTAAAATGTAGGCGCAAACTCGACGTGATCTGTGAACCAACCCGTTTCAATATCTAAAACTCGTAAACCTTTTCCGGTTCCACCAGGAAGTTTCCAAGCCGCAAATGCTCCCATACCGTCAGGTGCAGCTTTTAAATAATACTGTTCGCTTTCGAGGTTGGGAATTGGTTCCAATGGATCTTGCTCGACCACCGGTAACGGCTCAACTTCAGAAAACCCAGCATCTTTATAGTAGGGTTCAAAATAGGCATACTCCACACCTTCTGCTGAAGAAAGGCGATGTAAAATATCAGTCGCTTCGCTCACAGAAAGTTCGTGCGCATAATAAGCGTAATAATAAAGAGCGAGAGGATGGGTTAGAAGATCTTTTTGCCAATGGCGAAAGACCGGCAAAATCATGACGGAATTACCGGAGGCTTTTAGAATACTTTCCTTCAAATGAGGAACGCTTGCGCCCTGCTTGAGCTTAAAGTTTAAAATGTGAGTATTCGTTTGCGCGGTTTGAAGTTGTTCCAGAGAAGCATTGAAAGTGGGATGAGCATGAGCAGAAACCGTTAATAGTACACTTGCTATAAAAAGTAGAGAAAAACGCATCCATTGCCCCCGCAAAGTTGATGTATTACTGAGCTTTTAGGGGGTCAAGGCGGTTTTTTCGCACCACCTGGGGAAGGAATAAAAGATAGGGTAAGACCATCACAAGTGAGAAGGCCGGGAGGTTCATAAGTAGCCCAATTAACACGTGAAATGCGGCTCCTAGCTTCAGCCACCAGAGACGAAGCTTTGGATAGGTCATCGCTACCGGGAAATAGAGTTCAAAGAAAATCGCAAAGTAGGATCCCATAACCACCAGAAGTGGGAAATGAGCCAAAAACGAAAAATCAAAATAGACTAAATCCTGGTTGGTAAGAATGGCCCAAAGCGCGGTTCCTGACCACCAAGTTCCACCCCTTAGCTTTTCAAGACCCGAATAAAGATAAATCACACAGAGTTGGATCTGAATAAGCCTGACACCCACTCCACTCCATAAATCCGTCGACCAAACAGGCTCTTTACTTTTTATCTTCACCGAACTCGCACAGAGTCCAAGATACAAAAGCCAGCAAGACACAACTTTATCTGCTCCGTAAATAACGGCGTAATTTCTCTGAACAAAAAGCAGATGTAAAAAAAGCGCAATCCATGCAAATAAACGCGGCTTTATCCCGAGTGTTAACAAAGCGAGCGAGAGCATAAAACCCGCATAGAGAAGATGAATGGCTTCTAGAGATTGCGGGAACCAAAAGTAAAAAGCAAAAAAACGTCCTGAAAAGAAATGCATCCCCTCTTGCAAAGGGACTAAACCTTCATCAGTAAAAAAGAGTTTTAAATAAATCCAACGAAAGCCGTAATAAGAAAAAATGACGAGTCCAAAAAGCTGACGAAAAAGTGAAACAAAACGCAAATCCACTGAGCAAAACCAAAATTCGTTCCACGATTTTTCAAAATCTTTAAGCTTACTAATTACGGATGTCATAGACTTTCCGTTTCTTGATGAAGCTCGCGTACATCGGAACAAACGATAGAGCCTAAATCCGCAATCATCGAATTTTCTTCAATGATTTTTTGACCGTCCACCACGTTTTGAAATGTGGGAATTTGTAAGGTCACCCGACGAAATGTGATGGAAAAGGCCTCGGGATGCTGGCGACACATCCAGCGTCCCAGCGTGAGGGGCAACTGCTGTGGAAACGTAAATGCAAACGCCTTCATGGAAGAGTGCCAGGTGTACAGCAGATCAAAAGGTATCTTGCGAGGAGGTGGCCATTTGTGAAGGCTGGATCTTGCTAGATCGTCAGCCACTTCTTCGTGTTCAATTTCGTATTCTAAATAAATCCATGTTTCAGGTTCGGGGGCAAAGAACTGCCAAGAGGAATTGATCCCTAGTGCGTTTGCATATGGAATCATAAGAGGAGAAAAAAAAGTCCATAAATAAGAGCTCGCAACCGGGAAAATTCCGATCACGAGCAGATGAAAAACTAAAAGAACCGAGATCAAACGCTTTGAGAGAGTTTTACTCATTCTCAGTGTCAAAATCCTTCAAGGCTTCTTCTAGTTTGATTTTCTGCATCTCTTCCATCGTGAGCTCTGGATTCGCTTCTTCAGAAGATTCAGACGGACTCTCATTATCATCATGAGGGACGGAAAACAGTGCCGCCTCTTCCTCATCGGAGAGTGCCGCTGCAGTTTCAAGCGGAGAAGCCTCTGCAGGTTCTTCTGCCTGATTTTGATTTGGCTCTTCGCCTTCTACAGATGCTGCCATTTCTTCTAACGGACTTGCTGCGGGAGCTTCTACGGGTTTTATGAGCGAAGCTTCATAACGGGCGAGCCAACGCTTTTCTTTCGAATCCACTTCTTCGTTGGCATTCAAAGCATCACGAATATCTTCTGCGCGCTGCTTATCACGTTCCTGACGTTGGCGAATCTTTTCTTGTTCAAAAAAGTCCGTCGAGGTTTCAATTTGAGCAATTTGCTCCGTGATTTTCGACCATTCTTCTTCTCGTGAGTGATCTTGAACTACTTGCATCGACATTTCGCTGATCGTATCCCAATCGCGCTCTGGCTTTGCTTCTTCTTCCGTCATTCCATCTGGGAGAAGTTCATCGATCTCGCTCAAAGAAGGAAGCTCTCGTAAATCTCTTAAACCAAAAATTTCTAAAAATTTGCGAGTCGTTCCATAAACCATCGGTTTTCCAGGTAACTCACTTTTACCAACAAACTTCACGAGGCTGCGGTCCATAAGAGCGCGCACCAAGTGACCTGATTCCACTCCACGAATGGAATCTACTTCTGCTTTAATAATAGGCTGCTTGTAGGCAATGATCGAAAGTACTTCGAGAGCTGGACCCGAGAGACGAAACGGCCGACCTTTCGTGAGTCGTCTCACGAACACCATGTTTTCGGCTTTTGTACGAAGTTGATAACCTCCGCCAATTTCCATCAAGCTCATTCCACGCTCTGCACCGGCATATTCAATCAAAAGATCGTTGAGGCAGCGCTTGATGATGTCGGTCGGAGTGTTAGTACCTTTAAAAACTTCTTTCAAAACACTCATCGTCATTGGCTTTTCGGCCGCAAGAAGGAGACTTTCGATCACCGACTTAACCTGAACCATTTCTAAATTTTCTGGAACCGACTCTTCGTCGGGCTCAATAGCTTCGACTTCTTCACCGGCTGTCCCGAAATTTTCCGAAGCTAAACCTTCTGCCATAAGCTCAGGGCTTACTGCATCTTCATCTACTGTTACTTCAATCGCCGGCTCCATCACTTCTTGCTTGGCTTCTGCAGCAGCAATGGCCTCGTCTTGAAGATCACTTAAAGCTTCTACAAGATTTTTTGAGTTCTTCTTTTTAGAAGATTTCTTTTCGTTTTGTTTTGAGCGAGAGGGGCTTCTTTGTTTCTCTGTTTGTTTTTCACCACGGCTCATACGTCTAACTCCTTGTCGCTTCTATCGGGTAAAACCTCTGAGGATTCAGAAGCTGACTCTGAGGATGTCTCAGTAATCGGCTGTGAATCTACAGGCTGCAATAAATCTTCTTTTGTTAATACTTCGGGAAGTCCCAAATCCATATTCTCAGTCGCTTGAAGAGAATCGAATTCCTCGCTCATCGAGGGAATTTCTTGAGGAATATCCATTCCTTCAGCAAGACTGAGTAATTCTTCAGAAGCGGCTACTTCCTCTGCCAGCTGCTGAGCTTCGAGTTGTTTTTCTAAAGCCTCAATGTCTTCATCACTGGCCATTTCAAGTTGCGTCGGCTCTTCTTCCACTTTTACCATTTTATTGGCGAGTTCTGCAGGGGATGCGGGTTGGATCTCAGGATTTTCAAGTTCCTGAACCTGAGAAACAACATCCTTCTCAATCGTCTTAAGGGGGTTTACGTACACTGAACCGAAAGTTTCGTTTTGAAAAACCGAAATAAAACCAAGTCGGGCTAATTCCAGAACTGACATGAAGGTGATCACAAATTTTGTTTTTGTACGTTCGTGCGTGAGCATCAAATCGTCAAGCGTGGTTTGCTGACCGATGATGAGGCGATCTTTGAGTTCCAAAATACGTGCGGAAAGCGACTGCGCTTTCTCCATCACGACGTGAATTCCTTTTTTCGCCTTCTGAATCACCTTGCGGTAAAGCCCGATCATCGCAAAGAGTCCGCCTTCATCAAGAATGATCGCGTGCTCCCCGTCACTCCAGATTTCACGAAAACCACGGCGCCACTGATCACGGCCTAAGAGAGGGCGTTTTTTAAACCACTGAGAAGCCTCTTGAAATTGTTGGTACTCGAGAAGTCGACTCACGAGTTCTTTACGTGGATCCTCTTCCGTAACCACTTCTCCATTTTCATCGTAGTTCGGGAGAAGCATTTTTGATTTGATATGAATCAGCATGGAAGCCATGGCGATGAATTCGCCCGCGAGTTCCAAATCTAACTCTTTCATGATTTTTAAAAACTCAAGATATTGATGAGTGATTTTATGGATTTCGATGTCGTAAATATCCATTTCATTTTTGCGAATGAGATGGAGAAGAAGATCTAAAGGTCCTTCAAATTGATCCAGCTGAACTCGAATGCTCAAAAAACAACTCCTCCGCGACTATCTCTTGTCCAGTAACTCTTGAGTGCTGTGATAAAAACCCATGGCCGCACGCACTTCTTTCAAAGTTTTTTGTGCTTCAACGCGTGCCTTCTGGCAACCCTCGTCAATGATTGAACCAAGGAGCTTAGAATCATTCAAGATTTCTTTTTTACGTTCCCGCGGTCCCTGCATGAATTTGTTCAAATTCTCGCCCAGTCGGCCTTTGCAGTCGCCACAGCCAATGCCGGCCGTGCGGCAACCCTGCTCCACCCAAGCTAAATCGTCTTGCGAAGAAAACATTTTGTGCTGCCCGTAAACGGGGCAAACCGTGGGTTCCCCGGGATCCGTGCGCCTGACTCGCTGTGGATCTGTAGGCATTTTACGAAGCATATCTTTGATTTCTGGCTCTTCCATGGTCAGCGGAATAATATTTCCGTAACTTTTGGACATCTTTCGCCCATCCGTACCCGTCAGCGCCGGGGTTTCTGTTAACACGGCCTCGGGCTCAGGAATCTTCAGCGAATAGAGATGGTTGAATCGTCGAATGATTTCGCGGGCGAGCTCCAAATGAGGAACCTGATCACGACCCACCGGCACTTTTTGTCCTCGGTAAACAGCAATGTCCGCGGCTTGAAGAACAGGATAAGCAAAACGACCTAAATTATGAGCATCTTTTTGCTTCAACTCTTCTTCGGCGTCCTTCCAAGTGGTCACGCGCTCGAGCCAACCCACGGGAGTGATGTTCGAAAACATCATGTGAAGTTCAATATGTTCTGGAACCAAACTCTGAATAAAAATCGTCGATTTTTTAGGATCAATGCCCCAAGCCACCCACTCGGCCACGAATTCTTTGGTCGCCTGTCTGACGTCATTCACCGTGCGATAAGCATCGGTCATCGCATGCCAGTCAACCACGCCAAAAAAGCATTCGTAGTCGTCTTGCATTTTGACCCAGTTTTTCAGCGCACCCATATAGTTACCCATATGTAATCGGCCGGTAGGTCGCATTCCGCTCATGAGTCTTGGTTTTGACATCAGATCACCAACCACTGAATAAACTGAAAGAGATAACCCTGAGCGACCATTACCGGCTGAACTAAGATTCTTAAACCCCCGCTGATAAAAAGAAAAAGAAGAATCATCGAAGTGACGTGTTGGTTGGCCTCAAGCTGTTGATTGATATGGTCGGGTAAGAAACGTGCGAGAACTTTCCCACCATCGAGAGGATGAAGCGGAATCAAATTAAAAACCGCGAGGAAAAGATTGATCTGAATAAAGGTCTTTAAAAACTCCACCACTGCACGCATGGTATCTAAATCTTTTAGAAACGAAAGAGCGGCCGCAATCACAAGCGCACCAATGAACGCGAGTAAAATGTTCGAGCCTGGGCCCGCAAAGGCCACCCAAAACATATCTTGCTTAGGATGACGAAGATTTCTTTCGTTCACCGGAACGGGCTTCGCCCAACCAAAAAAAGGAATGTTCGTTAAAATCGAGGCGAGCGGAAGAATAATAGTCCCGATCAAATCGGCATGAGCGATAGGGTTCATCGTCAGGCGCCCCATCACGCGTGCCGTGTTATCGCCAAGTTTGTTGGCCACCCACCCGTGAGCGTATTCGTGAAAGCAAAGAGAGAATAAAAATGGGATGAAAAACAGCCCAATTTTCGCACCAATTTCCATGAGATCCATGACCTAGAAATTAGCTTATTTTATTATGTAATGTCGAGCCTGGCGCCCTGCGCCAACGGCTAGATGGGAAGACTTTTCGCCAACTTGGGAAACTCTGAGGTTAAGAAGAAACAGAACCATATTCCGTAAGCCGATTTTTCAGAGATGGGAAAAGAATTTTAGCTGATGGACAGCCTTCCCCTCAACTTGCTACCTTCCTTTTCCATGATGGAAGTACGAGAAAATACAAAAACTTATAAAAGAACACCGTCGGTAAAACCTGTACGCAAAAAACAAGTACCGGCGACTCAGGACATGCTTTTTGAAGTTCGTAACGAACTTAAAAGCGATATCAAAAGGCTGGATCTAAAAGTAGGTGGATTAGAAAAATGCATTGATGGTACCGAACAACGGCTTGAGACTAAAATCGATGGCGTAGAGCAACGGCTAACTTTAAAAATGGACACGCAGTTTTATGAACTTAAGTCCATAATTCATAAACTAACTCTAATTGTTGAAGAGCAAAACGCACGTAATGTTTATGTCCTCGATGGTTACGCGAATCTTTACGATCGCCAAGACCGCCTCGAAAGTCGTATGAGCGACTTCGAGAAGAAATGGTCTAAGTAATTCAACTTTAGAGTGTATCTAAGAAAGCCGCGACAGAATCTTCTCGAGGGAACCCAATCACGCGGTTTTCAAAAAGACTTGGTGTGTACAACTTCAAGATGCGAGTTTCTACCTGAAGGACTTTGGCTAAAGACTCACCAAAATGTCCCGCATATTTCCCCACACCCTTACAAATGTCGTATTGGATCGCTTTCCAATCTTGAGCAGGGCCATTCCAAATGCGAAAGCCTGGGCTATTCATTAATTTTGAGCTTAAAGAGTAAAATTCAAAAATTCTCTGAGGCTGAGGACCTGTTGGAGGATAAAGGCGCATAATGCGAGAAATTAGCTCCTTTTCAACATCAATCATATGCACGCATAGTTGTTG
>JBFWOZ010000045.1:0-23789 GCA_050250255.1 Bdellovibrionales bacterium | reverse complement strand
GTTCCACTAATACTTTTTAATTTATATGCAGACTATGCAACTATTGCTGGAATCAAATTAGAATCTGGCTGCGAAGGACCGGAGGCGTTTTTTGGGATGCTTTCAGGATTTCTTTTAGCTTTACAGATTCGATTCCTTCATTGTCGATAGCATAGTGGTACTATTAATTGATTAATTCAGCTTTTTTCCTATGGTAATTTTTCAAATACGGAAGGCTAAAAAGTAGGGTAATACCTAATACGATAAATATGTCTGCAAGATTAAAAACCGGCCAATAGAATGTTCTAAAATGAAAATCTAAAAAATCAGTTACATGACCATTAAGCATTCTATCTACAAAGTTACCAGCTGCTCCACCAATTATTAGAACATAACCTAAAATCTCAGTTCGACTTCGTAAACTCTTCAATTTGTAAGTTAAAAATAAAATTACGATAAGCGGTATGAAAAAGATAAAAATAAATTTCAAATTACTTTGAGAGTTTGCAAATAATCCGAATGCTACGCCTGGGTTTTTAACGTGGGTGATGCTAAAAAAATGAGGTACTACGTCAAAGCTCTCATTTAAGACTAGGCTTGAGTTGATTGCAGTCTTTGTTCCAATATCACATCCAGCTAATAGCAAAATTGCTAAAAACATAAAAATAGACATCGAAGCCTGATAAGTAAAAGGTTGTTTTTGTTTTCTGAATCCAATAAATTTTTTCATACCGAGACCTTGGATAAGCGTAAGATTCTAATAGCACCACTTAAGACAATGAATGCGATAATGAATCCAATAACCAAATCTGGAAGTGCTGATCCAGTAAATCGCACAATAACTCCAGCTACAATAACACCAATATTTGCTAAAACGTCATTAGTTGAAAAAATCCAACTTGCTTTCATATGAACTTCCCCTTCTCTATGTTTATAGATCAGGAAAAGACATGAAACATTTGCTATAAGAGCAAGTATGGCCACACCAATCATAAGAGAAGATTCTGGCTCACTCCCATAAATAAAACGTCTAACGACCTCACTAAAAGCAAATACTGCTAAAAGAAGCTGCATGTACCCGCTAATCCTTGCAGCTTTTTGTTTTAATTTTAGGGTTTTGCCAACAGCATAAAGACTAACCCCATAAACTGCAGCATCTGCAAACATATCTAAGGAATCAGAAATAAGACCAGTTGATTGGGCGACTAATCCCAGAACAATTTCTATTAAAAACATTCCTGCGTTAATGAGTAAAAGTATTTTAAGAGTTTTTGCTTCAGTCGCTGTATCAGGTTCTAAATTTACCTCTACCTCATCAGATTTTAGCACTTCAGAAGAGGCTTTAATGACAGCACCAAATCCCAAAGGTGTTAATAGGTTTAGAAGTGTCTGATCAGATTCTTCATGAATTATTGTAAGCTCTCTGTTTTTCAAATCAAATTTTAAATTTTTTATTTTAGAGCTTTTTTCAAGAGCCATACGAATTAATCCTTCTTCAGAAGGGCAATCCATTTTAGGGATACTAAATACTGTTTTTCTCATAATCACTTCTCTTTAATTAACGTAATTTTGAATCTAAGGCCCTTTTTGTAAGGCCATTGCAGTTTCTATCTTTTAATATAGCTTTTCTTTTTCTAAGCTTCTTTAGATAGGATATTGATGTAGAGTCTTTAAATTCTGGTGAGTTCTTAATGGAGTCATAAGTACCCTTTAAAGATCTGTCTTTCACAAGGGAATGATAAATCCATTTCCCGGAACGAAAAGAAGAAATAAGGCCTGCGTTTTTAAGAACCTTTAAATGTCTAGAAAGCTTATATTCGGGTTCATCCATGGTCTCAGATAGATCGCAAAGACATACCTCAGCCTTTGATAGTAACATCAAAGTTACTATTCTAAGACGGTGGCTATCGGCTAAGGCTTGAAATACTTCAAGTATTTTAGGATCTGCTCTATGCATGCTCATCTTCTATAATCCACACTTGCATTTAAACGCAAGTGTTTTTCAACTCGTTTTCATTATGGCGTATTGTCACTGCTTAGTGTTGTTATTAGAAAAAACCTCAACTATGGTGTGAAAACTATGAAAAACTTAATTCTTATTTTGTTTACGTTTCTATTCGTTTCTATCAACGCAAAAGCCCAAGAAGCATCTCCTGATCTTATTGTTCATTTATTAGATTACCTGGCCAAAGATTATGCAGGCGCCGTACAAGACGGAAAAATCTTAAGCCAAGGCGAATATGATGAACAAGTAGAGTTCATAACGATTGTGGCTACAAATTCTCAAAAAATTGAAGACTTAAAAAAAGATCAAAAATTTAGCTCTGGGGTTCAGGCTTTACAAAGCATGATCCTTAATAAAAAATCAGCTGATGAGGTTTCAAAACTTGCAAGATCTCTTCAATTAGATGCTATTCGAATTACAAGAATTGAAATCTCCCCTAGAGCATTGCCCGATATAAAACTTGGTGAAAAATTATTTCAAGTAAATTGCACAAGCTGTCACGGAAATACCGGGCATGGTGATGGTTTGGCTGGGGTTAGTTTAGATCCAAAGCCTGCTAACTTCCATGATCCAGATCTTGTTTCAAATAGTTCCCCTTACAAGTTCTATAACACTATTAAGCTAGGTGTTCCTGGAACAGGCATGGTTTCTTTTGCACACTTATCAGATGAAGAAGTTTGGGCCTTAGCTTTTTATCTTAAATCCATGGGATACGCAGATAAGAGCTATAGCGATGCGCCCAAGGCAGCTCTTTCACTAAAGGATATATCAACTCTCACAGATACAGAAATTGCAGACCGTCTGGGTGGCAAGACTGACAAAACTTTAGCTGTTATAGGACGTATTAGAACTATCCTCGAGGACGGCAATATCAATCCTCTTGATATCGCAAAAAATCTTTTAAGAGAAAGTGCACTCGCTGTAAAAAATAATGAGTACAATGCAGCCTCCTCTCTAGCTATTAGAGCTTATTTAGAAGGTATTGAGCCATTAGAACCTAAAATGAAAGCAAACCTTCCAGGTTCAGTTGAAAAAATCGAATCTCTTATGAGTGGCTTTAGATCTCTAGTAGAAAAGAAAGAAACTTTCGGTGTCGTTGAATCTAAAAAAGATGAGATCGTTAAGTATATAGACGAGCTACAAGGTTTATTTGCAACAAAGAAAATGTCGCCAGAGGTTGCCTTTGGTGCAGCATTTTCAATTTTCTTAAGAGAAGGCTTTGAAGCCGTACTAATTATCATTATTTTGATAAGTATTTTAAGAACTATGAGTGAAACAAAAGCCATTAGATGGGTACATTTTGGATGGATGAGTGCTGTAGGAGCTGGAATTGCTGCTTGGATTGGCTCAGGATTTCTTCTTTCAATGAGTGGTCTAAGTCGTGAACTTCTTGAAGGCGTCATCTCATTATTTGCAGTTGCTGTATTAATTTACGTAGGGTTTTGGCTCCATAGATATTCAGAAATGAAAAAATGGAGAGAGTTTTTAGAATTAAAACTAAAGCACGGGCTCAATACAGGAAGTTATTTTGTCTTAGCTATAGTAGCCTTTATGGCAGTCTTTCGAGAGGCGTTTGAGGTAGTTCTATTTTTAAGAGCAATTTGGCTTGATTTAGATAGTTCAGGAGAATTTGTGGCAAGTATGGGAGTGGTTTCGTCCACTGCACTTCTTTTAGTTTTCTCATACTTTGCAATTAAAGAAAGTAAAAAACTTCCTCTCAAGCAGTTGTTTACGATTTGCTCTTGGACGATGGTTGCTCTTGCGATTATTTTAGTTGGAAAAGGGGTTCACTCACTTCAAGAGGCAGGTTTTGTAGGTGTCTCTGAAATTCCTTTGAATTTACGATTAGATATTCTTGGTATTTATCCAAGCATTCAGTCTTTAATATCACAGGCTTTGGTTGTTTTACTTTTTTCTTATCTTTTTTGGAATGACAGGAAGATCGTTAAACAAGAAACTTAAAGCCCCATGAGAATATTTATTTGTTCTCATGGAGCTTTTTAAAAAATAGAGGACTTCCCCAAGTAGAACTTCGACTCGCCCATAATACTTTCGCAGTTTGAATCTGTACCCATTTTGTAAATTCGGGAAGATTTCCGGAAAGAGCTGCCGCAATTACCACTCCAATTGCAAAATCTGTTAATTTGTCTAAATTCATAAAAACCTCTCTATTGTTAATGACCCCTCATTTAGTGAGGGGCCACAGTTTATTTACATAGCTTTCTTTTGTGTGGCTGAATCAGCTTCAGCATTTAGAATACGTTTGTAATAATTCGCATGCTTAGAAATGCTAATTCCTAGAACTCTGTGAATCAAATATTGTCCATCACGGCTCAAGTAAATGCTTGGGCGAGCAATTAGGCCAAAAACACTACGACGTGCAGCCGTATTCGAAGGTTCTATTTTGGTAAATGGAATACCCAAAATCTTTCGATAAAGGTTGATCGGCATTTCAATTTTTAGGTCATCGCTCAAACGATGTACCAAAACTTGTCTTTCATTATTCAAGTAGATTTGAGGATTAACCACAAGGCCTTGAACATTTTTAAATGTATTTTCTTGATTATTTGTTTTCATAAGAACTTTCTCCTTTGAAAGTTTGTTTTTAGTTTCCCACTCTCTATCGAGTGGGCCTTCCATAAGCTTTTGAAGGCCCGAAGAGAGAGGGTTAAGTGAGCGTAAGAGATTTGCCCGACCGTCACGCGAGAGCACCCTAAAGGTGCGGTAGCGGCAGGAGACATGACAGACCAGGCGAAGCCCTGGCATGGCTCCTGCGAAGGGAGTGGCCAGCAAATCAACGAAGCGAATTCCTCCATAAAACTTTCAAGGAAATAAGATTGTGAATTTTAACAAATGATCAGATCTATTTGAGTTCAAAAGTTCCTCCTTTAAGAACAACAGTTCCCTTTTTGAAGCGATTAATAATGTTGATTACAGAATTCCATGACCACAGTTTATTCATTGGAGAAGGGATCTTTTTTCCATTTAAGGTATCGGCGATGGAATTAGCATTCTGACCAGATTTCCATCTTTCATAGATCATCTTGAGAACGGTATATTCTTTAGGATGCTTTGTAAGTTGCCCTTCAAAGTAACAGAAACCATATGGAGGCTTCATGCAGACCTTGCCTGATTTCCTCCAGAGAGATCCCTTTTTACCATCTTGGAGGGTCCTCAAAGAAATGCCTCCACGAATTAGCTCTTTTCTTATAGTTGTTTTTGCAATTCCAGTTTGACTGGCTATCTCTCTTAAAGAGAGTCCCTGACGATAAAGAGGTTCAATTTTCGCAAAGAGGTTTTCCTTTACAAAATAGGAAAAGTGAATGATATCGTGGGGGTTAGGTGACATTGCCTGATTACAAGGCGGGATCACCATTTCCTACGCTGGTCGAATTCAGCAGTTCACTTAAACACAGGCTCATCAGCAGCAATATTGTATGGTCCATGTTCACGTACAAAAACGACTTTATCTTTTTGGATTGAAAAGATTAGAATTCGTCGGATCATATTGTTTCCCATATCATAAGTGGCCACGCCAACTTCCTTATTACCATCGCCATCAAGATCATAAATAAAGCGTCCAGATTTTAAACGAAGAAAGTAAGCGTACGGCCATGCCCGATCATCATCACTTTCATAGATTTTTGACCAAATAATATCTTTCCTTTTTTCGATTCCCTTGCCTCGACCGTAAGTAAATTCTGTTTTTTCCCAGTCAATCTTTTTTAAACGAAGCCATGTTCCGTTTGTTAACTGAAGAAACTCACGAGTCGGATCATTAAAAGGGGGATCAGCGTAGGCTGTTGAGCCCAATAACGGGCAAAATAATAGAACAAAAAAACTACTTCTTTTTACGAGACTTTTCATAAAGCGATAGAACTTTTTCTGCATAGTTATCCCCCTCTTCATCCCTAGAATGGTAATCTCTGACAAGCTGACGGATGTTTTTCTTTTTTGGGTCTTTAATCTGTGACCACTTAAGGCCTAATAATCGAACTCCCATAGCGACGCTTACAACAGGATCAAATTTGTCCGTTTTTTCGACGTGAATAAGATGATTACGCATCTCAATCCATTTCTTCTTGTTGGGAAATCCGCCCATCACTCGAAGTGATTGGTCCGTGATCTGCATAAGGCCGGCAGCAGAACTTATTTTTGATTTAGCAATTGCGTTCGGATTGAAAGTTGATTCAACCGCGATCATTGCCTTGATAAGTAAAGGATCAAGATCTTTGGGGAGCTCGATTCCTTGGGACTTCCAGTAATCGAGCCAGAACTGAATAAGTTCATCATACTCTGCCCCCTTACCCTCATATCCTTTGATTTCTGCCAGAGATGAATACTTTTTCTTTGAATTCCAAAAAATAAAATAAATATTTTCTTTCAGGAGGCCCGGTCTGATTTTGCCTCGATTTCTTCTGATGTGGGCGTCAACCCAAGTCACCGTGCCAAACTTACAGTCGCGCTCGTGTCCTTGAACCACATGGTATCCAGGAGGACACATTTCAGAAGGTTTTTGCTTAACCAAAGTATTATTTGTAGATACAGCGTTCTTTTTTGCTTTAGCCAAAATCTTCCTCCATTTTAGTCATGTGGATAAAAAGTGTATCGAATGCCGACTGAAATGATGGAGCACTAGGAACCGATGCGACGGCACTGGCCCATCCCCTTTCCAGCCTTGCGGTATCAAGTTCCTTCAGAGCATTTGAGAAACTTGTTGGCATATTCGTCTTACGATATTCAAAACACTTCTTAATGGCCTCTCGAAGCGTGTAAGCGTCTGCTTTTGGTAGAAAAATCGCTAAGTCATGGACATCTTTTGATCGCGAGTTTTGATCACCATGCGAAATCAAGGCGTGGAGTTTTTCAGCGATGATAGATTCAATTGGGTAAACCGACCAACTGAGGTCTTCATCATTAGACAATAGCATAGGCGTTTCTGTCTTCTGTGGACCGGGAGTGATAGGATCACCGATTCCCAAGTCAAAATTGACGGCTTGTGCTTTTTTGATATTTTTTAGAACTTCACCGATCCCCGCTCGATACACATGACGGATTCCGCCATATTCCCCTTGGGTAGCCAAGTCCACTTGCTCATCAAAGCGAAACCATACCCCATCGTTAAGGTCTGTTTCTGCTTCTTCTTTCACTAACTGAAGAGTCAATTCAATATTAGATTTTATCAGAAGAGCATCAAGATCAACCGTATAGCGAGGCGACCCATACACTTTTAGACCAACAAAACCGCCTTTAAAAACGAGGCGTTGATTAAGAACCTTGCCCGAAATCAGTCGAGCGACCAATCGCTCAATTAAAAATATGGTTTCAAGATTGGCATACTTGACCCCAAGTTTGGCACTAAGGATATTGAGCTTTTGTCTTACAGATTCACCTTTGGATTTTGTTGTCATGCGACGATGGCCTCAAAGTATTTGGTTAAATATGAATCGAAGCCCAGATCTTTAGCCATTTTTCCAATCTTGTTCAGAGTTGTTCGTTTTTGCTTGATAGCATCCCGTGCTGCCTTAATGGCGGTGCGCTCACCGATTTTAGTGGCGAGCTTTAGACCTTCAGCGATGGCTCGTTCTATAGAAACAATGCGATAGCTATTGCCTTCTATAATGCCAATATTAAGAGGGGTTTGTGTTCGAATAAGTCTATATCCTTTTTCTCGGGATCTTTTTTCTGAAGGAACAAGTACCCAGGTTTGCAAAGGGACTTGCTCGGCAAGGTTGTAATAGAAAAGAGCGGAAAGGCCACCCACGGCGGAATTAGGACCGAACTTCGTACAAGCCACTTGAAAATCAATTTCTCTATTAACAGTGATTCCAGGGTGGCGATAGATCCCCCGAGCCATACGTAGGACTTTATCTTCTTTTACAAACCGAGAAAGGTCTTGATGACTTATGCCCACTTCCTTCGCCTGGGAAAGGGTAAAAAGACCAAGTTTCTTAAGCTTTGATTCTTGTTGTTTTGTCATATTTAAATAGTATATGGCAGAAAATGACATTTTTAAATAAAAATGTCATTTTCCGCCGCCCAAACGCATAGACGTCTGTTGTCTATTTATTATGTCTTACCGGCTAACGAGATTTAGCCTTTTACAACCTGTAGATTTCGAAATTCCGTAATGTTTCGCATATGCCTTAGGACCATTTCTTGCGCCAACGAAGGCTTGCCAGCTCGTCGTTATCAATCTTTAGCCTCTTCCACTGCACCTGATATGTTTTAATCACTATGAATGGTTCGACCAGCCTAGGTCGAGGGTCACCAATTAATAAAAATACAGTAAAATCAAATGCTTAAACATCAGAATGGATTTGATTTTGATCATTGGTGTATTGTATGGTACAATACATGTGTGAAGAATGTTATCATTGAGTTCGATAAATATTTAATCACTCAAAATCTAAAATTTGAAGCCGTTATCATGGGTGGTGCGGCTCTTAATATCTTAGATATTAGTTCCCGAAAAACAAAAGATGTCGATTGCTTGGATCCCAAAACACCAGAAGCGATAAAAGTCGCTTCAAAAGAATTTGCGAAAACAAGAGTGGACCTTTTACTTGATATTAGCTGGCTCAACAACGGCCCGGAAACTTTAAAGAGAGACTCACCTAAGAATTGGCGACAGAGAACTCAACCCCTGTATTCTGGGATAGCGATCAAATTACTAGTGCTCGGTCGCGATGATTTACTCAAATCTAAACTTTTTGCATACTGTGATCGAACAACTCCTGACTTTGAAGATCTTAAAAGTTTAAAACCTACAAAGGATGAACTTAATAATGCAATTGAATGGGTCAAGGAACGAGATAGCAATCCTGATTGGCCAGAGCACGTAGAAAAGGCCTTTGCGTTTCTTGGAAAGGCCTTAGGCTATGAGTAACTTAAATCTTGATCAGAAGCTTAATTATATTGGCCTTCAAATCGTTGTTCAAAGAAAGGTAAACCAATCTACTTGGATAGATATTGAGAACACAATTTATGAAGCTTCCTTTGAGATAACTCAAGATAGTCGAATTTTCCCGTTATTATGCAGTTGGATTTCTGTTCATGGTGATTATGTAATTATAGAAAAACTTATGAAGCTACAAAAGAAGAAAAACTCCCCATGGCTTGCTGCTTTAGCTATTTGCGCATCTAACTTGGGCTTTCATCAATGGAAAAGATTAATAAAAAAACAAAAGGGATTGCATTCATTAGTAGACAAGGATTTAGCTATGAGCTCCATCTCATTAAAGGGCGAGGAATCTAATTATAGAAAAAATGGGTTTTTAATTCCAAAAGGAAGCATAAGAATACGAGCCTCAGACGCGCTAACACCTCAACGCTTAGTAAAGGTAAATCCCCAGTACCGCAACCGCCTGCTGTTTGGAGCCTCATGGCGAGCTGATATTATAACTGCCATTGAAATGGGAATGAAAACCCCTTATCAAATTGCAAAAACTTTGGGCTGCTCCTATGAGCCTGCTCATAGAATATTCAAAGAATACGCCGTGGCCACCGCTTAAGGTTCATTTCTTCTGCCAGAAGGCTTGCCAGCCCACACCTACATATCCTTTGATTTCTTCCAGAGATGAATACTTTTTCTTCGAATTCCAAAAAAAGAAAATAAATATTTTCTTTCAGGAGGCCGGCCTGACTTTGCCTAGATTTCTGCGATGTGGGTGGGGGTTGTCACTTAAACCAAATCAATCTCAAGACCTACGTCCACTTCACTAACTCTTCCAACCACTTACAAAAATCTGCCGCCGATCCTCCTAGATTTTCAAACTTCTATATTCGCATTCAAGATGCGAGGATTGTCAGTTGGTGTTCAAGACTTTTACACTTGGTCTGTACGAAAGCATTCTCACGTCAGTACAAATCCTGTGCGAGTTGGCATGATTTGCACAAGCATAAGAACAGCTGTTTGATATTATTGGAGGAAGCATGAAGTTACTAACGTTTTTGATCATGACGGCGATGTTTGTGCCTGCTTCAGGGGCTGGCAACACAAATATAAGTGCAGAAGATGCTGAATCAGTTTGGGATGAGGGTTACAATCGGCTCACGACAGAGCAGCGAGTGGAGATTGACCAACAAATGTTAAACGCTGAGGCAAAGAATAAAGTTTCTGAAAATGAAGGTTCCACAAAATCGTATGCTTTCATGATGTGTCTCAATGGCAGGTTTGCCTATTTATTCGGAACCTCAATCGGAATCTGCAGAAGTAGTGACGGAAGCCTTTATCGAGTCTTATCACTCTCCGCAGGCCTGCAGTCTGGTGGTGCTGTGCAAGCCTTGTTTTTAACTTATTATGGTTCATCACCAAAAAATATAACTGGTCAGTATCGAGGCGGCGAGAGTGGTGGAGGCATTGCAGTTACTGCCAATGTGGCAATAGCAAAACAATACGACGGCATACTTGCCCCGGGCATTAGCGGCAATGGAATCATTACTCTTTTATCTGGTGGTGTGGGAGCTGAATTCATTTATGGGGCATACAAAGATTTTGTTATACAAAAAATCAAGTAAAACTGCGAGACATAAGCGGCAATCTTAGACTGTGTCCGTCCTTAGTATGTGGAAGACGTCCACTTCACCTGATACATTCTAATTACCGTGAGTGGTTCGACCAGCCTAGGTCGACGGTCACCAACCTTCAATTTTCATGAAGCTTTATACTGATTCACATATTTGATGTACGGTTTTGGAATTGGAAATTTGAACAATTTTAAAAGAGCCGTCACATAACGTGGCTCCAGTTCCTGTCCATGAAATTCCATCAAATTTATAAGCGCCTGAGACGCTGTTATGCCGGCACTATTTGGCCCTTTCAGTGCTAAATCACAAAAGGTATCCGCAACCGCAATCAAACCCGCCATAGGATGAATATTTTGTTTTTTAAGACGACGAGGATATCCATCGTTTGAGTACTTTTCGTGATGCTGGTAGGCGATAAGAGCAATGTCTGGTGGAATCGAAGCAATGCTATTTAAAATTTCTTTTCCACGCGCTGGATGTGTCTCATAAATTTTCACCTCTTCAAGTTTCATTTGATAACGCGACTTCTTAAGAAGAGCGGGGTCTAATTCCTTTAAACCTATGTCATGAAAAAGACCCGCTGTAGTCACTTTGAATAGATTCACTTGGGAGGTCCAACCTAGCTCCCTTGCAAGGAGGGTGCTATAGATACTTACACCTACGCTGTGAGAATATAAAAAATGGGATTGCTTGTCTAACATTTGGAGCATGTTCAATATATCATCGTCTTCGCACAACAAAGAAATCATGGACTCAGTTACTTTCTGAGCTTTTTCAAAATGCGCAACATTTAGACCATCTAAAAATATAGACTCCACTACCATTTGACTCGTATGGCGCAAAAAATTCACTTTTTTTGCTACATCTATAGACACATCAGAAGTCACTTTTTTTTGCTAACTCCAAATTAAATCCTACATATTTGGCAAAATCGTTTTTCGTAAGAAAAACTTCATCCAGCCCTTTTTTACGATAGTTTTCTAGTCGAACTTCATCAAATCGCTGTCCTCTATGTCCCACTTTTAAATATTTGTTCTCAGAGAGCCTAAGATAAATATCGGCATGCACCTGACTACCCGATATAAAATCATCGATAGGAATACCGTTAAATTGAGCATCTAACTCTGTGTATTTTGTTTGCGATAAACTCATGGCACTCCCATCTGGCGAACCAATTCATTGATTTTGTCAGCTCGTCGTGCCAGTTCTTTTATTTTCATAGCCAACTCAGGACTAATGATTTCGTGAGTTTTCAATGGTGGATTCTTGATTTTAGACACTTGCTGAGTCTCCATGGGGATCGTTAGATTTAAGTCTTTTTGTATCAATAGAGGTATTGGTCTATTTTTTGGACGCAAAACCACCAGATCTGGATAGAGGTATGCAACAAAAAAGAAAGTAGCAAAAAGCCATATAAGGACCATATCTTCGATGGCTTGCATTTTTTTAAAAATATGTCGTTCCTGTCGACTATAGGGAATCACACGCCCCTCCTTTATCTATGCGGACATACTTATTCTGGCTCTAAAGCTTGCTCTAAAAATTAGAAAAGTATGAAGAGTTCGTGACAATCTAAAAATGGAACACATTTTTGATTGAAATTGAGAACTTCAGTGAACCTCATCAAGACATTTGTTCTAGCTTCTACTATCTATAGCCGAGTTAAACTTACATTGTTTATAAAAGGCTATCTATTGATGAGATACTTTGAAATTCTATTTTTGATCATTTTGGTCACCAATACATCATGTAAACGGCCTGTATTGCCTTTTAGCATTCCAGCTATAATAGAAATTGAAATTTCTTGCGAAAAGGATCAGATACCAAAAAATGTCTACATTCCCTGCGAAGCTTTTGGAATTTATTCCAACGGAGAGAGACTCTCAATCACCCAAACGGCCACCTGGGAAAGCACATCCGCCACCATAGAAGTTGGCAATAGTGGAAATCCTGGTTGGATTCGTGGTCTCACCCCAGGGAGTACATTATTAAAAGCTACACTTGGCTCAATTCAAGGCCTACGGCCCATCATTATCTCTGCGGCAACACCCGTAACTTGTGCCGTCACCCCTGCAGATTTAACCTACAAGGTTGGGGCAAGAATTCAATTTTCTAGTATTTGCATTTTTTCTGATAATAATTATTTGAATGTGACCACCTCCGCAACTTGGTCTTCTAGCATTCCTGCAGCGGCACTTGTCTCCACAGATTTTCACACAAGAGGTCTTGTCACCGCAGCAAACGAAGGGAATTCAACGATTTCAGCCATCTTTGATGGAATACAAGGTTCCACGGGAATTACGATTCTTCCAAAAGAACTCATGATGATTCAAGTCGGACCTAAAACTGCAACCGTTGTGCAGGGATTAGAAACTTCTTTTACTGCTACGGGTATCTACACAGATTTTACAACAGCAGACATTACAACGCTTACAACTTGGTCGGTCACAGCAGGAACTGTCGCTACAATTAGTAATACAGTTGGCACAATGGGACACTTAACCGCTTTGCAAACTGGTAACACATCAGTGATTGCCAATTTCGGAGGCTTGAGTGATTCAGCGAGTGTGACCGTGACAAATCCCACTTTGAATTCCATTACTATTACTCCCGCCAACCCTACTCTTGCCAAAGGTCTTACTCAGCAGCTGACAGCAACCGGTCATTTCTCTGATTTATCAACGAGTGATATCACTGAGTTTGTTACATGGGGCTCATTAGACGCTCTTGTTGCCAACGTTGGGAATAGCTTAGGAACTTTTGGATTGCTCACAGCCGCAGGGATCGGAAGTACCACAATTTCTGCAACTCGAGGTGCGGTTACCGGGCAAACAACACCTACTGTGACAGCCGCAGAACTTGTTTCTATTGATGTCACGCCCACCAATCCCACAATCTCTGTTTCTAACACTGTACAACTCACAGCAACAGGAAGTTATACGGATGCCTCCACCCTGAATCTCACAACAGCTGTCATTTGGAGCACCAGCAATGGCGCCATCATGTCCGTGAGTAATAGTGGAGGAACTGAAGGGTTAGTCTCGGGCATAGCAGCAGGTACCGCGATTGCCTCAGCAACTTTAGGTGCGATTGCAGGGCAAACAACCCTAAGCATAAGTCCAGCGACATTAATTTCTATCACAGTCACACCGGCAAATCCCACCATCTCTGGTATCGGGAACCGACAGATGACTGCAACAGGGAGCTATTCCGACGGAACTCAATTAAATATAACCAGTTCTGTGACGTGGTCTACAGCGAACGCAGCGATTGCTACTGTGAGCAATGCCTCAGGAAGCTGGGGCTTAACAACTGGTGTGGCAGTGGGATCTACCACTGTTTTTGCCGCTTTTAGTGGCGTAACAGGACAAACCACCGTAACCGTCATACCACCAGTACTTGTTTCAATTACAGTCACGCCTAGCAACTCTACAATCACTCCGCTTGCTACGAAACAGTTCACGGCAATGGGTGTCTATGCGGACGGTTCGACGCAGAATTTAACGGCTAGTGTAACTTGGGCCTCCACCAACATACTTGCAGCAACGATTAGCAATGCGGCGGCCACAAAAGGTCGAGCCACTGGCATAGGTATTGGGTCCACCACTATCAGCGCAACATTGACTACCATCAACGGATCGACGCTGCTGACCGGAAGTCTTTTTTAAAGGCTCAATCCTTTATTGGTTTACATACAAAATTCATATAGCTATCCTATGTCTTATGTAAATAATATTAATTTATAAATTGTAATTATTTATAAATATGTCCGATACGAATGGTAGGGCCTATCTTACAGACTAACTTTTGGATCACGATTTTTGTTTGTTTTGCTTATTTATCAAATATTATGACTTTTGCAGATGTAACATCACAAACGCTCCGTCCAGCATTGAATCCTTACTATCAAATAGTTGAGGACGCGCAGCTTTGGCTAAACCCCTACGATGTAAAAGAACAATCGCTTTTGTTTACCAGTCTCTTTAATACTGTAGAATCGCCCATTATAAGCTACTCAACCAATGGAACAGAAAAAAAAACTCTTATTAAGAGAACAAGCAGTCTGCAGCTCGGCGGAGCCTGGCTCATCAATTCCAAATTACAAGTGGGCTCTGATCTCGGAGTCAGCATCGTGCAACCTCATAACGAGAGTTCTTACTCTGGCTTTAACGATTATCACCTCATGGCCAAATATAGTTTAATACAAAAAGAAAATAGTTGGGGACTCTCACTGGCTCCAGAAGTTTATATCCCCCTCCCCAACAACCATCCTTTCATTTCCAATAAAACGACTGGCTTTGGAGGAAGACTACTTTTTGAGAAAAATTTTAAACACTGGGCTGCCACAGTAAATACGGGCTACCTGAGATCTCCGGGTGCCACACACGAGAGTATTGACTACAGCATACAGTACCCTCTCGCTGCAGGTATTCGAATTCCTATAGGCCGAAGAGTAGCCCTTAATCTTGAAGGCACTACATCTCTATTACCCGGAATGAGCCCAGGAGATGGTCCAGGAGATATTTATGTTGGAAGCCGCATTGCGATTTTTCGTGGTGGAATACTTAGCATAGGTGGCTCTTATGGAGAAATTGAGCCAGGAAATAATGCCAGCATTCGCGCACTCGTAGGTCTCGATGTTCTTCCTTATGCAAAAGAACTGACCCGAGTCATTTCTCTTGAAAGGCTCAAGCAAATTCAAACTACAAGAGACTGCAGTCCACGCCCGCGAACCATTCAACTTCAAGGTCGAGCATTAACAAACCAGGAAAAAAAGAGCCTCACAAATTTTCCTTTCATTACCAAAAATGGACGCTTTAAAAAACGCGATCCAGGCAGGTCTATGAAAATCAACACTGACGGCGTACCATATGTTGAAAATTCTCAAATTTTATTCGCTATTGATCTTTCAGATTTACCTCAGCGCTTTGATGTTATTTCCTTGGATTCCCTTCTTCTAAATGTAAAAGTTCATAGACATATAAAATCTCACGATCATCGAGCGGGAATGTTATGTTTAGTTGGACAAAAAATTTGCTCTGGGGATTTTCCTACAGATTTTATAAGCCAAGAGCATATAAACCCAAAGTTTTTTGAAGGCAAAGAGCCTCCTAACGATTTCTTTATGCACCGCCTAGCTGAGGCCAGCCATAAAACACAAAGCGGAGAAATTGAAATTGCAGAACTCGCACTTCCATTGCAGAAATTATTAGAAAATTCATTAAGTCCAGATCCCTTCACTCTGATTTACGATTCTTTAGGTGAATCCCTTTCTACACTCTACTTCGCTGTAGCCCATGATATTTACATAGCCCGTGACATCCAATTACAAATTTCAATGACAGTTGAGTCCTGTGTAACATCCAACCAGGAGAGTACATCAGAGCCACAAGTCGTTGAAGAACAGGATGTTCATTAATGAAACAAGCCATCCATGACCTTAAAGAAAGAGTCGGCTGGAGGATTTATGGAAGTTTTCTATTAGTTTTTAGCATTCTCTGTCTTTTGTCGTTTTTTTCTTATCAAAACGCTAAAAAATTAATCTTTGATATAGAAGCTGTCGACGCAACCTCTGCTTTCATGCATGAAGTCCAAAGCTTAACCACAGCACTTCGAGATGCCGAGATGGCCAACAATATATATGTCCTTGTTGGCAAGGGACGTTTTTTAGATATCTATAAGCAAAATGTAAATCTCCTTCAATCTCAACTTAAAAAAGTACAGAACCTGCAACCCACAGTTAAAAATTCTAATTTAGAAAAATTAATTCAACTCAAAATTGATGATATGAGTTTAACGGTATCTGAGAGGGAAACCCACAATCTCAACCATGCATTACAAGTAATTCTTACAGGAAAATGGCAAAGTATTTCTCAGCAAATACAAAAAAATATTGAGCTCATTGAGAGAAATCAAAAAAATATTCTGGATAGACAAATAAAAAATAAACGTCGAAGCACAAACGAAACTATCTTCTCCACCATCATGACAAGCCTAGCGGCGTTTGTTTTATTTATTTTTGCCTCATTGATCATACGTCACGACATTATTAGCCGTCTTAATTATGAACGTCTTTTAAAACAAGCACGCACAGAAGCGTTACAAGCTTCTGAGTTTAAGTCACAATTTTTGGCAAATATGAGCCATGAAATAAGAACTCCCATGAACGGCATTATGGGGATGACGACCGTCCTGCTCGATAGTACTCTTGATAATAAACAAACGAAATATGCAGAAACAATCCAAAGATCGTGCGAAGCCCTCTTAAGAATCGTTAATGACATTTTAGATTTTTCAAAAGTTGAAGCAGGGAAACTTGAGATTTGCCCTGAAAAATTCGACATAAAGTTACTTTTAAACGAACTTGAAAGTCTTTTTTTAAATATAACTCGGAAAAAGGGCATAAACTTAAACTTCCAGATCGACACTCAACTCCCGCCACTTGTTGTGGGAGATAGCGGTCGTATTCGTCAAATATTTAATAACCTCATAAGTAATGCCGTTAAATTTACAGAAAAAGGAACGGTCACAATCCACTGCACTCTAATTTCCAAAACAAATAATAAATGCAAAATCCGCTTTGAAGTGTGCGATACAGGTATTGGCATCCCTCTGACGAGCCAGGAAAAGATATTCGGAGCTTTCCAACAGGCCGAATCAACCACCGAAAAGCGTTTTGGTGGCACAGGACTTGGTCTGAATATTTCCAAAAAGTTAATAGAACTGATGCGCGGTAAAATTGGGTTTACAAGCGAGCCAGGCAAAGGATCTCAATTCTGGTTCGAACTTGAGTTTGTTGGAATTCTAGAATCAAAAGCACCAAAAAATACAGTCGTTCTCAATCCAGCCCTCTCATCTCCTGTTTTGCGAGCTCTTGTCGCTGAAGACGATCCTATAAACCAAGACGTTATTGTCAATTATTTGAAAAAATTAAACATCCAAGCCGAGGTGGTAAAAAATGGGCAAGAAGCCGTTAGTCAGTTTAAGTCTGGAATCTATGATTTTCTATTTTTTGACTTTCAGATGCCTATTCTCAATGGCCTTGAAGCGCTCCACCGGATCAGAAAATATGAAAAGGAAAATAAAAAAACACTCACTCCAGCATTTTTAGTCACAGCGAATCTCAACGAGCGAGTCGCACAGGACCTAAGCAGTATTGAACATAGTTCTCTCATTTATAAACCCCTGCAATTTGAACATTTTAAAACTGCCATACAAGAGATCCTGGCAAAAAAAATGGAAACTCTTCAATTATCGAAATTTAAAGTACTTGTCGCCGAAGACAATGAAATCAACCAAGATATCCTCCGACTATTTTTACCATCGGATACGTTTAGTTTAGATTGTGTCCTTGAAGGAAAAACAGCCGTTGATTTATTTAAAACGCATCAGTACGACCTCGTATTAATGGATGTACAAATGCCGACTATGGATGGCTTAGAGGCAACCCGCCTTATTCGCGCCTGGGAAAAACAACAAAATCTCATTCCAGCGCCCATTTTAGCTTTCACTGGAGGAGTGACTCCAGAGGAACTTAGAAAATGTAAAGACTCTGGCTGTGATGGTTATATAGAAAAACCTATACAGAAAGAAAAGCTTCTCAAATCTATTGCAGACCAATTAAGACATCCTGGAAATAAAAAACAAATCGCTTAGAGGGGGAGTTATGAAAGAAGCAAAGTCCGACAATACTATTTACGTAGACCCTATGCTAGAGAGTCTCATACCAAAATTTTTAGTCTTCCAAAAAAATCAATTTGAGCTCGTAAAAAATGCTTTTCAAAACCGAAACTATGAAGAATTAAAAGCCCTGGGACATCAAATGAAAGGATCCTGTGGGAGCTACGGATTTCAAACTCTAGGAGATTTTGGAAAGAAAATTGAGCATTTTTCAGAATTACAAGACCTCAAAAGGTTAGAAGAAAATATCTCTCAATTAGAAAAATATCTTCATCACTTAAAAATCGAATATCGGTAGAAAGAGAATATCGATGGCACGAATATTAGTAATTGATGATGATCAAACTGTCTTAGACTTGGAGAAACTTATACTTTCTCAAGCAGGCTATGAAGTTCTCACCGAAGACAACGCATTGCGAGCTTTAGATCTCCTCCAACTATACGATATTGATCTTATTATCGTAGATGTCCACATGCCTCGCTTTGACGGATTCCAGTTTGTAAATACAGTCCGCAACAATTCCGAGCTACAACAAACTGCCATCGCCTTTCTTACTGCAAGTCAGCAACCTGATGCCGTAATGCGTGCAGCCCAACTCGGTGCAGACTTCTATCTTTCTAAAACCCATCGAGAAAAAAACTTTTCTTCAGCGCATCGTCTTGTTTTTCGAAACACATCCACCAAAAACCTACTCAAAGGCCGAATTTCAAGAAGCTCAAAAAATCGATATTAAGCTATATCTTCAAGCTCATTGCCTGCGTATTTTTGAAACAGGAGCGGAAATTTTATTGAACCAAAAGTTGGAGCTGGGTCAGATTATAGAGTTACCCTCCTCTTTATTTTGCGACGCTCTTCCACACAATACCTTGTTTCAAGTGGATCAAGTGCAGTCGGCTGAAAATGGCTTTATAAAGACCAAACTTATTTTTTTAAGCCACGACAAAGAAGTCGTTCGGAAAATGAAGAGACATATACAAATCAGAAATCAGCCTGAACTGATGAAGTATCCAAAACGAAGATAGGAGCTAATATGCATAATATACTACTCATTGAAGATTCTGAGCCCATCAAAGACCTAGTTTGCCATTCTCTAGGGGCCGATTTCAAAGTCGCATGGGTGAGCCGCTTACAAGAGGCTACTAAAATTCTTAACGAAAATTCGTTTGATCTTATCTTGCTAGATGTGGGATTACCAGATGGGGATGGCTTTAAGTTTTTTTCACTTCTTCTGAACAGCCATAGGTTTAAAAAAATTCCTGTCATTTTTCTAACCGCCAAAGACGATGTGTCTGATAAAGTTCTTGGTATTTCTCTAGGTGCTGAAGATTATATTGTAAAACCCTTTCAGCCAGAAGAATTTAAAGCGCGCATTGAAATGAGAATTAAAAAAAATAAATCTCACCAAACTGAAACCAAAACATTGCAGATTGGAAATATAGAAATAAACTTCAACTCACAAAGAGCGGCAATTTACATCGAAAGCAAACGACATAACCTGACCCTCACACCTCTCGAATTTAAACTCTTAACTCTTCTGATTTCACACGAAGATCAAATATTTTCTCGTAACCAATTAATGAATCAGGTATGGGGTGAAGATACTTATTTAACAGATCGTTGCATAGACACACATATTTATTTACTTCGTAAAAAGCTAGGTCCTTTTGCTGAATGCATACAAACTGTCTATGGAGAAGGATATCGTTTTTTGCAGATGAGTCGTGCTAAAACGAGCGGATAAATTTTTGCAGCCTCTTTTTAATGAAATAGTTTTCTTGTGATTTCCCTGCACTTAAGCTCTGTTTTACCGCCACTTTTATAGTTATAAGACGTAGCCACTATGTCCCGAAGCAGCCCATCGCTTGATTGCCTCTACAATAATTCTTTTCTTGTACGCGTAGATACTTTTTCTACGGTACTTCGGTATCCATACTACGTGGTACTTACATTCCCTCTTCGTATGTGATAATTTGCTGAACTCGTTCATCTTGCCTCCCTTCAGCATTGCTTGTTTGAAGGGAGGTTTTATCTACTAATCTCCGGCATAGCCATTGCTCAAACCACCAGCAAAGCTGGTGGTTTTATGGACGTAATAAAAAAGACCAGAGCTTGTCTCTGGTCTTTTCAAGATGACTCTTTAAAAATTGAAATGAACTCTAATCATTTTTTCGGCATGAATTCATCATTGTAGCGAAGTAGGATGTATTTTTATCCTGGACATGGCTCGTAAGAAGATGAAAAGGTTTAGGGTCGAACCAATATTTAGCAGTATCAACCAATTCACTCCAAGCTTCACCTGATGTATCGCCCTCTCCGTGCGCAATGTACGAGTTGCCATCAACCTCATACCAATGATTGCCGTTCCTATCAAGGAGCCTATCTACTAAACTTCCTGCGACAGACGCTGAACAACTCCATCTAAAAAAAGCACCAGTTCCTGTACCTACCAATGCAGCAATACGATTGCTAATTTGCCCATTGGAATCAGTGAGCTTTAAAATTCCAAAGTATTCATGGGCTACAAGAGTCGCTTGCAAAGTAGGTTGGCCATTTAAACCTCTCCACTTAAATCGATTCACTTCAATGATCTTTTTAACTGGGTTGTTAGTGGCAGTGACCTGTTCATTACCAACAAACAATTCCTGAGAAACAATCTTTATCGTCGTGCTTTTTACGGCCTCCGTGAGCTTTAACAAGTCTACTTCTGGAAACGTAGCTCTATGGGTCTTAATCAAAAACAACACCTTGTTCGCTACAATAGCAAACTTTAGCTTCTCGGTTTCTCCGCCGCCCTTTTCTTGTCCGCTTGCCAGGGTAAACACTGGCATCATCAAAATCATCAAAATCATTTTTTTCATACGGTCTCCTTTTTATATTTGTTAGTTAATGGAAATAAAGAAAGTGCAAAACAATAAACATCATCAAATGGTTTTTGGCTTTTTCTTTGTAGAAACTCATTCATGTCACGACGAAATTCACGAATGCGTTTTTTTGCTTCTTTGAGATCAGAACGTCGCACAGCCATGGTCATACAACTGTGATCTCTCAACTCCTTAGGCACCGCTTTGATAGTCTTCGACGAAAGCTCCAATACTTTTTCTTGGAATCGGCGTAAGGCTACATCCGTAAAGTCGTCATGTTGGATAGAAGTGTACTCGCCTACATCATTCCACGTATTATCAGCATTGACTTCAATCATTCCAATACGCTCTAAGCGTTCTATGGCAAGCTGTGCTTCATTCACTGAAATGCCAAGTGCGCGAGAAATGAAAAGAGGAGTGCCCCCAAACCCTTCAATGCGACTGAGCTCCATAATGGCGTCGTGATACCATTCTGTAATGAGATAGAATGTATCCAGAGATAGTTGATTCATCTGCTTCGTTTTTGCGTTTGATGAAACGGCTTCCTCACTTATATGACTTGCGAAACTTTCAATCTGACGTTGTGAAAGTCCCAAGCCTGCACCTATTTTTCTGACGGCATCACTCGTAACCTTTCTTTTCTTTCTTAAGATCATGGAAAGAATCGCTGGATTCACTCCTGCCGAACGTGCAAAAGCTCTCAAGGAATAATTTGGGTTGGACTGGCAGCGCCTCACCAATTCTTGTTGCAAATAAGTTCTAAAATCCAGTGTCGTCATGGGTGCAACAATAGATGGCTTCTCAGTCCAGCACAAGTTTTGATGTAACAAAGTGTTACATCAAAACTGTAACACTTAAAAATAGTATATTTTTTACAGCAGCCCCACCGGAACAATATGATGAACAATTTTTATGTGTCAGCCTTTTCGACACACATTGTGTCAAAACCTATAGCACCTTTTCAAAGGCTTCTGTAAATAGCTGTCATGGAAGTCACTGTAAGAAACAAAAATTTAAATTTCGATCTGAGATCGATAAAAGAGGAGAAAGTATGAAAGCACTTACTTTAGCAATACTCATTGGTGTATTAGGAACAAATGCTATGGCGGACAAGGTTTGTGATGAAGCCGCAATGAAAAATGAGCTAACTACGGGCCTAGACGGTTTTAAAGTTCTTGATCCAAAGTATTCCTATACCAATCTTAAGTATCGCATGATGGGTCAAACAGAGGATAGTTACGTAGTTCTCTTCACCTACAATGCAACAAGTTCCACCCAAAAAGATCAACCATCGGTAGGCCGGATGACTGTAAATCTTGAATACTGCCTTGGCTCATTATCAGCTGGTCCTTTAAAAGACTTTTAGAACCATACAAAACAGTTTTTCTACCGACTGCTTTGGGTAAAGCGAGATTATCTCATGGTTCGCAAGACAGAGTAAAAAGACCAGAGCCCTTTGTCTCTGGTCTTTTATTTTTTGGTATTGTAATCGCTGAAACAAAAAAATTGTTCATTTCCGGCATATGACAATCCATACGGATGAGATCGTAGGATTTCCGAGCAAGATGCTTCAATTCTTTCCGTTTACAGCTATATCAGGATGCACGTCCGCGCATTTGCGCTTACAGCAAGTACAATGAAAAAAGAGGATGTGGCTCATTGTTATGAATGTGGAATGGACGGTTTTATCGGAAAGCCCGTCAGCCTTCCATTCTTATGAAAGCACGAACGAAGGGCCACCTAGTTTAATTGTAAGCGCTCTCTCGGCGCTGACTTTTACCCAGCGAGATATTCTTTGCTGAGTTGAACAATCATCCAACGCAGAAAAGACCCTCAACTTTTGACTCAGGTTTTTTCAAGATCTCTATGTATACGATTTTTAGAGAACAAATGCTCAGTTTGAAAGCCGACAATTATAAAAATGTCGGCACTTTGAACTTTTCTAACGAGTGAGCCGGTCTTGCAGAGTCCCCAAAATAAGTGAATGATTAAGAACGGCATTCACTATATGAAGCACTGGAGTCATCGGGAGTGACCCAAGCATCGGTGGAACTTCAAAAGCTTGCACTTGGATGCGTTCAACATGAATTTCTAGATTGCTGATTCTTTCGTTTTCGCTTTTCACCATTCCAGTCACCCGAGCTCTCACAGCCGCCTTTATTTTAAAAGCATGAACGCCATAATCAAGAAGGCTTCCCAAAAAACCTACTTTCGGCAGCTCCATATCAATGAATAAAATTTTTGTTGGACCTTCCAGGTGCGCTTTCGTCTTCAGTTTGACGAACGACAAGGCCTCTTCATTTCCTTTAAGCCCGTCAATATCTTTTCTAAAGAAATTGTTATACTGGCTGCCTATCAAAAACTTCTTATAGCTCTCAGACAATCCGGTGGGAAGTCCATTGAGTTCAAAGCCCCATTCAATCACCTCAGTTATTGGGCCAGTTCCACTCACTCTATTCGTATCGAGATCTTTGAGAAGAACCGAGCGACAGCCTGTCTGTCGAATCTCAAATCTTTGGCCGCGGGCGCCCTTCCACATGCCAGTGATATCAAATTTTTCACATTCAGCCGATTCTGCTGGAACCGTAAAAAGTGCGGTTAACAAAATCATAATGATTAAAATTCTATTGTTTTTCATAACTATTCTTTTTTCACTTTCAAAGGCTTGCTCCTCAATCAGTTTAAATCTTTGAGATGAGATCATTGATAAACAAAGACAAATATATTTCATAAA
>JBFWOZ010000044.1:0-24766 GCA_050250255.1 Bdellovibrionales bacterium | reverse complement strand
CTTCCAAGCACCATGGTTTCTGGGCCAAACTTGCTCAAGGTTTTCTCTTGGTACGACAACGAAGTTGGGTTTTCAAACCGCATGATAGATCTGGCACTTTACATGCAAAAACGCGGAATTTAAGAGGTCAGTATGGCGGACACAGCAGGAATCACGTACATTGAACAGATTCCTTTGGAAGAAAAGAAAGTTTTTATCCGCCTGGATTTGAACGTTCCCTTAAAAGAGGGAAAAATTACGGACGAGACGAGAATTCAAGCAGCTCTTCCGACCATCCGCCATGCGCTTGAGCGTCGAGCGAAAATCATTTTGTGCTCTCACTTAGGACGCCCTCAAGGCAACGCAGATCGCAGAAAACTATCGCTTGAGCCAGTCGCAGCAAGACTCTCGGAACTCTTAGATGCCGACGTTCACCTTGTTGAAGAGCCTGCGGGTGATGCCACCAAAGCTCTCTTAAACGGATTAAAACAAAATCAACTTCTGCTTCTTGAAAACATTCGCTTCGATGAAGGAGAGGAAAAAAACTCCGAAGAGTTGGCCTCGGTGTTTTCCGCTCTCGTAGATGTTTATATCAACGATGCTTTTGGGGCGAGTCATCGCGCACACGCGACGATAGATGCGCTCCCGCGCATGATGAAAGTCAAAGGCGCCGGTTTTTTAATTAAAAAAGAGCTCGAAATGTTAGACCAAGTCCTCACTGCACCCAAAGCTCCTTTTTGTGCCCTCTTAGGAGGCGCTAAAGTGAGCGACAAAATTGGGGTGATCGAAAATCTTCTCGAAAAAATTGATACTTTTATCATTGGTGGGGCGATGGCCTACACTTTTCTTGCGGCCCAAAAAATTGCAACTGGCAGCTCTAAGATTGAAAAGGACAAAGTTTCTCTCGCACGTGAGCTACTGGCTCGTCTCGAAGCCAGAAACAAAAAAGTTTTCTTGCCTATTGACCACATCATCGCTCAAAAATTTGACGCTCAAGCCGAAACTCAAATCACTTCCAGTGCTGCGATTCCCGAAGGCTGGATGGGTCTTGATATCGGTCCAAAAACAGCAGAGCTCTACGCAAAAGAACTTTCTCGTGCCGGAACTATTTTCTGGAATGGCCCGATGGGCGTTTTTGAAATGGAGGCTTTTTCAAAAGGCTCTTTCCGGGTAGCTCAAGCGATCGCCGAATCTTCAGCCTTCAGCATAGTTGGCGGTGGCGATTCGGCTTCAGCCGTAAACGCTTCTGGATACGCAGATAAAATGTCACATATTTCAACTGGCGGTGGAGCAAGTCTCGAGTATTTACAGGGCGACAAACTTCCTGGGCTCGAAGCTCTCAAACCACCGAAAAGATCAAGCTTATGAGAAAAAAAATTGCTGCCGCGAACTGGAAACTCAACAAAACACCTCAGGAATCTCGCGATTTCTTAAAGCAGTTTATCCCTTTGTTGCCACCGGGCCTTGAGGGGGACGTGGTGATTTTCCCCCCCACTCTCAATATCCTTACGGTTCAAGAGAGCTTGAAAGCTGCAAATGCAAAAAAAATCTTTTGGGGTGCACAAAACTGCTACTTTGAAAAAAGTGGCGCCTTTACCGGCGAAACATCTCCTCAAGTACTCGCAGAACTCGGAGCTCGCTACACTCTCGTTGGCCATAGCGAACGACGATCTATTTTTAAAGAAGACGACGCTCTTCTCGCAAAAAAAGTAAAAGCCCTCCAACAAGAGGGAATCATACCCATGCTCTGTGTGGGCGAAACTCTCGCGGAACGCGAACAGAACAAAACGGAAGAAGTGATTAAGTCACAACTTTTAAAAGGTCTCGCTTTAGCGATCGATACGGCTCCCTTTACTCTCGCTTATGAACCGGTTTGGGCCATTGGTACCGGTAAGGTTGCGGAGCCCCATCAGGCAGAGGCCGCCCACAAGTTCTTGAGAAACTGTTTAGTAGAGGCTCTTGGCGTGAACGTTTCTCAAAACACATCCATCCTCTATGGGGGAAGCGTGACGGCCCAAAATGCTCGTGATTTAGCAGTTTTACCCAACATTGATGGGTTCTTGGTTGGGGGCGCCTCTTTAAAAGCGGATTCTTTTTCCGTGATTGCCTCAACGCTGATTTAAAGGTTGCGACCGTGTTTATTGTCCTTTATATTCTTCAAGCTCAATCTTTTTGGAGGCCCGAAACATGTTAACGCTGGTTGCAACGCTTCACGTAATTATCGCCCTACTTCTCATCGTATTTGTGCTGATGCAAGACTCTAAAGGTGGTGCTGCAGGCGGTATGTTCGCAGGTGGCGGATCTCATTCTATTCTTGGTGCCACAGGTGCTACAAATCTCCTCGTAAAAGTGACTCGCGTTTTGGCCATTGGATTTGCTATCAGCTGCGTGGCCCTCACCGTGATGACCATTCGCCAATCAAAAAGTGTTCTTGAAGGCGTAGCTCTTCCAGCTGCCGCTCCTGTTGGGCCTATTTCAGGCACACCAGCTGCCGAACCAGTTCCTGCTCAAAAAGCAGAAGCGCCAGCCGCAGCTCCTGCAGAAACAAAATAATTTCTACGAGTGAAACAACTGATTTTTGCTTCGGCTCTGATTGTTGGTGTTGGATTAATTTTGTTTCAAAAACAATTTTCCAACTACTTAAGTCATTCAGGAAATCGTGACGGCCGAGCTCCACTGGCTCAAGTGGAATCCTTCTCCGGAAGCCTCCTTTTAAAGCTTCCAAAAACCTTACAGACTCAAGAGGTAAATCCTGGTGATCAAATTCATGATCAAGAAACCTTAGAAGTAACAAGTGACAGTCAGGCCACAATTAAATTCCCATCAGGTCTCACAGTAAGTCTTTTAAGTGATACGGTGGTTTATCTGGAAATGGCCGACAATATTTTTGTTACTTTTAAAAAAGGGGATTACAAAATTCTTCAGTCAGGCCAAAGCGGAGAAAAGGTTTATTTTATTCGCGAAGGCGTCGTATTTGACCCTCTCGGCCGCAATATTTCAAAACCTATCACAATCCAGACGGAGGAAGTTGTAGAGTCAAAAACCACTCAAATCTCCCCTCTTTCAACTGAACCTGTAAAATCAAATACCACTCTCAATACTCCAGGCCCGCTGACGGATGAACAAATCACGCGCACGCTCGCAAACCTTCGCGCACACTTTTCGAATTGCTACGCTCAACTTCTAAAAGAAAACCCCGAAGCCAAAGGCCAATTTTATTTCTCCACGACCATTCAAGGAAACGGCCAGACCACTCAAACTCGAGTCATCCAAACCTCCCTAAACAACGAAACTTTAAAGAACTGTTTGCTCCAGGTGATTCAACGTGCACAGTTCGATTCCTTTAAGGGTGACCCTCTCGTTATTAATTTTCCGATCTATTTGGAATAAGCCATTCAAATGAAAACTTCATATTTAACGCATTGAATCCTGTTGATTCGAAAATTGGAATAATATTCACTGTCGATCAGTTGACAGGTGCTCATTTGGCTCCATACTTGTAGGCGTTTCCTTCTAAAGAGAAGGAACAGTATGGAACCGCAAACAAACATTCTCTAAGGGGGAATTACATGAAATCTTTTACTAAACTTGCTGCTTTTGCCGCCGCTGCTCTTCTTAGCGCTTCTGCGATGGCCGCTGATGGAACTGCAGAACTTGATTTTTCTTACTTCGCTGCAGGCTTTGAACTCAGCCATGATGCCGGTAAAGTGACTGGTAGCCAGTCAAATTTAGGAAACGGCTCAGGAGCAGTGAAACTTGAGCGTAAAAACAATATGTGGGAAGGCCACTTTGGTTTTGGCAACACAGAAGTAAGAAGAAATGTAACTCGTGATGGAAAAATAGAAATCGAAGTTTCAACACTTCCAGGCGGACATAGCCGTTTTGTTGTTGAAACAAAAGCTGACGAGACAAGACTCTCCGGCATTTTATTTAACGGTTCTTCTGTTTGGGCGAACGTTAAAAAAGATGGCTCAAAAATGAGCGCCGGTGGCCGTGTTGTTGCTGTGGATTTGAAAAGCCGTGACGGTGGCAAAACATTCGCAGGAACTGCAAGTGTTCTTACTCGACGTGGTTACGAGACTTCTCCAACAAAGCTCGTTTCTACTGGAACATTAGCTCCTGCAACTCTCATCGCTGCAGATCCAGCTCTTTTTGCTCTTATCTACGTAATTCCTTACGCGCGATAATTACTTCCGAGCAACTAAGTTCATAAAAAATGGGGCCTCAAGCCCCATTTTTTTTCTCAATTTGAATTTTCCGTGAATTTTCGCCCGTCACCGAAAGATTGATTTTCCAGAGTGTTCGGTTCTTCGGCCATACTGAATCAGGAAGACGCTCTGACCATTCGATAAATAACACACTGTCGCGGTGATCAAAAAGATCCCAAAAACCTGTAGAATCTAAATCTGCATCGTTCACCAAACGGTAGAGATCTACATGATCCACAAAATGTTTTACGACCGCATAACGTTGATGGATCGCAAAGGATGGAGAACTCACCCACCGACCTCCAAGATGCTCTACGACCGTACGAACCAATTGTGTTTTACCAGCTCCGACGACACCATTGAGCAAAACCACATCCCCCACTTTGAGAAGCTTGCTCCATCTTTCAAAAACGTTCATAAACTCACCCAAATTTCTCACTTCGTGGGACCAGATGGGGTTTTCAATAAAATCGAGCTCTAGAGTAGAAAATTGATTTTTCACGTCGGCCCCAATCTTAATTGATAAAGAGTTTCTGGGAGAAGTTCTAACAATTCAGAGGTTAAAAGACTCGCAATATCGTTTCCTTCCTTCAACCAGCGGTCGGCAATAGCGCCATGAAGATAAGCTGCCATCGCCGTGGCCATCCACGCAGGTAATCCCTGGCTCATCAAACCCGCGATCAATCCAGAAAGCACATCCCCACTCCCGGCTTTTGCAAGAGCCGCATTTCCCGTGGGAATAATAAGACACTTACATCCTTCTTCAGATCGAACACCTAAAATGGAATGATAGCCTTTTAAGAGAACATGGCATCCCATTTTCTGAGTTGCTTTCTCTGTCCAAAAAAGAGGATCACTTTCTATAGTTGTGGCACTTGTCTCCATGAGTCTTGCGAGCTCTCCAGAGTGGGGAGTTAAAACCCATGTTGGTGGTAATGAAGTCAGTTTTTTTTCAGCACAAATTGTAAGTGCGTCGGCGTCCAAGATGACTTGTTGAGGTGCGAGCTCAATCATTTTTTCTAACCAGTGAGCTGTTTTTTCCGAGAAACCTAAACCAGGACCAATTGCCATTCCTACTCTTGTAGAATTTTTTGCTAAAAAATCGGCAAGCACCAAAGGGTCGAGAGTCATAATTTCTGGAGAGCTTTGTAACACTTCAACAGGAGACTCAAAACTAGAACAAATCACGTAGCCCGCACCAATACGAAAAGCTGCTCGCGTTGCCAAAAGAGCCGCACCCCACTTACCCGTAGAGCCCGCAACAATCACAGCTTTTCCGTGATGACTCTTATTGGCTGAGGCCAAACGTGGAGGTAAAAGTTTATTAAAATCTTTTCGCGAAAAAAGGTAGGTCGATTGGGCAACCTCTTCGATAGCTGCCTTGGGAAACTGAAGAGGTAAAAAAGAAATTCGCCCCGTATGTTCCGGTCCTTGCCGCAAGAAAAAACCAGGTTTCATGCGTCCAAGAGCGTAAGTACGATCCGCACAAATCGCCGCTCCCATAAGTTGGCCTGTGTTTGCATTCAAACCACTAGGCATATCAACACTGATCACCCGAAGATTTTTATTTTTTTTACGACGTTGATTTGTTTGAAGAATGGCTTTTTTATACCAACCATTGATGTCCCGATTGAGTCCTACACCAAATAAAGCATCTACAATAAGTGTGACCTTAGACCATTGTTTTTGAATTTTTTTAAAAGCTATTTCGTCAGAAACTTCCACAGCTTGGATGTGCGCTTTTCGAAGATACTGAGCTACAATATGGCCATCACCACCATTGTTTCCAGGCCCACATAAAATAAGGCAAAGTCCGCGCTTTAAATTATTTTTTTCGTTTTTCAAAAGAGCTTGAGAAATGTCGTGCCCTGCACGATCCATGAGATCTCGGCTAGAAATCCCATATTTTTCTTGAGTGAGTCGATCAATCGCCAAACTTTCTTGGGATGTCGCTAAACGAATCATTAGCTCAATTCACGTTGAAGGAGTATGCCAATTTCATCCGCATACTGCGTGATCGCATTTTGATCTGGGCCTTCCACCAAGACACGAATCAGTGGCTCAGTTCCGGAATAACGAATAAAGGTACGTCCCACGCCCTTGAGTTTTTGATTAATGTCGCTCACAAGATCAGAATACCCCTTGATTTGCTCGAGTTGAGTTCGTTTCTTCACCCGAATGTTTCGCAAAACCTGAGGGACATCTTCCATCACATTCCGAATTTGACTCAAAGGTTTTTGGGTCTTCACCATCACGGCAAGAACCGCTAGGCCCGCAATTAAACCATCACCCGTTGTGCTGTGCTCAGAAAAAATAATGTGGCCAGAAGATTCTCCTCCAAGCACATAGCCATTCGCTCTCATGGCTTCCACAACATACTTATCACCCACTTTGGTTTTCACCACCTTAATGCCATTTTCAGACATGGCACGCTCGAGGCCAAAGTTACTCATCTCGGTGGACACGATTGTATTATGAGGCAACTGTTTGCGTTGAAAGAGGTCTAACGCAGAGATCGCGAGAATATGGTCTCCAGAAAGCGCAATTCCTTTTTCATCAGCCATGATGACTCGGTCGGCATCTCCATCTAAACTCAAACCCACATCGGCACGGTACGCTCTCACAGCATCGGTCATATTTTCTGGGAAGAGCGCGCCACATTTGTGATTGATGTTTGTTCCGTTCGGCGTATTTGAGAGCACAATCACTTCTGCTCCCAACTCCTCAAGAACCGCAGGGGCCACTTTATAAGCAGCACCATTCGCACAATCTAAAACAATGCGATACCCATCAAGAGTTTTATCTTGAGGAAAAGTGTTTTTCACAAATACCACGTAACGACCTAAAGCATCGTCGATACGCCTACTTCGCCCCACACCTTCTGATGGAGGTAACAATTCATTCAAGTTTTCTTGAAATACAAGTCGTTCAATTTCTGACTCCATTTCCTCGGAAATCTTATAACCATCAGGCCCAAAGATTTTTACACCTGTATCTTGATACTGGTTATGAGACGCCGAAATCACAATTCCCGCATCTGCACGCATATTTTTTGTGATGAAGCCAATTCCCGGAGTCGGGAGCGGCCCCACAAGTTGAACATTGATTCCCATAGAGTTCAATCCGCTCGCAAGCGCCTGCTCAATCATATAGTTGGAAAGACGTGTGTCTTTTCCAATGACCACTTTACTGACATGTTTTTGTGATCCTCTTTCGCGCGCTTCACGCAAGAGAAGCCCGAGAGCCTGGCCCACTTTCATGACGATATCGGTTGTCACAGGATATGCGTTTGCCGTTCCGCGAATTCCATCCGTCCCAAAAAGTTTATTTTTCACCATCTTCAGGCTCCTTTGATCCATCACCAGTACTTTTTTTTATTTCTACATAAATATGCGAAGGTTGAACCGAAACAACATCTACCCCTACAGGGAGCTGTAAAATGTCGTCATAAATTCTGACCGTTGTTTTGCCCGGTCCCGCATTTGATAAATCCACATTGATAGAGTCTGAACTGTCGATAAACTTTTTAAGCCCCATCCGAGGACCACGCACTTTGAACTGGATCTCTCGGACTACCGTATTTGTCAGCGTGTGTTGAGGAGCTAAAATAAAATCCAATTTTACTGATTTTGAGACGACTGCAATTTGTTTTTCAAAAATGAAAACCCATAAAGATAATGTGATAAAAAGTGCAACAACTTTGTAAGTTCCGTTATCAATAACCCAATCTGCGAGGAAAATTTTAAATTTTTCCGAGGTTTTCACACTAAACCTCTTTCTTGAAATTCCGATTCCAAGTTAAAAACAGAATAGAGAATTTTGCGAACGGTCGCATGATCAACATCGGCCGTCATATGTCCGCCCATGACAACACCAACGCTGCTGTTTTCTTCACTCACCACTAAAACTACGGCATCAGTTTCTTCCGTTAAGCCAATAGCCGCTCGATGGCGAGTCCCTAGGTTTTTATCAATATTAGGATTTTTTGTGAGTGGTAAAAAACATCCGGCCGCAAAAGCACGGCCGCCGCGCACGATTAAAGCGCCGTCATGTAGTGGGCTTGATGGCAAAAAAAGCGAGTTCATTAATTCCGCAGTAATCACGGAATCAAGCTTTGTTCCAACCTCGATAAAATCCTCGAGGCCAATCTCGCGTTCCACGACGATCAAAGCACCATATCTTTTCTGAGCAATTTGAATCGCACCTTTCGCAAGCTCTTCAATCACTTGAGTTTCTTCTAAAGCGGAAACTCCGGTAAAGAAAGGGTTGCGACCAATATGTGCAAGGGCTCGGCGGATTTCACTTTGAAACAAAATCACTAAAATCAAAAAGAGGTGATTAAAGAATTTTTCTAAAACCCAGTTGAGAGTGGATAACTGCGCCCAGATGCTACCGATGTAAGCAATAGCGATGATTCCTAAGCCTGAAAGAATTTGAGCCGCGCTCGTTCTTTTAATAAGCAACAGAGCGCGATAGACAATAATCCACACGAGAAAAATATCTAAAACGTCGAGCAGACGTAGATTCGTCAGAATAAAAGAAACGTTATCAATCAGCCGTTGCAAGGCTTTCCCCTCTAGATGTCATCCCTAAGCTGTAACTGGGTCAGTGCCACCAATAGGGCCCTTCACCTTTTTCTCTTCTAGCTCTGCTGCTTCTTTTTCTGCTGGTGTAGACTCTAAATTCTGTCGCTCAAGTTCCTGACGACGGGCTAAACGTTCGAGACGAATATTCTCCTTAGAACCACCCTTAAAAATCTGTTCTACTTCTGCAGCATCTAAAGTTTCCATCTCAAGGAGTGCATCCGCCAAGCGGTGAAGCATATCTAATTTATCTTTCAAAATGTTTGTCGCCTTCTTATGGGCTTCATCCACTAAGCGGAAAACTTCTTTATCAATTTCTTCAGCTTTTTTGTCTGAGTAATCTCTTTGATTCACATGACCCATACCCATAAATGGCGGGTTGTCGCGCTTTTCATAGCTCAAAGGTCCTAAGTTACTCATTCCCCATTCACAAACCATCCGACGGGCAATTTCAGTTGCACGTTCGATATCGTTTCCAGCGCCTGTTGTGTAATCTTCAAAAATTAATTCTTCAGCCACACGTCCACCGAATAAGAAAGAGATCATGTTCTCCGCTTTTTTCTTCGTGAGGTTCATACGCTCTTCTTCAGGAAGAGTTTGAGTGACTCCTAAAGCCATCCCACGCGGAATGATGGTCACTTTATGAATCGGATCGATTCCCACGAGCATTTTTCCAACGATGGTATGTCCCGCTTCGTGGTAAGCGGTAATACGACGATCTTCTTCGCTGATCTTCATGGAGCGTCTTTCTGCCCCCATGAGAACTTTATCTTTTGCATGTTCAAAATCATCAATGTCGAGACGTTTTTTATTTCGACGAGCCGCCAAAAGAGCCGCTTCATTGACTAAATTTTCAATATCCGCCCCAGAAAAACCAGGGGTTCCTCGTGCAATCTGATTGAGATCTACTTCATTCGCCAAAGGTGTCTTCCGAGTGTGAACTTTAAGAATTTCAAAACGGCCATTGAGATCTGGCTTATTCACAACGACTCGACGATCAAAACGACCCGGTCGAAGAAGAGCTGGATCAAGAACATCTGGTCGGTTTGTAGCCGCCATCAAGATCACACCTTCATTACTTTCAAAACCATCCATCTCAACAAGAAGTTGGTTCAAAGTTTGTTCACGCTCATCATGACCACCACCCATGCCAGCACCGCGATGGCGCCCCACGGCATCGATTTCATCGATAAAGATGATACATGGAGCATTCTTTTTACCTTGTTCAAAAAGGTCACGAACACGAGAAGCGCCCACCCCTACAAACATTTCAACAAAATCAGATCCTGATAAGCTGAAAAAAGGAACACCGGCTTCACCCGCAACAGCACGTGCGAGAAGAGTTTTTCCTGTTCCGGGAGGGCCTACAAGAAGCACACCCTTAGGAATACGACCACCCAAACGAGTGAACTTTTTAGGCTCTTTTAGAAACGAAATAATTTCTTCGAGCTCCTGCTTTCCTTCGTCCATGCCCGCCACCTCTTTGAAGGTGACGCGATTTTTATTTTCCGTCAGAAGCTTTGCACGACTTTTTCCAAAACTCATGGCTTTCCCACCGCCAACTTGGATTTGACGAGCGAAAAACATAAACATGAGAAAAATCAAAATGAGAGGGAGCCAATTGATCAAGAAAGACTGCAAGCCAGAGTTGCGCTCTGTATGATCAAATTTAGGAGTGAGATTGTGCTTTGCAAGAAAAGCTTTTCCTGTATCGCCAATATCTCCTGGGATAGAAAAATGTAAGCCCTGATATTTTTTCTCAAACTCTGGCTTCACCTGACCACTAATTTCTCCAGTTGTGGAATGAATCGTAAGAGATTCAGAGGCGATTTCACCACCCTCAACAGCCTTTACAAATTTTGGATAATCAAATTCAAGAATGAGTGATTTTTGTTTTTTTTCGTACATCTGAAAAAGCAAAAAAGCAGCAACGATGAGTGAAACCCACAAAGCGAGCGTTTTTTGATTTGAGCGCATGAAGAATCCTTCTTTCTATGAGAACCGTTCTCGGCTTAATAATAGCACGTAAGCTCTCATTTTCCCTCGGAAAAATGTGTGTTTGAAACGCAAAATGTAAAGGCTTACGAAGGGAGAATTTGGATATATTTTGAGGTGATCTGCCAATGGCATTTCACAACATGAAAATGAAAGTCTCGTCGAGGGGCACGGAGCCGTTTAAGCACCTCGTCAATTTGTGTCGAGGTATAACTTTGCACACCTTTTTGGCGCAAAAAGAGAGCTAAAACTTGTCTCTGCTCCGAAGAAGCTAAACTTAAAAGTTGAGAACGGTCTAGGCCCTCTGAAGTGACTAAAACTTCCAGTGGTTTCAAATCTTTTTTGGCCCGGCGAGTTACAAGCTCAAGGGACCGACTAAGGCTCGCAAGCGCACCTGGACGTTTCTGCTCTAATAGGGGGAGCCATTCTTTACGGATCCAATTTCTAAGCGGTTCCATTATCTCATTAGAGGGGTCGTCCATATATGAAACTTGAAGCTCCTGAAGGTAACCAAGAAGTTCCGTCTTTTGAACTTTTAAAAAAGGTCGTAGTTTTTTGGCACTGACAAGAGAGAGAGATTGCAGTCCACCCGCCCCTACTCCACGAATTAAACGAATCAAACGTGTCTCTAAGAGATCTTCTGCATGATGAGCTGTCGCAATGTAATCCCAATTTTGTTGTCTACGAAGAGACTCCAAATGTTCGTATCGTACAACTCTCAAGGCCGCTTCACCTTTGAGTAAAGGCCCTCGATGCTCAGAGATTAAAAACGGAAGTTCGAGTTTATGAGCGAGATCTTCGCAAAACTTTCGAGAAGATTGACGAAAACTCTTTTGCTTCTGTGAGGAAGTTGGCCCGTGATGAATATGGGCAAGAGCGAGCTTAAGACGTAAGGCGGAAGAAACAGCCTTGAGGGCCCAGGCGAGCGCAACAGAATCCGCCCCACCCGAAACGCCAATCAGAATCCGAGAGCCTTGAAGCCCTCGGTCTTTTAATGTTTTATAAAGTCGAAGCTCAAGATTGAGCCAACGTTTTTGATTTAGCGAATGTACCATCCGTATCGAAAACAATCTCCATATTTGCAAATAGCTTCCGAGATTCCACCTACACTACGTGTGAACCAGCCATCACGACGGCAATCAAAATTGCGACAAGAAAGGCTTAACACAACTCCACGTGGACCACTTGTATCCCAGCCATTTCTTAAACAGTCATAACCAGAACAGTAGGTATTGTAAAAACCACTTGGAGTTTGCTCCTGCCAACCATTGTAAAAACAATCTCCGTTATAGCATCGAGCTTGAGCTGAATAATTTCTTGAATCTCTCCAGAACCAGCCGCCACGATCACAACCACCACGGTCACAACGAACTTCAGCAGCGTAGTTTGGCCCACGAATATCCCAACCGTAGCGCATGCAATCGTTATAAACGCATGTCACATCTTGGCCAGCCTGTGGGGTAAAGTTTTGTGCTTGAGCTGTCGTCACAAAAAAGGCACTAAAAAAAGTAAGTAAACCGATTTGTAAAAGTCTCATGAAATTCCTCCTTCAAGTTTGTGCCCACATTCTTTCAGTACCCTCGACGATGTCCATAGAAATTGGCCTTTGTTGCATAGCAACAAAAGAGGAAGTGTTCCTCCGGTGTCAACCTGGGAACACCTTATGCCGTAGGCTTCTTAGCGCTTTTTCTTTGTTGAAAGAAGTTCTGTGTGACCGCCTGCAAAGTTGGCCGCGTGAGAGTAGCCTAGGCGACGAAGAACATGAGTGACGAGAGCTGATCTTACCCCTTTTGCACTCACCACAATGACACGTTTATCTCGAGTGACTCCCACGGGTTCTAATTGTGCCAGCAAAATTGACCTTGGCTTTCCTGACTCATCAATAAATTCTCGCCAGTCGATATTGATCGCACCGATGTCGGGCACGCGAAGCCCTGGCACATGCCCCAAATATTCACCGCGGCTTCGCACATCCAAAATAACAGCTTTTTCCTTCTTACCAATGGCTGAGATAATTTCATCACGAGTCGCGATCAAATCTGATTGAACCGCAGGTTTCCAAAATGGAACATTGGTCTTTGAATCAGGAGGCCCACTTTTTCGCTTCAACGTGACGGAATGCTCTGTTGCAAAATTCACATTAGAAACACCGAGATATTGCAACATCCACGCAATTCGTCCCTCTGAACCATCTCCCGTCAAACCTTCACCCACGACCACAACGTGAGAGTCAGGAGCAATTCCCAAAAGAGCAAAATAACGAGCAATACTCTCTAAATCTTTTTTGAGAAGACCCACCTGCATTTTTTGGTTAAAAGAAAAATCCTGCCAACGAATGGGATAAGCTTTTGGTAAATGACTACTCGTATAGTTAAACAGAGAGCGCGTATCAAGAATGATGGTGTCTTCGGTGATAGTCGAAGACGGATCTACGTTCGGTCCCATCGTGAGATTCTCTTGGACTTTTGTAGGCTGTGTTTGGCAGGAAACAAAAATCAAAAAGCATAAAAAAAGTGTTATTAAAAACTTCATGTATACTTGATCTTCATTGTTGGGAATAAAATAATGTCTCGGATACTTGGACGATCCGTGAGCACCATCACAAGACGTTCAATTCCTAACCCTACCCCACCTGTTGGCGGCATTCCCACATCGATCGCGTTCATAAAATCTTCATCCATCGGATGTGCTTCATCGTTTTGACCACGCTTCGACTCCTGTTCTTCAAGACGAGCTCGTTGCTCTTCAGGATCGTTAAGCTCTGAATAGGCATTTCCAAGTTCCATGTTCGCCACATAAGGTTCAAAACGCTCAACAAGCCCTTTGTGTACGCGGTGTTTTTTAGTGAGCGGAGAGATTTCAACAGGATGATCGATAATGAATGTTGGCTGCCATAAATGATGTTCTACGAGTAAATCAAAAAGCTGAATGATCATTTCTCCACGATTGAGTGGATTTTTAGGATCTTCTTTAAAACCACTCTCAATAAGTTTGGATTTTAGCTGAGCATCGTTCAAGGCTTTCACATCCACACCAGCATATTCTTTAATCGAATCATTCACAGAAATCCTCTTCCATGGAGTCGTAAAATCGATTTCTTTTCCTTGATACGTGATTTTTGTCGAACCGCAGATTTCTTTACAGACGTGGCTGACCAAATCTTCAAATTGCTTCATTTGATAATTGTAGTCCGTGTACGCCTCGTACCATTCCATCATCGTAAATTCTGGATTGTGAGAGCGATCAATGCCTTCGTTGCGAAAATTTTTATTAAGATCATAAACTTTTTCAAAACCGCCTACGATCAGACGTTTTAAATAAAGCTCGGGACTGATTTTCAAATAGAGTTTCATGTCGAGGGCGTTATGGTGAGTTGTAAACGGGCGTGCGGCTGCGCCACCGTAGAGAGGTTGTAGAATAGGTGTCTCTACTTCTAGAAATCCGCGCGCATCCAAAAATTTTCTGATCTCACGAATAATTTTCGAGCGTGTCTCGAACACTTTTCGAGAATCAGAATCCATAATGAGATCAAGATGTCGATGACGGTACTTAATTTCAATATCTGCAATTCCATGAAATTTTTCAGGTAAGGGCTCTAAAGTTTTGCAGAGAATTTCAAATTTTTGAATGTGAACGCTGAGCTCGCCCCGTTTTGTGCAAAAAACAAAACCTTGCACACCCACAAAGTCACCAATGTCGAGAAGATCAAAACTTGTCTGTGCTGTTTCATCCAATTCCTCAGGCTTAATGTAAATTTGCATCAGCCCAGACTGATCTTGAATGTTAAAAAAACTAGCTTTCCCCATCGCTCGAACCGTCATCACTCGTCCGGCCAATCGTATAATGGTGCCTTCTTGCTTTTCACCAGCGGTTAAACCACCATACTTTTCGCGAAGCTCCTGTAAACTATGACTGCGATCAAAACTGTAAGGAAATGGATCGATGCCTTTTTCTTTAAGAGCATGAAGTTTTTTACGTTTTTCTTCTCGAATAGGATTATCTTTTCTTACGTCACTCACCTTACAAAGATCCTTTGTAGATATCCATCGTATCTTGTAGGAGTTTGATCGCCTCGTTCTTCGGACGTTGAAAAGCGTTTCGGCCCATAATGCTTCCGAAGCCTCCGCCTTTTGCAATCTCGCGAATTTCCATGAGAAGTTCTTCGGTAGATTTTGCTTCTCCACCGCTAAAGATCACAACACGTCGACCATTAAACGATGATTTCACAACGTGACGAATGCGCTCGGAAAGAGTGTTCACTTTGATATTTTCTGATTGGTAAACTTTTTTCGCAGCGGCTTGTTCGATGTGAGCCGTTGGAGGTTTCACTTTAATGAAGTGAGCTCCCAACTGAGCCGCGATATGAGCCGAGTAAGCAATGACGTCGATGGCTGTTTCGCCTTCTTTCGAAAGATTTTCGCCACGAGCGTAAGACCAAATCACGACGAGAAGGCCTTTCGCTTTTGCTTCGTGAGCGATGGCTTGAATTTCTTCATATTGAGATTTTCTCAAAGCGCTGCCGGGATAAATCGTGAACCCAATGCCGGCACAACCAAGACGAAGGGCATCGTCCACACAGCTTGTGAGCGCGCTCGAAGGAGCATTGGTGTTCCAAAGAGTGTCGGAGTTATTGACTTTCAAAATAAGCGGGATTTCACCGGCGAACTCTCGTGCACCCGCTTCGATGAATCCAAGAGGAGCCGCATAAGCATTACATCCTGATTCAATAGCGAGACTGTAGTGATAGAAAGGGTCGTATGCATCGGGGTTTTTCGCAAAACTTCGAGCGGGACCGTGTTCAAAGCCTTGATCCACAGGAAGAATCACAACTTTTCCAGAACCTGCGAGACGACCGTGATTCAGAATTCTCGCCATATTGGTAAGAACTCCGGCGTTGTCAGAACCATACCAGCTTAAAATCTCTCTAACTCTAGGTGTCATGCATCCCCTCATTGTTGATTGAATATGTTGGATCATGACGAAATTAATGCAGATAAATATTTGAATCAAGCAGGCATCTGCGGATGCCGCGACAGGCTTAAAGGAAAGATCGCCAGTAAGCTTTTAAAATTCGACACTGTCGCTGAAATTCGAGGGAAAACCGCACCCGTTCCCAGGGAGTCACGTGTCCACAAAAGCCGATCTGCTCCAGATGATCGAGAGAAACTTCATCCAGAACCTGACCCCACCTTTGGCTCTTTGCAGGGATCAAACCGTCTGAAGGCTGTCTCTTCACATTATTTCGCTGTTCTAAAATTTGAAAACCTAAAGGAAGTTTTTTGTAAGGACGATGCCCTATCAAAGAAGCATAATGAACACCCTCCACATCAGGGTAACGTTGAGCAAAAGCCATTGCCCCTTCAAGGCGTGCGGTCTGGTAGTTTTCTGCCGCCTTCTCTGGAGCGGCTCTCACGAGTTCATAAATGAATTGGGATAAAAAGTTATGTGTTTGAGACGGCTCGGCAGCCGGAGTTCCACGATGAGGAGTTCCAATTGTAACGACAGAGAGCGTTTTCGACCGTACCTCGGGATCATGAACCAAATAGCGAGCAACGAGGCCTCCAAGAGAGTGACCCACGAGATGAATTTTTTCAGCCTTTTGATATTGAGGATCCGCTTTTAGTGCTTTGAGAGCCCGCTCCCCCATACTTTCAGCGCTACCTCTACCCATTCCTAAAAGTGGAAGCATTTTGAGATCCTTAAACGGACGCAAAAAACGATCGTGATATGTACCACAAGGAATAGGACCCAAACGCAGGATTTCATCCCCTACGGAGTTCAAACCTCTCATAAAATATACAGGAGTTCGTTCCATCTCCTACTCTTTTAGCGGAACCGTGACGCGCTTTCAACCCACCTATTCCCATTGCCCCGAAAAAGGAGTACAACTCAAGGCCAGAGGTAAAAATGGCTTATTCCGTCACATATGAAAACACCCCAAACCCTAACAGTATGAAGTTCATGGTGAACCAAAATATCATCGAAGAACCGGTCGCCTATACATCCTCAACGGAAGCTTCAAGCTCACCTCTCGCCGAAAAGCTTTTTGGATTTCCCTGGATGGCTGGAGTTTTCGTAGGCACTGATTTCATCACAATCACGAAACAGGATTGGGTGGATTGGGATGTCCTTTCAGAACCCCTTCGCGATCTCATCGAAGAACATCTCAACGACGGGCTTGGTATCGTAGGCTCAGCACCTGCCGCTGCACCCGAAGCTCACCCGCAATCCGATGATCCCGTAGTACAAAAAATTATCGAAATCATCGAGCGCGATGTACGCCCCGCTGTCGCAATGGATGGCGGAGACATTCTCTTTCAAAAATATGAGAACAACGTGGTTTACCTTCGCATGAAGGGAAGCTGCGCCGGCTGTCCAAGCTCGACTTACACTTTAAAAATGGGAATTGAGACACGTCTTAAAGATGCGGTTCCTGAAATTAAAGAAGTTGTCGCTGTTTAGTTAGCTTACTTTTTCAAGGTCATCAAAATTCAAATCTTTGATGGTGACGTCGGTCATGTTCGGATTCATTTTTTTAACAACCCATTGTAGTCGTTTTACTAAAACATCACCCACTTGCTTCACCACAATGGCGCTTTCTTCAGGATTGTCGATCGCGTCCACCAAATTCTGAACAAACTCGATGGAATCGGCCCAAAAAGCTGACAAAACTGGAACTAAATTGGGATTCGGCTGTTCATTGGCTTTATAGCCCATGTATTTACAGACACCCGCGATTTGCTTCATGGCCTTAAAACCCGCGTGTTGGGGCAAATATTTTTCTACAGAACTCATATGTTTGAGGATTTGATCAATCTTCATGGCAAAGTCCACCATTTCAAGTTTTGGAAAGGGTCCATGCCAATCCTCGAGCTTCTCGACGACCACAGACAATTTCTGCAACATTTGAGTAGACTCTTTTTTGAATTCCACTAAAATTTCTTTTGGAATAAAGGATTCAGACATGAGTGCAAAACCTCCAGATTATATTCCCATTCGACTGGGTACACTCCGCGATGGCAGTGTTGCCACATTCGATATCTATATTCCTTTATCGGACCATTACGTTCATTACATAAAATTATCTGATACCATAGACTTAGAGCGAATTAACAAACTCAAAGCCAAAGGCAGCAAAAAGCTTTATATCCCTAAAGCGCAAGAAACGGACTATCTTAACTACCTCGACGAAGGACTGAGTCAGATTGGTCACCCTAGCGTGCCCCCAGAAAAAAATGCGGAAATTGCCAACGCGGCTTTGGTCACGATGAGTGAAAGTATTAAAAGTACCATTGAATCAGAGAAGAGTTATCAGAGGACTCAAAAACAACTCGAAAAAATCACAGATTTTTTACAGTCCGACAAAACAGCCGTTCGACAAATGATTTCAGAAGTAGGTATGTCGGAAGATATTCATCAGCATTGCGCCACCGTCTCCAGTCTTGCCATTTCTCTCGCCGATACCTTTGACATCAAAGACACCAAGCATCTTTTGGAACTTGGGACTGCCGCTCTCCTTCACGATGTGGGTCTAATGAATTTGTCTTTCGATCCCATGACTCCTAAGTCTCAAATGACAGCAGAACAGCTCGCGGAATATGAAAAACACCCCGAAATGGCGAAAGAAATATTAGGGAAAAAACGTTATATCAGCCCTAACATTCTTCAGTTGATACTAGATCACGAGCGAGATGCGGCTAGTATGAAAAAACTCAATTTACTTTCGCAAATTCTTAACATCTGCAACCACTACGATCGCTACTGCCGCGAACGTAAACTGACTCTCTCAGCCGCTTCAGAAATGTATTTGATCGACAACACTGATCACATGGATGGCCGACTCCTTCGTGGGCTTTACCAACTCGTCAAAGGGCAACCGTGAAGTGCTTACTCCGAAACGGATCCCCCCGGTAAACCAATAAGATTGAGCTCTAAGAGTTCCAATCTCTTGACCTGATCACGAAGTTCCGCAGCCTCTTCAAAGTTCAATCCTTCCGCAGCTTTTTTCATTTTTCGACGAAGTTCGACAATTTTTGATTTCACTTTTTGAGGATCCGTGCCGTACTCCTTTTGAACATCGGCCACAAGATACTGAGGAGTTTCCCGAACAACCACCCCACCCTTTGAGTGATAAATGTTAACAATTCCTTCACTGATTTGTTTCTTAATACTCGCCGGAGTGATGCCATGGGTTTTGTTGTATTCTTCTTGAATCGCACGACGACGATTCGTTTCAGAAATCGCCTTTTTCATCGAATCGGTCATTTGGTCGGCGTACATAATCACGGTTCCATTGATATTTCTCGCCGCGCGACCGATTGTTTGAATGAGAGAACGCTCTGATCTCAAAAACCCTTCTTTATCGGCATCGGTAATAGCGACAAGACTTACTTCTGGTAAATCCAAACCCTCTCTCAGTAAGTTAATTCCCACGAGCACATCAAAAAGACCTAAACGAAGATCTCTTAAAATATCTGTTCGCTCGAGCGTATCGATATCACTGTGCAGGTACTTCACCTTTATACCGAGCCCTTGATAATATTCGGTCAAATCCTCCGCACTTTTCTTCGTCAGCGTCGTGATGAGCACTCGCTCTTTCTTTTCGATACGTTTGCGAAGTTCTCCGAGCAAATCATCCACCTGATGTTTTGCAGGTTTCACGGTGATTTGGGGATCTATGAGACCCGTAGGACGAATGATTTGCTCCACCAAGAGTCCACCGCTTTTTTGAACTTCGTAAGGACCAGGTGTTGCGGAAACATAAAGAACTTTATCCATCAAGGCTTCAAACTCTTGAAAATTGAGTGGGCGGTTATCCAGTGCCGCTGGTAAACGAAATCCATGTTCAACAAGATTTAGTTTTCGTGCACGATCCCCACGATACATTCCCCCAATTTGCGGAACGGTCACATGACTTTCATCAAGAAACGCAATCATGTTGTCAGGAAAGTAATCAAGGAGAGTTGGTGGAGGTTCACCCGGTCCACGTCCTGTAAAATAACGAGAGTAATTTTCAATTCCAGGACAAAATCCCAGCTCTTCCATCATTTCAATATCGTAGTAGGTCCTCTGTTCCAGGCGCTGAGCTTCAACGAGCTTCATGTGCTCTTTTAATTCAACAATGCGGTCTTTAAGATCTCCCTGCATTTGTCCAATAGCCTTTTTAAATCTCTCTTCTGTGTTCACAAAATGACTCGCTGGATAGATCGCAATCTGTTCTACTTCCTCGAGCACGGTTCTTTTAAGAGGATCAACCCAACTTATTTTTTCGATGTAATCCCCAAAAAATTCAAGACGGATGGCCCGGTCCTCCTCGTAAGGAGGAAAAATCTCAACGACGTCACCTTTCGCACGAATGGTTCCACGCGAAAAATCCACATCGTTGCGGTTGTATTGAATGCGAATCAGCTCTCGAAGAAGAGCGTCTCGTCGAATTTCTTCGTTCACCTCTAAGACGAGCACCATGCCTTCATAGGCTTCGGGACTACCGAGACCATAAATGCAAGAGACGCTGCTGACAATGATGACATCTTTACGTTCCAATAAAGAACGCGTCGCCGAGTGTCTCATACGATCAATCTGCTCATTAATCGCCGAATCCTTTTCAATAAAGGTATCGCTGGCTGGAAGATAAGCCTCTGGCTGATAGTAGTCGTAATAACTCACAAAATATTCAACAGCATTGTGCGGGAAAAGAGATCTGAATTCCGTAAACAATTGCGCCGCAAGTGTTTTATTCGGGGCCATGATGAGAGCAGGCTCTCCTAACTGAGCAATCGTATGAGCCATGGTAAAGGTTTTTCCAGAACCCGTAACGCCCAGAAGCACCTGATGTTTTTGGCCCGCTTTAAAGTTTTCAACGATCGATTCGATAGCTTTTGGCTGATCACCGGCAGGTTCGAAATCTGAAACTAATTGGAAAAGGCTTTTCTGTGAAGAATTGGCAACTTTTTTCGTTCGCCCCTTACGGCTAGAAGTTATTTTTGAACTTCCCATAAAGTTCCCTCCACGGAATCGTGGACTGCAATTCCTTGACCAACAAGTTGAGCGCGCAATTCATCACTCTTCTTAAAGTCTTTTGCCTGACGAGCCTGATTTCTCTCTTGAATGAGACTATCAATGTTCGCACGTTGAATTCCCATTTGCTCTAAGAGCATATCATCAAGAAGTCTCAAAAACTTATCAGGTGCTTCTTGAAAAAGCGACATAAGCTCACCACTCTCAAGAATAAATTTTTGAAGTTCTGTGGCTCGCCATTTTACCTGCGGAGTGACCTTCATACCGGGTCGATAGCCTGCATTAAATGAACGAATCAATTCAAAGACACGCGCAAAAACTTCTGGAGTGTTAAAATCATCGTTTAAAGCTTCCGAACGTAAAACCGAGGCCTCTTGAATTTGCTTTTCAAAATTCTTATCCACTTCCGGCGCAACAGAACTCTTCAGAACCGTTTGCACCAACGCAAGGCCTGAATAAATACGAGCCAAGGCACGGATCGCGTTTTCAATTTGCGTCGGAGAGAAGTCACTATGGCTACGGTAATGGGCCATCAAGATAAGATACTTTAAAATTTCGGGATTATATTTTTCTAAAAATTTACGAACTGTCGTCACATTCCCAAGAGACTTGGACATCTTCTCTGAGCCGAAATTAATAAAATTATTATGCACCCAGTAGTTGGCCATGGTTTTACCCGTAGAGCCTTCACTTTGAGCAATTTCGTTTTCATGGTGTGGGAAAATCAAATCAATGCCACCGCCATGAATATCAAATGTTTCACCTAAAATTTTATGGCTCATCGCTGAACACTCAATATGCCAGCCAGGACGACCATCACCCCAAGGAGAACTCCACTTAGGCTCACCAGACTTTGCAGGCTTCCAAAGAGAAAAGTCGAGGGGATTTTTCTTTTTAGACCCAATCTCAACTCGAATACCAGATTGAAGTTCATCGATATTTTTATGGCTTAATTTTCCATATGGTTCAAAAGAATCCACGGCGTAAAACACTTCGCCATCCACAACATAAGCATGATTTTTTTCAATCAACTGCTGCACCATCTGAATGATCTCATCCATGTATTCCGTGACACGCGGATTATGATCATGAGGCTTAAGACCTAACGCTTTAAAGTCTTTTTCAAATTCCCCGATAAACTGAGTCGCTAAATCATGAGAAGAGATCTTTAATTCGTTGGCTCGTTTAATGATTTTATCGTCCACATCTGTGTAGTTATAAACAAATGTGACTTTAAATCCGCTCTTTTCAAACCAATTACGAATCAAATTAAAAACAATCGCACCACGAAAATTTCCGATGTGGAGAAAATCGTATACGGTAGGTCCGCAAAGATAGATTTTCACTTCTCCATCTTTTAACGGTTTAAAAGTCTCTTTTTGTCTCGTCTTTGTATTGTAAACTTTGATCTCGCTCATGAAACCCTTAATTCATTGCGCTCAAGCACAGTTCTGCACGTGCAATTAATGATTTTACCGGCAAAAGTGGCGCTAGTTTTTTAAGCTCTACCCCTTGAGGGACACCCACAACAGCAACACGTAGTGGTTGGAACAAAGTTTTGCCATTGGCGCCACTTTCTTTTTGTACCGCGGCCTGAATATCGTTGAATTGCGCTTCTGTAAGAAATTCCACGCCTGCGGTCTTTAATTTATCTCGCCACATCTCGATCACCGCGCGCGACCCTTTTGCCACAGGCAAACCTTCCGCACTCACCTGATAAGCTTCATCAGAAAGAGGTTTGAAGAGCGCTACTGCATCCGCTAAAGTTTCCATCGAAGTTTTAAAAGCGCTAAGACACATCTCTGCCCAAGAATCGGGATGACTGAAGCGAAGACCTTGGTTTTCCAAGAAAGGTTTTACTCGTTTCCAAAGCTCAGCCTCTGGAAGATTGCGCAAATGAACGGAGTTCATCCACTTGAGTTTCACTTCATCAAAAACCGCCGCGGCCGGATTGAAACGATCCAGCGTGAACTGCTCTTGCATACTCTGCATGGTCATCACTTCGTCGCCCTTTGGCGAAGACCAACCAAGAAGAGATACGAAGTTATTCATAGCCTCTGGAAGAAATCCAGACTCTTTATATTGGAAGACCGAAGTCGCCCCATGGCGCTTGCTCAATTTCTGACGATCGGGTCCTAAAATAATCGAGAGATGTCCAAATTCTGGAATTTCGTAACCGAAGGCTTCATAAAGCATCAATTGACGAACGGTATTGCTGAGATGCTCTTCTGCACGAAGGACGTGAGTGATTTTCATCAAAGCATCATCAATCACGCAACAAAAGTTATAAACCGGCATTTTATCAGAGCGAAGGATCACAAAATCCCCCACCATATCTGATGGGAAAGTCACTTCACCTCGAATTAAATCTTTAAATTTGTATTCAGCCTTACGGTTAGCAATATGAAAACGAACCGCTGCCTTCTCATTTTTTGCAAGACGAGCATCCACTTCTTCTTTAGAAAGTTTGCGGCAAATTCCGTCATACTGCGGAGGCTTACCGATACGCATGGCTTCTTGCTTTTTAATTTCTAATTCTTGGTCCGTGCAGAAGCAGTAGAACGCTGTCCCTTGCGCGAGTAATTTGTCTGCATGTTCTTTATAGATATGAAGTCGCTGGCTCTGTTTGTAGGGACCATAGTTCCCACCAACACCTTCGCCTTCATCCCAATCAAGACCTAACCACTTAAGGTCATCCATTTGTTTTTGCAAAAATTCTTGAGTACTGCGCACTTGATCCGTGTCTTCCACGCGGAGAATAAATTTCCCTCCAGAGGCACGAGCATAGAGCCAATTATATAGAGCTGTTCGAGCTCCTCCTACATGAAGGTATCCCGTAGGACTTGGAGCGAAACGGACACGTACATTTTTATTTTTTTCTGTTGTGGTCATCCTTATGGAAATATCATTCTCCGCTAGGACACACAATCTTTGAAAGGCTTAATCCCGATTAAAGACCGAAAATCTCTTTCACTTCGGCCTCTTGAGCCAATTGCTCAGGATCCTTCGCAAGGCTGAGCTCTTTCACCAGCAAACTACGCGCTGTATCGAGCATTTTGCGCTCGCCAAAGCTCAGTTCTTTATCGACGCGAAGAACGAAAAGATCTCGTAAAACTTCGGCGATTTCGTAGACAGAACCGGTTTTGATTTTCTCCATGTATTCGCGGTAACGGCGATTCCATGTTTGATTGTCGATTTTGACATCTTTGATTTTCAGAATCTTAATGACTTCGTTAGCCTCATCTTCAGAGATAATAGCTCTAAGACCCACAGATTTCACATTATCCATGGGGACCATGATCTTCATTCCGCTATCCATGATTTCAAGGGTATAGAAGCTGTGCTTTTTTCCCAAAATTTCTTTGGATTCCACGGAAGTTACCGTACCAACTCCATGCCCTGGATAAACGGCCTTATCACCAACTTTGAACTGGGCCTTTTCCTGCGTCATTAAAACTCCCTTTCCCACATCCGCAACTTACAAAAACTTTTTTAGAGTGTGGGCGAAAACAAAGGTCTATCATTTTTGACACGATTAATCAAGAAACCCACAAGCAAGTTGAAGTGTTTTGTTTTTCGACAGTCCGAAGAAAAAATAAATTGAACAAGAGCTTAAGACAATATCAATAACTATATGAAATTATTAATTATTTTTTAATTATGACCAAATAGATTTAGCGGCTATATTCTGAGCAGAACTATGGAAAAATTGTGTGCTTTTGAGTGTTGAAATTTTGTCACCCAATAAAGAGCTCATCCCGAGACTGAGATTTGTGAAACTCTTCGCGAGTCGCCGCGTTTTGTTCCGTCTGAAGATTTGGGTCTTTCTGCACAAGATCGAAAGCGGCTCGCCTGGCTTCGCTCAAGATTTCCGCATCCCTTACGAGATGAGCCATGCGAAATCCAGGAAGCCCACTTTGACGACGTCCTAAAAATTCGCCCGGCCCCCTCATCGCGAGATCGGCTTCCGCGATCTTAAAACCG
>JBFWOZ010000043.1:0-26459 GCA_050250255.1 Bdellovibrionales bacterium | reverse complement strand
TAACACCACTCACCAAGGTTTTGAGAACTGCAAATTCATTAATGCCATGATACTTAACAAAAACTAGATATTGAGACTTATATATCACGCTACTTTCTAAATTTGAAAAATTGAGCTCTGTTATTTCCTCAATTTTCTCACGCCGGAGCTTCCAAATCTCATAGATCGAATACTCACTTTCAAACAATCTTGCTGAAGACGAAAGTTTAAATCTAACCTCTGGGTTCTTTGCGATTTCGTTTTGTAAAAGCCCAGGCTCTTCAGCGAGATTTGTCTGATGAAAGACTTCCTTAAAGGCCCATTCAAAAGTTGCTAAGTCTTTTAGAAATGGGGCTTCTGTTGCTTGTGGGGTTCTCCCCAAGAAGTCAGGAAATTCCATGCCGTAATCAGAAAGGTCAAAACTTTTTGACTCATAAGAAGAAATATAGTCATGGCAAATTTTGAAAAAATCTTCATCACCCAGAACCCACCACGTAGCTTCAAATGTTTCACCCAGTGCTTCTGTAAGCCTCGCAAAATATCCCTTGCGATATATTTCTAAACACCCGTCTACATCAACCGACTTCATCGGTATGATGGACTGGCTTATCACATCAGTACCTTTCCTAAGATATTGATAAAAGTTATCTTGACTACTACGGAGCATGGGATGCGAATTTCTCATATTTTTGCTCCGCTAAGGATTGATGTATCTTCTTAATTTCTGCTTCGAGAATTTGAAAACTAGGAATGTCTTGATCCCACTCTACAATCACCGGAACATTTAAATTTTCTTTTACTAAGCGATAAAAAAGTCGCCACACCTCATCTGGTACAGAGGTGGAATGAGTATCAAAAAGATACCCTTCTTCTTGAGTTGGTCCTGCCAGGTGGATTTGTTTGATTTTTTCATGAGGAATTTGCTTTAAAAATGTCTCAGGATCAAAACCGTGGTTCACAGAATTGACATAGACATTGTTTACGTCCAAGAGAAGATCGCAGCCGGAACGTTTACAAACTTCAAAAATAAACTCGGCCTCATCGAAGTCATTATTCTTGTAATTAAAGTAGTAAGAAATATTCTCTAATAAAATTGTACGACCTAAAAAGCTCTGAACAATTTCAAGATTTTCTACAGTTCGTTTTAGTGATTCATACGTCAGTGGCATAGGCAAAAGATCATGTGAGCTTCCGCCTCGAGCCTAAGACCAGCAAAGATGATCTGAAACAATAATTGGATCGACCCGATCTATGAGCTTTTTTAGCTTCTTCAAATAGCTTGGATTCAATCCTTGATCAGATCCTATCGAGAGCGCCACGCCATGAAGTGCGACTGGGTATTGAGATCGTACTTTTAAGAGCATTTCCAAAGGTCGCCCTTCAGAATTCATATAGTTTTCTGAAATGGCCTCAAAAAAATTGGAGGCAATCTGAGGTTGGTTTTCTAAATAAGGATAATGAGTGGGGCGAAGCCCCACTCCAACTAACGGTTTACTCATTTTACATTTTCGCTTGTTGAAACTTTCCGCCTTTTTTGGCGCAGTCTTTTTTAGTCAATTTCACAAAGCCTTTGCCTTTACATGAGTTCTTACCGGCACACTCATGGTCGGCTCCACCACAGGCACCTTGGCCCTTGCAGGCATTTGCACCGTGACACTCGCCGACAGCGGCCTTCGGCTTTTCGTTATCGCTGGCTTGAACTTGACCAGCACTCATAATGAGGCCAGCTATTGCAGAAGCAATTAGTAGCGATTTGTTCGGGATCATCTTTTTCTCTCCTTTTTATGGTTTACATGGACGCTTTAAATTTACCGTTTTTATTTTCACAATCTGATTTGCTTAACTTAACCCAACCCTGACCCTTGCAAGAATTCTTGCCAGCACATGAGTAGCCCGCACCGCCACACTCTCCTTGCCCTTTGCAGGCGTTAATTCCGTGACACTCACCCATGGCGGTTTCACCTTGCGCTTTTTGTGAACTGCTACAGCCTGAAATCGATACAAGACCTGCGATAGCCGCTGTGACTAAGATCGTTTTATTCATGTTTCCCCCTTAAAATTTTGAGACTTCTTTCATTGTGTTGTAATTACTTTGGCTTTTGCAGAATAGCTTCGCCCTCAATAACGATTTTGACATCATCGGCAATCATGACTCCACCCTTATCAAGTGATTTGTTCCATTTTAAATCAAAGTCTTTGCGATCCACTTTAGTACTTGCCTCGAAAGCAAGACGTTCGTTACCCCATGGATCCGTGGCCATGCCATTGACAGTTACGCTCAAGGTGACAAGCTTGGTGACTCCGTGGATTGTGAGATCACCTTTGATCTCGGTTGGTTTTTTGTTTTTTATAGTTACATCTTTCTGAACAAAGGTGAGAGCGGGATATTTTTCTACATCAAAAAAGTCTTTGCTTTTTAGGTGTTTGTCGCGGTCTGGTTCGTTCGTGTCAATTGAGGCCGTATCAATTGTAGCGCTTAGTCCGCTAACCTTACCAGTTTTTGAGTCGTAATCGAAACTACCTGAGTACTTATTGAATCGACCAGATACGGTTGAAATAACCAAGTGCTTGATTCGAAATCCTACTTGAGTGTGAGACTCGTCTAACTTATAGTTTTCGGCGCGAACACCTGTCGTACCAAAGAGAGACACCAAAGCTGATAAAATTAAAAAACTCCTCATAGATCCTCCAGTTGCTAATTCGTCTACGAGTAAGTGAAAGTTACAGTTATAAAATTACAGTGAATATAAATTTATTTTATTGTGTCGTGACACAGCTCGTCTGAAATCAAATGTCACTCATCACTTTACCTTGGTGAACTTCTCTATAATAGAACTTTCAAGCTCCTCCAACTGGTCAGATTTGACCTCTGTCTTTTGCTTAAAAAGTTTTATAAACGAGTCCCTCATCATTCGCAGTTGTTTTGCATATGTGGAACAATGTTCACACATAGCAAGATGCATTCGCATTTCCATTCGCTTCACGAACGAAATCTGTTCTCCCGAACTAAGCATTTTTACGATGTCTTTACAGGGCGTCACTTTTTATCCTTTGATCTTATCCCTTATCTAGATGCGCCTCATCTTGGCCTTAGCTTCAATACACTCACGTAGGCTATTTTTTGCTCGATATAAAAGCACTCCAAGGTTAGTGGTGGTAACGCTCAAAATATTACAAATATCTGAACTACCGTGGTCATCAATTTCTTTTAAACAAAATGCCATTCTCTGATTCACAGGCAATTTTTCTAGACACTTGTCTATAAGCTCCATTGTTTCACTTGCCATCAAAAACTGCTCTGGGTCGATGGGTGGCTTCTTCCAAGCTCCTCTTAAATCGAATCGATCATCAAGAACCTCTTCAACTGGATCTTTTGAGTCAAATTTTTTATTTTCACGTCGAAGTTCTGAGGCCTTATTATAAAGAATTCCAAAAATAAAAGTACGAATGTGCGACCGTCCCTGAAAACTTGAAACAACATCAAAAAACGTTACCCAAACACTCTGAACCACTTCTCCAGCATGTACCTGATCGAATCCAAGTCCAAGAGCTCCACGGTAAAGTTGTTCGGTATATGCTTTCACAACAAGTTCGACTGTCTTATGATCCTTGTTAATCAACTTTTCTAAAAAATCGGTCGAACTAAAATTATCTTCAAACTGACGACTCATATAGAACCCCATGGGCTAATGTTAACATGTAAACATTAGCGACCTCACTCAATCTAGGCAAGGTTGAATCAACACTTAATTCCAAGAAATATCAGACAAAATTCGAATCATGGAATTAGGTAAACTTGGCATTAATTCCTTAATTCTCTTAACATGCCGAGGGAATAGGGCTTCAAATTGCTTAGCGCCGCCCTTAGTAAGACAATAAAGGGGTCGTGTTTTTGACTTGGATGCGTCAGAAACTTCCACCAAACGGTCAGAAGTTAGCCTCCTCAGAAACATCGACATATTACCTCGAGAAACTAATAAACGCCGCGATATGTCAGATGCCGATAATGGCCCATCGAAATAAAGCATGAGGAGTACCTGAAATCGAGAGATTGTAACCCCGTCAGCGGACATTCCTTTTTCAAGATGCGTGTAAATGGTTTGAAAAGCCTTAAGTAGCACTCGCCAACTTTTCACTTCAGGCTCACAGTAAGCTTTCTTAAGACGAGATCTAGCCAGATCTTCTTTAGGCTGGGCACTCTTGCCCCGTAACTTTTTAACTTCGTTTTCGTACATATAAAAACACCAACTACCTATTATAAATTGTCTTCAAATTCTGCGGCTTCACAAGCCGAATTCTATATAACAACATGACTATAAAATTCACGAAAATTTGTCGAAGAATGCCGCTTGGATGATATCTACGCGTGGACACTTCTATTGGATGAGTTAAAATCAATAAAGGGATTTTTTTTCGTAATTGGTCCGACCAAATGACATCTTCCATAAAACCTACGGTGGGCACATCATAACTTTCAAATATTCTCTTAGAAAGAACAATTCCATTGGTCCACACAACATGCTTTAGAAGTTTTAATCTTATTGTATTTTGAAGAAACTGATAGAGTTTTAATAGAGTTGTGGACGGCGCATATAGTTTTGGAAAAGCAATATAGTCAGCATGATCGTGGCTTACTATTTCCCATAAATCCACAAATGCATCAATTTGAAGTCGTGTATCGACAGGCAGTATCCAAATATAATCACCTGTCGCTACGTGAATTCCTTGTTTAATGGTTTTTCCGATTGAAGGATGAGATATATTTGATTTTTCAAATTTCCAGTTCTCTTTCGTCATAAATTTATTGATGAGTTTAACGGTGCCATCTGTGCTACCAGCATCCGAAACCACAACTTCCCACTGACCGATTTTTCTTCGACTTAGGTCGGCTAGAGTTGATTGAAGATAGCCTAAGCAAGTGCTTACCAGATTAACTTCATTTAAAATTGGAACTACAATCGAAACTCTCAATACAATCCCTTCAAAATGCGTAAGTACGAAATTTCGACAATTACCACGTAATGATTCGTGGTCATCTGTCACCCATCTAGGGCATCCTTTGGGAGTGAGTGTGTACAAGGGACATATTATTACAGGAGCTTTACCATTTTATCGTTGATAACTTCGATTTTGCCATTAGCGCTACTCTGTGCCTCTTGCGCAGGGTACTATTTTCTTTCTATTTGGCCTCATGAATTTCTAGGACTGCTGGTGGTGTACTCAATTCAATTTGCCTTATACATAATAATCAGTCGAAAGCTGGTTATGGTTAAGCAAGACAGGCTTTACTTTATACTCCTTTTTGCGGCAGGAATAATTTGTAGGCTTATTCTGCTCCCAAGTACACCTGTTCTTGAAAATGACTATTGGCGATACCTATGGGATGGGAGGGTGCTGGCAAGTGGCGTAAACCCGTTTACATTTGCTCCAAATGATTCAGCGCTTGATTTTTTGAATACGCCGTATCGGAACCAAATAGGTTGGCCAGAGTTTTCGACGATCTACCCACCTGTGGCTCAGCTTTTTTTTACTTTCTCCCACATTGTTTTTGGTGACTCACTCTTTGGGCTCAAAATTGTTTTTATCTTTTTCGACCTTGGCATTTGGTGGATTTTAGTAAGGTGGCTAGAATCTACGAACCGCAACAAAAATTTAAGCTTCCTGTATTTTCTAAATCCCTTAGTCCTTAAAGAGGTCTCAAACTCAGCTCACCTAGATACCATAGTCGTATTTTTTACGTTTCTGAGTGTTTACCTCCTGAGTCAAAAACGTATGTTCTTAAGAGCGTGGGTAACTTTAGCTCTTGCAACTCTCACTAAGCTTTTTCCAATTATATTAGTACCGCTATTTATCAAACTTGATAACCGTTGGAAAAAAAATCTAACAGTATTTTTTCTGGTAGTTTTACTATTTTATATTCCGTTCATCGGTGCTGGCTTGCAGGTCTTTGGTGGAACAAAGGCATATGCCACTTACTGGCAGTTCAACGCAGGGGTGTTTCACCTTTTGGATTTAGTCCTTCAATTATTTAGTGATAATGCGCTTACAACTAAAATGGCTGTTGGTGTGATTTTCTCAGTTATATTATATCGACGAACAAAGACTTTAAACCACGCACATCAACTCCCACTTGCCACCCTACAAATCATAGGAGCAATGCTCATTCTTTCGCCAGTTGTTGATGCCTGGTATGTTTTATGGGTCCTACCCCTTGCTTGTCTAACACGACACACGCCATGGATTGTGTTTTCATATCTAGTTGTGGCAAGCTACTCATGGTTCTACTCAAAAGATTGGGCTCCCTATTTTAAAATTGCTGAATATACTATTTTCTTTGCGCTAACAGGTTGGTGGCATCTGAATAACAGGCAAAATAAACTGGAGACCCATTTATGATCCGATATATTGTTATCAGCACACTGGTATTTATGGCTTTAATTTGCCACGCGAAACCGACTGATCTTGAAAAAATTAATTCAATGTTTGATGATTATCAGAAGGAATTTAAATCTGTTCCAATCATTGATCCTAACGACAAATTAATTGAACTAAGCAGCTATATTATTGTTGACGTTCGTGAACCGAAAGAGCGCAATGTTTCGTTCATTAAGAATTCAATCTCCAAATCAGAATTTTCCCATCAGAAAGACAATTATAAAAATAAAAAAGTATTGGTCTACTGTACAATTGGATATCGAAGTGGCAGTTTTGCATCTGATCTTAAAAAAGATGGTTTCGATGCATACAACCTCAAGGGAGGAGTGTTACTTTGGATTCAGAGTGGGCGAGGCTTAATCAACAAAATCGGAGAGACCAAATCAGTTCATGTATACGGTCAAAAATGGAATCTGGTGCCGCCTGGATGGCATGCCATTTGGTAGCATCACTTGCACGTTTCTTCGTAGTTTTCCTCGATCTGTACATCCATTGCATGGGCACAACGGTTAACAAAATTAAAATACGAGACGACCATAACGGCATGTTGCCATTGAGGCTCAGTAAACCCTGCCTCAAGAAAAACATCATGAATCAGATTAGTCTTCCAAGGTTCCTTTGTAAGCACTCTACTCAGTTGGTCCATTGCCTTCTGTCGGGCTGTAGATGCTTGTGACTTATCACTGTTTTTTAAGGCAACCTCATGATGACTGATGCAATAGGGACAACGATTTTCTTTGCTGGTTTGCACTGCCAAGTATTCACGCTCAAATCGATTCAATGGCAGTTTATCATCTAGAATTATCTGCTTATAAAAGGTGTAGTGAGCAATAATACCTTGAGGGAAAAGTTCGAAAGCGGAATGGATCTTGGCCACTCCGCCACGCTCTTTATGTATTAGTCCATATATAAAACTAAAATCCAAATTATGTCCCTTCAAAAGCCTCATCAATTGGAGTTTCAGCAATATGATTCACATAATTGCTCAATGTCTTTTGAGTGACTCCCAAAATGACTGCAAGAAGATGAGACTGGTTATATCCCGCACCAAAAAACTTTTCTCGAACTTCCTCGGATATCCAACCTCTTTCTTTAACCATCGCAGAAGCTAGCTCTCGAAGTACCTGAATCTTACTGTCCTTCAAAGGTTGTGAACTTTTGAGTGCCTCAATAATACCTGTGTCAATTTTTTGCATTTTTGCAATTGTGTTGTGAGCAGCGACGCAGTAGTTACATCTGTTTTCATAGCTAACTGTCAACAGAACAACTTGTTGTTCAGTTGGAGTAAGACCACTTCTGCCAAATGCATCTGAAAGAGCAAAATAACTGTTCACGACTTCTGGATTTTCTGCCATGACTGCAGCAAGGTTTGGCACCATTCCAAATGCCAACTTAACTCCTTCCAATGTTTTTCGAGATCCTTCGGGCGCGGATTCCATATTATGCAATTTGAACTGTTTTGACATAAATCACTCCTTTTGTAGGTAAGTGACTATGAGTGAATTATTATTACAAAAAATATTTTAAAAAAATCTGTAATGATTCGATGATTCAAGTCACAATACATATGCACAGCCATCAGTATATTGTGATGGGATCATAATGATTTTTTCTGAGCTTAACTTGGAGCTGATGTGGAAAATATTGTCTTATTAGGCGCAGGGCACGCAAACCTCGAAGTTATTAAACACCTAAGTCCCAGCGCGAGAACTAAATGCCGAATAGTCCTTGTTTCTGAATCCGACAGAATATTCTATTCCGGTCTTCTTCCCAGACATATTATGGGTGAAGTCAAAATTGATGAACTCACTATAGACCTGACAACTTTTTGTAAAGCAAAAGGGGTAGATCTCATAATTAGCTCTGCCAAGTCGATTAGTCCTACTAAGAAGGCAATTGATCTTCAAAACGGCAACTCAATTGTATTCGATTATCTAATTATAAATACTGGTGGTGAGACCACACGTCTTCAAACAAATGCTCCCTTTCGAACGATATACGTAAAACCACTTCCGACTTTTATTGAACAGTGGCGTGAGGTACAAAGGATATGCAGTTCATGTCAACGCTTAGATTTTGTTATAGTCGGTGGTGGGGCCGCATCAGTGGAACTTGCTATTGCCATTAAGTTAAGACTTCTAAATAACAATTCGATAGGAAGCAGCGTTCACATTATAACTCGTGGGGATCGCCTTTGCGAAAATTACACTTCAGCAATATCGACCGAACTTGAGCGAGCGACTGCAGCGCTCGGAATAGTTATCCACTATGAGGAAAATTTAACGGCAATACCCGAAAGTGAGATTGTACTTACAGATGGTAAGCGACTTTCGTATGATTATGTTTTTGTCTCTCTCCCTATCACACCACACGAATGGAATTCTAAGCAATCAATTGACGTCGATTCCAACGGCTATTTTCTTGTGGACGATTATCTTCGGTGCAGTTCGAATATTTATGCTGCTGGGGACTGTAGCAAAATGAAATCGTATCCTAATTTGGCAAAATCAGGGGTTATCGCTGTTCGCCAAGGTCAGTATTTGGCTAAACATCTAGACTCCGTGTTGAATAAAAATAAAATATTGCCCTTTCTACCTTCCAAAAAACAACTCAATATTCTTGTGTCAGGCAGTGCTCAAGCTCTTTTAATCTTTGGGTCTGTGTACTTTAAAAGCTCTCTGTCATTGAAAATTAAAAACTGGATCGATCAGCGTTATATGAATTCATTTCTAGATTGATTATCGTCTATTGCAGTCAGGGTCTACGTGCCGCTCCCTACATCCAGCCCGATTTATTCTCTAGATTATTTATTTTCATGACGTTAGCTCTTCCCTGTTATTCACTTACTGTTCAAAGACCAGTCATAATCCAAAAATTTTATTTTTACTTTGTCGTTTTGAATTAACCTAGACTCATCTGGAGTTTTAGCAATGTAAGGGGCCACAAACGACTTTACTGAACCGTGCGTGCGTACAAAATCATCGCCATACCACTTGAAAATAGACGAAAGATAAAGTGTGTTTTCATTTGCATCAAAGCGATTATAAACTCCGTTTTTCAAAAATGCTTTGGTAGCCTCTGTTAATTGCATATCAAGTTTATCTGCTAAATAAGCCTCGAAACGCAATGGAGGGCATCCCTTAGACGCACAAACGACCGCAAAGTGAATGCGAGGCTCTTTGAATTTTTTTCGAATCATTTCATGCTCGATGTCATCCAAACTGTGCTCCTCCATAAAGAGCTTAAAAAACTTTATCTTCCATGGGCTACGCGTCGGATTAGAAAGAGAAAACGAAGGCCTTATATCTTTAATAGATTTTATACCGGGATAATTATCAATTATGAGCTGAATAGTGAGCGCATTGTAGGCATTGATGAGAAATGCCAGCCTTTCATTTTCACTGAGCCCTGAAAACTCTGTTCCCGCTATTGTTTGTAGGCTTTCAGTATATGAATCTAACTCGCGCCTATTTTTTTTGATGGCTTCATAGTCAACTAAGCTTACTCCATTATTGACGGTGACATATTTTTTAAGAAACTTGTCCCATTGAGCATGGTCATGCCGAAACTGAGTTACAGGCGGGGAAGGCGGCTCAGTTTCGGTACCGCTACCCAAACAAATCTCAAATTGAAGCAATATAGCGAACAATGCGAAGCCGAAATTAGTCAGGTGCTTAGATCTAGTTATCAAGAGATCCCTCCTTCAAACATAATTTAGAGGTAAGTGATACTGGCTTCATCTTTATTACAGAAAAATCGACAAATTATCCTATTTTGTATGTAATGTTTTGTTAGGCATAATCACTTACTTGCGTCGCTAGGAGGTGACCGTGGCAAAAGTAGTGATCTATTCAAAAGACTATTGCCCCTACTGTAAGGCAGCTAAATCTTTACTTAACCAGCGAGGAATCCCATACGAGGAAATCCTTATAGGTGAGGGTGACGATGCGATGTATAAAGAACTCTGCCACCGATCGGGAATGAGAACTGTGCCTCAAATCTTTAATGGCGACGAGCTTATCGGCGGATATATGGAACTCTCAGCTTTAAACAAGCGTGATGGATTAGACTCATTGAAAAAGGGAGCCTAGATGAAGGGCATTTCAGCTAAGATTTTCGTGCTTTCCGCCCTAGTCATAGGAGTACTGATATTTAGGTCCTATGATCTAGGCCAGTATCTGACACTTGAAACACTAAAAGAAAAACAGCAGTTGCTTGAAAATGTTTTTTTAGAAAATCCAATTCAAATTGTTGGACTCTATTTTTTGATTTATGTGGCCGCAACAGCATTTTCTGTACCAGGAGCTACAATACTCACTCTTGCGGGTGGTCTTATTTTTGGTTTTTGGTGGGGAACGCTTATTGTTTCTTTTGCCAGTACTATCGGAGCCACCCTCGCCTTCTTAGGATCTCGCTATCTTCTTCGCGATACGGTTAGAGCAAAATTTGGTGATAAACTTCGTAGCTTTGATGATGGCGTTCGCAAAGATGGCGTATTTTATCTTTTTACGTTGAGGCTAGTGCCAGTATTCCCATTTTTTCTTATCAACCTTGTAATGGGCTTAACACCTATTAGCACGCTCAATTTCTTTTGGGTTAGTCAATTGGGCATGCTTGCTGGTACAGCAGCATTTGTAAATGCTGGCACACAACTCAGTCAGATCACCAGTCTCAAGGGCATTCTGTCGCCAAGCCTTCTTATTTCATTTGCGATCATAGGTTTTTTGCCTCTTATATCAAAAATTATCGTGAACTATTTCAAGCAGCAAAAGGCTCTTCGAAAGTACAAAAAGCCAAACAAATTTGATTACAATTTAGTTGTCATTGGTGGTGGCTCAGCAGGGCTTGTGTCATCTTATATAGCGGCTGCCGTAAAAGCTAAAGTTGCTCTCATTGAAAAACACAAAATGGGTGGAGATTGTCTCAACACCGGCTGTGTGCCTAGCAAAGCACTTATCCGTTCAGCCAAAATGCTTTCTTATATTAATCGAGCAAAAGAATTTGGCTTTAAAAGCGCTCATGCGGACTTTGATTTCAAGGACGTTATGGAGCGTGTACAACGAGTGATAACAAAAATTGAACCACATGACTCAATTTCACGCTATTCAGGCCTTGGAGTAGAATGCATAACGGGTGCTGCTAAAATCGTTGATCCCTACCGCGTTGAAGTAAATGGTAAAGTCCTCACGACAAAGTCAATTATAGTGGCAACGGGCGCAGGCCCGCTAGTGCCGCCCATCCAAGGCTTAAATGATGTTGGCTATCTCACCAGCGACACTGTCTGGAATCTTAGAGAACTTCCAAAAAGATTGGTTGTACTCGGTGGAGGCCCTATCGGTTGCGAGTTAGCACAGTGCTTTCAAAGATTTGGCTCGCAAGTCACCATTGTCGAGATGCTCCCTCAGTTACTCATTCGAGAAGATGATGATGTCTCTCAAATCGTTACCGAAAAATTTAAAAAAGAAGGCATTCAAGTTCTTACATCTCACAAGGCAAAATCTTTTCACAGATCAGATGACCAAAAGTACATCCTCCTAGAAAAAGAAGGTCGAGAAGTAAAAGTAGAATTTGATGCTGTCTTGCTGGCGCTTGGAAGAAAACCAAATGTAAAGGGTTTTGGGCTTGAGGAGTTGAACATTGAGATTTCATCTCGAGGAACAATTGCACATGATCCGTTTTTAAGAACAAATGTCCCAAATATATTTGTTTGCGGTGATGTTGCTGGCCCCTATCAATTCACTCACACAGCAGCTCATCAAGCGTGGTTCGCATCAGTCAACGCCCTCTTTGGTATTTTTAAAAAATTCAAAGTTGATTATCGAGTGATTCCTTGGTGCACGTTCACAGATCCAGAAGTTGCCCGTGTCGGGCTCAACGAAAAAGAAGCTACCGAGAAAAAAATTGATTATCAAATCGTAAAATACGGCATTGACGATCTTGATAGAGCAATTGCTGACGAAGAGGATCACGGTTTTGTAAAAGTTCTAACGCCAAAAAACAGCGACAAAATATTAGGTGTTACCATTGTTGGGAGCCATGCGGGTGATATCATCGCTGAGTACGTCGCAGCAATGAAACACGGCTTTGGTATGAACAAAATTTTAAGTACGATACACATATATCCAACTCTTTCAGAGGCGAACAAATATGCAGCTGGCATTTGGAAAAAAGCAAATGCACCAGCTCATTTGTTGAGATTTGTTGAAAAACTACATGCATGGAGGAGGTCATGAGTTTGGCAGCAATGATAATTTTATTATCAGCTCTGTTTCTTGCTTTTTCAAATGGAGCAAACGATAACTTCAAAGGAGTCGCGACTTTACTAGGAAGTAAAACCACTACCTATAAGATTGCTCTTTCCTGGGCCACAATAACAACACTTCTGGGTTCTGCCGTGGCCTTTTTCTTCGCACAAAAACTTATTGCCAATTTCTCAGGCAAAGGACTCGTGCCCGCGGACGTCGTCGCATTAAGTTCATTTACAGCATCAGTCGCCCTCGCTTCAGCTTCAACCGTTTTTCTTGCAACTCGTTTCGGATTTCCTATTTCAACCACACACGCAATAACTGGAGCGCTCGTTGGCGCGGGTCTATTTGCCTCAGCCAGTGGAGTTAACTTTAGCCAACTTGTCTCAACATTCTTTTTACCCTTAATTATTAGTCCACTGTTAGCCATAGCCGGTGCAATAGCTATTTATCCGATATTAAGTCGCATGCGGAAACGTTTTAAAGTCGAAAGAGAAAGTTGTCTGTGTCTTGGAAACGAAGTTCTTGTTTCTGCTCCAGCTGACGTCCCCCATGGAAATTTAGCAGCCATGATAAGTGTTGCCAATTTTCCTACGATTTCCGTGGGCACACAAATCACTTGTGAAAAACGCTATGTCGGGAAAATCTGGGGAATCAATGCAAAGAAAGTTTTAGATCTTGGCCATTTTATAAGTTCAGGCCTTGTCAGTTTTGCTCGCGGCCTTAATGACACGCCAAAAATTGCGGCATTACTTTTAGCAGGCCAACACTTCAGTGGAATGAACGCGACTGGCGGCGTAGGTATTGTTATTGGAATCGGTGGTCTTATCATGTCCCGACGAATAGCCGACACAATGTCTTTTCAAATTACAGAAATGAATGACGGACAGGCCTTTTCCGCAAACCTTGTGACAAGCGCGATTGTACTAGGAGCCTCGCATATCGGAGTTCCAGTATCAACGACGCATGTATCTTGCGGTTCACTATTTGGAATTGGAGCTGTAACTAAGCAGGCCCACTGGGGTTCTATTTTAAAAATTATTCTAGCTTGGGTTGTGACACTTCCGATTGCTAGCTTATTAGGCCTTCTTAGTTTTTTACTTTTAAGAGGAGTCATATGATGGGGATAATGCCATTTCATCAAACGATCGTGCGAAACGGTTTGCAACTCACACGTCAAAAAGTGGAAACACTTCAAATTAATATTGGCAGAAAGTGCAATCAGGCATGTCATCACTGTCATGTTGAATCAAGCCCCATTCGCACCGAAAACATGACCGAAGAAACCCTCACAAGAGTTATTGAAGTCCTTGCAAACTCACCATCGATCAAAACTGTCGATGTAACCGGAGGAGCTCCCGAGCTCAACCCTGGATTTCGCAAACTGGTTTCCAGCGCACGAGCCCTTGGGAAGGAAGTTATTGATCGCTGCAACTTGACGATACTTTTTGAGCCAGGCCAAGAAGAGACGGCACATTTTTTAAAAGCCCATCAGGTTCACATCGTGGCATCACTTCCTTGTTATTCAAAGGAGAATGTTGAGAAACAACGAGGGCGCAATGTCTTTAATAAAAGCATCGAGGCTCTAAAGGTCCTAAACGGTCTTGGATACGGAAAAGTCAACTCAGATCTAACTCTTGATCTTGTTTATAATCCAACGGGCCCATTTCTTCCGCCGACTCAATCCAAACTTCAGTCTGATTACAAAAAAGAACTCAAAGAGTTATTTGATATCGAATTTAATCAGCTCTTTACAATTACTAATATGCCAATTAAACGGTTTCTCCATGATCTTGAACGCTCAGGAAAACTTGAGACATACATGGATCTACTGGCAAATAGTTTTAATCCAGCAGCTGCGAAAGAAATTATGTGTCGCTCCCTTGTTTCTGTCGCTTGGAATGGCGAACTTTTTGACTGCGATTTTAATCAAATGCTTGAGCTTCCGCTCGGTACAGGAAGAAGAACAATTTGGGATATTTCCTCTTTAAACGAATTAAATGAGGGCAAAATAACTTTTGCAAACCATTGTTATGCTTGTACAGCGGGAGCTGGTAGCTCCTGCGGTGGCTCTTTAACTAAAAACTAAATAGGAGAATTTTATGGAACAAACTTTAAAGGGTCTTGACAGTGTTAAAGAATACTACGGAAAGACCTTAAAAACGAATCAAGATCTGCAAACAAGCGCCTGCTGTACAGCTGAATCCATGCCTGTTCACTTAAGAGATATCCTCAAAGAAGTGCACGATGAAGTAAAAGATAAGTTTTATGGTTGTGGTTCACCCATACCATCATCACTCGAGGGTAAAACCGTACTAGATCTCGGGAGCGGTTCTGGACGAGATTGTTTTATATTGTCTAAACTTGTCGGACCAAGAGGACATGTTATTGGCGTGGATATGACAGATGAACAAATTGCCGTGGCAAAAAAGCATCTCGACTATCACACGCAGAGATTTGGACTTAGTGCACCCAATATTACTTTTAGAAAAGGCTACATTGAAGATCTTGAGGAAATTGGAATTAAGTCTTCTTCAATTGATGTTGTCGTATCAAATTGCGTAATTAACTTATCTCCAAGTAAGGAACGAGTGTTTTCTGAAATTTTTCGAGTTCTAAAACCTGGCGGAGAACTCTACTTTTCTGATGTATTTTCAAGTCGTCGTATTCCCAAGGAACTCGCGGAGGATAAGCTCTTGATCGGAGAGTGCTTGGGTGGAGCTCTTTATATCGAAGATTTTAGAAGATTGCTGAATCGACTTGGCTGTTCGGATTATAGAACCATTTCAACATCAAAGATCGACTTGATTAGCCAAGACATACAAAAAAAAGCCGGCAAAATTGACTTTTATTCTATGACCGTCAGAGCATTCAAACTTAACCTTGAAGATCGCTGCGAAGACTATGGTCAAGTCGCCTACTACTTAGGATCAATTCCAGAGTATCCAAATGCATTTACTTTGGACGATCATCACATTTTTGAGAAAAACAAAGCACATCTGGTTTGCAGCAATACAGCGTCCATGTTGAAAGATACTAGATATAGTTCTCATTTTAAAGTTGTTGGCGATCTCACTCAGCACTTTGGATTGTTCGACTGTGCAAGTCCCATAACCCAAAATGTGAAGTCTGATACATTCGGCGCTTGTTGTTAAAAAAAGGGGAAGTCTATGATCGGTATTATTGGCGGAACTGGTCTCTATAAAATGGATGGTATCGAACACGTTGAAACGTCGAATGTCAAAACACCATTCGGTGAGCCGTCGGCACCTATTACTGTAGGGCGCTTGCAAGATAGAACGGTGGCATTTCTTCCAAGACACGGTTCTCAGCATGGGCTTTTGCCAAGCGAAATCAATTTTCGTGCAAATATCTGGGCTTTAAAATCTATGGGTGTAACGCAAATATTAAGTGTTTCTGCGGTAGGAAGTCTAGAGCTTGAAATAAAACCCGGCGATCTCGCATTGCCATCCCAATACACCGACTTTACAAAAGGGATACGACCTAGAACATTTTTTGGTGAAGGTTTGGTCGCTCATATTTCTACGGCTGAGCCGGTTTGCCCAAGACTAAGATCTGTCATTATGAGGTCTGCAAAGTCGATAGACATCGATCTGCATGACCAAAAAACTTATGCGTGTGTAGAAGGACCAAGGCTCGGAACTAAATCTGAAAGTGTATTTCTGAAGCAAAGTGGTGCGCATTTGGTGGGAATGACAAACGTGCCCGAGGTCTTTTTAGCTCGAGAAGCACAGATGTGTTACGCCACGATTGCTGTGGCAACTGACTATGATTGCTGGCTTGATGATCCATCCCAACATGTGAGTGTTGAAAAAGTCTTTGAGCTTTACGGAAAAAACATTGGACGTGTTCAATCTGTCATCAAATCCTCGATTTCGCAATTAAACGATAATTCTCAATGCTCTTGCCGATCAAGTCTTCGGCAATCCGTTTTGACGCAGAAAGCATCGCTAACACCCGAAAAACTCAGCTTACTTACGCTGCTTAAAAAATAAATGGAGCGGGTTTTGAGTAATATGCGCAAACTCACAGTCATAATACCAATCACGCCTGAGGAAACTCAGTGGAGAATTTTATTTAAAGATCTCTCTGTGTTGCCAAAAGAAACAAATATCATTTTTGTAGGCCCACAAAAACCGACAGATTTTGATACGATGTGCGATAAAAAACAAAATACCAAATGGGTCCAATCAGCTATCGGCAGAGGACATCAGATGAATGCCGGAGCCCGAAGTTCGAAGTCTGATTATTTGTGGTTTTTGCACGCTGATTCTAGAGTGAGTCAAAAAGCCATCGATTCACTTCAAAATATTTTATCTGACGACCCCGAAGAGTTGATTTATTTTAATCTACTGTTTCAAAATGATGGGCCTGTATTAATGAACTTAAATTCACTCGGAGTTTGGATAAGATCACATATATTAGGCTTACCTTTTGGTGATCAAGGGTTTTGTATTTCGACAAAGTGCTTTAATTTAGTTGGCGGATTTTGTGAGAAAGCACCCTATGGAGAAGATCATTTATTTGTTTGGAAAGTTAGGCATTCAAACCTTAAACTTCGTTGCACTGGAGCGACAATTTCAACTAGCTCTAGAAAATATAGAGACAATGGCTGGGGCAAAACGACTTTGCTTCATGGTTATCTTACTCTGAAGCAAGCCATGCCTGAAATGCTAAAATACATTACGACTCGGGAAGAAAAATGAAACAACCCAAAGTTGCAATTGCTGTGTTTGTAAAAACGCCGGGGCTTTCTCCTATAAAAACACGCCTCGCAAACTCAATTGGAAAAAGTCTAGCAGAACAGTTTTATTTAATATCTTGTTCATGTATTCAATCAACTCTCGCTCAATTGAGTGAATCCAAACCTAACGTTACTCCCTACTGGGCCATTGCAGAGAAAGAGGGATTAGAAGTAAACGTGTGGAAGGAATTTAGAAATATCAGCCAGAATGAGGGTTCTCTAGGTGAACGCCTATCTCATATTTATGATTCCCTCTTTGAAAGCTATAATAATGTATTGGTAGTAGGCGCAGATTCACCTCAACTAACTTCCAATCTTTTTTTAGAAGCTCTCGAAGGACTTAGAACATTCGATTTTGTACTTGGCCCAGCAGATGATGGTGGTTTTTATCTATTTGGTGGAAAAAAGTCAGTGCCCAGAGAAGTTTGGACAAACGTTCGGTATAGCTTGTCTGATACACGCTCTCAGCTTGCCTCTCAACTCGTAGACTTCGGAAGTGTCAAATTCCTACCCACGCAAATTGATGTGGACAGTATTAAAGATCTCGAATCTCTTCAAGAGTCTCTGTCTCTACTCAGTAACCCCAACCAAAAACAAATTGCACTTTTACACTGGATTAAGGCACAAAGACGAGGAACAGAACCTTGAAGGCTTTGCTCTGTAAATATTTTTTGTGCATAGTTTGTGCAATCCCAACATTGAGTCACGCGAACTGTCCTTCTTCAGAGTCTCATTTTATTAAGGCCATAGGTATTGAAGGCAATAACAGAACTCAAAGCGAAATGATTATTCGAGAGTCTAATCTGAAAGTGGGCACTCATACTTGTAATACAGATATTGAGACTGGAATTGAAAAAATCCGTAGTATGGGTCTATTTACGGATGTCAAAAGTGTAGTTAATAGCAACTCCCTGAGAGAAACTAATATTACCATCAAGGTTCAAGAAAAATGGACAACAATACCAATATTTAAAATCAATTCTGGAGGCGGTGTAACTCAATATACTTTGGGTGTTTATGATCCCAACGCAATGGGAAAATTTATTGAACTTGGCACTCAGTACGAAAATCTGGCTGGAATAAGCTCCGGTGTTATCTGGTACAAAAACCCTCGTCTCTTTGGAAAAAGGCAAGGCATTGATGTTCAGTATTGGAATACTCGTCGCATACGCACTATTTACAACTCTGAAAGAAATGATCCGGTGCCTGAAGCTGGCTTTCTCCACAAACGAGAAAAATTTTATATCGACTATTTTAAGGAGATTAAAGACGCAAGTCTTTGGCGTGTCTCCATGGATTACAATTATGACAAGTTTTCAACCGAAGAGTTGCCTCAAAACATATTAGAAAAAAATTCTAGTGGCTTTGAGATGCCTCCTTCTACAAAACTGGTGATTACAAAAATAGGAATTGAATTCGGACAAGTTAAGGGCGAATCGCATATGTTATCTGGTTATAAACTCACAACCTCTATTGGTTATGCTTTACCCCTCAAGAGAGAAGTCAGTGACTTCTCTCAAGGTGACATTGGATATCTATTGTATGTCCCACTTTCAACTCGCACACAATTTGCACAACGTATACAGATAGGTGCAACATCTACAGATATCTTTCAATACAGATACTATTTGGGTGGTTTAGATCGCCTTAGAGGATTTTCTGATAACAGATTTTCAGGCCGGTTTTACTCATTAAGCAATTCAGAATTTCGTTTTGTAATTTCTCAGCAACCATCGATCATCACCCAAGGGGTTTCATTTATAGATTTTGCTGGTTTTGGGGAGCATGCTCACTATTTATTTATGGTTAGAGCGGCAAGTTTAGGAGCTGGAATAAGACTTATTCTACCTCATTTTTATCGTTTTGTATTGAGATTAGATTTTGCAAAGCCTCTTGTTAAAACTGATTCTATGAATTGGAGTTTTGGTGTTCAACATTTTTTTTAATAAAAAAGAATCGTCTATTTACTTAGCTCTTTTTCTGATGATGCTAATGCCTGGGGAAGCCTTTGGAGAGAGTATACTTTTAGAAAGCTCGAAATGGACATCGCTCACATTTTCAAAGATTCCGTCGAATGAAGTCGCCTTTGATATGAAAGGGCTCAATATAAAAGTAAATAAATCTGCTGGCCCACTTATTTATAAATTGGAGTCTTCTCAAAACAATTATGGTTTCATATTGTCCGCCGAAATTAATGGGATAAAAAAACTTGAGATAACTCCATTCGACGAAGATTCCATCCTTAGGCTAGGTTTTGTAACTTCTGGGGAGCAAACGTTATCCGGGTTAAAAAAAATGTTTGCCCCAGCATGGGTAAAAAAACTTTTTTCACTTGCGCCCCCCAATAAAGGTATTAATAAGATATTTTTTTATAATGTGACAAATAGACCGGATCTGTTGAATAAGTCACGAGTGTCTCCCCAATCCGACCTCATCCATGAAAAAATAGTCTCTCTAGTGCAACTCGAGGGGCTTTTTAAAATGGATATCAAATTCGACACTCCACTTAATGTCGTTGCACTGTGGCTGAGTGTTGACGGCGATGATTCAAAGTCTCAATATGAAGTTATGATTAAAAGCATCAACCTTAGACAAAACAATCCATGAACATTCTATTTTTATGCGTTGCAAATTCTGCTCGGAGCCAAATAGCAGAAGGACTTGCGAAACAAATTTTGGCTGGTAGTGCGAACATTCAAAGCGCGGGCTCAAAACCAGGAACACAGACCCATTCACTTGCGATACAGGTAATGAATGAGATCGGCATAGATATCTCCAAGCAAAATCCTAAATTAGTTTATGATTTAAATTTGGAGTCATTTGATTTAATTATTACTTTATGTGCCGAAGAGAGTTGTCCTGTTGTGAGCTCAAAGGCTAAAAAATTGAATTGGAATCTCTCAGATCCTGCAAACCCAGAATATGATGAGGCAAAAAGACTGGATGCATTTAGAAATACGCGGGATGAAATCAAAAGTTTAATTCAGCAATTGAGTCGAGAAACTACTTCAAGGACCTAACCTACTTGCTTATGTGCCCAGCGGAGGATTCTAACATCCTTTTGAGGAGGGTCAGATCCTTCCGATTGGCTCTCCGCATTGCAGCGGACATAAAAGGTGCCAATAGTGCTGAAAATCCCGTGGGCGTACCGCGATTCCTCAATGTCATTTGGGTCGTATTGGAGTCGATTTCTTTCCATTCATAAGTTGTTTCCATCGGAAAGGGGCCTTCCGCAGTTTTCATCTGGAATTTCGAACCTGACAAAAACTCAGTAACCTCGTATGTATATTCCAATCGCCTTCCCAGGAAGTGAGCTATAAAAGTCATTTGTGAACCTATCTTTAAAGGTCCTGGCGTCTTCAACTCCACAGCCTTAATATTGACGTACCACTTAGGAGCATTGTTGGGATCAGAAGCGTAGTTAGCCACTAGGTCCCGAGGACAATGAATCTTGATTTCAGTTAAAACATCTACATTCATAAATTTGTTACTGCTTAAGTAATGAAATAACTACGCCAACCAAGCTGCCAATTACTAAAATAACATTTACGAAGAACGTTGGCGGAAAACCACGCCCTTTTGGATTCTTAATGTATAAGTAGGAGTATGTTTGACGAGCAACGAGAAATGCGATTCCTGGTACGAGTGCCCATTTCGGACTGATATAGTAGGAAAAAACAAGAAGAGCAGGAATAAAAACAATAAGTTGCTCAAGTGTGTTTAAGTGTACACGATTGTAACGCTCCCATGTTTCATTGCCAGAAACTCTCGGCGCATCTATTCCAAACTTGGTTCGTGCTACACCAGTCCTAAGACCAAATAGTAAATATTGAATAGACGCGAGTAAAATAATGATGATTGGATATTCCATTGATGACTTCCTAATTTTGTTAGTTGTTATAAAATATCTTAAGATTTTCCAGACAACCGACCCAACCTTTTTGGTGATGATCGCGTTTGCCGGTATTTTCAAATCGTTCGTGAGTGAGAGTAACTTCGGTTCCGGAATCAACATCTCTTAATTCAATTGTTACCAAAGTCTTTGGAGAAAGATCACCCTCCCAGCCCCAGGTAAAACTAATAAGTTCGTTCGGAATGATTTTTGTGTACTCACCTGACGCTGTGGGATTGACGGGCTTACCATCCATTTCGCCTTTCATTTCAATGTGGTACTTGCCACCAATTTTGAGATCTGAGCTGGCAGACGGATTTGTCATAGCTCCTGGATGATACCATTGTTTCATCAGCTCTGGTTTTGTCCACGCATCGAAAACCTGACTACGCTTAGCTTTGATAATTTGTTTCAATTGTAGCTTTATGTTCTCGCTCATTTTCGCTCCTTTTCTAAAAAATCTTTAAGAGCGTCGAGACGAGGCCCCCAAAACTGTTGATAATATAAAATCCATTCTTCGGCAGTTTTAAGAGATTCCGCGTGTAGACTCACTATCTGAAAACTACCATGCTTTTTTCGTTCTATGAGTCGCGCTTTCTCAAGGACCGTGAGGTGCTTTGAAACTGCAGCAAGTGACATCCTGTAGGGCCTAGCAATCTCACTGACCGTTTTTTCGTGCTTTGAAACGTCATACAGAATGGCTCTTCTAGTGGAGTCCGAAAGCGCATGAAAAATTAAATCTAATTTGAGTGCTGCAGATGATTTAACCATATAGTTAAATGATATATGAGCTTTAGAAATTAGTCAACCATTCGGTTAAATGACATGCTATTTCTTTGTAACATCAATAGTTTAGCTAGTACGCGGGAGTGCTGCCAATCATTTGAGAGCCAAGTAAAGTTGATTCACTTCATTCGATTAGCGGCTTTACCGTCTCAAGAAATAGGCCTTCAATGACTTGGAATAGGTGGAAGCCATCATTTTTATTACTTGAAGCGAATCTTCACTGTAAAGCTGAATAAGCTTTTTTAATGTATCTATTGGTACTGCACATAATCCTCGCTCAATATTGGAAATGTACTGAGCGGTTTGGAGTCCAAGCCTCTCGGATACAATTTTTTGCGATAAACCTGCTTTTTGACGGCTTTGCTTCAAATAACGCCCCAATTTTTTTCTGTCATACCCCACCAAAGTCTAGCCTCCTTGCTGAAAGCAATAAAACCAAAAGTTCGCTGTCAGAGAACTATGAAAACATAGAATTCCGCTACTGTCCATAAAGAAGGTTCGCTGTGGGAGAACTCAAATGGATGATTTAGCTAAACGCTTAGGAAAACGTATTACAACAGTGCGAAAAAAACGAGGTATGACATCCGAAAAACTTGCATATGAAAACGATGTTTCTAAAGGTTATCTTTCAGATATTGAAAGTGGCAAGAGGCTACCAAGCCTGAGGATGCTCGCGAAACTTGCTGAAGCACTTTCTGTTGATATTAAAGACTTATTTTAATGCTTTCGTTAAGATATCGTCGCAAAATTTGAGACTCCCAGCGTGCACGCAAAATATAAAGTGACCAGGCCACTACAACTATGCACGCATTCCACATAGTGGGGCTCGCAATTAAAATGCCGACTTCAACAACTATATGCGCAAAATATATCGGATGACTTAGATATTTGTATATACCGCTTTGAATAGGTGAACGAACTGCAGGAGAAACGCCAAATGACTTGCCGAGATCAAGTGCCGAAAATATAAATAAAACCATACCGCCAATAGCCGTCAACTGCCCCAATAGAGCTTGAGCCGAGTCCTGCGAGTCCCATATCATGAGGACAGGCAAAAAAGTCGAGATCCACGCAATCACGATCTGATAATATGATGCCCTCAGAATTGGTAATTCACGGTTTACAAACAGCCAAAGTATAACGAAAGCGCGTACAAGCATAAGTAGGCTTAGTGCGCTGAAGCTCCATTGAGGAATGGCTAAGTGATAACCAATCCAAATGGCCGATGGCAAAAAATTATTCAATAATTTTTCGTTCATTATTATGGACCTGGATCACCAGCTTTTTTTCCTCTCTGTCCTGAGTCGGAAAATTTTTTAAGAATACCCTCTGGTTTTGCAAAAGCGACTATCGCTTGTAATGTTGCTCCTGCGGCCAGTATCACCACAAGTAATCTGATTATCTTTTTCATTTCTTCTCCTCTGTTTGAGACTTAACTGATTTCCACCATTGTGAAATCGCATTTTTAAAATCATCTTTTTTTGTTACGAAAGGAAAATGGCCACAGCCACGTAAAGTCACCAATGTGGAAATTGGGATGGTGTCTGCAAGAGTTTTTTGACATTTTGATGGTACAACTTCATCTAACTCACCCGAAAGAATTAATGTAGGGACCTGAATTGTACCAGAGTCGTTTTTAAGATCCATTCCAGGATAAACTTTGTTGCTAGTGTACTCCATTGTTTCTGCTCGATAAGAAAACTTCTCCATTTGTGATTTTGCATCTTGTGGTGACAATTCAGGAAAATAAATTGGGCCATACTGAATGGCAAGCTCTTGAACTGCTTCGTATGACTTTGGATTTTTCTGATATTTTGCAAGGGCATTATCAAGCTGTGGATTTTTAATTTTCTGAACGGCCTCTTGAGACGAAGATCGCCATTTATCATCCATTGCAGTGTTAGATAGGATCGCAAAATCAAAGAGACTTGGATATTTTGCTAAAGTCTTGACCGCCACCATTCCGCCTAGCGAATGTCCAAAAATTCCTTTTGGTTTGTCATTTTTAAGCTGGCTCACAATTTCATTTATATCTTCTGCAAAATCGTTAAGAGAATAACTTCCGTTTTTTGAAATGTCGGATTGCCCAGACCCTCTTAGGTCTATCCATATCAAATCAAAATGCTCAGATAGGGATTCAATACCAAATATCGAATCTGAGCCAAGCCCCATACCGCCATGGATACAAAAAAGCTGCGGCAAACCCCTTGTTGGGGTTGTGTGTACGCATCTTTGTCCATCTGAAATAGAAATTATCTTTTTATTCATGCGTCAACCTCACTACTTGCTGTTGATTCCGCATTTTTAAACAGACTTGGTCTACCTGGTTGAGATTCAAATACTTCACCGATGCCAAGTTTTTTTAACCATCGTTGAAGAGTAACAGTGTGAATTCCGAGCCTCGCGGCGGCCCTAGTTCTGTTTCCTTGCTCTAATTCCAAAGCTCCGAGAATTTCTGCGCGCTTTAAATCAGGAGCGCTATTTTTAACCAACTGAGTCTGATTTAGTGGAACATCCAATGCTCTAACAACATCCTCAGACTCAATGACACCTCGGTCATTAAACACAACCAACCGCTCCATAGCGTTTCTTAGTTCTCGAACATTTCCTCGCCATGTATGAGCCAACAAAGCGTCCATACCTGAACTTGTCAGAGTAATCATTTTTTTAGCCGAAAATTCTGAGAGAAAGTGATTTGCGTAAAGTACAATATCCTCTGGACGTTCTCGTAGAGCCGGAATGTGCAGTATTATCGTATTTAACCTTTGTAGCAAATCTAACCTAAACGTTTTTTCTTCAACCATGGCATCAAGGTCTTTATTTGTAGCGGCGAAGAATCGAGTTTCTATTTTTTTAGGTTTCACACTTCCCACTGGCTGAAGCTCTCGCTCCTGAAGAACACGTAAGAGTTTCGCTTGTATTGCCAAGGTGCATTCTCCCAACTCATCAAGAAAGAAGATACCACCGTGAGCTTGCTCAATGAGACCTGGCTTGTTAGAAACGGCACCCGTAAACGCGCCTTTAACGTGACCGAATAGTTCGGATTCGGCTGTTTCGCGCGGGATACTTGCCATATTTGCGGCTACTAATTTCTTGGAAAGAATCTTAGCAAGGTATTGAGCTAAAACTTCTTTGCCTGTACCAGTTTCTCCGGTGATTAACACAGGAAAGTGTCCAGAGCTCACAGCAATTTTTTGAGCCGTTCTAAGGAGTGCGTTCATTTTAGGAGAATTCGTTAAAAAGTTATGCTCACTAGATTTGGCTGTTCTTACTCTCTTCTTTTCCAAGCCTTTTGCAACGGCGAATTTAAGCGTATTGCCGTAATCTCCAGATTTCGGAATAAAATCAACCAGTGTTCGTTTCATAGCGCTCACCACACGAGTTGTTACCTGGTCACCACTTAAGACAACGACTTCAACATCTGATACGCGGTCGTTGATAAAGTCTAGAAGAACTAAACCATCTTCGTCTTGTCCTTCAAAGTTAAGATCAATAATCGCAACGTCAAAATCGTTTTGAAGCAAAATAGATTTTGCATTCTCGACTGTATTAGTGGCTTTGACAGAATACATTTTAGATAAAAGTGATTCGGCGCTTTCAAGAAGCTCTAGATCATCATCTACAATTAGTATTCTTGACTCCATTGACATAGCTAAATCCTGATCTCAAAACACGCACCGCCGAGTGGCGATTTGCTATAAACAATTCGTCCGCCATGCAGTCGAGCGATATGATTCGCGGAAGGTAGTCCAAAGCCTGGTCTGCTGCTACCAGGTGATGTAGTGCGGCCTTGAAGAAGTAACCCAACATCCGATTGCTCGATGCCACTACCATCGTCTGAAACTTTAACTGAGACTGAGTTTTCTTTTACAAGAAGTTCAACTTCAACTACTGATTTACAAGCTCTCAAAGCGTTGCTCACTAAATTTGTAATTGCCCTTCTTAAAATTTCAGGATCGTGCGGAACAACAATGGGAAGATCAGGAAGTTTTCCAGTGAAACTAACTTGATCTCGGTTTTTGAACGCAAGGAGTGCCTGCTCACTAGCCTCTAGAACGCAGCTTCTAATGTCTTCTTCGGTAAAAATACTTGGCTCAACAGAAAGATTTTCTTTTCCGGCACTGACCTGATTTAGAATTTGTTCAGCAAGACGGGAAATTTTTGAAGCGCTCTTTTCTAGAGCTGAAGAGTCGAGCTGAGTATGGTCAACATCTTTTATAGTTTCTCTAAGAGCCGCGATCGGCGTATAGAGATCATGTATAAGTCTTTTGTAACTATCGGCGACCAGAGATTTGGCTTTATTCTGCGCTAGACGATCTGTCGCATCGCTAAGAGCTCTTTGAGTTTCAATTAACGA